>CAJOCJ010000005.1 GCA_905236635.1 uncultured Bacteroidales bacterium
CATGAGGTGCTTCTTGAGCATGACACCCTTCTTCGAAAGGATTGAACGGACTGTGTCGGTTGGCTGAGCACCCTTGTTTAACCAATCAAGAGCTTTGTCAAAATTAAGACTGATCTCAGCTGGAACTGTTACAGGATTGTAAGTTCCGATTTTTTCAATAAATCTACCATCACGAGGTGCACGACCGTCTGCAATTACAATGTGATAGAAAGGCTGACCCTTTTTACCATGTCTCTGTAATCTGATTTTTGCTGGCATAAAATTACTTTTTTAATTGATTTATAATTAGTTAACTTAAACCTACCCGAGGTTTGCGGCTGCAAAAGTACAAAAATTTTCAACACCACCAACATTTTCCGAAAAATATTTTTATAAACTTTTGATTCTCAAATCTTTGTAAAAATTTTAAAATTAATCATAAAAATCCGAAAATTTTGTTTATCTTTGAAACCTGATTTCATGGAAAATTATCCCTTGATTATCAAATGAATTATTGTAAATCCGTTTTAGTATGTTTTTGATATTCGACACCGAGACCACTGGCTTGCCACTACTGAAAAACGCCCCGCTGACCAACTTCGACAACTGGCCGCGAATGGTGCAGATTGCATGGCAGCTCCACGACGAACTCGGTAACTTCGTCGAGGCTCAAAATCATATAGTACGCCCAGATGGCTTTGAGATTCCGATAAATGCCAAAATGGTACATGGTATCTCCACCGAATACGCCCTCGAACACGGCGAGCCGTTGCACGAAGTCCTCGACATGTTCCTCGAAGCAGCGAAGAAAGCTAAATATCTCGTGGGTCATAACATTAATTTTGACCTCGACGTCGTAGGATGCGAGTTTCTGCGCGACCGTGGCGAGAACCCGCTGGAGACTTGGAAAACCATTGACACCTGTACCGAGAAGACCGCGGAGTATTGTCAGTTCCCTGGTGGCAAAGGCGGAAAGTTTAAACTGCCGAAACTTATTGATTTTCACAAGCTTTTGTTTGGCGAAGACTTCAGCTCGGCCCATAACGCCTGCGCTGACGTGGAGGCCACGGCACGCGTCTTCCTCGAATGCGTCCGTCTCGGAGTGCTTGACAATACTGATATTCCGGAAGGAGAGGAGTTCTTCAAAAAGTTCCGTGAGGCCAACCCCGACGTGATGAAAGCCGCAGGTATTGAGATAAAGCCGAATTACGAGGTTAAAGAAGAACCGAAAAAGGAAGAGATAGTTGAGGAAAAACCTGCAGAACCTGATAAAATACAGTTTACCCATCTTCATGTGCACTCGCATTTTTCCATCCTCGACGGAATGTCGAAGATTCCAGATCTGGTGGACAAATGTCTGAAAAACGGCATGCATGCTATGGCTCTCACTGACCATGGTAACATGTTCGGCATCAAGGAGTTGGCTGATTATACCGATAAGGTTAACAAAGACGGGGCTAATTTCAAACCAATCTACGGTACCGAGGCTTACTGCGCTCCTGTCAGCATCGACAAACGTGATGGTCGTGTGGATAGAGGCTGGCACCTTATCCTATTGGCGAAGAACAAGACGGGCTACAAAAACCTTTGTAAGCTCGCATCCATAGCATATACTGACGGTTTCTACTATAATCCGCGTATCGACCACAGCCTTCTTGAGAAATATCACGAGGGCATAATCGCATGTTCGGCTTGTTTAGGTGGCGAAGTGCCGCAAAAGATAATGAACGGCGACATCAAAGGGGCGGAGGAGACCATTAAGTGGTTTAAATCGCTCTTTGGTGATGACTATTACCTTGAGCTTCAACGACATAAGACCGACAAGCCAGGCGGCGACCAGGAGGTTTACGCCCGTCAGGTGGAGGTTAACAAGGTGATTCTGGAGCTTGCCAAGAAGACCAAGACCAAAGTCATCTGTACCAACGACGTACATTTCGTGGAGGAGGAACACGGAGAGGCTCATGACCGTCTGATTTGCCTGAGCACTGGTAAGGATCTCGACGATCCGAGCCGTATGCATTACACCAAACAGGAATGGCTGAAGACGCCTGAAGAGATGTACGCCATTTTCTCCGATGTGCCGGAAGCGCTAGCAAACACTATGGAAATCGCCGATAAGGTGGAGACATATTCCATCAACTCCGACCCGATAATGCCGGAGTTCGACATCCCGAAGGAGTTCGGAACGGTGGAGGAATACAAGAAGAAATTCACTGAAGAAGACCTCTTCAACGAGTTCACGCGCAACGAGAAAGGCGAGGTGGTGATGAGCCAGGAGGCGGCAGAGAAAAAAATCAAGAAAATGGGTGGCTACGAGAAGCTGTACCGTATCAAACTTGAGGCTGACTACCTTGCGAAACTGGCGTGGGAAGGCGCCAAGATGCGTTATGGCGAGAACCTCACCGACGAGCAGAAGGAACGTATCAACTTTGAGTTGCACACCATGAAATCCATGGGATTCCCAGGCTACTTCCTCATCGTGGCGGATTATATCCGTGGCGCCCGCGAGGAGCTGGGCGTCAGCGTGGGTCCGGGTCGTGGTTCGGCGGCAGGCTCCGTGGTGGCTTACTGCTTGAAAATCACCGATGTAGACCCGCTGAAATACGACTTGCTGTTCGAGCGTTTCCTCAACCCAGACCGTATCTCGTTGCCCGATATCGACGTGGACTTCGATGACGACGGTCGTGGCAAGGTCCTCGACTGGATTACGCAGAAATACGGCAAAGAGAAGGTGGCACATATCATCACTTACGGCACCATGGCTGCTAAATCGGCCATCCAGGACGTGAGCCGTGTGCAGAAGATTCCGCTTTCGGAGGTCGCCACGATAAAGAGTTACATCCCTGATCGCAGTTTCCCTGAGAATATCAAGGATGAGAAGGGTAAGTCGCCGAAGGTGAACCTCAAAAACTGCTACAAATACGTCAAGGAGCTCAAAGATATGGTCAACGGCGACGACGAGAACGTGTCGTCGATGCTGACGTACGCTAGCGAACTCGAGGATACTAACCGTCAGATAGGCATCCATGCCTGCGGCGTCATCATCGGTGCTGACGACCTGACGAAGTTTGCGCCAGTCTGCACTATCAAAGATAAGGATACAGGCGAGGATGTGCTTGTCACTCAATACGATGGACACGTTGTGGAGAACGTCGGTCTCATCAAGATGGACTTCCTTGGTTTGAAGACTTTGACACAAATCAAGGACGCACTTGCCAATATCAAGAAGACCCGCGGCATCGACCTCGACATCGACCATATCCCGATTGACGACAAGGAGACTTTTGCGCTGTATAGCGCCGGCAACACCATCGGCACATTCCAGTTTGAATCGCCAGGCATGCAGAAATACCTGAAGGAGCTGCAACCCACTGTGTTTGAGGACCTTATCGCTATGAACGCGCTATATCGTCCGGGTCCGATTGAGTATATCCCTGATTTTATTGCCCGAAAACATGGTAGAGAGCCCATCACGTATGATCTTCCGGAGATGGAACAATATCTCAAAGACACCTACGGCGTTACGGTGTATCAGGAGCAGGTGATGCTTCTGTCGAGAAAACTTGCCAATTTCACCCGAGGTGAGTCGGATACCCTGCGTAAGGCTATGGGTAAGAAGCAGATAGCGAAGATGATGGAGCTCAAGGACAAGTTCATGAAACAAGGCCAGGAGCTCGGTCATGATGCTAAGATTCTCGAAAAGATCTGGAAAGACTGGGAGAAATTTGCAGAGTACGCATTCAACAAATCGCACGCTACCTGTTATTCGTGGGTCGCTTATCAGACGGCTTATCTGAAAGCCCATTATCCGGCGGAGTTTATGGCGGCAGTGTTGAATTCGAGTATCCGCGATGCCGAAGAGGTTATCTTTATGCTTGATGAATGCAAGCGAATGAAAATCAACGTGTTGCCTCCAAATGTCAATAAGTCGGAATACAAATTTACCGTTGATGAAAACGGCAATATCTACTATGGTTTCGGAGGCATCAAAGGCATAGGCGAGGTGGCCGATGTCATCAAAGAGGAGCGTGAGGCTAACGGCCGTTATACCAGTTTCGCCGATTTCATGGCGAGGGTGGGGGCAAAGAGTCTCAACAGAAAAGTGTTGGAACAGCTAGCAAGAGCAGGCGCTTTCAGCGATTTTACGGAGCTTCATCGTGCAGCATATTTCTATATCGCTCCAGGCGAGAAGATGAATTTCATCGAGAAGTCGATAAAGCAGGTAAACGCGAGCAACGAACGTAAAAACAATGCTCAGATCGACCTCTTCGGAGAGCTTGAGGCCGCTGGTGGTGACGACTTGTTTAAACTCGATATCCCTGAATGCGAACACTGGTCGAACATCAAGATGTTGGAAGAAGAGAAAGATGCCATCGGATTCTTCCTTAGCTCGCATCCGCTTGACGCTTATGAATATACGATAAGGTATTTCATCGATACTAAGCTGGAGAACCTGCAAAATGTCATACAAAATAAGAAAGGTGTTACGGTTCATATCGCCGGAATAGTGACTAACTCAGTCGATATGACTACCAAGGCAGGTAAGGCTTTCGGTAAGTATAGCATTGAGGATCAGACAGGTAGCTATGATTTCCCTCTCTTCAGCGAGACATATCTAAAATTCAAACATTTGTTCGTCTTAGGTACACCGCTGATGATAACAGGAATCGTTCAGGAACCTTATTATAACAGGGATTTGCCAGACGATAAGAAACGTCCTAATGAGCTTAAGATCCTGGATGTGACTCTGCTTGAGACTGTGTTTGATAAATCGAAGCGCGAGGCGAAATTCTGCTTGGATATCAATAAGTTAACAAGCGAAAACGTGAAGGCGGTCATCGATATCTTCAAGGAAAACCCTGGAAATCAGCCGTATTCCGTGATGTTGGTTGACAAGAAGCACAGCATGACTTGCTCGACGCATCCTGAGAAAGGCAAGATCAATGCTGAGGCGGTTTTCAAAAAAATGAACGATTATAGCGATTTAATAACTTACGATTTGTTAAAATAATTATCTTTGCAACAACTAAAAATTTAATATTATGGCAGTACATATCACAGAAGAAAACTTCGAGGCTGAAGTCTTGAAGTCGGAAATCCCAGTAATGGTTGACTTTGGCGCAACATGGTGCGGTCCGTGCCGTATGATTGCTCCTTATATGGACCAGCTCTCGGACGAATATGCAGGCAAGGCTAAGGTCGCTAAAGTCGACGTTGACGAATGCGGCAACATCGCTGCACAGTTCGGTATCAGAAACGTCCCGACCGTCCTCTTCTTCAAGAACGGCGAAGTCGTCGAGAAACATGTCGGTGGCGCTCCGAAGGCAGTGTTCGAAGAGAAACTGAAGAAGTTCTTGTAGTTAAAAGAGTAAAGTTAAAGGTTAAAAGAAAACAAGACTCTTTTAACTTTTATCTTTTAACTTTTAACCAATAATATGATTGATAAGAATAATATCGCTCCTCTTGGGAGTCTCGAGTTTCATGCCCGGCAGATTGTCGAGGGTTTCATCACGGGACTTCACAAGAGTCCGTTTCATGGGTTTTCAGTCGAGTTTGCGGAACATCGCTTGTACAACACGGGCGAGCCAATCCGTAATATCGACTGGAAGCTTTATGGGCGGACCGATAAGCTTTTTGTCAAGCGTTTTGAGGAGGAGACCAACCTCCGCTGCCAACTGGTTATCGATGCCAGCTCGAGCATGTATTTCCCCGTACGTCAACGACTTGACTACCAAAATCCAAACAAGCTTTGGTTCTCGGTTTATAGTGCAGCCACCTTGATGGAACTCATGCGTCGTCAACGTGATGCCGTGGGCTTGGATCTGTTTGACGACGATGTCACAATACACACAGAGGCAAAGCTCGCTCCAGTTCATATCAACATGATTTACAATGAGTTGGAGAAGTTACTGTTGCCTTACGACAAAAACAAAAAACAAACCACCAATGCCACCGCTTGTCTGCATAAGATTGCCGAGATGACGCACAAACGCTCGCTTGTTATCATCTTCAGCGACATGATCGACAGTCTTGAGTCGCATGACGATTTGTTCGCGGCTTTAGAGCATCTGCGTTACAACAAGCATGAGGTGGTGCTGTTCCATGTTCACGACTGCTTGCTCGAGCAAAAACTCGAGTTCGAAAACCGTCCATATCGTTTTGTGGACCTCGAATCGGGCGATGTGGTGAAACTCAACCCGACGGAGGTCAAGGAAAAATATGAGCAAATCATGAAGGCGCGTAAAGACGAACTCCTCCGTCATTGCTACCAATACCAAATCGACTACGTCGAAGCCGACATCAACAAGCTGTATGACCAGGTTTTGACGGCGTATCTTATCAAAAGAGAAAAGTTGTACTAGTAGAGACGATGTGCACATCATCTCTATAATTTCCATATCATTTGTATTTTACCTTCAGTCTTCACATTTCCTTCAATCTTTTCCAACCCGCTGCCTATTTCATTGACGTTGCTGTAAACCGTACAGCCGATTTTTGCGTTTATCGACAATCCCCATCGGAGTTTTACTTTTCCTAACAGATATATTCTCATGCCTTTATGATAAAAGCTGCCGATGGCGAATGAATTTAGGATGTCGTTTTCGTAGGCGTAAACCGCGCCTTTTGGACTGTCGAACAACATATATCTGAAGGCAAAACTGAACGGATGACTATCCGGTTTATATAGTATATCCTGATAAATCAGATAACATCTGCCATTTTTCTGCACATCTTTGTAATTGATTAATTCCACACGGTTTTTAAAGATGAAATCGCTGCCGACAGGGTAGGTGACGTGAAAACGCAGTGACATCTTGCGGTCGTGGATCAAGGCGCGCATATAGGTGTTGTCGCTTGGTCCGTTTTTCTCTTTGTCTTTGTATCGTAACTGAATTAAAAACAATGAGTTGCCGTTTATCTGATGTTCTATCTGCAAATTGTAGTCTTGGGTCCTGCTCGGGGCGTAGGCTGTCGTTTTAATCCAGTCTGACTGCGGGAAGTCCGCGGTGGCTGTTAGTTTCCAGCGTGGTGCAAAAGTTATCGTCGTTGAGAGATACAGACCTCTCTCGTTACGCGGACTTCCCGCAGCATAAGCGTTGCTGTAAAAGTTTTGGTATTTCTTGTCGTAATATCTGTAAAGTACAGTAAAATCAATATATCCAGCAGGTTGGACAGTTGTCCCGATCAAAGCGGCAGGGGCGAGGTTGTCGCTGATGGCAGCCTCACCATAGAAGGCAATCTTTTTCAACACATAATAAAAGTCAACTCCTTGATTGACAAGAGTTTTGCCTCGAAAATAAAAGGTGTTGTACAACCTCGGATCGGGATTGAGCTCACAACTCAAGATGGTTTTGTGTATGGTGTATCCAATCTGAAGACGTGAACTTCGGTAACTCAGGTTGCCGCCGAACAGCTGCTGCGTAATCGCATGACGGTCAGTAAGCTCGGCTTCGGTCCGGTGCAGTCCCGTTTGCTGTAATGCCGTCACCACCAGCGGCTCGCCGGTGATGCTGTCAACCACACTAATATTGGCATCGGCATTCTTGTTTGAATAAAACACTGTAAGGTCGAAGTTTTTGTAATTTAAGGTGGTGGCGGCGCCTCGCAAATATCTTACCTCGTTCGCTGATTTCGAAGCCCGAATCTTCTTTGTTTTCCTTAACAGCGATCCGCCGCCTGCTGCAAACGCCAGTCCAGAGCCCATCGTAACTCCTTGACCAAAAGCGAGTTGATAGTCACCAAGCGCCAGTGTCTTCACGAATTTCCAGTCGTTTATCAGAAAATGGAATGACACGAAGTCGAGCATGTTTTTCTCGCCGGCGTCTTTCTCCATCGCAAAGCCATATTCCAGTTTCTTGCTGGAAGTGAAACTATATCGCAACAAAACCTTGTTCGGACTGCCAAGATACGAGTCGGGATAGCCTGCTTTTTTGTTGAAACACCGTTCCATCTGAAAAATCGTCTGGTGCTTGCCGTATTTCCACAGATCCTTGGTTCGCAGTTTCTCTTTTTCTTTAGGTTTATCAAAGCAAATCAGTGGTTTTATGATATTCAGTGTCATCTCGTCTATGCTTTCAACAAATTGTAGTTCATCGGGCATCATGAAGTCGCCGTAATTCTTTCGATAAGCGTTGATATTCTCAATAGTAATTGCGTTAACTAGATGTAAATCAATAAGTTGATTAAGCTCATCGGGATTGTTTATGTTGATTTTATTTTCGCAGATACTCCAATATTCCTCGATGAGTTCGGTGAAGTCGAGTTCCTCGTCGGAGTTCTCCATCATACGCTCGATTTGGTCGATGATGATGTCGTCGGTGATGTTGCTTTGCGCAAAAGTTATGCAAGGCAACATCATTAATATAGGTATCAAAAGCTTTTTCATAGGTCAGGTTCCTTAATTTTAAAAATCAGGCTGCTTTGAAACGACACGCCTGTGTATTGGTTCATTGTTGCGGAAATATCAATAATCACTCGATTTAGCGTGTATCCGACGCCTACACATGCCGTAGCCGGATTGGTTCGCACGCCGACACGGATGTAAAATTCTTTCAAGGTGTTGTATTCCAACCCGAAACGGTAATCAAGTTGACTTTCGGAGTTATATTCGACCTCTGAAGTCATCATGAAATCTTTCGTGACCTTATACGACAGTCCGAATCTGAAAATTACCGGAACTCGTTCATTATGAATGGTTTGTAACTTGATATTTATCGGATTGAAGATATAAACGCCGACACAAAGATCGCTGGTGATATCTGACTGGATGCCGAGTTCAAACGTGGCAGTTCGTCGCTTCTCGTAGTCGTCGGTGAACTTGAACCACAAATAGTCGAGTTTTAAGCCCATTTTCAGATAGGGTCCAAAGGCACGTGCGTATGCCAGTCCGAGCTTGTTTTCGTTGAAGTTTTCAAACCCGAACCGACTCATGGAGAGTCCGAAAGTGCCGATTTTCACGGGCATTACGAGAGCCGCGTTGTAGAAACTGAGCTCCTTCATGAAAAATCGGTTTTCATAAGATATTCCTACGCCGAGAAACTGGTGATAAGCCATTCCGGCCGGATTGTTGTTAATGCTCCAAAAATCGTTTAACGACACAGAGCAACTACCCATCGCATTGCTGCGACCGCCTGCAATACCTGATAAATCCCAGGAAAAGCATGGATTACATAATAGGCATAGGCCTATTAGGAAAAGGTTTCTTTTCATGTAAATTAGTTTTTAAGTTCCTAAATAATTTTTGCAAAAATAAGCCGTTTTTATAAAAAAGTCAAGAAAATTTGTTAACTTTGTGCAAAATTTCTAGTTATGGATTATTTGTTTATTGCATTGGCTATATTAGCCTTGATAGTCGGATTGATAGGCGATGTCTTACCTGTGATTCCTGGTCCGGCGGTGACATACCTTTCGCTGCTGTTTCTTCACTGGACTGATAGGTTTGACTTCAGGAGTTATGAATTCTTGGTGATAGTGTTTCTGATATGTGCTGTCATCACGGTGCTCGATTATGTGGTGCCTGCATGGGGAACGAAGAAATTCGGAGGGTCCAAACAAGGTACATGGGGGAGCATTATCGGACTATTGGTTAGCGTGATAGGCTTACCTATTCTGGGCATATCTATAGGACCTTTCGGTCTCTTCGGTCTGCTTGCCGGTCCGTTCTTTGGCGCATATTTCGGAGAAAAAATTGCCAAAAAACAGGAAAAAGAGGCATGGAGGGCAGCGCTCGGCTCGTTTATAGGATTCCTTGCCGGAACAATGATGAAAATCACATTCACACTCGTCATTTCAGTGTATGTGATAGGGGATATTATAAGAGGATTTGCTAACATGTAAATTGAGCATTATGAGAATTATTAAATCAGCATTGTTGTCTTTGTTGTTTGCCGTTGGCTTCAGTTCGTTGGCATGCACCAACTTCTTGATAACCAAGGGTGCGAGTGTCGATGGCTCAAATTTCATAACATACGCCGCCGACTCGCATATCCGCTATGGCGAGTTATATTTCACCCCGGCAGGCGACTGGGCAGAAGGCGCGATGCGCGCTATATATGACCGCAGCACCAACAGGATAAGAGGCTATGTGCCACAACCGGCTCACACCTATCAGGTGGTAGGTTATATCAATGAAAACCAGGTGGCTATGGGCGAGACGACATTCGGCGGCCGCGAGGAACTCATCGACCCCAACGGCCTCATCGACTATGGCAGTCTGATGTTTATGGCTCTCGAACGTAGCAAGTCGGCACGTGAAGCCATCAAAGTGATGGCGGATCTGGTTGAACAATATGGCTATGGCAGCGACGGCGAGTCGTTCTCTATCTCCGACAAGGACGAGGTGTGGTATATGGAGATAATCGGAAAAGGCGAGGAGAAAGGTGCTGTCTGGGTGGCGATACGAATCCCCGACGGCTATGTGTCGGGTCACGCCAATGCCGCGAGAATACAGACGTTTCCGCTGAGAGACGGCAAGAAATCGATAACTGATAAAGACTGGAAAAAGCTTTATAAGAAAGATGTCGAGGTGATCTATAAAAACGACATCATCAAGTTCGCTCGCAAAAAAGGCTATTTCGACGGCAAAGACAAGGATTTCGACTTCAGCGCGGCCTATGCGCCCGTCGATTTCTCGGCCGCACGTATCTGCGACCTGCGCGTATGGGCAATGTTCAACGAGGTGGCGGAAGGCATGGACCAGTATTGGGACTATGTGACAGGCAAAGACCTCGAGCACGGACGTATGCCGTTGTATATCAAGCCTGATAGACTGATAACGCTTGACGACGTGATGTCGTTTATGCGTAACCATTTCCAGGGTACTGAACTTGACAAGACACTAGATGTCGGCGCCGACCCGTTTGGCTCGCCATATCGCTGCAACCCATTGTATTGGGAATACGACGGCAAGAAGTATTTCAACGAGCGCAGCACCGAGACCATGCAGACGGGGTTCTCGTTCATCGCACAGTCGAGAAGCTGGCTCCCCGACAAGGTGGGCGGCATCATCTGGTTTGGCGTAGATGACACAGGCTCAACGGTTTACACCCCATTTTACTGCTCGATATCAGAGGTGCCGATAGAGTATCGTCATGGCAACGGCGACATGCTGACGTATTCCGACAACGCCGCATTCTGGGTGTTTAACCGACTGGCACATTTCAAATACCTGTTTTATAATAGAGTCATAGGAGACATCCAAAAGGTTCAGCATGAACTGGAGACCGGCTATCAAGAAAAAGTGAAAGATATTGATAAGCAGGCTGTTGAGATGCTGAATAACGGCGGCGAGATGGAGGCGATAGCATTGCTGACCGATTTCGATAACAAAGCGGCCGCCAATACCGTGAAACGCTGGAAAGAGTTGGATAACTATCTGTTGGTCAAATACTTGGATAGCAACATAAAACAAGAGGAGAACGGGCACTTTAGATACAACGGATATGGCTATCCGGCAAAGCCGAAACAGCCAGGATATCCTGACTCTTGGAAGAAGAAAGTCATTGAAGAGACCGGCTCCCGTTTTGAGCGCTAATATAAATCTTTGAATCATGAAATCGATGACACCATTGGCAGAACGTCTGCGTCCCACCTCGTTGGACGGCTACATCGGGCAGGAACACCTGATAGGTAAGAATGCCGTGCTACGTCGCGCCATCGAGAGCGGGCATATACCTTCTATGATTTTCTGGGGACCTCCGGGCGTAGGCAAGACCACGTTGGCTTATATCATCTCCAAGCAGGTGCAGCGTCAGTTTTTCGTGCTCAGCGCCGTTAGCAGCGGAGTGAAAGATGTGCGCGAGGTCTATGACCGAGCGCGCATGGCACCCGAGCCACCGATACTGTTCATCGATGAAATCCATAGGTTTTCCAAGGCACAGCAGGACTCGCTGCTCGGCGCCGTTGAGAAAGGTCTGGTCACATTGATAGGCGCGACGACAGAAAACCCGAGTTTCGAGGTGATATCGCCTCTGCTCTCGAGATGTCAGGTATATATCCTGAAAGAACTCGAGAAAAACGACCTTAAGAAGCTGATAGTCAGCGCTGTAGAGGTGCTGAAAGAGGATTATAAGAAAGAGATAGTGATAAAAGAAGACGAGGCTCTGATGCAGATCAGCGGGGGAGATGCCCGTAAGCTGCTCAACGCCATCGACCTGGTGGTAGGTATGCTCGACGACGCCTCGCCGAAAGCCAAGAAACTCGTGGTAAATAACGAGGTCACGACTAAATATATCCAAAGCAACCTGCTGAAATACGACCGTCTCGGCGAGATGCATTACGACATCATCTCGGCGTTTATCAAGTCGATACGCGGCAGCGACCCCAATGCGGCGGTATATTACCTTGCACGGATGATAGAGGCGGGCGAAGACCCGTTGTTTATAGCACGAAGGATGCTGATCCTGGCATCTGAAGACATCGGAAATGCCAATCCCAATGCGCTATTGCTGGCAAACGCATGCTTCGACGCCGTGAACAAAATTGGATGGCCTGAGAGCAGGATAATACTCTCGCAGACTGCCACTTATCTGGCATCGTCGGCAAAGAGCAACGCCGCTGTGATGGCTATCGACTCGGCACAGGCGCTGGTGAAGAAAACAGGCAACCTCAGCGTGCCTCTGCATCTGCGTAACGCCCCGACAAAACTGATGAAAGACCTCGGCTATCACGACGGCTACAAATACGCTCACAGCTATCCTGGCAACTTCGTGGAACAGGAGTTTCTGCCAGAAGAGATATCCGGGACAAGGCTCTACTCACCACAAGACAACCCTCGCGAACTGGAACTGCGCCGCTCGTTGAAGGCTAAATGGAAAGACAAATATGGCTACTGATAAGGAGCAAATAGCATCGATGTTCAACGACATTGCTCCGACTTACGACAAGCTGAACCATATCCTTTCGCTCAATGTCGACAAGTCGTGGCGCCGTAAGTCGGTGAGGCGTATGAAAAAGTCGTTGGGCAATATCTCCAACCCTAAGATTCTCGACGTGGCATGCGGCACTGCTGACTCTACAATACAAATCGCCAAAAAGATTGAAATCGCTGGTGTTTCGGGCGTTGACATCTCTGAAAAGATGCTTGAAATAGGAGGGGAGAAAGTAGAAAAACTCGGCTTGAGTGACAGGATAAAGTTTTACAATTGCAGTGCCGAAAACCTTGATTTTCAAAACGACACCTTCGATGCGGCCTTTGTGGCTTTCGGAGTGCGCAATTTCGCCGACAGAATGAAAGGTCTGCAACAGATAAGGCGTGTCCTCAAGCCTAATGCCAGCCTGTTTGTGCTGGAACTCTCTGAGCCTCAGAATGTTATAGTGCGTTGGTTTTATAATCTTTATTTTAAAAACATCCTTCCCCTTGTCGGGAAACGTGTCTCGGGTAACGCCGAAGCCTATCGTTATCTTCAACAGTCGGTAGAGATGTTTCCGATGCCTGAAGAGTTTATGAAGATGCTGCAGGATATCGGTTATCAGGATGTCAAGCATAAGGAGTTTTCTTGCGGTTTATGTCGTCTTTATCAAGCAAAAAAGTAGTAAAATGAGCGAAGTGAAGTTTAAATATTGGATCCAGGCGGCTCGCCCCATGACCTTGCCGGTCTCGATGGCTCCCGTGGTTCTTTCCGTAGCTCTGTCATATCTTTTCACCGACATACGCTGGATTCCGGCTGCTATCTGCCTCGTCTTTGCGGTGATGGCACAGATACTATCCAACTTCGTCAACGACTACGCCGATGGTATCAAAGGCGCTGATAATGAACGACTTGGACCTCAACGTATGGTCGCCTCGGGCGTGATCCAGCCGCCCCGGATGCGCCGAGGCATCGTCGTCTGGAGCGTCCTCACATTACTCGTAGGCTGCACCTTGTTATATTGGGGCGGCTGGATACTGCTGCCATTCGGCATCGTCATCCACTTATGTGCCCTGGCATATTCCACAGGACCGTTCCCGCTGTCACGCCACGCCCTCGGCGACCTGGCAGTCGTGCTGTTTTATGGCATTGCTCCAGTGGTGCTGACGTTCTTCATCCAGGTTGGATATGTCAACACCCAGTTCATCATCGCGGGACTGGCAATGGGTGTGATAGTTAATAACTTATTGATAATCAATAACTATCGCGACGCGGAACAGGATCTGAAAAACGGCAAAAAGACCACCGTCACCGTCTTCGGGAAGACGATAATGAAATGTATTTATTTTTTGAATCCGATAATTTCAATAGTATTGATTTATCTGGTGTTTGAAAATTATATAGTTTTGTACACTTTTATTCCGTTTTTGGTCTATTGCATCTTCGTGAGTATCAAGTTTGCCAAGGCTAAAGGAAAGGAGTTCAATAAGTTGATAGGCTTGTCGTCATTTGAGTCGGTGATATTTGCATTAACGATAATATATAACATTTATCTATGTCTGAAAATCTAATTATTAAAGGAAATAACAAACAGGAACTTTACGAGAACCTGCTTCAACAGATAAAAGCGCTGGTGGAGGGGGAGACTGATATGATTGCCAATATGGCTAACATCGCGGCATGTCTGAAAGACACCTTCCATTTCTGGTGGGTTGGTTTTTACCGTGTCGTCGGTGATATGCTCGTCCTCGGCCCATACCAAGGTCCTCTTGCTTGCACCCGTATCCGCAAAGGAAAAGGCGTATGCGGCACAGCATGGCAAAACGCCGAAACCGTTGTCGTTCCTGACGTCGACGCGTTCCCAGGCCACATTGCATGCAGCAGCTTGACGAAGTCAGAGATCGTCGTTCCTATTATTAATAAAGGTGCGGTGGTCGCCGTCCTTGACATCGACAGCGAGAAATTCGACAACTTCGATGCTATCGATCGGAAGTTTTTAGAGGAAATAGCCAGTGTTTTATCTTGAGGATACAGACAAAGAACCTCTCTTTCATAGTACGTTTCGGCAATACGATGCGCTCGCCATAAGCCATGCGCTCGTCCGCCACAACACGTCTTCTCGGCGCTGAGGCCTTGAAACGCGGAGCCATCGATCGTCCGCATGCCATACTACTATAAACAGGTACCTCTTCTTCGACCTCAAACATAGCACCTTGATACAATCCTTCGGAGTAGTTCTCGATGACGTAAGGCGTTACCACCTCGTCCATCATCTTTTTATACCTCTGATTCACAGCCGCAGGAGTGATATGAATCATCTCAGCCACGTCTTTTTGCGAATATCCTTCATAAAAGACATAATGTGCAATGTCTTGCATCACCTGGTCTGACTGATAATACGACGTGACGGCATCTGCAATTTGTGTCATCATGCCTTCTTCGTAATCATTCGAGCGGATATATTCCAAAACATCATCAGCCGATGAGTCGCTCATCTGCGCAAACTCCTTGTTATATGCCTTAAGAGCATCTAAAACCACGAATCTGAATCCGTTTATCATCCAGGAGGAGAGTTTCATCCCGCGCGGACGGTCTAGCAAAGGCTTGAAGTCGTGGACAAGCAGACTGATGTAATATTCGTGCGCCAGAGAGTAGAAATCCAAGCCTGTTTTGTTGCGTAACTGGTATTTATGGTCAAAAATATCGTACGCCTTACGGCAATAACCGTAAAAATAATCCTTCGTAATCTCTTCGTTGAAGGAACGGAAACCGTTGATAATCAATTCATCAGTCATATCTTTTGCAAAATTAGCAAAAATTTTTTCAAAACTGCTTAATTTTTTCTCAAAATCTTCTTCTTAATGGTAAAAGAAGTCAATTAAATGTTTAACAATTTAAACTTTATAAAAATGGAAAAGACAGAAACAACCAAGAAGATCTACAACCTCATCATCGTTGACGAATCAGGATCGATGAGCATTATCCGCAAAGAGGCTCTCGCAGGACTTAACGAGACTATCGAAACATGCCAGAAGATGCAGGAGCTTCACCCTGAGATGGAACAGCGTATCACCTTGATCAGCTTCGACAGCGATCATTTCAAGATCCATCTCGATAATGAGCCGGCCAGTAAGGCGCGCAAACTCACAACGGAAGATTATCGTCCGTGTGCCGCAACGCCACTGTATGATGCGATAGGCAAGGGCATAGCGAAACTCAACGCCCAGACCAATGCCGACGACAACGTCCTTGTGACCATCATTACTGACGGCGAGGAGAATTCAAGCGAGGAATACAACCTCAAGATGGTGAAAAACCTCATCGAGAAACAGAAGAAACAGGGATGGACGTTCACCCTCATCGGCACCGACAACCTTGACGTGGAAGGCATGGCGGGAATGATGTCAATCGACAACCACCTGGCATTCACCGAAGACGAAGCCTCGACAAAGCGTATGTTTGCTCGCGAACGTAAAGCTAGAATGAAATTCAACGCATGTATGGCATGCGGAGAAGTGATGAAAGAAGGATCTTACTTCAGTGAAGACTAGGTCATCTTCTTGTGAGCATGGGCTTCGACTACGTTGATGACGTAGTCACCCAGCTTCTCACACTCGCAGATGATATCCATATACTGCACTCCAGCCTGATAGTTATAGAGGTGTTCGTTGATGTCGTTGACGTTCGCCTCTTTCAGCTGGGTGCGGTAATTGTTTATCTCGTTTTCGATGTTCAGCGACTCGTTGGTGTCGACCAGACCCTGGTCGTCGTCGAGCACCTTCTGCATGTGGTCCAATGCCTTGTTGCAGAGCTCAAACATATAGCGGATATGTTCTTTCTGAACATCGGTGAAATGCTCGTTCTTCGTATGCTTCTGGTTGATGGTGCGTGCCAGGTTGTAGCAGCTGTCGCCTATACTCTCGAGCTCGCCGACCTCACGAAGCATATAGCGTATCTTGGTCTTACTCTCAGGGCTCAGACGTCCTTCAGTCACCTTGTTGAGATAGTTGGCGATCTCAATCTCCATATGGTCGGAGATCTGCTCGTATTTCTCAATCCTGGCGAAGAGCTTGCTGAAAGCCTCGTCGTTCTTGGTGTCGAACAGCAGGGTAGGGATGAAGTTGAACATCCTGTTGGTGCGGCTTGAGAACAAGCTGATCTCTTTCTGTGCCTCGTATATCGAAAGCTCGGCCGTCGAAAGCAGACCTCCGGATATGAACTTGAGCTTGCCTTCTTCGTCTTCTTCTTTCTGCTTGATGATATGGCATACAAACCTCTCAATCGGCTTGATAAACCAAATGAGTATCAATACGTTACATAAGTTGAATGCGGTGTGGAACGCTGACAGTGCGTAGGTAACTCTCACCTGGGCGTCGGCGATGTCTGCTTCTGTCTCAGGCACGAAATTGGGGTCGAAACCGACGAAGCTACATACCAGTCGCACCAGAGGTTTGAACACTATCAACACCCAAATCACGCCGAAGACGTTGAACACCATATGTGCCAAAGCAGCCCGACGAGCGTTGGTTGAGGCGTTCAATGCCGCGATGTTTGATGTGACTGTTGTACCGATATTTTCACCCAAGACGAGCGCGATACCCTGATGGATAGGGAGGACGCCGCTGGAGCACAGAATCAATGTGATAGCCATGATGGCTGCTGACGACTGCACGCACATGGTCAGGATGCTGCCGACCAAGAGATATAACAAAGTGGTCCAGAAGCCCCACTGGCCTGTAGTTGCAAAGAAATTGACGACGCTTTCTCTCTCAGGGAGATTCATCGCGATGGCGTTTTCACGCAAGGTGACCAGACCGAGAAACATGAACGAGAAGCCGAAGATAAACTCCCCGAATGACTTGCCTGTCGGTTTCTTCTGGAAGATCAACACGATAGCCAGCGCAAACAACGGAAACACCACGTTGCTCATGTTCATCTGGAAGCCGAACACCGACATGATCCATGCCGTGACGGTGGTTCCGATGTTAGCACCCATGATGACCGAGATGGCCTGTGCCAGAGTCAGAAGTCCCGCATTCACAAAGCTCACCGTCATGACAGTGGTGGCCGTTGACGACTGCACCGCCGCTGTGACAAAAACACCAGTAAGCAAGCCCGTGAAACGGTTTTTGGTCATGGTTCCCATTATGTTGCGGAGGTGTCCGCCGCTGAGTTTCTGGAGGCCTTCACTCATGGTTTTCATACCGTACATGAGAAGGGCAAGGCATCCTAAAAGCTTTAAAAACAAGTAAATGCTCATATTTCTAACTTGTCTGGATTCGAAATTTTATCTTTGCAAAAATAATAAATGTTTTCTTTTTTTCAAAAATATTTCAGTTATTTCTTTTTTCTGCTTCTTATGCGTTCCTCAAGACTGCTGAAACTGCAGCTTTTATTGGGGATTTCAATGCATTCATCATAATTGTCGAAATACGCCTCGACAATCTTCATCGATTCATAAAAAAGATCCTTGTTAATCCTCATAAGGTCGTAAATCTGGTCGGCCATCCAAAACTTCTCCACGACATTCTCATTCATATTCAAAAACTCCCCGATTTTCTTTGCTTCGCTCAAGGATGTTCTGACTTGTCCGTTCTCTTTACGGCAATATTGCGATTCCGACATGAACAACTCTCTCGCCATCTCCGATTGAGTTATCCCTGCATACATTCTGGTCTTTTTTATGGTTTCTTTCAACATGGTTATCTGGAATGTAAGTCCAAAATCTCGTTTATCAACTCATTGAAATCATAATAATATGATGAAACTTCGGTGGTGTCTGCATCGTTGTGTTTTGCATAGTATTTGTCGCCGATTCCGACAATCTGATGCCCTAGCTCGTGTCTGATCATATAATCATCTGATTGAGAGCGTATAGCAGCGGTAGTGTAAAGGTTATATAAGCTTCCGCCACCGTTTTTGTCGTCGTTCATCAGAATGATGATATAGTCGTATGGCGCTTGTGCCGCAAAGTCACGGATTGTCCAGTCGTCTTTGGCAAGGGCATATCTGTCGTGGCCGAAAGTGCCATATTTTGTCCCAAGCCGACTGCCATCGTCGGTAGGCGGCACTTGAAT
The DNA here is from genome assembly GCA_905236635.1 of uncultured Bacteroidales bacterium. Taxonomy (GTDB): domain Bacteria; phylum Bacteroidota; class Bacteroidia; order Bacteroidales; family F082; genus Limimorpha. The sequence goes on from CAJOCJ010000005.1 coordinate 18,905, forward strand.
GGCGTGCACGTTGAAGTCCGACTTCCTGCTCTTGAACGGCTCGGTGCTTATCAGGCTGTTGTAGAACCGCAACGCATCTGAGTCGAAGCTGCCGGTTTCATTGATGGTGTAGCCATCGCCGAGTATGAGGATGTCGACTTTTTCCTTTGGGTCGCCGCTGTCAAGAAGCCGTACAATACGGTTGTTGTTGTTCTTGGCGGGTTCCATCAGCGATTTGGTCTTTCTGTCGATGACATACTCCCATACTGGTTCTGAAACCTCTTGATTGTCAATCTTGTACATGGTGAGCTTGGCGTTTTTGTTGGGGAACGGTATGCGTATCGACTCGTTGAACGATTTCTTGTCGTTCGCTGCTTCCTCAGTGTGACGCCATTCGCTGAAAACGGTGCTGATGCCGTCGGAATAGAGCAATTCGTTGGTCTCAACGTCTCTCAACTCATATACGTAAGCGCCCAAACGATGAGGGTTCACCATGTTTTTAGTGCGTCCGTACCAAAGTCCGTCGTCATAAAGCTTGTCAAGTTTAAACGACTCGCTAGCCGAATCTCCTGTGTGTACGAGATTGATTCTCAATGTCTTATCGATAAAGTTCTTTGCAAATTTCTCATTTCTGTTATTAGTGCAAGAAACGCATAACGCTATGATTATCAATAAGAAAGCAATTCTTTTCATATTATTTGTCTATTGTTGCCAAAAATTCTTCGTTGGATATGGTCTTTGAAATCCTGTCTTTCAGGAATTCCATTGCTTCTACTGGTGTCATATCGGCGAAGTGGTTGCGCAATGCCCAAACACGTGCCAATGTGCGTTCGTCGACGAGAAGGTCGTCGCGGCGTGTTCCCGATGCCACGATATCGATGGCAGGGTAGATGCGCTTGTTCGACAGACGGCGGTCGAGCTGAAGTTCCATGTTGCCGGTGCCCTTGAATTCCTCGAAGATAACCTCGTCCATCTTTGATCCTGTGTCAATCAAGGCTGTTGCCAGGATTGTCAATGAGCCGCCGCCTTCTATGTTACGTGCCGCGCCGAAGAAACGTTTAGGCTTCTGCAGTGCGTTGGCCTCGACACCGCCCGAAAGCACCTTGCCTGATGCAGGCGACACGGTGTTGTAGGCACGTGCCAGACGTGTGATGGAGTCAAGCAGGATCACCACGTCGTGACCGCATTCCGTCAGACGTTTTGCCTTTTCCAGCACGATGTTGGCAATCTTCACGTGTTTCTCGGCTGGCTCGTCGAATGTCGAAGAGATGACTTCCGCCTTCACGCTGCGTGCCATGTCGGTGACCTCCTCAGGACGCTCGTCAATCAGTAATATAATAAGGTATACCTCAGGGTGGTTCGCCGCTATGGCGTTGGCGACCTCTTTCAGAAGCACCGTCTTACCGGTCTTAGGCTGTGCCACGATGAGTCCGCGCTGGCCTTTGCCGATAGGGGCGAAGAGGTCCATAATCCTTGTGGATACTGTGCCTCCCTGATGTCCCGTAATCTTGAATTTCTCATCCGGGAACAACGGGGTGAGGAAGTCGAACGGGATACGGTCACGCACCTCGTCGGGGTTGCGTCCGTTGATCTTGTCGACCTTCACCAATGGGAAATATTTCTCGCCGTTCTTTGGCGGACGTATCATTCCGAGGATGGTGTCGCCTGTCTTCAAGCCAAACAGCTTAATCTGTGACTGTGACACGTAGATGTCGTCAGGGGAGTTGAGGTAGTTATAGTCGGCCGAACGCAGGAATCCGTAGCCGTCGGGCATGATTTCCAGTACGCCTTCTGCCTGCACCACGCCGTCGAACTCGGATATCATCTCATCATGTCTTGGCTGTTGCTGTTGCTGAGGCTGCGGCTTCACCTCGTAAACCGCCTGTTTTTCCTCGACAACAGGCTCGAAACCATCGACGATCGGGATGTCGGCGACTTCGGGTTCTTCCTCATTGTTTTCGTTGAGTATCTCGTTGGCGACGTCAACCACTGCCGGCTTCGGCTTCGGATACGACACATGACGTGTCTGGTTGCTCTCGTCGTTATTGTCAAATGAAGTCCTCACCACATCAGGACGTTTGCCGATTCTTGGACGACGCCCACGTTTCGGAGCATCAGCAGGTTCAGCAGGTGCTTCAGGAGCAGTTTCTGCCTGTTTTTCCACGACAATAGGCTTTTCTTCTACAACAGGTTCTTTTACTTTTTTCGGTCTTCCACGTCTGCCTTGGGGTTTCGCCTCGGCCTTGCCATCTGATGGGTTCGATTGTTTCTCGATGATGCTGTACACAAGGTTTTCCTTGGGCACGCTGACTTTCTCCACACCAAGCTTTAACGCGATTTCCTTGAGCTCAGCCATGGATTTGTCGTTTAATTCAAAAATATCGTACATAAAATAGTCAATTTGTTTAGACTGAATTTTTTAAGAATATTCTAGATTTTTGAGTAAAACAGAATTGTTTTGATTGAAATGTAACAAAAACTTTAAATGGTCTTTTGTCCATTCGACGATGCAAATATACGAATTTTTTACATACAACCAAAAATTTTATTAATTTTGCAAAAAAATTAGATATGATACAGAGAAGACAGACAATCTACTTGTTTTTGGCAGTCGTTATCAGCGCATTGCTGTTTTTCATGCCGTTGGCATCGTTCAACGCTAATGGTAATATTATGAAATTCACCATCTTTGGAATACAAAATCCCATAGAAACAATCACATTATCAACGACTTACACTTGGCCTCTCGTCGTTTTGACGGCATTGATGACTTTAATACCTCTCGTCACAATTTTTCTTTATAAGAAACGCGAGTTGCAGGTGCGGCTATGCCGTCTCGCCATGCTCATCAATATCATTTTCATCGGATTGGTGTTCATTTATTATGAATCAGATATCCTGGGTGTGATTGTCGCGGTGGAAAATGATATCTACAACCTCAATGTGGCTTATTTCATTGGGATGGCGTTCCCGCTGGTAAACCTCGTTCTTGAGATTTTGGCTATAAGAGGTATCAAGAAAGACATTGCGCTTTTGAAGTCAATTGACAGACTGAGATAATCTCATCGGCTTTTTTCGTAAAGCTCCATATTTTTTATTTCACTTCCATCGATTTGGAATCTCAACATCGTGATAACCTTGTGAAATCCGGTGTTTCCTGCCGCTCCGGGGTTGATGTGGAGCAGTCCCAGTTTGTGGTCGTTCATCACCTTGAGGATATGTGAGTGCCCGCTGATGAAAATGTTAGGTTTCTCTTTGATTATCAGTTCTTTAACTCCTGGTTCATAATGGTTCGGGTAGCCTCCGATGTGCGTCATCATCACCTTCACGTTTTCTATCGTGAAGATGTTGACTTTCGGAAACATCAGTCGTACTTTCTGGTCGTCGATATTACCGTATACCGCGCGCAGCGGTTTGAATGACGACAAAATGTCGGCGACATCGGCCCCGCCGATGTCGCCGACATGCCATATCTCGTCGACGTCCTTGAAAAATTCAAAGACAGCAGGATTAAGCCATCCGTGGGTGTCTGACAATAATCCTATCTTCGTCATGATTACGGAATCTTATATGAGATGCCGAGGCTCAACACTTCCTTGAACTGACGGAAGGTGGTGCCTTCGACAGGACTCAACGGCAGGATGTCCTCATCGTACACCAGACGTGCTGTGAGGTTGCAGGTCAACCAGTCGTTGATCTTCATCACCAAAGCGTTGTCCCAGTCGAAGTCGACAGGGCAGCCGTATTTCTCGCCCTTGGCATTCAAATCTGTCGATTTGATGAGATAGTTGTAGAAAGCGATGAGTTTCGAGTTGAATGTCACGTTCTGCATGATTTCATAGTTGAACTCTGCCGTGAGCTGAGCACCAAGCTCCCAACGGATGTTTTCGCCATGTTTGACAAGAACTCCGAGCGTGTCATATTCAGCAGCCTTCACGCCGAAAGCGCCTGCATCGGCGAGATTCTGGTCGTTGACGATGGTCATACGGCCTGTGATAGGGGCGAAGTTGACTTTGAAATGCTCGTTCGGAACCCACTGGACACCAAGACCTAATGTCACATAGCCAGGATTCATGAAGCCTGAGATGCGGTTGGTGCTGTCAACGCTGTAGTTGTAGCCGTTGGCAAACTGGCTCTGGAATGTCAGGTTGGCTGTGAGGAACCAAACCTCGTCCTTGATGTTGTAGCCATACAACGAGCTGAAGAAGATGCGGTCGTCAGTCTTGACAGGCTTTTTGTCCATGTCGTAGTAGCTGTAGCCGTACTGCAGCTCAAGGCCGTTGTCCCATTTGTGTTTGCCGTTCTTGTAGTTCATGTCGTACTTGAATGAACCCAGGAAGTTGACATTGTCCTGTCCGCCCGGCGCCCAGTTGTCGAAATGGCTCTGAGCCAAATTGAAACCGAAGTTTCCGCCATGCGTCCAATTCGATGCCGGAGCATCTTGCGCCATTGCCACATTAATCGAAAGCAGCAATGCAATCAAAGGTAATAATCTTTTCATCTTACAAATTTTTATTTAAATTTCACAAAAACTATATCTCTTTTATCTTTTATCTATTATCTATTATCTGTTAATAGGTGTTCCCATCATAATAATTCCTCTCTCCAATTCTGAACGTGATATCCTGTGTCATACGTGTCCTCACCAGGCTGTCGTTTTTCACCCCTGGAGTCCATACCAGATTCTGTATCAATCGGATAGCTTCGTTGTCGCAGCCGCCTCCTACGCTGTTTTCCACCATGATATTCGATGCCCTGCCGTCGGTCTCCACCACGAAACTCAGCGTCACAGTGCCTTGAATCTCAAACTGTTTCGCCTGTTCCGGGAACTGCAGGTTGGTGCGCAGATAAGCCGCCATCGTCACCTGTGGATTGGCAAAATATGGCTGTGGCGACTGGTGTAAATCTTTTAAGACATAGATTTTATTGCTCTTTTGAGCGGGATATTCCTGTTCGGGCAGCATGAGGCGAGGATTCTTCTCTTCGGCTTTCTTGTAGCTCTTCGGGGAGAAATCGACGGCATAATAGTCGTGATAATCCACGTTTTTTCCGTTCTCCATCGCCGGATTCCATTCTATCATCTTCACCAGGCGGATGGCCTCTGCCGCACACTCCTCGTCAAATGCGTTCTCAACCCTGTAATTGCTGGCGTTTCCTGCCTTGTCGACATCATAATAAACGATAATCTTGCCGCCTTTTTTGTCAAGAGCGGCCTTCGGATAAATAAGATGATGCTGTATGATTTTCTTTGTCAGAGGAAATCCCGATTTCGGCTCCGGCGACCTCGTCTGGGCATTAAGGTTTATCCCTAAAATGCTGAATGTCAATAAGATGATAAATGGTATAATTCTGCTGTTTTTCATAATTTAAGTTCAAATTCTAAAAATCAACACTGCAAATTTACGAAATTTTTAAATGATTAACAATTTTTTTATAATTTTGTTGCACCGTCATTTCGACTGAAGCGTAATGTAATGGAGCGTAATGGAGAAATCCTCCATCAACGAAAGCTTACAATGATTAATGATTTCTCCACTCCGTTTCACTTCGGTCGAAATGACAAATGTAAATTTACGAAAAATGAATAATAGCTTTAACAAAAAAGACGATTCCAACATGGTCTTCGGCGTGCATCCGGTCGAGGAGGTCATTAAGGCAGGGAAGGAGCTGGAGAAGGTTTTTGTGCAGTCGGGACTGCGTTCACCGCAGATTTCGGAGATTGTGAAATATGCCCGCGAGCATGAGGTTCCGGTGCAGTTTGTTCCGATTGAGAAGTTGAACCGTCTGACACGCAAGAACCATCAGGGAATAGTGGCTTTTGTGTGTCCGATTTCATATCAGACGATAGAAAACGTGGTGCCGATGGTTTACGACGAAGGTCGTATGCCGTTTGTAGTGATTCTTGACAGAGTCACAGACGTCCGTAACTTCGGCGCTATCGCGCGTACATGTTATGCTGCCGGTGTCGATGCCATAGTGGTGCCGTCCCGCGGAAGCGCTTTGATCAACGGCGACGCCATGAAGACCTCGGCTGGTGCCTTATCATTAATTAATGTGTGCCGTGTTGAGAACATCAAAGACACCATCGATTTCCTGAAGGCGAGTGGCTTGAAGGTGATAGCGTTTTCCGAGAAAGGCAAACAGACCATCTGGCAGGCCGACCTTACCGGACCTGTCGCCATCATGATGGGCTCGGAGGAAGACGGCATCAGCGAGGCATACCTCAAACGTGTCGACGATCATTTGGTCATCCCTATGCCTGGCGACATCGACTCGCTGAATGTCAGCGTTGCCACTGGAATCGTCACATTCGAGGTTGTCCGCCAGCGATTAAAATAAAAACGGTTAAAATAAAAAAGAGCGATGCTGCAGCGTCGCTCTTTTTCTTTTGATCTTTCGGTAGAATCTTAGTTTTCTTTCTTCTTGAGAACTTCTTTGATTCTTGCTTTCTTTCCACGGAGACCTCTGAGATAGTAGATTCTTGCACGGCGGACAGCGCCTTCCTTGTTGAGCTCGATGCTCTCAATCATTGGGTCAGCGATAGGGAAGATTCTCTCAACACCGATGTTGTTCGATATCTTTCTCACTGTGAAAGTTGCACTCTTGCCCTGACCTGCGCGCTGTAACACAACACCCTGGAATTTCTGCAAACGTTCCTTGTTTCCCTCAACAATCTTGTAAGTTACGGTGATGGTGTCACCTGACTTAAACTGTGGAAAATCTTTAACTTGTACCTGATCTTCAACAAATTGGATTAACGCGTTTTTCATTTCTGTTGTATTTTTTATCTTATTTTTATCCTCTAAATTGGCTTGCAAAAATACAAAACTTTTGAATACCTGCAACAATTATTTTATTTTTTTTATTTTTTCGTACATCTCGGGACGACGAATCTTTGTTCTTTCCAGTGCTTGCTGATATTTCCAATCGTTAATGACTTGGTCGTTTCCTGACAAAAGCACCTCTGGAACGGCCCATCCTTTGTATTCTCGAGGTCTTGTATACACCGGAGGCGACACCATTCCGTCCTGAAATGAGTCGGAAAGTGCCGAAGTTTCGTCACTCAAAGCACCCGGAATCAACCTCACGAGACTGTCGGTCAACACCGCCGCGGCGAGCTCGCCACCCGACAAGACATAATCGCCAATCGAGATCTCTTTTGTGACCAGATGCTCGCGGATGCGCTCGTCGATGCCTTTGTAATGACCGCAAAGCATAATGAGGTTCTGGTTCAACGACAGCTGGTTCACAACAGGCTGCGTCAGCAATTCCCCATCCGGACTCATATAGATCACCTCGTCGTAGTCTCTTTCCGATTTCAGTTTGGTGATGCAGTTGTCAACAGGTTCAATCATCATCACCATGCCTGCGCCCGCCGAAAAAGGGTAGTCATCGACACGTTTGTGCTTGTCGTTGCTGTAATCGCGCAAGTTGTGAAGATGTATCTCCACGAGACCCTTGTTGATGGCGCGCTTCACTATCGACTCGGTGAACGGACCCTCGAACATTTCAGGGAAAATCGTGATAATGTCTATTCTCATACACAAAGATATTACTCAAAAAGGATTTCTCGATTCCGCTTCGCTACACTCGAAATGACGTTTGAGACATTGTGTTGTTCCGTCATTTCGACCGGAGCCGTTGGGCGTAGTGGAGAAATCTTTAATTTTCCGTTGCAAAAATAGTAAAAAAAGAGATTCAAATTTAATTAGGGTTTATTAAGATGTTTTATAAATAAGTCTTATTTCGATTTAATTTTATGATAATCAAGTCGTTACAAAATTTTCAAAAATTTTTCAAAAAATTGTCGCGTGTATTGAAAAATGCTGTATTTTTGCAACGCTTTTGAGAAATCAAAATGCAGACCCCGAGCCCAGGTGGTGAAATTGGTAGACACGCTACTTTGAGGGGGTAGTGACGAATGCGTCGTGCAAGTTCGACTCTTGTCCTGGGCACTCAAGGAATCCAAGAAATTCCACCCAAAGCCCATGTGGTGAAATTGGTAAACACGCTACATTCAGGGTGTAGTGAGCGGACGCTCTTGGAAGTTCGAGTCTTCTCATGGGCACGATATAAAAAAGCGCTGGTCAATCGACCAGCGCTTTTTTGTTTACTTCAAGTAGGTATCAAGCCAGTTCTTGAAGCGTCTCTGCCACAAAATTCCATTCTGCGGCTTCAGCACCCAGTGGTTCTCATCCGGGAAATAGAGGAACTCTGCTGGGATGCCGCGTAAGACCGCCGCATTATATGCCTGCATGCCTTGCGTGAAGCAGATTCTGTAGTCCAGACCGCCATGGATCACGAGGATTGGAGCAGTCCACTTGTCCACGAAGAGGTGAGGCGAGTTGGAGTATGACCACTGAACCACAGGGTTGTCCTTATCCCAGTAAGGTCCGCCGAGATCCCAGTTTACAAACCACATCTCCTCAGTCTCAAGATATTGTGCGTCAAGGTTAAACATGCCGTCGTGGGCTATCAGAGCCTTGAAACGTCCGTCGTGATGACCTGCGAGCCAGAACACCGAGAAGCCGCCGAAGCTTGCGCCGACAGCGCCGAGTCGCTCTTCATCAACAAACGGTTCTTTTGCCAGGGCGTCGATGGCTGATAGGTAGTCTTTCATGCACTGTCCGCCGTAGTCGCCGCTAATCTCCTCGTTCCATTCCTGTCCGAAGCCCGGGAGGCCGCGTCTGTTAGGAGCCACCACGATATAGCCGTTGGCCGCCATCTGCTGGAAGTTCCAGCGATATGACCAGAACTGGCTCACAGTGCTCTGTGGACCGCCTTCGCAGTACAGAAGGGTAGGATATTTCTTGTTTTTGTCGAAATGAGGCGGGTAGATGACCCATGTCAACATCATCTTGTCGTCTGTGGTCTTGATCCATCTCTCTTCGACTTCCGCTGTTGTCAACTGCTTGAAGATGTTGTCGTTGACATGTGTGATGACCTCGAAAGAGCCATTCTTCGGGTCGATGCTGTAAAGCTCGGTCGGATGGCTCATCGACTGCTGTCCGCCTATGAGTTTGTCGCCTGCCACTGCCAACGACACGAAGTTGTGCTTGCCTGTGGTGATCTTGCGGATGGTGCCGGTGTTGAGGTTGAGCTCGTAAATCTGGTCGGTGGCATGAATATCGCTGATGAAATAAATCTTGGTACCGTCGGCAGACCATGTCAGACTCGTTGAGTTCTGGTCGAAGCCGAGACTGTAGTCGGTCTTCTCACCTGTGGCGAGGTTCATGACATAAAGACGCTGTTTGTCAGCCTCATAGCCGTCGCGTTCCATGCTCTCCCAAGCCATCATGTTGCCCGTCGGGGCGACGCTGATGTTGAGGTCGTAGCCCATCATGCCCTCAGTGAGGTTGGCTGTCTGTCCAGCCACAATGCTGTATCTGTAAATGTCGGTGTTTGTTGAGGTTGTATAGTCTTTGCCTTCTTTCTTGCGGCAGCAGTATAGCACCGCGCTGTTGTCTTCGGTGAATGCCACCTGCTCCATGCCGCCCCATGGCCTGACCGGCGATTCCCAAGGCTCGCCCTCAAGGATATCCAAGCCACTTGTAATCAATCCGTTAGCTGTTGATGCAAGGAACAAATGGCTGTAGGTGTCAACCCACTGGTCCCAATGACGGTACATCAGGTCGTTGTTGATTCTTCCTGACGAAAGCTGGAGGTCAGGGTAGATGTCAGCGACGGTCTCCTTCATCTTCACCTCAGCCGAATACACGAGCTGATTGCCGTCAGGACTGTATTTGAAACCCGTGATACCATCAGGGATGTCGGTGATTTGCTTGCGGCTCCTGCCTTTGGTATCCATCTCCCATAGCTGCATGTCGCCCGATGCCGCTGTCATGAAAGCTATGTTGCCGGATGGCGTGAATGTCGGACTGTATTCGCTGAAACCGCCATTTGTGAGACATTTCACGTTCTTGCCGTTGGCATCCATGATGTAAATCCTCGAGAAGCCCTTGTTTTCGTCAACGTAGTAGTCGGTGACGTTGTAAACGACCTTCTGAGCGTCAGGCGACACTGAGAATTCGCCGATTCTGCCCATGCTCCAAAGCACTTCGGGCGTCTGGATGTCGGATGTGAGTTTGATTTTTTCGCGCACCGGAGCCTTTGGCTTCGAAGCGTCACCGCACGACTGTAACATCAACAGTATCAATGCGATAGGAAGCAATAACTTTTTCATATCATTTAAATTTAATTTCCTATTAATGTTTTGCAAATTTACAAATAAGTTTTAACTTTGCAAAAATTTTTCTTATGAAGCGCACATTATTAATATTAGTTCTTATCTTCGCCACGATGATGGCATCGGCACAGCAACGCCTTGTGTATCAGTCATATATGCTCGGTTCAGACAGCGGCGACACCACCTTCCGTGAGGTCTTGCGTTATAAAAACCAATTGAAAACACATGATATTCAAGAGTTTGAAGGCAAACTGATTCAAGGATTGTCGACAGATTACACTTTCGTGGATTATGACGCCGATTCGGCTTATTTCCAGATGAATTATCAGGATGGCGAGTCGTATTATTACGCTTATCCATTGAAAACCAATGATATAGAGTTCGAAGAAATCGGCTCGGAGAAGGTTAAAGGCTACAATTGTAAAAAATATAAGACATCGATAAACTCAAACACGATAGAGGTCTGGATGACGGAAAGCCTTGGCTATGATGCGTCTCCGGTGACATCGCGCGGCTATCTGAAAGGCGTGATGGTGCGTCAGGCGATAAACGGCAACCGCATCATGGATCTTAAGTCGGTTAAGAAAGACAAGAAGCTAAAGAAAGGCTTAATCCCTGATAATCTTGGAGTTAGGAAGAGTGGGAGAGAGCTTAACAACATAAAAAAGGAGAAGCTGATTATCCGCACCAAGATTTTCGATGACGACCAGATTCATTTTGTGAAAATGGACAAATTCCAAGGCGAAATCCCGTTCGACACGGTGATTCATTTCTCATGGGGGACGATAATCCTGAAACGTGTGAATCTGCCTGTTTTGCCTGAGCATTACCAACTTTTTGCAGAGCTTCACCAGCGCTCCAACGGCGATGCCTACGACCGCTCGGGCTCAGTCTTCGTCATCCCGATGGACAGGAAGCTTTCGTTGTGCAATGCTTTAATTGACAGCATTGAAACCATTCCTTGTCAATTAGATAAAAATGGCAATAAATACCAAGGTATACGCCTTGAAGACGACTACATGCCCGTTGTCGAGCTGATGCGTTTTTTCACTCCGTTTGGCGTGAACCATTTCAACGACAGGGTGCAGCTCGACGGTCTGGAATGGGCTGACGAGGCATATTACAAGATGGAGGTTTCGGAGCTTTCCGACCGTCTCCATGGTGATGTCCTGATAGGCGCTTTCATCGGTAATTATGATGGCGGCGGACATAAGGTCTCATTGGATTTGGTGGCATATCCGCAGGATTACGACGGCGATGTGTCGAAAAACAGCCGTTGGAGTCTGCCACTGTTCAACACCTGCAACGTGATGGAGATGTCGGGTCAGAACTACGGCAGGTTGTTCCAGACCGACAGTCTTACGGTAGAGTTTGACATTCCTGAAGGCGTTGAGAATCTGAGGCTTAGATACATCACAACAGGCCATGGCGGCTGGGATGGCGGCGACGAGTTCAACCCGAAGGAGAATACCATCATCATTGACGGTGAGAAAGTGTTCAGATACACTCCATGGCGTTGTGACTGTGCCACTTACCGTGAGTTGAACCCAGTCTCGGGCAATTTCTGGAATGGAGTGTCATCATCCGACCTGTCGCGTTCGGGCTGGTGTCCGGGGACGGCGACCAATCCGGTTTATTTCGACTTAAGTGACTTGAAGCCGGGGCATCACACGATAACAGTGGCCATCCCGCAAGGCGCTGACGAAGGCGGCAGCTTCAGCCATTGGATGGTAAGCGGGGTGCTGGTGGGATCATTTTGATTTTTTTCAAAAAATTGGTTGCGCGTTAGGAAATTTGTTGTATTTTTGCAGCGTGAAAAAAGTCGGTTCCGTATGTGACCATTAATTTGTGACGCTTGGTACGGTCGGCTTTTTTTCTTTTACCTCTATTTTATTGACACAGTATTGAATATGTTTGTTATCTGAACGTAGACTTCTTCTTTCTTTACTGCGGTTTTTCGCTGTCGGAATTCCCTGAATGTATTCCGGTAAATTGTTGTTGTTATTTATTTCCATGAATTAAAATATTAAAAGATTTCAAAAATAATGTTGAATTCCTCGTCGATACTTTTTTCTTGACAAAAAAGTATCCAAAAAATCAAGGCCCGAATAAAACGGAGCCCCGCTATTCGGGCCGTGGCCACCGCACTTAATACAAAATCTTCTCTTTCTCGATATTCAGTTTAGAAAACGCGAACATCTTTTTGCCGAGGTCTTTTAATGAAGCTCCGATATGATATACTTCATCGTCGATTATTAAGAATCGGTCGTGAGAATTCTTGAAAACCTTAATATCTATTGGCTGATACTGCGTATTATGTTTTTGCAAATCGAGTTTCAGATCTTTTGAAAGATTTGCTGTGTAAATGGTAGCTTTTACGCCATCATTTCGTTTGTTTAGTATTGTTAATACAGACTCGTCGATGTAGTTGTCGATAAGGATGATTTCGTGCTTTGCTCTTCTGATTAAATCTGAAATAAATACAAAGGCGTCAAATTGTTGTCCGCAATAAAAAATATAGTCTTTCAATATCGGTTCTGAGAAATCGCGAATGATTTCATCCATATTGTCTTTTGTAATCATTTTGTTTTTCAGATCTTCGATGTCGTTTGAATTCTTCTCTGTTTGCCGTGCTAAACACAGTATTTCATTGTAACCCAGTACATTATTATTCTGAATAATGTAGTCCTTCATTTGTTTAAAAAGCCTAATTAACTTTTTGCTTTGTTGTACGGCCAAATCGCCTTTAAGCACGGTCATAAGCATATAAATTCCTTGTTCTGTAAAAGCGTATGGCTTATATTTTACATTGCTTCCGCGTCCGGTGTTCAAGGTGAAAATTTTGCACCTTGAAAGCTCTGCTACTTCGTCATCAGTCAGCTGAAAACGGAAATCTTCATCAAATCGCTCGATATTGTTTTTAACCTGACGATTAAAGTTTTTCGTTTCGTAGCCATAAATTTTGGCCAAATCAAAATCAAGCATAACTTGAATGCCTCTGATGGTATAGATTTTAGATCTCAAACCATCTTCATCATAAATTGGTAAATTGTTCTTTTCCATAAATTTAAATTTTTAGAAACCTCACTGCAAAAATATAGCAAAAAATCGTTGTGTTTTCAGCTTTTACGCTTTTTAACACAAATTGCATGAATTTGAAATTTTTGTTAAAATTTCTTTACAAAAAACTCTAAATCTCCTAAACTTCTAAGCTTATAAGCTCATAAGCTAAACAAAATGTTAAAAAAATTTTACAAATAGTGCCCAAAAATGAAATAGGTGAGAAAATTTTGTATCTTTGTAGTGTAAAACAAAAGCATTTTTAAGAACTAGAAGATGATATCAAAACAGGCATTGGGCAACATGCTGTTTGGCATGGCCGATATTTTGCGCGACAAGGTTGAGGATTATAAGTCGTATATCCTTTCGCTGCTCTTTTTCAAACGTCTTTCCGACAATTACAATTGGGAGACTGAAAACGGCAAGAAACAGTTTGAAATTGAAAACAACAGGAAGCCGACTAACAAAGAGCTGGATGTGATTATTAAGAAAAAGCACGATTTTATTATTCCTGACGGCTGCTTCTGGGAAGATGTTCGCGTGGCTCCAATTGATAAGAAAAACGAGAAACTTGACAAAGCTGTTACGTCTATTGCCGAACAGAATGTCGATAAAAACGGAAAGTATATCCTGAAAGGCATTATCAACACTGTGCGCTGGAACGAACCTGCTCCAGATGGCTCTGGCGGCAAAAAGCTTGACCCAGAAGTTCTTACAAATCTTATCAACTACTTGAGTGCGGTGGATTTGAGCAACAAGAATGTGACGGTGGATGTGCTGGGCGATGCCTATGAATATCTTATCAAGCGTTTTGCCGATGAAAACAAGGGCGGCACGATGGCTGGACAGTTCTATACTCCGCAGGAGGTCGTGGATATCATTGTCCGTTATCTGAAACCCCAGAAAGGCGAGACGATTTATGACCCGACCTGCGGCTCGGGCGGTTTCCTTCTGAATGCGGCAAAATATATTCGTGAAAACAATGACAACCCTAAAAGCCGTCTTTTCGGACAGGAACTGGTTTGGAACACTTGGGCTATCTGCAATATCAACATGATTCTGCACGGATTGGATGCTCGCATCGAACAAGGCGACACTATCCGCGACCCGAAATTCAAGGACGAGCAAAATGAGCTTGAACTCCGTACCTTCGACAAGGTGATGGCTAATTTCCCGTTCTCGTTGGAAAACTGGGCGCAAAATGGCGAGACCAAGAAGGACAAGAAAGGAAATAACGTAAACAAAAAGGATGGTACGCCACAGATTGAATACAAAAAGGAGTTTGCCGACCCATATAACCGTCTCGTTTACGGCATTCCGCCATACAGCAACGGCGATTTCGCTTTCTTGCAGCATATAGTGGCATCTCTCGACGAGAAAGGTAAGGCTGGCGTGGTTTGTCCGCAGGGTGTGTTGTTCCGCGGACAGCCTGAAAAGACTGAGGAGGAAGACGGACAGAACCGCAAGGCCGATGTGGAATATACAATTCGCCGTGGTTTCCTGCAAGGTGTTGACTTTAAGAAAAATATAAATATTATTGACGCTATCGTGGTTTTGCCTGGCAATCTGTTTTACGGAACCACTATTCCAGGTGCCATAATTTTCTTTGACAAAAACAAACCTGCAGAACGCAAAAACAAGGTGCTGATGGTTTATGCCGCCAAGAAAGGCTGGTATCGCGAGGATGCCAATATGAGCGTGCTTGAACCTCAAGATGTTTTGCGCATCTCGACCATGCTTGAGAGTTGGGGCGATATAGAAAAGGCCAATAAATGGATTGTTCTGCAGAAAACAAGACTGCACAAGTTGATAGAGGAGGAACTTGCTTTTCAGTTGTCGGAGATTGAAAACGACACCACCGAAGAGATTGCAAAAGCCAAAGAAAGACTGGCAAAAGCCGAGGCTGTAGTTAACGAAAAGAAAGCCAAAGGCAACAAACCGACAACTGGTGATAACAAGGCCGTTGACGTCGCTCGCAAAGCTTTCGACAAAATTACCACCGATAAGACAGCTCGCGAAAATGCCGCCAAAGAAAAGGCAGGGAAACAACGCCAAGCCATTGCCGATGTTGAAGTTGAGCTGACAAACATGTTTGCCGACCCCGAACTGCGCAAACGTTATTATTCAATCGTTGACATGGACGAGATTGAGGAAAACGAGTTCAACCTCAACATTCCGCGCTATGTCGATACCTTTGAGCCTGAGGAACAGATTGACTTGAAGGAAGCCGTTGACGATTTCCAAAAGGCGATGCAAACGGAATCGGATACGGAGAAGGAACTGGATGAGTTACTGAAAAAATTGCAATGAACAATGATGGAAGGTTGGAAAACAGATAAGTTGATGAATCTCGTTTCATCTATAACGACGGGAAAATTGGATGCTAATGCCATGGTGCCCAATGGTCAATATCGTTTTTATACCTGCGCGAAGGAGTATTATTATATTGATAAATATGCGTTTGATGATGAGGCATTGTTGATTTCTGGAAATGGTGAGTATGTTGGCTACATTCATCATTATAAAGGGAAGTTTAATGCTTACCAGCGAGTATATGTTATTACAGGATTTAAGATTGATGTGAAGTATTTACAGAACTATTAGAATAGGTATTTGCCAATACGCATCAATAAAGAAGTGAGCCAAAATAACATTCCATATATTAGGTTGTCAACTTTGTCCAAAATGGACATAAGATATCCCGAATCTCTTCCTGAGCAAACCGCCATAGCCAATATCCTCTCAAAAGTAGATGAGGCGATAACCTCGGTGCAGGGCAGCATTGCCGCCGCCGAGCGGCTGAAGAAGAGCTTGATGCAGAACCTCCTCACCGGCCGCATGAAACCCGACGGCACCCTTCGCAAAGAGGATGAGTTCTATATCGATGAGAAGTTCGGGAAAGTGCCAAAGGGGTGGAAGGTGAAAAAGGTGAAGTATTTATTTCACATGAATCAAAACACATTGTCCAATAAAACTGATGATAATTATAAATTTAGTTATATTACAATTGAATCGGTTAATACTGAACATATTGATTTTGATAGTTGTCCAGAGTTTTTATTTAAGGATTCTCCAGGAAGAGCAAGAAGAATTATTAAAGACAATGATATATTAATTTCAGGTGTAAGACCTAATTTAAAAGCATTCGCTATCTATAATAAGCCAGATTCTAATAATTGGATCTGCTCAACCGGCTTTCATGTTTTGACTGCTAAGGAGAAAGTTTGTCCCCAATTTTTCTTTTATCAGATATTGAGTTCAATAGGCGCTTCTCAGTTCCATAGTTGGGTGGCTGGTTCAAATTATCCAGCAATTGGAGATTCTGACATGAAAAACATGTTGTTATATACGCCGCTTTACGAAGAACAATTAGTAATAAATCAAAAGATCGAAAACATTTCAAAAACGCAAAAAGCAAAACAAGAAAAAATCGCTGTCCTTGAAAGGCTGAAGAAGTCTTTGATGCAGAATTTGCTGACAGGCGTAGTTAGAATAAAATAATAAAACATAATAATATGGTACAGATCATTCATATTTCAGATTTTCATTTGGATTCAAATCCAATATCATTAAAAAAGGAACAATTAGTATATGCTTTGATTGCGGATTTAAAGAAGCAAAATGTCGATACTAAAAATTGTATTTTTGTTATATCTGGAGATTTAATTGATAAAGGAGGATATACCTTTTCCAACACAAAAGCTGCTTTCGATTATTTTAAAACAGTTTTTGTTGACAAAATATGTGATGGATTGTCTGTTACTAATGATCAGTTTTTCTTTGTGCCTGGAAACCATGATGTTAATAGAGGTAAAGTTGATACAATAATTGAAAATGGAACTACGTCAATTGTTTCAACTATCGATGGTATCAATGACTTTATTGTAAAAAACAGAGAAAGTAGTAAATATCTGGACAGATTGGAGGATTTTAAAACATTTGAAGAAGCGTTTTATCAAGAATCACAATTGATAAAACAATTAAGCAATTTCGATTCTTGTTTTATAACCCAAAATAACGTTGGAGTTGCTTGTCTAAACTCTTCTTGGCGTTCATCAAAAGAAAATGAGGATGGTAGTTTAATAATTGGTGAAAAACAGATTGAATCAGCTGTATCATTCTTAAAGGATACAGATATTAAGATTGCTGTGATGCATCATCCATTTGAGGATATAATAAAAGAAGATCGAGATAAAATAAAGCCTATTCTTTACAAACATTTTGATGTTTTGTTAATTGGACATAAACACCAACTTGATATTGATTTTACTAGAAACTTTCATGGTACACTATTAAAAACTCAAAGCAATGCTTCTGTTGCAGATTTTTCAGACGCAAAGTATACTAATGGATATTCTATTATAAATTTCAATAAAGGTGGACAAACAACGATTAAGTATAGAAAGTATTTATCGGATCATGAGAAATTTGTTTCGAATACTGATATTGGTTCAGATAGTGGTTGTATTAGCATTTCATATCCTGATGAAAACCAGATTCTAAAAACCGGCATTGTCGATAAAGCATTGAACACATTAGAGAATGTGAGATTTGATAATGTTGACGAGCATCTTTTTACATATGGATTAGACCCCAATATTCCATGTAAAATAGAGGATTTATTCGTCGAGCCTATCATAAGTAATATCCCAGAGACTCATAGTAATCCTGATGATATTATATATTATCATATGGATGACTTTATTAATAGTACTGAAAATTATTTAATATATGGTTTAAAAGAGTCTGGAAAAACGACTTTACTAAATAAATTGATGGTTGAGTTTACGAAGGCATATAAAAATGATGATTACATCCCTGTTTACATGTCTTTTAATGAACTGGGTAACAGAAGGATATCTCAAATTGTAAGAGATTATTTATCAATTTCTTCGAAAGAATGTCGTAATTTGTTCTCTCAAAATAGAATTGTCTTATTAATAGATGACATAGCATTTGATGATAAAGATAAATTGGATAAAATAATAGAATTTTTTCAACAAAACCCTAATAATAGAATTATTGCAGCTAAAGAACAAATCCTTGAGAATATGTTGCCAACGGATTTCTTGGATTATAATGATGTTTTTAATTTTAATGTTGTTTATATTCAAAATTTTAAAGCTCAACAGATAAAAAGCTTAATCAAAAAATGGTTTCCAGAACAAACTGATGAATACAAAAAAAGAATCAATAATTTGATTAAGAACTTTGAAGCACTGTCATTACCTCGTACACCATTGGCAGTTACACTGTTTTTATGGATTATTGATAAACAAGAAAAGAGCCCAATTAATAACTCCATATTAGTTCAACAAGTCGTTGAAAATCTATTGGAGAAGGCACATTTTGAAAATGTATACCAAAACAAATTTAATTATCAAAACAAAATTCGATTATTGGCATATATTGCTAAAGAAATGGAAACTAATGGAGATGAGAATTTTAGTTATAGACTTAAATATTCTGATTTGTTGAATTTTATTTCATCTTATTTAAAAGGTAGAAGTGACCTGAAACCCCAAGCTATTGTTGATGACTTGGTGAGAAGGGGTATATTGTCTTTTAATGATGAAGAGTATATAAAATTCAAGTTTGATTTCTTGTACAGATATTTTTTGGCATTATTAATAACATTTGATGAACAGTTCCGTATAGAAGTATTTACATCTGATTCGTGTTTAAATTATTTTGATGAGATAGTTTATTATTCAGGATTACAAACTGATGATGTGAAATTGATGCAGTTAAGCCAACAAATTCTTTCATCGGTGTTTGTGGATTATAATCAAGATGTTATACAAAATTTTGAGAAATTAGATATTTTTCTAAATACAAGAAAGTCTCTTTCTGAAAGTTTGAGTATGGAAGCAATCAAAAAGAAACCAACGGAGAAGGAATTGGAAAAGATATATGATGAAGAACTAAAAAATATTCCAATCAAACGCTCAATAGAGAAAAGGGAAAAAACTAAAGACTGTCCGTTGGATAAAACATTAAAGTTTGCAGCTCTTATATTTAGAAATCTTGAAGATATTGATGATCAATCATTAAGATCAAATGCTTTACAGAATATTATGACCAGTTCTATATCTTTATTGTTATATACTAGGGCTGCATTGGTTTATTATTATCTAAAGAATAATAGAACACCCAATGGTTTTCCCAAAAATATTGATTTTAATGTTTTTATAAGGATATTACCTCTTTTACAACAAGTTGTCATTTCTGATTGGATTGGTAGTGAAAAAACAAAACTTGTTGTGAAAGCAAAAATCGACACTCATGCATTAAATCTGAATATATCGGAATATGAAAAGTTTTTGGACATCTTTACTTATGCAGATTTAAAAGGCAAGGATAGTTTTGATTTGATGAAAAAATTTCTTAAAAATAATAAATACAAATATGTTAAGGATTTGGGCGTAATTAAATTGATTTTGTATTATTATATGCGATCAAAATCAAAAGAAATGGATCAAGATTACTTAAATTTGATAACAGATTTAAAAATACAGCTTAAACAAGTGAAGAATAAAAGTGATTTTATAAAACAGCTTTCTGATAGTAGAAACATGTCTGATCGTAAAACAAAGAATGATTAGAATACTAGTGCAATATTTATAACCTTGCAGTTTTTATAATAATGGTAGACTTTGGGAACATTATAATGACAAACTATAATAACACGGCTATGGAACTGACACGAATTATTCATCCAGTGGGACAGGGCGGGTTTTATTCAGAGAGATTAGTTGATGGCTCTAATGAAATTAATGTAATATATGATTGTGGTGGGAATAATAATACATCAATGCGAGAATATTTGGATAATTATTACACACAAAGAACAATTGATGCTGTATTTATTTCTCACATGCACGATGATCATATAAATGGACTTGAATACCTTTTAACACATTATAATGTTAAATGCTTGATTCTTCCTCAATTAACTAAAGACGAACACTTGGAGTTTCTTTTGTATAATGCTTTGAAGAATCCAACAGGTGTGTCTGGTATTAATTCTTTTATTAATAAATTGTTGTCATCAGAGGATTATTATACCGAAAGTGAAACAAAGATCATAAGAGTGTCTCATTCAAATGGAGATGATCGGATCGGTGAAGAAATAGTTGGGGATTATGACATTGATTTATTGAAAATGATTAAAATGACATCTATCAAATCTGGTGTCAAGATACATTTAGGGAAAGAATGGTTGTTCATACCGTATAATCCCCCAATTAATAGTAATTATGATAAGGGGTTTTATAATTTCTTCAAAGGGAAGTTAAAAATAAATTATGATTTTGAATTTGAGGATCTCATAGATATAGTTCATAAAGAAGGATTAAAGAAATGTAAACAAATCTATGATGATTATTTTGAGAAAAACCATAATGCCTATTCCATGACATTGTTTTCAGGTATGGCAAGCCCTCATTTATATTCTGATTATTGTGATTGTTGTTATGATAAAATGATATATCATCATTGTGGAAAATATAGAAGACTTTGTAGCCCTAATTGTCTTTATACTGGAGATTTTGACACAAAAAACCAATTTAAAAATTTAAAATATTTTTATGCCCCATATTGGAAAACTATAAGTTCAATACAAGTACCACATCATGGCTCAAGAAACAACTTTGATCCTCAGATGTATGAATATGCTAGTCGGGGCTTTATATCTGTAGGAGAGAAGAATAGATACCATCATCCTAATGTTGACACATTGATTGGAATGCATGGTATGTGTTGTAATCCTGTTTTAGTCACAGATAGTTTGAGTACCATTAAACTGTATCAGTATCACATATAATTTCTAATACTATGTCTAAACTCTCCGAATCCAAATCTGTTGAATCCAAAGTCACCGAATGGCTGACCCAGTTGGGCTGGACAGACCGCTCTGCGGAGGATTTGAAACCATATAGCCGACTGCAGATGAATGCGGTGGTGGAGCCGATATTGGTGGAACAGGTGATGAAGCTGAATGGCATAAGCAAGTCGGCAACTAAGATGGCGGTGGATACGCTGCTCAACAATCTGCGTAACCCAATACCGATTGAGGGTAATGAGAAGTTTCTCGGCCAGCTTGTAGATGGCGTAACCATCACTATAGACCGCAAGGACCGCACTATACGCTTCATCGACTTTAACGACATCTGGCAAAACAGCTTCATCGTTACAAACCAATATGCTGTACAGCAGGTGAGGGCGGATATCTGTCTTCTGGTCAATGGCATCCCGCTGGTGCCTATTGAGGCTAAGCAGTGTGCAAGACGTGGTACAAACTGGCTCGAGGGCGTGCGTCAGTTTCAGACATACGACCGCCGCAGCGAGAAACTGTTTATGTGCCATCTGTTTGGCGTGGCATGCAACGGCAGACTGAGCAAATACGGCATTCCTGGGGCGTCGGCATCTTATTTCAGCGAATGGAAGGATTCGGTCATCGCTGATAAGTTCGACAATCCGCTCATGCATCCCGAAAACGAACTGTGCCGTACCTATAAAGACGAGAAAGATGGTCTGATGCATTTCGACGTTGAGCGTTTGCCAAATGGTCAGCTGCTTGAACAGATGAAGTTCGGAATCATCGGATTGCTGCAGCCAGAGCGAGTGCTCGACATATTGCATCATTTTATAGTTTTCGAGCGCGACAACGGCAAGATTATCAAGAAAGTGGCGCGTTATCAGCAGCTGCGTGCCGCCAACAAGATTGTTGACCGTGTTGTGAATTCCGAGAAGACACAAGGCGTGATATGGCATACTCAAGGCTCGGGTAAGTCGCTCACGATGCTTTATACGGCTTACAAATTGCGTAAGACAGATGTGTTGTCCGACCCGACAATTTTTATCGTTGTTGACCGCAAAGATTTGAAGGACCAGATGGGCGACACGTTTTTCGATTGCGAGTTCCCGAATGCACGTATCGTGCTGAGTGTCGGCGATTTGAAAAACATCCTTAAAAACAAACCTGCCGGAGTTTTCATCACCACAGTTCAGAAATTCAGGGAGTTAGGTGAAATAAAAGACGAGCGTGACAATGTGGTGGTGCTTATCGATGAAGCGCATCGCACGGAATACGGCGATTATCAGATGGAACTTCGTGCAGTGTTGCCGAATGCCAAACGTTTTGCTTTTACAGGAACGCCAATACCGAAGACACATCAGGAGTTTGGAGTGAGAGATGATAACGGAAAGATTGAGTATTATCTTGACAAATATAGTGTAATTGATTCTATAAACGACGGTGCTACAAAGCCCATCCGTTATACATTGGGGCCGTCGGAATGGTTCTTGGACAAGGAAAACCTAAAACAAGGCTATGCCGAAATTACAGCCGACCTTGAAGAAGACCAGAAGCGGCTGGTAGAACAGCGTGTTCAGCCTTGGAAGACTTTGATGAAGAAACCTGAGCGTATTAAGATTTTGGCTGCCGACATTGCCAAAGATTATCGTGAACGTTTGGAACCTCAAGGTTTTAAGGCTCAAGTCGTAGCTATCGACAAAGAGGCTTGTGTGTTGTATTACAACGAATTGCTTAACTATTTTGACCCATCGGAATTGCGCATTATATTTTCTACAGGACAATATGAGACGAGCGACCGTTACGATCTCTTTTCGCCATTTTATATTGACGACAAAGAGCGAAAACGCCTGATTGACAACTTCAAAAAGCGCATCACCGATGATGAGAAAGCCAAAGGCAACAACTTGAAGATTTTCATTGTGTGCAACATGTTGCTCACTGGTTTTGATGCGCCAATCGAGCAGACCATGTATTTGGACAGTCCACTACGTGACCATAATCTTTTGCAGGCGGTGGCTCGTACAAATCGTCCGTATGATTACGGTGAGGGCGAGAATAAGCTATCTAAGGAGTTTGGTCGCATAGTCGATTATGTCGGCGTATTCCAAAACTATAAAGAAGCCTTGAATTACGATCCGGAGGATATTGGCGAGTTTGAAGATGTGGATGCCTTGCTTGAAGTATTTCCAAAAGAATTGGACAAAGCTTTTAAGCCCTTTGCAGAAATCAAGTTCGAAGACAGTTATGAATGTGAGATAGTGATTATTCGCAAGTTGAGCGAGATTGACCAAGGTCAATTCGAAAACAGTTTCCATCGGGTGGTTCAGCTTTGGGAATCTATAAGTCCGAATCCAGGTTTGCGTCCGTTCCGCAATAAATACCAATGGCTTGTGACGATTTATGAGCTTTATCTGGAAGAATTCCGCCGTGTAAGTTTCGACGTTGATTTTTATGCTGCTCAGACAAGGAAATTGCTTGAAGAGAGCTCTGTATTGTTGAATTTCCGCGGTCATTTGCCAGAAATTGCCATCGATTCAGATTATCTAACAAAACTGCAGGAGACAAAGCTTTCGCCAGCTGATAAAGCCGAGAAAATCATTCGTGACATCGAGACAATGATTCGTACAAATCAGAATAACAGTGCAATCTATATCGAATTTCAAGACCGTTTGGATGCTCTTATCCGTTTGAAGAATGCCAACACGATTGAGATCGAGAAACTTATCAATAAACTCAGCGAACTTTATACCGAAGTCGATGAAGCGGTTGAAATTCCGAAAAAGATGGGATTCGACAATAAGGGAACATTTGAGATTTATCAGATTTTAAAGAATGAACTTCCAAATTTCGATGAGAAACTTGCAAGGGAGTTTGCAAATGAGTTGGCGGTAAAGATTCAGTCGAAGATTTACATCGGATGGCAGGAGGTAAATCAAGAGTACAACAGACTTTTAGGTGAGGTGGCGTTGTTGGCTGCAAACGACAAGTATGATGCTTTGGATATCTATGACAAAGACGTTTTGCATCAAACGATGATGGATTCAATTGTCAAGAATTTTAGTTTGAATTAAGATGTTGCCTGAAAACCATATAGTAACTCGAAGAGATGTCAAAAACGCACGTCTTAAAGTTTGTGAAGACGGTGTGGTGCAGCTTTATGTCCCAACTTCTTTTACAGAAGAGGAAATAGAGCGTCTTTTGGAGAAAAAAGCAAAGTGGATTGCGTCAAAGCAGGAGTATTTCAAACAAAAATCAAACATTAAACTACGTCGCAATGAGATTCTGATGTTTGGGAACAGATATTCCTATTTCTATTCTTCAAAATACCAGAACAAAGTGATAATCAATCACGAAAGCAAGACCATTCAGGCAAAAAGAGATTTGCTTGACAAGGCCGTTAAAGAAAAATGGTTGAAATCAGTGGCGAAAAAGTATATCTCTGAACGAGTTGAGACACTATCAGAATCATTGTTGTTGCCATACAATAAGTTATATATCAGAAGTCAGAAAAAGAAATGGGGAAATTGCTCCAATGAGAAAAACATTTCTGTCAATTGGCGAGTTATAAAAGCTCCTGAATTTGTTATAGATTACGTGATAATTCATGAGCTTTGTCATACGGTAATTATGAAACACACCGTTAAGTTTCAGACCTTGCTTCGTTCCCATTGTCCCGATTGTGATGCAGCTCAGGCATGGCTGGATAAATATGGTAATAGTTTATGATATATTAGAATTTTTTATTATCTTTGCCCTCACAAATCAACACCAATTAGTTTGTCAGTACGCCCCAAATTGTAAAGAGATTTTTAGATTTCTTGCAATAAAATGCAATTTATGTTAAAAATGCACCCCGAACGTAATTTTCTTACGTTCCGATAATTCTTATTCAAAATTCTGTTTTTAGCTTTGCCGTAGAATTTTAAAATTTTACGACAATGAATATACCACAAGGAAACAGTAAAGAGGATTTTAAACAGCGTGAAGAAATAATATCGCTTGTTTATCGTCAATGGATTGATGCAAACCCAGACAAAAGAGTTTATAATCGTTCGTTAAAAGATTATATCAATATCCGTTATTTGTCTATTACAGAAACTATGCACCATGCAGCAAAAAATTATAATTCAACATTGGCTTTACTGCAACTAGACACAATACTGCGGTATTCTGTAAAATATGGTAAGCCTAAAACACCTAAGAAAGGGAGTAAGAATCAGAAGATTTTTATGAAAATTCAAGAAATGCACTGTGATCTGGTTGGTATTGGAACAGTAAAAATGACAGTGGGTGTTAAACGAACCGGTGAGAAGATACAATATTGTATTACTGCGATAAGGGCATAAAAAAAAGAAACCGACAGGTTGGCTCTCTCGAAAGGTCATCGCCAAATTATGGACGTCAACGGACTGTTCCCCTATTGATTTCTGACTGCAAAAATACGATATTTTTTAATACAATCAACTAATTTTAAAAAATTTTTGTATCTTTGCGATAAAATAAAGCATCTCAATGAAACACATACAAAACAAAAGATATATACCGCCGTTTCAGATAACTGCAGAGATTTTAAGACTTGTATCTGAAATATCCGAACTTGTGGGTGCTCTTAGCATGAGTCTGGGCGATAAAATGCCTTCCCCGATGTTGAGAAAAGCCAATCAGATCAAGACTATCCACTCATCGCTTGCTATTGAGCATAACAGCCTATCGTTGAAACAGGTAACCGATATTGTGGATGGAAAACATGTACTTGGTGCACCAAATGAGATTCGGGAAGTGAAAAATGCGTTGCAAGCTTATCAACTTATGGCACAACTTGACGCTTTTAAAGAAAAAGACCTTCTGAAAGCTCATGGTCTGATGATGTATGGCTTGATGAATAATGCAGGGCATTATAGATATGACAGCGTGGGTGTTTTCGACGGCAGCCGATGCATACACATGGCTCCGCCTGCAATGTTCGTCCCTCAACTAATGGGAAATCTCTTCGAGTGGATTAAATCGACGGATGTCCACCCGCTTATAAGCAGTTGCGTATTTCATTATGAATTTGAGTTTATTCATCCTTTCATGGACGGTAATGGTCGTATGGGTCGCTATTGGCAAACAATGCTTCTCGCACGTTGGAAAGGAATATTCGCATGGATACCGGTTGAAACAATAGTCAAAGCGCATCAACAGGAGTATTACGATGCTATTGCCAAATCAGATGCAGCTGGTGAAAGCACTATTTTCATCACTTTTATGCTACAGTGCTTGCTGGATAGTATAAAAGAATATCAAGTAGCGGATAAAGTAGTGGATAAAGTAGCGGATAAAACATTGGGAAATAGGGAACTGGAACTGGTTAATCTGATAAAAAAGAATAAAAATATCACTATACAGGAAATGATGAAAAAGACTGGCCTCTCAGATAGTGGAGTAAGAAAGATCTTGTCGGGATTGAAGAAAAAAGGCGTTGTTGAAAGGGTGGGGGCCAACAAAAATGGTTATTGGAAACTTAATAGCTTATAAGCTTGTAAGATTATGAGCTTAGAAGTGTGGTGACCCGAGCCGAAAAATAAAATAAACCTCTGAACTTTCAAAAATTTTTCGTACTTTTGCAAAAAGAGAATTTCTATGAAACACATTCAATATCCCACTCAAGGCACCTGCTCGGTGCTCATCGACGTCACCGCCGATGATAACGACGTCATCCAACAAGTGTTCTTCCTCGGAGGATGCAACGGCAACACCCAGGGCATCTGCCGCCTTGTCACCGGACAGAAAATCGACGACGTCATCAGCAAACTCAACGGAATCCGCTGTGGTAACAAACCCACATCATGCCCCGACCAGCTCTGTAGGGCATTGGAACAGTTGAAGAAAGAAAAATAAAAAAAACTTGCCGATATCGGCAAAAAATCGTATCTTTGCAGCGGTTTTTAACTAAAATCTTGCCGATAATATGGAATATATTTCAGTCACACAATATGCCGAAAAGTACGGAATAAGCGAGCGAACAGCCCGTAATTATTGTGCTTCGGGTAAAATAGATGGTGCTTTCCTTACCGGAAAAACATGGACTATCCCCGCCGATGCATCATTGCCTAAAAAAGGCAAAACAAAAATATCGTCATTGCTTAAACGTCTGCGTGAAGAGAAAGACAGCCGTATGAAAGGCGGCATTTATCACCGCATCCAAATTGATTTGACATACAACTCCAACCATATTGAGGGCAGTCGCCTCACCAAGGAGCAGACTCGACTGATTTTTGAGACTAACACCATAGGCATAACAACCGAAAACACCAACGTTGACGATATAATGGAGACTGTAAACCATTTCCGTTGTATCGATTACATTATCGACCACGCTACCGAAAAAATCACAGAAGCACATATAAAACAGTTGCATCTGATATTGAAAACCATCACATCCGACAGCCGGAAACCGTGGTTTGCAGTAGGCGATTACAAGCGTTTGGCAAACGAGATTGGGGGTGAGGCGACGACAATGCCAGCTGATGTGCATACATCCATAAAGACTTTATTATCAGATTATTATGCGATAAAGAAAGTGGGGCTTGACGATATTATTGATTTTCACGTGAAGTTCGAACGCGTTCATCCGTTTCAAGACGGCAATGGCCGCATAGGGCGAATGCTGATATTTTGGCAATGCCTGCAAAACGACATCGTCCCGTTTGTCATCAGTGAAGACCTGCGCTTGTTTTATTATCGTGGATTGCAAAATTGGGGGCATATCAACGGTTATCTTAGAGACACTTGTTTGACAGCTCAAGATAATTTCAAGGCATTGTTGGATTATTTCAAAATGAATCACAAATGAAAAACATACAAAATCAAGAATCGGCATTTATTGAGGTGACCGACGAGCTCGTCAGGCCGCTGTTGCACGTGAGGGCCAAGGACTCGCACAAAGGCACCTACGGCCATGCGCTGCTGATAGCGGGCTCTACAGGCAAGACCGGCGCCGCTCTGCTGGCATCGGAGGCCTGCATGCGCTCGGGCGTCGGACTGCTCACCACACATCTGCCGAAAACGGCGATGCTGCCACTCCAGGTGTATCTTCCAGAGGCGATGATAAGCGTCGATAAGTCAGACGACTGCTTCTCGCAAGTACCGGACCTTCAGCCATATAACGCGATAGGAGTGGGGCCTGGCCTCGGCAAGGCGCCTGAGACGATGACCGCACTGAAGATACTGATACAAGAATCGAAGGCGCCTATGGTGTTCGACGCCGACGCGCTGAATATCCTGGCTGAAAACAAGACGTGGCTGGCGTTTCTGCCTGCACGCACCATCATCACGCCGCATCCTAAAGAGTTTGAGAGGCTGTTTGGCAAGACCGACAGCCGTGAACAAGCCATCGAGCTACAACGCGAGATGGCGATGCGATATAAGATCATCATCGTGCTGAAAGGCGCGAACACCACAACTATACTGCCGGATGGACGCTGCTTCGTCAACACCACGGGCAACCCGGGCATGGCGACAGGCGGCAGCGGCGACGTGCTCACAGGCATAATACTGTCGCTGCTAGCACAGCGTTATACGCCGGAAGAAGCAGCAATAATAGGGGTTTTCATGCATGGCATGGCAGGCGACGCCGCTGCCGCGAAACTCGGCATGGAAGCTATGATAGCAGGGGATATTACGAAGTATTTGGATTTTAGATTGTGACCGTCATTTCGAGCGAAATGTAACGAAGTGAAATGTAGTCGAGAAATCTTCCACCAACGAGAGCTTAGGAGTGTAGAGGATTTATTCATTCCGCTACGCTTCAGTCGAAATGACGTGTGAAAATTAGTCTAGCTTATCGATATTCGAATCGTCCTCGATTCTGAGGTTGTCGATGATGAATTTCTGACGCTGGTCGGTATTCTTTCCCATGTAATATTTCAAAAGCTCAGGTATCGTCATGTCGTGGCGCAGGATGATAGGCTCCAGGCGCATGTTCGGACCGATGAAATAACTGAACTCGTCGGGCGAGATCTCGCCGAGACCTTTGAATCGTGTTATCTCCGGATGGGCGCCAAGCGACTTGATGGCATCGACGCGCTCCTCGTCGGAATAGCAATAACGTGTCTCCTTCTTGTTTCTCACACGGAACAACGGGGTCTGCAGTATATACAGGTGTCCGCCACGAACCACGTCGGGGTAGAACTGCAGGAAGAAAGTGAGCATCAGCAGGCGGATATGCATGCCGTCGACATCAGCATCGGTGGCGATGACGATGTTGTTATATCTCAGATTCTCAATCGATTCATCAATGTTTAAAGCAGCCTGCAGGAGGTTGAACTCTTCGTTCTCGTAAACGATCTTCTTGGTTAAACCATAGCAGTTGAGCGGCTTTCCACGCAGGCTGAACACCGCCTGTGTCTGTGCGTCGCGGCTCTTGGTGATGCTTCCCGATGCCGAGTCACCCTCGGTGATGAACAGCGTCGATTCGAGACGTTTCTCCTGGTTGGTGTTGTAATGTATGCGGCAGTCGCGGAGCTTTCTGTTGTTGAGGCTGACCTTCTTGGCGCTCTCACGGGCGAGCTTCTTGATGTTTGCCATGCCCTTGCGCTCCTTCTCGTTCTGTATGATCTTACGCATCAAAGCCTCGGCAACGTCGCTGTTCATGTGCAGGAACTTGTCGAAATGGCGTTTGATGATATCAGTGATATACTGACGGATGGTCGTCTCGCTCTCCTTGTCCATGTAGTTCGACGAGAACTTGGTCTTCGTCTGGCCTTCGAACTCAGGCTCATCGACTTTTATCGACAACGAGGCGATGAACGCGCTGCGGATGTCGGATGTCTCGTATTCTTTGTTGTAGAACTCTCTGATAGTCTTGGCGATAGCCTCACGGAACACGTTGAGATGCGTGCCCCCAAGCGGGTTATACTGTCCGTTGGCGAACGGGAAATATTCCTCGTTGCTCGTCAC
This sequence comes from uncultured Bacteroidales bacterium, assembly GCA_905236635.1. GTDB lineage: Bacteria > Bacteroidota > Bacteroidia > Bacteroidales > F082 > Limimorpha. The sequence continues at coordinate 48,889 of CAJOCJ010000005.1, forward strand.
GTTGGAATGTGTGAACGCGCATTCGAAGTCGCCTTCTTTGATATGTATGATAGGGTAGGCGCAGCTCTCGAGTTTGCCGATCTTACGTGTCAGCAGGTCGAGGAGGCCGTTCTTCGCCTGGTATTTCTGTCCGTTGAGAATCAGTGTCAAGCCGCTGTTTAAAAATGCGTAGTTCCACACCATCTCATCGACGTATTCCATAAGGAAATGGTAGTTTCCGAACAACTCGGCGTCGGGCACGAATGTTATCTCTGTGCCGTTTTTCTGGTCTGTCGGGATGATGTCCGATTCGGATAGTAGTTCGCCTTTTGAGAACTCGACGACTTTCGTCATGCCGTCGCGGAATGCCTGTGCGCGGAAGTAAGAAGATGCTGCGTTGGTGGCTTTGGCGCCGACGCCGTTGAGACCCACGGCTTTCTTGAACGCTCCGGTGTTGTACTTGCCGCCGGTGTTCATCTGGCCCATACAGTCTTTGAGCGATGCCAGCGGGATGCCGCGGCCGTAGTCACGCACACGCACCTTGCCGTCGTTTATGTCGATCTCGATGACCTTGCCGGCACCCATGTTGAACTCGTCGATGCTGTTGTCAACGATCTCTTTCAACAGGATATAGATGCCGTCGTCGTGTGCCGAGCCGTCGCCCGCCTTGCCGATGTACATGCCAAGACGCTTGCGGATATGCTCATTCCACGACAGATGCTGGATGGCATCGTCATTATAATCGACCGGATTAACGTTTGTAGTAAAGTCTAACTCGTTGTCTTCCAGAATGTTATCTTCAATAATCTCTTCCGCCATGTTCTCAAAAAACTTTTTGCAAAAATAATAAAAAAAATTGTATTTTTGCACAATTTTTAAAATTGTTATGAACACGAAATTAACATCGAATAAAAAGGTTTTCGGCACTATCTGCGGCATTTTGGCGGCGGTGTTTTACGGCACCAACCCGTTGGGGGCGCTGAAGCTCTATGAGCAGGGCATGAATACCAACTCGGTGTTGTTCAGCCGCTTCAGCATGGCGTGGATAATCATATCTATCATATTGATAATCAAGAAGGAAAGTCTGAAAGTCAATAGGAGGGAGTTCGGTGTCTTGACGGCGCTCGGACTGCTTTTCACGGCATCGTCGATGACGCTTTATTTCAGCTTCCATTACATCGCGGCAGGTGTGGCCTCTACGCTTCTGTTCACTTATCCCATCATGACAGCCGTTATCATGAACCTGTTTTTCAAGGAGAAAGCGGGGTTCAAGACTATTGTCGCCATAATTTTGTCGCTTGTTGGCGTGCTTTTGCTTTATTGGAGCGATGCCGGCGGCGCGTTGAACACTCTCGGCGTCATATTGGTGCTCGTCTCAGCGTTGACATACGCCATCTACATCATCGTGGTGAACCGTTGTCCGCTCGAGATGTCGTCGTTTAAGATCAACTTCTACGTGGTGCTTTATTGTGCCATCGGAATGGCAGTGTTTGCCTGGCTTACTGGGCAGCCGCTGCGTTTGCCTCACAACGCCGTCAGCTGGTTCTACTCGGTCTGGCTTGCCGTCGTTCCTGCCACTTTATCGCTTGTCTTGATGGTCTATGCCTCGAAATATGTGGGAGCCACTCCAACTGCAATCCTCGGAGCATTAGAGCCTTTAACAGCAGTTTTAATCGGCATATTCGTGTTTAATGAGCCTTTCGGCCTTCGTCTCGCAATAGGTATCGTGCTGATTCTCGGTGCGGTGATTATCACTGCTTATCAGTCGAAGAAGAAATCAGAGATTTGATTTCGGAAACCAGCAGTTTCATGTCGTGTTTGGTGACGAGTAACTCTTTTGCAGAGATTTTACTGGTCTTTCTGAATATTATCCATTGATAGATGATAATTGCAAGGTTGGTTATCGACACTGAGATGCCGGCGCCGACCATGCCGAGGGTGGGTATCAGGAGGTAGAGGGCGGGTATCGTCACCACAAATCCCACCAAAGCCGCGTAGAGATTGTGTTTCGGCATGTTGACGCCTGAGAAGAAATGGCAGAATACGGTATGTGCCGACATGAACACCATGCCGGGTGCCAGGGCTATCATCACGGCACGCATAGGAGCGAAGTTCTCAGTAAACACCCAGGAATACACGCTGGTAGGGATGAGGCAGATGACGAGCATGCTCAGCGCTGTGAATATCGTGGCGGTCTTGAGCAGCTGCACCGTTATCCTTGCCGATTTGTCGTTATCGCTGAGGTTGCTGATCTTCGAAAACTGCACCATGGCAATGCTTTGTCCGATGATCTTAGGCGCTTCCGCCACCTGTGAGGCTGCGTTGTAGATGCCCACCTGCGCGTCGCCCCAGAATCCCTTGATAATCCAGAAACTCAAGCGTTTGTTGAGCATCGAGACCATATTGGTGAGCTGTATTATAGTGCCGAAGCGGAACATCTCTTTTATGGTCGGCATCAGACTGTCGTCGCCTTTGTCGCCGAGATACCGCCAGATTTGCGTCAAGCCGCAGATATAGCTCACGACATAGCCTGTCAGGAGCGAGAACACGAAGGCGTGGGCGTCGCGGATGTCGAACACGAAGATATACACCAGCATCGAGCTCATCTGAGTCAGGAACTGTATGATAAACAATAAGTTATTAGTCATGATGCGCTCTTTTCCTAGAAGGGTGTTGAGGTTGAAATTATGCAGGCTGTAGATGAACACCAGCAGCAACACCAACCCGTGGTAGCCTTCAGGAATGAAGCCGATTTTTGTGGGGATAAACGAGAAGACAAACATCATCAGGGCGTAGAATGCCGCCACCATCGCCGACCAGGTGTACGATATCTTGAACAAGGTGCGATAGGGCTTTCTCGGCGTGAAATAGACGAGTCCCGGGCCTGCCAGCAGCTCCACACCGATGAGAAGCAGCGACACGTCGACGAGTACTATGCCACCGATGCCCCATGCCTCCGCGCCGAGGTAATGCGTGCCAAACCACAGCGTGATGAAGTTGCAGAGGGCGTTCAGAAGACGCGTGCCGAAAGTGCCGAAGATGTTTTTGAACATTTGATGATATCTCTCTGTATCAAAGCGCAAAAATAGTGAAAATATTTTATAAAATAAAAAATCATGGCAATAATATTTTGCGTATCTTTGCAGTTTTAATAGTGATGATGAAACTTTCGGTTGTCATAGTCAATTACAACGTCGAACACTTCCTTGAACAGTGTTTGTACTCGGTTCGCAGGGCCATGCAAGGCATTGAAGGTGAGGTGTTTGTGGTTGACAACAACTCGGTGGACGGCTCCTTGAGGATGCTCGCCGCCAAGTTCCCGGAGGTGAAAGTCATCGCCAACAAAGACAATGTGGGCTTCGCAAAAGCCAACAACCAGGCCATAAAAATCTCGACAGGGGAGTATGTGCTGCTTCTCAACCCCGACACCGTGGTGGAGGACGACACCTTCAGCAAATGCATCGCTTTCATGGACGCACATCCCGACGCTGGCGGCCTCGGCGTGAAGATGGTCGACGGCAAGGGTCAGTTCCTGCCTGAGTCGAAGCGCGGCCTGCCTACCCCTATGACCGCTTTCTATAAGATCTTCGGGCTTTCCAAGCTGTTTCCGCATTCCAAGAGATTCTCGAAATATCATCTCGGATACCTCCCCATGGACGAGGTCAACGAGGTGGACATTCTTGCAGGCGCCTATATGCTCATGCGCCGCGAAACCCTCGACAAATGTGGGCTTCTCGACGAGACGTTCTTCATGTATGGCGAGGATATCGACCTGTCGTACCGCATAACATTGGCGGGATATAAAAACTACTATTTCCCGGAGACACGTATCATACACTATAAGGGCGAAAGTACCAAGAAAACCAGCGTAAACTACGTGTTGGTGTTCTACAAGGCGATGGAGATATTCGCCAAGAAACACTTTGCGAAAAACAGGGCGAGGCTGTTCTCGTTTTTCATCAACTTCGCCATATATTTCAGGGCTTTCCTGGCGTTGATGTCGCAGTTTCTGGGTAAGATCTACATGCCTCTCACCGATGCGGTGCTTGGCTATGCGGGTCTTGCGACGATAAGCTATTTCTGGGGTCATTACATGATTTACGACGGGGTGGGGTCTTACCCTGTGACGCCGTTGTTTACCGTCATCTTGCCGATATATCTGCTCATCTGGCTGGTGACCAGTTACTTCACCGGCGGCTACGACAAGCCATACCGAATCTATCCTGCCACGGGTGGCGTGATGATAGGCAGCATCCTGATACTGATACTCTACGCCTTGCTGCCGACGAGCCTCCGTTTTTCGAGGATCCTGATACTGTTTGGCACCATCTGGATGGCTCTTCAGATGACTTTAAGTAGAACTTTAGGTTACGTGCTTAAACTCGCTGATTTTCAATATGGTAGAAATGCGAAAAAACGCTTTTTGGTCATTGGAAATCTCGACGAGACGACACGTGTGGAGCAGCTGTTGAAGAGCACCTCCATCAAGCCTGATTTCATCGGTTTGGTGGTGCCTAATAACGGCAACGAGATACCGGAAAACTACCTCGGAAACCTCGCTCAGGTGCCCGACATCATCGGCATTTATAAGATAACGGAAATCATTTTCTGCTCGAAAGATATCACCCATCAGGAGATCATCGACAAGATGGTGGAATGGCATGCCAGCCGACTCGACTACAAGATCGCGCCTGTCGATACACTGTCGATAATAGGCAGCAACTCCATCAACACGCGCGGCGACCTCTATACCGTTGATATCCGCACGATAAACACCGTTCCGAACAAGCGAAAGAAACGTCTTCTCGACTTCTCGGTGTCGTTCTTCGGACTCATTTTCTGGATCTTTGTGGCATGGTTTGTGAGACGGCCGTTCAAGTTCTTCGGCGACTGTTTCAGAGTGCTGTTCGGGAGATATTCTTGGGTGGGCTATTGTCCGACAGAAGTGTCTGACGGTCAACGACTTCCTGAGATTAAGAAAGGCATCTACAATCCTGCGTCGATAGTGGCAGGAGAACTGAGCGAAGAGGCTAAGAATCGCTTGAATGTGATGTACGCCCGCGACTATACCGTTTTGAAAGATTTTAATATCTTGTTCAGGATGTTGCTGAAACGATAATTTTTGTATTTTTGCATTCCAAAATTTTTTAACTAAATAAGGATTATGTTAAACAGAAGGTTTTTGAGAATCAAAGTGATGCAGGCTCTTTACGCTTATATAGAGTCGGGAGAGACCAACGTCAACAACGGAATTAAAATTCTGAAAGAAAGCATCGAGAAGCTTTACGAGCTGTTCATCTGGCAGCTGTCGTTTCTCGTTGAGACCAAGCGTTATGCGGAGAATAAGCTAACCGAAAACAAGCATAAATACATTCCGACATACGAGGATCTGCATCCGAATATGAAGTATGTCAACAACCGTCTTCTTAACGTAATCGAGGATAACGTCGATTTCAGGAAACACGAGGCAAAGCTGAAGATAAACTGGGCCGACGATACGCAGGATGTGGTGAAGAAATACTACACCATGATGAAAGACACGGAGGAATACAAGAAATATATGGCGGACAAGAACGACAGCTTTGCCGCCGACCGTAAGTTCATCGTCACGATGATTAGCAATTATTTCGCCGATCTCGACGTGCTGCAGGACTTCTACGAAGACAAGAGCATCTATTTCTGCGACGACTATCATCTGGTCAGCTCGATGTTGCTTGAGTTCTTTAACAAGATGAAGAATTTCGATGTCAACTCTAAGCTGCCTGAGATATATAAGACTGAGGCTGATGGTGTTGAAGCCAACGCTGATGAGACATTCATAAAAGACCTTTTCCGTGCCACTTTGGATCATGACGCGGAGTTCGGAGAGCTCATCGCCGAAAACACCAACAACTGGGAGAAAGAGCGTATCTGCTTGATGGATATGATAATCCTGAAGATGGCCCTCACCGAGTTTGTGTGCTTCCCATACATCCCTGTGAAGGTCACAATGAACGAATATATCGAGATTTCGAAGTATTTCAGCACCCCGAAGAGCAAGATTTTCGTCAATGGCATTTTGGATAAGTTGGCGAAGAAGCTCAATGATGCTGGGAGAATCAATAAGATGGGATTAGGATTATTGTAGAGACGATGTGCACATCGACTCTACATCGATTATCAAAATTATAATGAAGAGAAAACTGTTGTTATCGGTAATCGCATTCGTGCTGTTTGTCTTTGATATTCAAGGGCAGACAAGTCATGGCGCGTACGGTTTTCTCGATGCGACCAACTCGGCTAGGGTTGCGGCGTTGGGTAACACCGACTTATCGATTTACGACAACGATATGCAACTCGGAATATACAATCCTTCCTTGATAAACAGCGAGATGCACAACGATATCGCGCTCTCGTATGTGAACTATTACGCCGGCATCAACTTCATGACAGGGCAATACAGCCGCACCTTCGACAAGATTGGCAGTTTCGTGGGGACGATACAATATCACAACTACGGGAAGTTCAAATATGCCGACGAGCAAGGTAATGTTGACGGAAGCACGTTCTCGCCGTCGGATTACAACATCATGGTGGGCTGGGGAAGGCAGCTGACACCGCATTGGAGCATAGGTGCCAACGTGAAGATGGCAGGCATTCAATACGAGAATTTCAAGACGTTTGCTGTCGCCGTCGATGTGGCGGGAAGCTACAGGACCGAGAGCGGCTGGATGTTCTCGGCGACAGCACGAAATGTGGGCTATGAGCTGTATTCCAACTTCGAAGGGAAACGCAACAAGCTGCCGTTCAGGATGTCGGCTGGAGTGTCGAAAAGACTCGAGCATGTGCCATTTCTGTTCAGCATCGTCTATGAAAACATCCAGAAGTGGGACCTGAGCTATGACGACCCGCTCGACCTGGAGGGCAACTACGACCCGATTACTGGCACCATGAAAAAGCAGTCGAAGGCTGCCAAGTTTGGCGACAACCTCATGCGTCACCTGGTGTTTGGCGGCGAGATCTACATAGGGAAGAACCTCGTGCTTAGGGCGGGTTACAACTATGGCATGCGCAAGAACCTGCAGACCCCGACACGCAAGGGATTATGCGGCTTTTCGTACGGCGTGGGCGTCAACATCTGGCATTTCAGCATCAACTATTCGAGGTCGGAGATGCACATCTACGGCTCGCCGAATTATATAACCATCTCGACGAACTTGGATAAGTTTGTCAAAAATTCTAAGTAAATGTTTCTCAAGGAATTAAAGTTGACGAATTTCAAGAACTGCGAGTCGGCCGACCTGCAGTTTTCGGAGAAGATCAACTGTTTTGTAGGCCTCAACGGGGCAGGCAAGACCAACATCCTTGATGCCATATACTACTTGGCTTTTTGCAAGAGCTATTTCACTACCACCGACAAGCAGAACATACGTCATGGCGAGGATTTCTTTGCCATTCACGGCGATTTCGTGACCGACAATGACGAGACGCAGACGATATCGTGTGTGCAGAAGGAGGCGACGAAAAAGTCGTTTAAATGCAACAAAAAAGAGTATGAGCGCCTTGCCGACCATATCGGGAAGATCCCGTTGGTGATGATATCGCCATACGACCGCGATTTGATTAACGACGGTAGCGACCTGAGAAGGAAATTCATCGACGGGGTTATCTCGCAGTTCGACTCGGTGTATCTCGGCGACTTGCTGCAATACAACAAAGTCTTGGCGCAGCGCAACACCCAGCTGAAACAGTTCTGGGAGAACCGTTACTTTGACGCGAATTTGCTGGCGCTGTGGGACGAGCAGCTGATACGTTATGCCGAGCCTATTTTCGAGAAGAGAAAGGCGTTTCTGAAGGATTTCATGCCTATTTTCCAGAAATATTACGACATTGTTTCGGGCACATCGGAAAAGGTGGACATCGTTTACGAAAGCGCTTTGCACGACAAGCCGATGGAGCAACTTTTGAAGGAGAGTCTGGAGAAAGACAGGTATTCGTCATATACCAACGTCGGAATCCATAAAGACGATTTGAGTTTTAGAATTGATAATCAATTGGTTAAGAAATTCGGCTCACAAGGTCAGCAGAAGTCGTTTGTGGTGGCGGTGAAGCTCGCGCAGTTCGATTTCAATTACCATAAGGTCGGCTTCAAGCCCATTTTGCTGTTGGATGATATCTTCGACAAATTGGACGACAATAGGGTGGCGCAGCTGGTGAAACTGGTTGGCAATGATTATTTCGGTCAGGTGTTTATCACTGATACACAGCGACTTAGAATTCAGTATCTTTTGGATAACATTGATGGAAACCATAAAATTTTTGAAGTGGAAAAAGGGAAAATAAGAGACGATGGCTGATCCGAATTTGACGACTTTGGGTGATATGATCAAGGCGTTTTATCATGAAAATCATAGGGATAACGCTTTGGACGAGCAAAAGATTCTCGACTCGTGGAAGGATGTCGTAGGGGATTTTATTAACACTCATACCTTGAAAAAAGAGATACAAAACGGCAAATTATACGTAAAAGTCGATGCCGATTCGTTGCGCAACGAGCTGCTTTACGCCAAGTCGATGCTGTTGAGGAAGTTGAATTCCAAGGCGGAAAAGGAAATTTTAAAAGATATTGTTATTAATTAAAAAATAATTTGTATCTTTGCACCGAATTTTTGAAAAATAACTAAAAAAATTACGTAATATGATTAACTCACAAGACATTAAGATTGGAAGCTGCATCAGAATGGATGGTAAACTTTATTTTTGCGTTGATTTCCAGCATGTGAAACCGGGCAAAGGTAACACTATCATGCGTATCAAGCTGAAGAGCGTAGTTGACGGCCGTACATTGGAGCGCCGTTTCGATATCGGTGAAAAACTCGAGGACGTTCGCGTTGAACATCGTCAGTATCAGTATCTTTACAAGGAAGGTGAAGATTACATTTTCATGAATCAGGAAGACTACGAGCAGATCCCTCTTATGAAAGATCTTATTACAGGTGTTGATTTCCTTAAGGAAAGCGATGTTTGCGACGTTGTTTTCGACACATCAACAGACACAGTGTTGTTTGCTGAACTTCCAGTGAAGACTGTTCTCGAGGTGACATATACAGAGCCAGGCGAGAAGGGCAACACAGCCACCAACGCCATGAAAGAGGCTATCGTGGAGACAGGCGCAAAGGTCAGAGTGCCGTTGTTCATCAACACAGGCGATAAGATTAGAGTTGACACCCGTACAGGTGAATACACAGAAAGGGTTAGAGAATAATGAGAATCGAACCAGCAACGACCGCCAAGTGTTTAGCTGATTTTATTGGTGCTTCCAAGATCATCGGCGACGCTAACCGCACTGTCACGGGGCTCAACGAGCTTCATGAGGTGGAGGCTGGCGACATAACATTTGTCGATCATCCGAAATACTATCAGAGGGTGCTGAACTCAGCGGCTACCACCATCATCATCAACACTGCTGATGTGGAATGCCCTGAAGGTAAGACGCTCATCGTCCACGACTGTCCGTTCGACGCGTTCAACAAGATCATCTTGTCGTACCGTCGTTTCGAGCCTGCTACAGCGATGGTAAGTCCTAAGGCAGAGATCGGCGAGGGCACTATCATCCAGCCGGGCGCTTTCGTGGCAGAGCATGTGAAAATAGGCAAGAACTGCATCATCCATGCCAACGTGACCATCAACAATTGGACTGTCATCGGCGACAACGTCATCATCAACAGCGGTTCAATTATTGCTGCTGATGCTTGTTATTTCCAGCATCGTGGCGCTGACCGTCAGGTGAAGTTTGAGAGCTGCGGCAGAGTCGTTATTGAAGACGACGTCGAAATTGGAGCCTTGTGCGCCATCGACATCGGAGTCACCAGCGACACCATCATCGGCCGCGGCACCAAGATGGATAACCACGTCCAGGTGGGTCACGACGCCAAGATCGGCAAGAACTGCTTCCTCGGAGCACATACCGCCATCGGTGGCGTGTCGAGAGTGAAAGACAACGTGTCGATATGGTCGATGTCGGCGGTCAACAAAGACCTCGTCATCGCTGAAGGCACCACAATTCTGGCTTATACAGCTGTCGACAAGGACACTGAGCCGGGCGTGACATACTTCGGTATGCCTGCCATGGAGGCCAAGAAGAAATGGAGAGAGATGGCATGCGTGAGAATGCTGCCTGATTTGATCAACAAAATCAAGTGATTGAAATGCCGCTCATTCGGGCGGCATTTTTTATAAAACAAAATTAACCATGAAGATAATAATCCTAATCCTTGTCCTCCTGCTGATATTCCGCTGGAACAAGCTCAGCACGTCGGAGAAGCTGTTGGTGGCGATAATCATAGGCGTTTTATGTGTTGCGAGACATACCGAGAAGGCGAACCTCGAGATAGTGCCGCAGCCACAGACGATGGAGATGAAGGACGGCCAGGGCTTCAAGATAAAACGTAACACCGAGATATTTATCGACGAACACAACAGATTCAACGCTGAATACCTGCAGTCACAGCTGAAGAAGACATTCGGCAAGGGCCATTTTCAGATAAAACCAAAGAAATCTGATTCGAGAGGTATCATTATCACGCTTGCAGATACTGTTGAATTAGCGGAAGCGTATAATATTATAGTTGACAAAGACCATATCAAGATTATCGCTGGCACCAAGGAAGGCGCTTTCTATGGCGTGCAGACTCTTATACAGATGCTGCCTTGCCATGAAGTGAGGAAGGTGAAGGTGCCAAAGATGCATATCTACGATGCGCCGCGGTTTGCTTACAGAGGCATGCATCTTGACGTCTCGAGGACGTTTTTCGGCGCCGATTTTATCTATAGGTTTATTGATGCTCTGGCATATTATAAAATCAATAATTTCCATTGGCATCTGACCGACGACCAAGGCTGGAGGGTGGAGATAAAACATTATCCGAAGCTCACGGAAATCGGCGCCTGGCGTGGCGCTCACGAGGCTCTGAAGCCTGCCTATGCGTCGGGGATGGAGCGTAATGGCGGTTTCTACACCCAGGAGGAGATAAAGGCAATAGTGAAATATGCTGCCGACAGAAATATCAACATCATTCCGGAGATCGACCTGCCTGGTCACAGCAAGGCGGTAGCGGTGAGCTATCCAGAGATTCTGTGCGAGACCACCTGTAAACACTACAGCGTGCAGTGGGAGTCAAACAACGTGTGGTGCGTGGGCAGAGAGGAAAACTATGCCATGCTCGACACCATCATCGGGGAGATGGCAGCGCTGTTCCCGTCGAAGATATTCCATATAGGCGGCGACGAGGTGAATAAGGACTCTTGGAAAGAATGCCCACGTTGTAAAGATATCGACGAGCCCCAGCATCACTTTGTGAAGAGGATGGAAGAGATACTCGCAAGACATGGCAAAGTCATGGCGGGTTGGGACGAGATTATGGATGGGGGCGAGCTGATGCCTAGTACGGTGGTATATGCTTGGTCGAGCCCCCATAGAGCCGAGTTTTCAATAGAACAAGGCCATCCGACGGTGATGCAAGTGGCACAGTATATGTACTTCGACATGAAGCAGAGCGAGGGCGAGCGCGGGCTGAAATGGGCAGGCGTGAACTCACTGGAGAAGGCATATAGCTTTGATCCATCCGACAAGGCTATGGGCGTTCAAGGCGGATGCTGGGGCGAGTGTCTCGGCGTAAAGGATTTCGTCGACTATCAGGTGTTTCCGAAGCTTCTGGCGCTCTCGGAGATAGCGTGGTGTAAGGAGAAACCCGATTTTCAGGAGTTTAAGGAGGTGCTGTATAATGCCCAATATGAACGCCTCGACGCTATGGGATGGAAGTTCAGGATCACGCCACCGGATGTCGTTTATGAGGACGGAAAACTAGTGGCGACGAGCGACAGCAAGATTTTGAAGATAAGATACACCGATGACGGCAGCGAACCGACGGTGAAGTCGAAGAGATATCGTAACCCGATAAAGACCGACACCCCTGAGAAATACAGATTCGCGACGTTTTACAATGGCCGTGCCAGCATAGCGAGAGGCGCACAGAACATTGAGCTTCATCATTATCTGAAGCCGAAGACGACGGTGGAGTCGAACATCCCATTTTTCGAGGATATCGAGAGACTCGTAGATTACGATTTGAACACTTATTGCTTCACCGCTCGTGAGATCGGCGATGGTGACTATGTCTTATTCACTTTCGACGAACCCGTTGAGTGTCAGTCGATTGGGATGTGCACTGGCTATTACACCTTGGCTGTTTATGGTGTCTTGAACGGCTATATCGAGTATTCGTATGACGGCGAGGAATATCATCGCGGCAACCGTTTTGAATACGACGCCATCGATGGCTACAGAGCTTATTGCCATCCGGAAAAACCAGTAAAATCAGTAAGAATCGTCATTGACGACATCAGCGAACATGAGGTGACGGGCATCCAGGACCTCAGGATAGAATAGCTAGATAGTACTTTTCAGTTTCTCAACAATGTTGTTAATCCTCGTCAGCTGCTCGGGGATGTTGATATGCTGTGGGCAGTGCGACACGCATTGGTTGCAGCCGATGCAGTGTTCGACTTGTCGGTCCGCCTCGAGCTGACGGTTGTATTCTATCAGGAAACGACGGCGCATCTGCCTGTAATCCTTTGACTGCGAATCCTCTACTATGCTGCCTTCGTTGACACATTTGTTATAGAACGTGAAGTTGGTCGGTATGTCGATGCCGTAAGGACATGGCATGCAGTATTGGCAAGCTGTGCAAGGTATTATCGGATATTGCAGGTATTTGTTTGCGATGTCCATCAGGAGGTTTAATTCCTCATCGGTGCAAGGCTGCAGTGGGCAGTAGGTGCGCAGGTTATCCTGTAGATGTTCCATATATGTCATGCCGCTCAGGACTGTCAATACGTTAGGGTAGGTGCCGACGAAACGGAACGCCCACGACGCGACGCTGTTCTGTGGTGCGTGTTGTTTAAGCGTATTGGCAAGTGCATCGGGGAGTTTCGACAGTCGTCCGCCGAGTAACGGTTCCATGATGACAACCGGAATGTTGAGGTCGGTGAGACGTTTGTAGAGGTAGTCGGCGTTGACGTTATCCTCGTCGACGTCGTGGGCGTGCTCCCAGTCGACGTAGTTCATCTCTATCTGAACGAAGTCCCAGTGATATGTGTCGTGGTTATCCAGCAGCCATTCGATGACGCGCTGGTCGCCGTGGAACGAGAATCCGAGGTTACGTATGCGGCCTGCTTTGCGTTCTTCCTGCACGAAGTCGATGATGCCGTTGTCGATGTAACGTTTCTGGAAGGTGTCCCAGCCGCTCAGCCCTTTGCTGCTGTTGCCTACGGAATGCAGCAGGTAGTAGTCAAAGTAGTTGGTCTGCAGTTTCTCGAACGAGTCGTGGTACATCTTTATCGATGCCTCGCGGCTCCAAAACTGAGGCGCGAAGTTAGACAGCTTGGTGGCAAGGTAATACTTCTCGCGAGGGTAGCGGCTCAGCGCTATGCCTGTGGAAACCTCAGAGTTTCCACGGCAATACACCGGTGATGTGTCGTAGTAGTTGACACCGTGGTCCATGGCGTAATCCACCAGCTTGTTGACCATCTCCTGGTCGATGGCGTCGTCTTTGAATGGCAGTCGCATCATGCCATAGCCGAGTATTGAGACATGGTCGTTGGTGTTATGGTTGATGCGCATTGTCATCTTATCCTTCGGGATGTCGCCGACGGAATATGTCATCTCTTTTTCGTAGTTCTCTGATTTACAGCCGGATAGGGCTACTGCCGACACTGCGGCTGCGGCGCCTGCCACCTTGAGAAAGTCTTTGCGTGATATATTGTTGTTTGCCATGTTACACCTCCTTGTGAATTAAGTTACCTTCGACGTAGATTGCGCTGAACGGCCTTGCCGGGCATACATGCTCGCAGGCGCCGCAGCCGATGCATCTCTCAGTGTTTATTGACGGAATCAATGGTGATGATGCGTCTTCGGGGTCGTACTGCATCATGGTGATGGCGCCCGAAGGGCAGTGTTTCGCGCAGTTGCCGCAGCTCACGCCGTCGCGAAGTGGCACACAGTTCTGGCCCACCCATACGGCGTGGCCTACCTGGATGGCGGTCTTCTGCTCGCGTGTGACTTTTGTTATCGCGCCGGCGGGGCATACCTCCGAGCATCTGGTACATTCCGGTCGGCAGTAGCCGCGTTCGTACGACATCTCTGGCTGCATGAAAGTCTCGAGTTTCGATGAGGCACGCAGCACGTCGTTAGGGCAGGCCTGCACGCAGAGCTGACAACCTGTGCAACGGGAAGTGAAATTAGCCAGACTTCTGGAACCAGCAGGTTTTATTGGTGTCTCACGTTTTGGTGCTTTCTTCTTCTCAATGGTTGCCAAGCCGCCATCGACGACCTTTTCCTGTGCTTGCAGTGCTGTGGCGGCGGTGACGGTGGCGACGGTGGCGATGAAGGTCTTACGCGACACCTTGCCGTCTTTGGTCTCATCGCCAATCATCTTGACTTTTTGGCTATGATCGACATTGCCGGCCAGGCGATATCGCATGGCTTTCTGATGGCATTTGTCCACGCAGATGAAACAGGTGACACATTTGGTGTAGTCGATCTTATGATTCTTGGAGTCGATGGCGGCGCAGCGGCAGTTCTTCTCGCAGAGGCCACAGCCATTGCATTTTGATTTGTCGATGACAGGTTTGAAAAGCGAGTATTTCGCAAAGAATCCGAGGATAGTGCCGACAGGACAAATGGTGTTGCAGAACCAGCGGCCTGAAGTCAGCGATAAGATGGTTATTATCAAGAAATAAGCAATGCTGACGATGAATATCGGAAGACTCTTGATATAGACGTCGACATGATAGAAGGCGTAGCTGTCCCAACGCTCGGCGAGATATGCCAGAATATTGTTGATCCACAAGTAAACAGGCGAGAAGAGGTTGGATGCTATACGTCCGTAGATGCTATATGGCGCTATGAGGATGGCGATGGAGTTAAGTCCGACGAACAGAAGCACCGCAAACACCAGTAATATGCTGTATCTCAGCCATTTACGACTCTTTTTGAACTTGTAACGGTTCTTTTTTCGTTTCTCTGCCATGCGAGAGATGCCATCCTGATACACGCCGAGAGGGCAGAGGATGGAGCAGTAAATGCGCCCGAATGTCAAAGTTACTATGATGATTGCGAGGACTGTTATTGTGCTTGATGCCAGCAATGCAGGGATAAACTGCAGCTTCGCCATCCAGCCGAACCAGGCATGGATAGTGCCGGTGAAGTCAAGGAATAAGAGCGTGATGAGTGTAAAGCATATGATTGCTAAAGTGACTCGGATTCGTTTTAACATGGTTATTTATTTATTTATCATTTCAATGAATTCCTCTTCGGTCAACATCTTGATTCCTAACGCTTCGGCCTTTTTCCGTTTCTCAGGTCCCATCTTTTCACCAGCAACCACGAAGTCTGTCTTCGACGAGATGGAGGCGGCGTTTTTGCCACCCAGATCTTCTATTTTCTGCTTGATGCCGTCGCGCGAGAAGTTGGCAAAAACGCCGCTCACGACTATGGTCTTGCCAGCCAATACCTGGTTTTCAGACGAAGTAGCTTTCTTTTCTTGCGAAAACTGTAATCCGGCAGCTTTTAATCTATTGATAATCTCAATGTTACGTTCATCATCGAAGAAGTCTCTGATGCTTTGCGCTATGGTCGGACCAATGGTGTTGATGGCTGTCAGTTCTTCCAGCGAGGCATTGATGAGGTTGTCGATGCTGCCCATCTCGTTGGCGAGAATCTTAGCCGTCGTTTCACCTATCTCTCTGATTCCCAAGGCGTAAAGCACTCTGGCAAATGGCACCTCTCGTGATTTTATCAAGGAATTAAGTATGTTGTTGACTGTCTTTTCTTTGAAAGAGACCTTTCGTGTCACCGTTTCCGGGAACAGGCTCGTCTCATCGATGAATGTCTCAGTTTTCTCGAGTCCGTAGAGCTTGTCGTAGGTGAGGTCGTAGAGGTCGGCGTAGTTGTTGATCAGATGGTTGTCGAAAATCACCTCGATCTTGCCTTCTCCGAGGCTCTCGATGTTCATCGCCTTACGACTGATGAAATGTTCGATGCGGCCTTTTATCTGTGGCGGACAGCCCATGCTGTTGGGGCAGTACCATGCCGCTTCGCCTTCATTTTGTATTAAACTGGAGCCACATTCCGGACATTTTGTGATGAATTCGACCGGTTTGCTGTCTTTTTTGCGTTTTTCGAGGTCTATCCCGACGATCTTAGGTATAATCTCGCCGCCTTTCTCCACTTTCACTATGTCATCGTAATGCAAATCCAATTGCTTGATGAAGTCGGCGTTGTTCAATGTTGCTCTTTTTACTGTCGTCCCTGCCAGAAGCACCGGCTCGAGGTTAGCGACAGGAGTGATGGTGCCGTGGCGGCCTACCTGGAAATCGACGCTCAGGAGCTTGGTGCTGACCTGTTCGGCCTTGAACTTATATGCTATTGCCCAACGGGGCGATTTCGCTGTAATTCCAAGCACTTCGCGTTGTGCGAAGCTGTTGACTTTTATCACTATTCCGTCGATGTCGAACGGCAGGTTACGGCGTTTCTCGTCCCAGTAGTTGATGAAATCCTCAATCTCGTCGATGTTACGGCACACCCTCATGTGTTGCGAGATGTTGAAACCCCATTCTTTTGCGGCCATAAGGCTCTGATAATGAGTCTGATACGGGAGGTTGTCCATCATCATGTAATAGCAGTAGTTATCGAGTCTGCGACTTGCCGCCTCGCGCGAGTCCTGAAGCTTTATCGTCCCAGCGGTGGCGTTTCTAGGGTTAGCGAACAGTGGCAGTCCGAGCTCGTCGCGCTCGGCGTTGATCTTGTTGAAGCTGTCGTGTGGCATGATGACTTCGCCTCGCATCTCGAGGAAATCCGGGTAGTCGCCGTGCAGTTTGAGAGGCACCGAATGTATCGTCTTTATGTTGGCGGTGACCTCATCGCCCTGTGTGCCGTCGCCACGGGTGACAGCGCGGATCAAGATGCCGTGCTCGTAGGTCAGACTGATGGAGACGCCGTCGAACTTGAGCTCGCAGACGAACTCTACGGGTTCATCGATGGTTTTCTCGATACGTTTTATGAAGTCGATTATCTCGTCACGATTATATGAGTTGGCGAGTGAGAGCATAGGGTAGCGGTGTTTCACCGTCGGGAACTCCTTGGTGAGGTCACCGCCAACACGCTGGGTGGGAGAAGTCGGCAGCGCCAGCTCGGGGAACTCCTTCTCGAGCGCGATGAGTTCGTTCATCAGCATGTCGAAGTCGTAGTCGCTGATGCTCGGCTGTGCTAAGACGTAATACTTATAGTTATGATTGTCAATAACTTCGCTCAGCTCCTCAATCCGTTTTCTCGCCTCGTCTTTAGTCATGGTTTTTTAAAAAGTGATATATGAAATGACCAATAAAATCGTGTTAATCAAAGCAAACAATACGTAGCAGGTCCATACCAGCCATTTGTTTTTGGTCCAGAATGCCGAATTTTTGTAAAACTCTTTCCAACCTACGTAGCCCGCAATCAGGTATGTCGGGATGATGGTCAATATGGCATCAGTGGTGTACATCCCTGAAAAGATGGAGTAAATCAGGACCACGGCTGTCGGTAAAAACAGCAGCAGATATTTCTTGCATACCCTGATATAGCCAAAGAACAGCAGCAATGACAGCGGAACCACCAGCATTAGCAGGATAACACCAAATGCCATTATAGCATTTATATACAACATCATACCCTCAAATGAGTAGTAATCGCTGATATAGCCGAATAATGCTGTCATTTCAACAAACGGACGATGATAGATAATCAGGTCGATAATGGTTTGTGTCAGCCCGACTGCGACGATATAGCCTATCAGCGTCATGAGGGCGCCCTTCCAGTTTTTCAAAATGAACATGGTTAAAAGGATGCCTATGTAATATACCAGACTCAGGTGGCAAACGGCAAATCCCAGTCCCAGACAGAATCCCGCTATTAAAAAGGTGGTGCGGTGAAATTTTTCTATCTCGTCGTTTTTCAATAAGTTATCTTGTTTGATAATAAGCAGTGTGCCGTAGAGCAGGAATGGCAGGCACATCACGTACGGCTTGGGATGAACGCTGAGATATGGTGCTGCCCAGAGACATGACAGCAATAAGCCGATCTCGAGAGCCGTAGTTTTGTCGGCGATGATTTTTGTGATTCTATATGATATGGTGATGATTAACAATGAGAAAGTCCCAATAAGCGCCCTTGAGATATAGACTATCCATGGGTTAGCGAGCCATGATTCTGGAATGTGGTAATAATTGAAACTATTAGCTCCCATTTCGGCTCCGTATGGGTTGTCTCCACCTGTAAAGATAATGGCGAGGATGCGCAATATGACTGCAACTATCAGTATCAGCGACAATGGGTGCTTTACGCTGAAAAATACCAGTTTCTCTTTCATAATCAATTATTTATATGTGCATTCGTAGTTATCGTAAATCTTTTCCATATCGCGACAGTCTTTTTTGGAATAAACGCCATAGACGATGCCTTCTGTGTTGGTGTCAAGGTCTGTGCAATAGCAGTTACGCTCGCAAGACGCAAATAGCACCACGACTATCGAGACCAGAAGAAATATAGCAAAAAAACGCTTCATGATACAAATGATTAACCTGCAAAGATAATCATTTTTTTTGAAACTTCAAGTACATTTTTCAAAATTAATTTGACAAAAATCTGTAACATTTTTCAAAAATAATTCATAATTTCGCAATATCTTTTTATAACTATCAAATGGTTTAATCTTATGAAAAGAAGATTTTGTATATTATTGAGTGTCATATTGTTATCGCTTTTTGCGAAAGCACAGAATGTGGAGATAAAAGACTGGTGGAACGATTTGGGCGTGTATCAGGTCAACAAAATGCCACCTCGAGCTGATGTGAGCAATAATACATGCACAATTCTCAACGGTGATTGGCAGTTTGCATATTGCGAGAGTCCGAAAGACAAGATAAAAGACTTTTACAAGACCGATTACGACGCAAGTGATTGGGGCACAATGCCAGTGCCTGGCAACTGGGAACTCAACGGCTATGGCAAACCAGTGTATGTGAACGTAGCTAACGAGTTTAAGTCGAATCCGCCTTACGCTCCGACGGAATACAATCCAGTGGGGCAGTACCGACATGAGTTTGAGGTGCCGAAAGATTGGAAGAACCAAAACGTCTATCTCAAAATAGGTGCTGTGAAATCGGCGATGTATCTGTGGATTAACGGCCAGTTTGTGGGCTATTCCGAGGATTCGAAGACGCCAGCAGAGTTCGACATCACACCTTATATTAATTATGGCGAGAAAAACTTGTTGGCATTGGAAGTCTATCGTTTCAGCGACGGCTCATATCTCGAGGCGCAGGACTTCTGGCGCATGAGCGGAATCACCAGAGATGTCGAGATCTATTCAAAACCAAAGCTTAATATCTATGATTACTATGTAAAAGCGGGTCTTGACGAAAATTATAAAAATGGCACATTAGAATGTGACGTGACGTTGAATTTTGATTGGAAAAAGCTGCCAAGAAAGTTTTCTATTGAAATGATGTTTTGCGGGATGGACAAAAATGGCAACTTTATAACTAAAACGTTCAAGAAACAACTAAGAAAAAAAGACCTTAAGCCATTTAGAGACAAGGGGTTTTATAATTTACATTTTGACAAAGCGGTTGTTGAGGATATCAGAGCATGGTCGGCAGAGTACCCGAATATATACTGTTTTGATATAAGAATTAATGACAGAAAAGGGATTGTCGATTTCGTTCGCGCAGATATCGGCTTCCGCACTGTGGAGATGAAAGACGGCCAGCTGATGGTGAACGGGAAACCAGTCCTGATAAAAGGCGTGAACCGTCACGAACACTCTGGAATTACTGGGCAATACGTTGACCATGAGACCATGGAACGCGATATCCAGCTGATGCTCGAAAACAACATCAACGCTGTGCGCACATGCCATTATCCTGACGATGAATATTGGTATGAACTTTGCGACAGATATGGCATTTACGTCATCGACGAGGCCAATAACGAGTCGCATCCGCAGGGCTATGAGGCAAACAGTTTAGCAAAGAAAGAAGAATGGAAAAACGCATTTTTGTATCGCTGCAAGAACATGGTCGAACGCGACAAGAACCATCCGTCAATCATAGTGTGGTCGGTGGGCAACGAATGCGGCAACGGCGTGTGCACCAAGGCATGCTACGACTGGATGAAACAGCGTGATACTCGCCCTGTCATCTGCGAGCGTGCCATCTATGACTACAACACCGACTACATCGGCCTGATGTATGCGGGAGTCGATTACCTGACGGCTTTTGCCGAAAGACACCTCGACTCGCTGAACCGTCCGTTTATCATGGTGGAATATTGCCACGCTATGGGCAACAGCTGCGGCGGATTGCAGGATTATATGGAGGTGTTTGAGAAATATCCTCAGCTTCAAGGCGGCTGCATCTGGGATTTCGTCGACCAAAGCATCATACAATACGACGAAAACGGCAATAAATGGTATGCGGCAGGCGGTGACCTCGGCGAGATACCTGACTGCGGCAACGATGACAGCTTCTGTGTCAACGGACTGGTGACAAGCGACAGGATCCCGCATCGTCACATGGACGAAGTGAAGAAATGCTATCAGAACATACAGGTGAAGCCTTATCGTATGGTCGATGGCGTGTTTGTGGTCGAGAACCATTACAGTTTCACCAATCTTTGCGATTTTGACTGCGAATACGAGGTCTTTTCGAATGAAAAAACACTGATGAAAGGCAAAATCAACCTTGACTGCGAGCCGGGTAAAACACAGAAGATTTATATCAACCTGCCGGAATCGGTGTTCTTCACCGACAATCCGAATGTGGAGTTTTTTGTGAATTTCTCATTTAAGATAAGACACGACAACAGTCTTCTACCTGCAGGATATGAAATCGCATACGAGCAGCTGCAATTTGAAGTTCCAATAAAAGAAGAACTGTCTTTAGCACCGGTGGATAAGCTTGAGTTGACGCAAGATAAAGATGTTATCTCGTTGAATAGCAAAGACTTTAGTTTTAGAATAGATAAAAAAGAAGGCGTGCCGACATCTTTGAAATATAAAGGTCTGGAAATGCTCGAAGGCGCTATGCATCCTAACTTCTGGCGTGCTCCGACCTTGAACGACGATGTCGACTGGAATGGCAAGAGACTATGGAAAAAAGCGGGTCTGGACAATCTTGTCGTTGCCCAAAAATCGTTCGATATAAAACGGACTGATGCTGGACATGTTATTGTGACAGTCGACCTTGAATACACAGATAAAAATGGGGATAAGATATTGACAACCAATAACATATACAATGTGTCTGGCGACGGAACGATAGAGGTGACGATGACTGTTGATTCGACCGACAAGGTTGTGACATTCCCGAAAATAGGCACACAATGGCGCATGCCATTATATTTCGACAAGGTGAGATACTTCGGCAAAGACACTGAGAACTATCCTGACCGTAACGCATCGGGCAGGGTGGGAGTGTACGAGCGCAACGCCGCCGACTTCTTCGAGATGCATGAGGAACCGCAGGAGAGCGGCAACCGCACCGAGGTGAGATGGGTGGAGATGACCGACAAGAAAGGCTATGGCATTCGTGTGAGCGGCGAGGAACACCTGAACTTCAGCATCTACCAGTATTCTGATGAGGATCTGACCAAGGCCGAGAGGATGAACCAGATCGAGCCGGCGAAGTTCTGGACGGTGAACGTCGACTACAAACAGGCACCTCTGGGCACTGCCACATGCGGTCCGGGTGCTCTTGACAAGTACCTTATCAAAAACGATAAATACGAGTATTCATTCAAGATAAAACCGATTATTAATTGAGATAATAGATAACAGATAAAAGATAATAGAGATATGTTTAAAGGTCATCCAAAGGGTTTGTATGCGCTTGCTTTGGCCAATACTGGCGAGCGCTTCGGCTATTACACCATGCTTGCAATCTTCGTGTTGTTTTTGCAGGCTAAATTTGGTCTCTCCGCCCAGACGGCGGGACAGTTTTACGGCATCTTCCTTGCCGCTGTTTATTTCATGCCAATCATCGGCGGCTACATCGCCGACAAGTTCTGGGGCTTCGGAAAGACAGTGGTAACGGGCATCCTGGTGATGTTTACGGGTTATCTGCTGTTGTTCACGCAGAAAGACGCCACGGGCAGCACGGCATTCGTCATGATGATCATCGCCTTGCTGTGCATCGCCATAGGCACTGGCTTGTTTAAGGGCAACCTCCAGGTAATGGTGGGCAACCTCTACGATGACGCAAAGTACGCCGCCAAACGTGACGGCGGCTTCAGCCTGTTTTATATGGCCATCAACATCGGGTCGATGTTCGCACCTACCACGGCGACGGCAGTGACTAACATGTTTCTCGGCCGACAAGGTTTCGTCTACGACGCCAACATACCGTCGTTGGCGCATCAATATCTCGACGGCACGATAACAGCCGCCGGCACGGCAAGGTTGGAAACCTTGGCGGGCTATCAGCCCGGCTTTGGCGGCGACCTCACCACCTTCTGCCATAGCTATATCGACTCGTTGTCGGTGGCATACAGCTACGGCTTCGGCGTGGCATGCCTCTCGCTGATACTCTCGATAGCCATCTACTTCGGCTTCCGTAGGACGTTCAAGCATGTCGACGTACGCAAAGGCGACAAGACACAGGAAGAAACGAAGGCGGTGGAACTCACCCCGAAGCAGACGAAAGAACGTGTGGTGGCCCTGTGCCTCGTCTTCGCCGTCGTCATCTTCTTCTGGATGGCGTTCCACCAGAACGGCTCCTCGCTCACCGCCCGCGACTATACCCAACCAGTGGGGATAGGATGGACAAACATAGGCTTCGACGTCTGGGCACTGGCGATGATAGCAGTGGCCGTCTATGCTATATTTGGCGTGTTCCAAAGCGATACCCCAAAAGGCAAGATATTGTCGGGAATAATCTTAACAGCATGCGCGGTGGGTATTTGGTATAAAGCCGTCACCCTTGATTACCGCATCCCATTATTACCTCAGATATTTCAGCATTTCAACCCGTTCTTCGTGGTGGCCTTGACGCCGGTGTCGATGGCGTTGTTCAGCGCCCTCGCCAAGAAAGGCAAGGAACCGTCGGCGCCACGTAAGATAGCATTCGGCATGCTTGTGGCAGCTCTCGGCTACTGCGTGATGGCAGCGGCGTCGATCGGACTGCCCTCGCCGAAAGAACTCGCCGAGACAGGAGGCGTTAGCCATGTCTTGGTGTCACCGAACTGGCTGATTTCAACATATCTGGTGCTTACGTTCGGCGAGCTTCTCCTCAGCCCGATGGGCATATCCTTCGTGTCGAAGGTGGCGCCGCCGAAACTCAAAGGATTGATGATGGGACTGTGGTTCGGCGCCACCGCAATAGGAAACTACCTGACGTCAGTCATCAGCTCGATATGGAACACCGGACTCTCGCTGGTGATGATATGGGGCGTGCTCATCATACTCTGCGTGATATCAGCGATATTCATGTTCTCGATGATGAAGAAACTGGAAAAAACGACAGCATAAATTATGAGGAAAGTCTTGATATTATCGGTCTTGTTGGGCTTTTCAGCTATTCTCAATGCTCAAGATATCGACAGTCTGTTCAACGTCTTTGAGCGAAACAAAGGCGAGGTGGCATATCAGGCCGCCGTGGCCATCGACGAGGTGATCGGACGTGAGCCGAACTTCACTTTGGAGACAGAGAAAGACGAGATAAAGCTGAAGATTCTCCGCACCATGATTCTATATTATTTCAACCATAATGATTTCGAGCATGTGGTGAAATATTCAGAAGTCGGGATAGCGCATTATCATGAGATTGGCGACCTCTTCAACGAGGCGGGTTGCACCATGACGCTGGCCAATGCCTATCAGCGTTTCGGACAGCTCGACAAGGCCATCGAGTGCTACAACCGCTGCTGCGACCTGATGGATGAGATAGGAGGCGACATGGCGGCAGTCAACAAACGCTATGTGATGAACAACATAGCGGAGATACACCTTGCCATGGGCGAATACGACATCGCCGATGAGATGTACCGCAAATGCGTGGAGATGCTTGGCGAGGTGGCGGTCAACGACACTGAGTCGAACCTCGACCTGGCGACATATTATCAAAACTTAGCCGAGGTACGCATAGCTCGGAAAAACCCTGAGGCCGTTGGCTTTGCCGAGCAGTCACTGGATCTCTCGCAGAGGTATCAGGACACCCCGCATAAGATCATCAACCGTCTGATAGCCTTGTCGAAGGCATATAACCTCGTGGGTCGCACCGAGGAGGCGTCGCAGCTTATGGACGAGGCTCTGAGCATCGCCAAAGCCAACGGCGAGACGTTTCTTGAGACCAGCATCTACATACAAAAAGGCGAATATGCCAAAGCTATCAAGATGGCCGACGAGAACCATTACGACGAGCTTCTGCAGGAAGCCCTCGAAGGCGCGTAT
This sequence comes from uncultured Bacteroidales bacterium, assembly GCA_905236635.1. Taxonomy (GTDB): domain Bacteria; phylum Bacteroidota; class Bacteroidia; order Bacteroidales; family F082; genus Limimorpha. The sequence continues at coordinate 73,389 of CAJOCJ010000005.1, forward strand.
CTCCTTGAGCGTGAGACCAATCCACGACAGGCTCTCGAATACTATGAGCGTAGCGTGATAATGAAAGACTCCATCTTCAACGAGAACCAGCAGCAGCTCATCCGCGACTACCAGGTGCGTTATGCCACCGCTGAGAAGGAACACGCGCTGGCGATGGAGCAGGAGAAGTCGAAGCGTAACAGATTGTATATCATGGTGCTGGCGATAATAGCACTGCTGCTTTTAGCCATTGCCCTGATATGGTATCGCTTGGCAAGTATTAGGAAGAAACGAAACAAAGAACTAGCGCATCTCAATGAGACGAAAGACCATCTTATCTCTATCGTGTCGCATGACGTGAAGACGCCTGTTGGCGCGATGTGCCAGGTGTTACGAGGCATCACCGACGGCTACGACAGCATCGCTGACACCGACAAGAAAGCACAGCTCATGCTTCTGCGTTCTTCCTCAGAGGCGTTGAAAGACCGTATGGAGAACATCATCCAATGGGTAAAGCAGGAGTTGGCAAACAGCACCGTGACGCGTAAGGTGTTCGGTGTAAAGAACTTAGTCGATGAATGTATCAAGACGCAGGAGGCGGCGATAGGGGTGAAGTCGCTGAAAGTCATCAACGAGGTGCCCAGCTATTTCATGTCGTATGACGACGTCAACGTGGTGAGTCTGGTGATACAGAATCTGCTCGGAAACGCTGTAAAATTCTCGTATCCTAACGGCGAAATCACCATCAAAGCGGAACACAAAGGCGAACGTATCTGGGTGTCGGTATGCGACAACGGCATGGGCATCAGCGAGAAGAAACTGGAGAAGATATTCAATTATATGACCTCGTCGGCGGAAGGCACCGAGGGCGAGACAGGCACTGGCATCGGACTCTTCGTGAGCAAGCAGTTTATCGACAAGATAGGCGGCAAAATAACTATAGAGAGTGTCAAAGACCAAGGCACGACAGTCAGCTTCAGTATTACATATAAAATGTTGGAAAGATGATGGAAACGTTAGACAAAGAAATACGCATCCTTGTTGTGGAGGACCAGCCGGTGTGCAGGCTCGGGATAAGGATGACGCTAAGCAGTTCGGGCATCAAACATCGCATTCTTGCAGAGACAGAAAACGTGTCGCAAGCCATAGATTTTCTTGAGAAAAAAGGCAACGATGCCGACCTTGTTTTACTTGATTATGTGCTCCCTGACGGCACTGGCATGGATGTGATACAGGCGGTGAAACGCCTTCACTTGGAGCTTAAGATTGTGATTCTCTCAGGTGAGGCGGGTGGTGCCATCATCAAACAGCTGATGGATGCTGGAGTCAACGGCTTCATGAGCAAGAGCGTCACACCTGAGGAGATAGCCGTGGTTATCAACTCCGTTATGCAGGGACACGACTACACCGGCGAGGGTCTGATGCGCGTCGAAGACGACCTTAAAGCCGATTATGAAACCATGAAAAGCCTCACTCGGCGCGAGATGGAGCTGGTGACACTCTGCGCCAACGGATTGAACGCCAAGCAGATAGCTGATGAGATGAACGTCACACCGCACAGCATCGAAAACATGAAAAGCACTATCTTCGCAAAAGTCGGGGTGAAATCGACCAACGAGTTGATTCTGTATGCTTTCAAAGTTGGACTTATCAGCTAATTTGTTGATAACTTCCCATAAATAGAGGAGTTTTCTCCTTATTTCAGTTGTGTTTTGTTATTTATATTTGTACGCGTGTAATAGTTATTAAGTGTAGCTATTATAAATTATTGATAATGAATTAAATAACAATAAAATCATAGATATAATGAGAACAAAACATTTACTATTTTCACTGCTATTGGCGTTAATGGCGCCTTTCGCAGCTATGGCTCAAGAATACATCTATGGGCCGAATGAATTTGATGACCTTTATTTCCCCTCGGGATTGCCTTCAGGTTGGACTACATTCAACAACAATGGTACTGGCACGGTGGGATCCAATGGCGATAAATTGGTCTTTACTTCTACAGAGTTAGGCTCTGTGAACGGCCAGAGTATTTCGATGTTTGGCGTCAAGATGAATACGCTTGATACGGATAAGAGGATTGTGAAAGTGGGATTCAAATTGAAGCCTTCTGCAAAGACAAGCAACCTTCTTATCAGGGTTGTATACTTTACAAGCAGCAGTTCATTTACTGAAATTGCAACAATAGCGGGCAACAATGCTCTCTTTAACAGCGGAGACCTCCACGATCCTATCATGGAAGCATCGTTCTCATATATAACGGAATTGCCGAAGAATGCCCGCATTGGGTTTGTGATGGCTGCTTCGGCAATAAATAGAACATGGACTCTTGATAATTTGTACGTGCAAGATGTCGTTCCTACAGGTCTTCAAGCCTCCAATATCTCTTATGAGTCAGTCGACTTGCATTGGAATGCTATATCGGGAATAAGCCAATGGCAATTAGAGATTGAAGATAACTATGGTATGGGTGTATGGAGTACTGTTGCGACAACTCTTAATAATTCATATACATTAACCGGACTTGAGGCAAATAAGGCCTATAGGGTGCGTGTGGCTGCAAAAAAGAGCAACTATATAAGCAGCTATTCAGTCATGAGCTCTTTCAGAACCCTTTATGCCCCAGTGGAAGTGGGAAGGAACACTCCTTTTGAGGAAAGTTTCGACTATCCGGTGAATTGGACTATGGCAAACTGGACCGTTTATGGCGACCAGAATTACAACTTTAACAAATGGACTACCGATGGTTCTGTTCTTCCACTTTACGATGGGGTGTGTTTGAGCATTTCTAACGAAACAACTTCCCCACAAAACGAATATAACGATAGACGTTGTGCCATATATACTTATAAGAGTTTCACATTCACTAACACAGGTACCTATAATTTTAAATATTTTTGGAAAAACAAGGGCGAAAGCGAACATGATTATCTTCGTGTGGCCCTGCTACCCGCTGATGATGAGCTTAACGGAGGTCCGTCACCTTATGAGGGATTGAGTTACAATACTTTACCTGAAGGTTGGATCGCCCTCGACGGAGGTTCAGGACTTTGTCAAACGGGTACTCCAGTATGGACCGAAGAGAATCATCAGTACACCTTCACATCTTCTACTGTGGGTACGTACAAAGTGGCCTTTATATGGGTTAACGATGATAATGGAACCGTCAACAACCCTCCAGCGGCTGTAGACGACTTTAGTATTACCGATGCAAGTGCCTATCCACCATACGATCTGCAACTGACTAATATTGGCAGCAATACTGCAGGCTTCACTTGGACTCATAGTGGTTTTGATACGGAGTGGCTTGTGCGCTATAAAAAACATTCAGAAGGTTCGTATACCGATGGTGAAGTTTCGGTTATTGTTCCTGAGTTTTATTTTGCAGGTCATGGTATAACTCTTGAGGCTGATACGGAATATGATGTTCAGGTCAAGGGAAATAATCCATATTCTGGCTGGACCGATTGGTCTGATAGATTGACGTTTACCACCATGTGCGATGTTGTCAATACCTTCCCAAGTTCCTACTATTTCGAAGGTGACGAATGTGTCAGACTGTATGGAAACGGCATCACTATTGGCGGTTACGGAGCTGTCAACTGTTTGAAATACGAAGGCTCCAGTGGCGAATCGGCCGCTGCTGTGTTGAATTTGACCAATATCCTGTCTGGTGGTATTTGGGTGAGTTTTGATTGGAGATATTCTTCTGATAATGAAGGGTATGATGATGGTGTGCAGCTGCAATATGCCAATTCCAATTTCATGGATGACGCCATGTGGACCAACGCCGGCGAGTTTGTCCCTCGTTATGGCGCGACAACGGGATGGGTAAGGGAAAATATTTTTCTTCCTGATATGAGTTATGGACAGTATTGCTTCCGCTTGAAGTTCACCGGAGCTGGAGGAGGTACGTGTTATCTCGACAACCTGACCATCGACATGATGCCTAACTGTCCTGTCATTACGGATCTTGCCGTATCGGAGACCTACAATCATCGCGACATCACACTGAGCTGGATCCCTGGCGACTTCCAAACTGAATGGCAGGTGGTGTATTCCAATAATAGTTCATTTGATATTGATGATGTCACAACAGGCCAGATAAATGTCGTGACCGAACCGCAGTTCACCATGCAAAACCTGTCATACGAGAGCACGTATCGTGCATGGGTGCGTGGTAATTGCACTGCGTTTGACGAATATGGCGATTGGGAGATGATCAGTTTCAAACCTACGCAATTTATCGACATCGCCTTGAATGACGGAACATCCACCAACACCATGGTGCCAGTGAACCCAGTCCTGACCAACACGGACGACATGTCGATGAGCCAGTTTATCCTGCCTCAAGAAAGCATTGAAGATTATGAAGGCCGTATCAAAGGCTTGAGATTCTATACTGATGCCGATGCTGCCGTCAATTTCACTGGTGCGACGTTCGCCGTTTATTTGAGAGAAACCACCTCGGAGACATTCGCTTCGGATGAGTTTGTCGATTGGACAACGATGCAAAGGGTTTACAACGGTCCGCTTTCCGTTGTTCAGGAAGGTGACGACTATGTGATGGACATTGCTTTCACAAACAGTGCCTATTACTTCGATTATTCAGGTCAAGGCAACCTGATTATCGGTGTCAAGCAGACTGTGAAGGGCACAGATGCTACGGCTCCTTCGTTCGCATGGTATGGAGTCGAGACTTCAGGCTATGCTTCAATTGGAATGGATGACAGTGGGGATTTGACCCGTTGCCAGTTCCTGCCTAAGGTGCAGATTACCGAAAAGGTAATGGATATGCCGTGCCCGTCTCCGTCCAACTTTAGGACATCCAATGTTACGCACTGTTCAGTGACATTAAGCTGGGTTCCTGGTTTGGATGAGACATCCTGGATGTTGAAATATAATAAGGCATCGATGGATTACGAATGGACCGAAGTGACAGTGTCGGAGAACCCGTACACCTTGACTGGCTTGAGCAACAACACTAGTTATGATTTTCAATTGAGAGCCAGTTGTGGCGGTGACGAGTATAGTTATATGGTTACTACATCTGTCACAACAGCTTTGGGCAATACCTTCGTTACAGATGGTGACTGGGATGACGCTTCCAACTGGTCGTTCAACGAGGTGCCGTCCATCACCGACGAAGTTTATATTGAAGCGGCTGCGGTGGTGCCAAGTGGTTGTGTCGCTGAAGCAGATAAGATAAATGTTCTTGCAGGAGGATTGATCACAATAGCAGATGGCGGACAGATGAAGTCGAATAACACGTTTGTGGCAGTCGTTGAAAAGAACATAACCGGCTATGGCGCTGAAAATGTGGACGGCAACAGCGGCTATCAGTTCATAGCGACGCCTGCTGATTTGACTGTTGTTCAGGGTAACATCATACCTCGACAAGACGACGAATTCCTTTATGACCAAATCGATCTATATTGGTTTAATGGTTATAATGCCGAAGAAGAGTGGTATAATACGAAATATTCTGACGGAAGCATCGATAGCAGGGTGGTGGTCAGCTCGCGTAAAGGCTATCTCTATGCACGTCAGAACGACGGAACCTTGAGTTTTGGAATGGGTTATCAAGATTTACCGGCAACCAATGAAGATATAAACGTTCCTCTGACAGTCTATACCACATCGACAGCTCCGCTCAACGGGTGGAACCTCATCGGAAACCCATTCACCTGCAATGCCTACCTGCTGGATAACAACGGGCAGGTCATGCCTTATTATAAGATGAATGATACAGGCGATGCCATTGTGAAGGTTCAGGCTGGAACGCCTATCAAGCCTTGTGAGGGCGTATTGGTGTTATGTCCGGATGACGACTCTGAACATATTGCCGTATTCACCACAACCGATCCCGGACAACTTGGTGATATGCCAGATGATGTGGAATGGCTATTGCCTGCACACAATCTGACGGGATCTCAACCGGCATATATCGCTCCAGTCACTGTCACCCAGACGATGACATTGACAGTAGGTTGGAACTGGATCAGCACCTATATCGCGGTAGATGACCCAGTCGATATGCTTGATATGCTAAAAGAAAGCCTTGGTGGAAGCGCCAATCAGATCCAATCGTTCTACTACACTACCGAATATGACGGCGAGGAGTGGTTTGGTGATTTGGACGACGAGGGCATCAATAACGAGCAGATGTATATGATTTTCACCGATAAGGCCTATGCCATTGAGTTAGAAGGCGCGCCAGCCGATGTCAGCGAATATGAGATAAACATCAGGCCGGGCTGGAACTGGATTGGTTTCCCAAGCGCAACTCCAATAGATGTCGCCGATGCCATGGCCGACTTTGAGGCTGAAGAGGGCGACCAGATTCAGAGTAAATACTACACCACCGAGTATGACGGTGAAGAATGGTTTGGCGACCTTGAGACATTTACTCCTGGCGAAGGTCTGTTATACTATTCCAACAGCCCAACCAGTAAGACCCTGATATTCCAGACAGGTACGAAATAAAATAAAAAAGAGTGAAGCTTGACGCTTCACTCTTTTTTATTTTATTTATCAATTATCAATTACCACTCAACGGCCTGTCTCACCAGTGGCATCGTCATGCATCGTGCGCCGCCGCCGCCACGTGAGAGCTCGTTGCCCTCAAAAGCAACAACACAGCGTTTGTAGCCGTCAGGACTGACCTTGCCTGATGCCACGTCGGCGGCCTTCAACACTTCGAATCCGTTTTGGCTCAAAGCTTCGATAGTGTTGTAGTTTCTGGCATATCCTAGGACCTTGCCTGGAGCGAAAGCAAAGAAATTGGCTCCGCTGTGCCATTGTTCGCGTGGTCCGTAATATTCGTCGCCGCCACCGCAGAAAATAGGCTCCAGGCACATGCCGAGCTTGCCTAACGCCTCGATGAGGTTCTTTTCCTCATTAACTTTAGTGTAGTTATAGCCATCGACCTCATAATGAACAGTCTTGAAATTGTCGTTCATTATCACAGGCTTATATGCCATACACCTGTCTTTATCAAGGAAGGTGAACACCATGTCGAGATGGATAAACGAATCGGGTTCTAATGGCAGCTCTTGTGTGATGAGATGACGCACACCGCCAAGGCTCCTCAGATGTTCGAGCAACGCCTGAATGCCTTCCTTGCTGGTTCTGGCACCACAGCCGCTTAAAATAATGTCGTGGCGTGCTATCTCCACATCGCCGCCTTCAACCGAGCCCTTGCCGTTCATGCTGTAACGGTCGATAGGATTTATTGCTTCAACGTTGATTATCTTCGAATGTTTGAAAATGGCATTCCAGATCATGGTCTCACGGTCACGCACATCAGTGGCCATCCTGCTGACCATCACATTGTTGTACATCGTGAAAGATGCGTCACGCATGAAAAACAGATTCGGGATAGGAGGGAAGATGTACCTTTCCTTCAGACTTTCGTTGTCATAACCTTCAATCAATACGGTGGCCAGGTGCTCTACATCAAAACCGCATAACAACTCTTTAAGATATGGCAGGTTCTCTCTTTCGCAGATGCTTGCCACAAGGCTCTCTTTGACCTCTATATCTTTTAGAATATCAATAAGTAAATCCTTGAAATACAATACATTAGTGACTTTTCTCAGACTTCCCTCAAAGTTTTTGTAGTTTTCCGAAGCTTCACGATAGTTTAAGATGTCACTGAAAAGGAATTTGTGCGCGTTTTCCGGGGTCATATGCTCGATTTCCTTGCCGGGAGCATGTAATATGACATAATCAAGTTTACCAATTTCTGATTCAACACACGGTTTTACGCATCGAAAATAATCCATATAATACTCTTTTAATTTTTTGCAAAATTACAAAATTTTTTGAAATAAAAAATCTTTTGACTTTTAACTTTTAACTCTACGCTTATAAACTGCCTCTAAACTCTACACTCTCAACTCTAAACTAATAGAGTTCAATAAACTCATATCCGTTTCCCATTGCATCCAGGAACTTCAGCAAATCCTTCGTCTTTATCACGCAAGTCCCTGTGTTGTCGTTTGGATGGAAACTGATATACTCCCTGTCAAGCAGGTTTTTGTCGAGATAAAGATAGACGTGATGCTCCACATCGTTGATGATGCCGAAAGGGGAGACGCTGCCGGGTTTCAGACCGAGATACTTGTCCATCCTCGCCTCCGACGCGAAACTCAGCTTGCCTTGTTTCAATCGATGCTCAAGGTCGTGGATGGCAAGTTGGTGCATGCAGTCGTAAATCACCAGATAATGGCGGTTTCCTTTGTGATTCCTAAAGAAAAGGTTCTTGCAATGCGTCCATTCGAACTTGCCCCAATACTGCAATGCATCCTCTATCGTCGGCAATGCCGGGTGGAATATCAGCTTAAACGGAATCCCCAGTTCATTCAGCTTATCTACGACCTTTTTTTGCCTCTCCGACAACTCATGCTCAACTTCAATCATAACTACAAACTTTCCACTCTAAACTTTAAACTCTAAACTTTAAACTCTAAACTCTAAACTTTAAACTTTAAACTTTAAACTTTAAAACTACTCTAAACTCTACACTCTAAACTCTACACTCTAAACTCTACACTCTAAACTCTACACTATTTAAACATCTCCTTAATACTTCCGATGCTTCCGAGCATATTCGTGGCCTCATACGGGATGTATACGGTCTTGTTGTCCTTGCCGCTTGTCATCTCCTTGAGTGTCTCGATGTACTTGGTTGCCAAGAGATATGTCGCCGGGTCGGTCTTCGTCGCCTGGATGGCCTCTGCTACGAGCTGGATGGCCTTAGCTTCAGCTTCTGCCTGCATAATCTTGGCTTTTGCCACACCTTCAGCCTCGAGCAATGTAGACTGTTTCACAGCCTCAGCTTTGTTGATGGCCGATGTCTTCTCACCTTCGGAGTTCAAAATTGCTGACTGTTTTTCACCTTCGGCCTTCAAAATTTCGGCACGACGGTTACGTTCGGCCTGCATCTGTTTCTCCATCGCCTGGCGCACCGTCTCAGGTGGCGTAATGTCTTGAAGCTCAACACGATTCACCTTCACACCCCATTTGTTTGTCGCGTCATCCAACACTGCACGAAGTTTGGCGTTGATGGTGTCGCGCGAGGTCAATGTCTCATCGAGTTCCAACTCGCCGATGACGTTACGGAGCGTCGTCTGTGTCAGCTTTTCAATAGCATTCGGGAGATTGTCGATCTCATACACCGACTTTATCGGGTCAACAATCTGGAAATACAGCAATGCGTTGATCTCCGTGGTGACGTTATCTTTCGTGATGACGTTCTGTTTCGGGAAGTCATACACCTGCTCGCGGAGGTCGATTTTAGCTGTCTCGCTCATCCTCACGATTTGACGGCCCTGATAGCCTTCCACGACCTTCCTGGTCACAATGATTTTCGGACGGTCGATGATGGGCCAAATGATATTCAAACCCGCTGGAAGCACTTTGTGGAACTTACCGAGACGTTCGATGACTCTTGTTTCTGACTGCGGGACGACTTTCAAGCCCGCCAAAGCGAAGATTATGACTATCGCTGCTATTACTATTACTACGTAAATCATGACTATAGTTTTTTAACTGTTAATATTATGCTTTCATAAGATACAATCTGGACTTTGTCTCCGACTTCAGCCGCGACCCCGTTTTCTGTCGCTGCCTTCCAATCGTCGCCGTCGAGTTTCACGCGTCCGTAGCCGCCTTCCTCGATGCGCTCAGTCACCACCGCTGTCTTGCCGATGATGTTGTCCATGTTGGTTTTCACGTTGCTGTCGTTGGTCTTTTTGTCGATGATCTTCATCACGAAAGGACGGATGAATATAAAGGCCAAGAAGGTGCCGATGGCGAATGCTACAATCTGCCAAGTGAGCGATACGTCGCATGCCGCCAAGATGGCGCTACAGATGCAACCAACTGAGAAGCAAGCCACTGCGAAACCGCTGGTGCAAATCTCTATCACGATAAACACCGCCGCAATCAATAACCAAATCTGCCAAACTGTCATAGTATTTAGTTTTTTAAGTTAATATTCGATACCGCAAATATACAAAATTTTTCCATTATATGTCGATGACGCATTAATTTTATTTACACCTCGAATGACCTCGGTATTGGCGTCTCAAACTGTAAATCCTGTCCAGTGATAGGATGCTTGAAGCATAGCTTGTAGGCATGCAGCCCGAGACGTCTGATTTTGTCGTCACCGTCGCCGTATTTCGGGTCGCCGACAACAGGGAAGCCGATATCCGCAAGGTGAACGCGAATCTGGTTTTTACGGCCAGTATCCAGTTTCAACTCTACCAGAGAATAGCCATCCGACACCTTTATTAATTTATAATGTGTCACTGCATATTTGCCGCCGTTGTCGTATTTGCTCGAATATGTCACAAACTGAGCGTTATCCTTGAGCCACGAGCTGATGGTGCCTTCCTGTTTGCGCATCTCTCCATGTACCAGCGCCACATAACGGCGGTCATATACTGTCTCCTTCCAATTTTCTTCGAATTTCAAGGCTATCTTCTTGTCTTTGGCAAAAAGCATCAAGCCAGAGGTGTCACGATCCAGACGATGTATGGTGTGCGCATGACAACGCTGATGATTTGCCTCAAGATATTGATTCAGAATGCTTTGCACCGTCTCGTCAGTCGGGTTAGGCGAATGACAGATGATGCCTGTTTTTTTATCTACGACAAAAAGATATTGGTCTTCATAGACTATCTTAACCCATTGACTGTCGATGTTGTTGAGTTTATGATTCTTGCCAATCTTCACTTCCATTCCGGGAATGAGCTTGAAGTTATGCTGAGTCACACTCTTGCCGTTGACAGCAACAGAGCCGCCAGTCAGGATGTTCTTCGCTTTGGTACGGCTGATGCCTGCCATCTTCTTCATGATGAAAGGCAGCAGTTCATCTTCTTCCAACACCTTGAAAGTCAGCTCTTTAGATTTATTATCGTTTTTGTTTTGCATCCAAAAATTTATTTTCACAAAAATAATAAAAATTTTTGATTATTAAAATAAAAAAGTTTAAATTTGCAGAAGAAAACGAATTAAAACTTTACTTTGATAATATTATGACTATCAACGAATTAAAAGATGTCGCGTCGCAAGTCAGGCGTGATATCATCCGAATGGTTCATGGTTGTCAGTCAGGTCATCCGGGCGGCTCGCTCGGTGCCACGGACATTGTGACGGCCTTGTATTTCGACCAGATGCACATCGACCCGAAGCATTTCCGCATGGATGGGGCAGGTGAGGACATGTTCTTCCTCTCCAACGGCCACATCAGCCCGATGCTCTATAGCATCCTCGCTCGCCGCGGATACTTCCCTGTGACCGAGCTCGCCACTTTCCGTCGTCTTGGCACACGTCTTCAAGGGCATCCGACACCCGTCGAGGGTCTCCCTGGCATCCGAGTGGCCAGTGGCTCGCTCGGTCAAGGTCTCTCGGTAGCTATCGGCGCCGCTCAAGCCAAGAAACTCAACGGCGACGACAGCCTGGTGTTCTGTCTCATGGGCGACGGCGAACAGGAAGAAGGCCAGATTTGGGAAGCCGCGATGTACGCTCCGGCAAAGAACGTCGACAACCTCATCGCCATCATCGACTATAACAAGAAACAGATCGACGGCAGCACCGACGACGTGATGAACCTCGGCAATATGCGCGCAAAATACGAGTCATTCGGCTGGAAAGTGTACGAATGCGACGGCAACGACATGCAGGAAATCGTTGATAACCTCAAGGAAGCACGCGAGAACGCACATCAGGGCTTCTCGCAGATCATCCTCGCTCACACCGAGATGGGCTTCGGCGTGGACTTCATGATGGGAACACACAAATGGCACGGCACGCCACCTAACGACGAACAAGCCGCCAATGCATTGTCACAACTTAAAGAAACCCTTGGAGATTATTGATCATGAAAATAGAAGTACAAAACTACAAAGATACAAGAAGCGGCTTCGGCGACGGTCTGCTCGAAGCTGGCAAGCGTAACCCTAAAGTCGTCGGCCTCACCGCCGACCTCACAGGATCACTCAAGATGGGAGACTTCGCAAAGGAATTCCCCAACAGGTTCTTCCAAGTTGGCATCGCCGAAGCTAACATGGTCGGAATAGCGGCGGGACTCGCCAACGGCGGTTACATCCCGTTCACCGGCACCTTCGCCAACTTCTCATCGGCACGTATCTACGACCAGATCCGTATGGTGGTGGCATATTCCAACAAAAACGTGAAGATATGTGCCTCACATGCTGGCGTAACACTAGGCGAAGACGGCGCCACACACCAGACGCTAGAAGACATCGGCATGATGAAGATGTTGCCAAACATGACTGTTTTGGTGCCTTGCGACTACAACCAGACCAAGGCGGCGACGATAGCAGCAGCGGAGCATGATGGTCCGGTCTATCTGCGTTTCGGCCGCCCGAAAGTGGCTAACTTCACACCGGCCGACGAGCCGTTTGTCATCGGCAAGGCCCAGATGATACAAGAAGGTAAGGATGTGTCTATCTTCGCCTGCGGTCATCTTGTGTGGAAAGCCATCGAGGCGCTTCCAATCTTGAAAGAGATGGGCATCAACGCAGAACTTATCAACATCCATACAATCAAGCCATTGGATGTCGAGGCGGTACTGAAGTCAGTGGCTAAGACAGGCTGTGTCGTGACAGCTGAAGAACACATGCGCAACGGCGGTCTCGGCGACAGCATAGCACAGGTCCTTGCCATGAATAACCCGAAGCCATTGGAGATGGTCGCTGTTGACGACGTCTTCGGACAGAGCGGCACTCCTGATGAGTTGTTAAAGTTCTATCATCTGGATACCCCAGATATAGTTGAAGCTGCGAAGAGGGCAGTATCTAGGAAATAATATTTAAAATGCCATTTGCAGAAATACGACTTACCACAGGGCACTGAGAGTATTTCGAAAATGGCGTTTAAATACTGCAAAAACAAAAAAGGACATCGTGATGATGTCCTTTTTTATGTAGCGGGGATGAGAATTGAACTCATGACCTCCGGGTTATGAATCCGACGCTCTAACCAACTGAGCTACCCCGCCATTTTTCGGATTGCAAAAATACACCATTTTTTAATACACCCGACAATTATTTTTAAAATTTTAAAAAATATTTTTTTTATACTCATATTAAAATAATACGTATCTTTGTACGTTTAAATTGAAATAATTTTTACAATTATGAAAAAGTTAGTTTTGTTATTAAGCGTAATGTTCCTGGTAGGATCAGTCGCTTTCGCACAGAGTGAAAAAACTGTCAAACAAGAAAAGAAAGATGCAAAAGTTGAATCAGTTAACAAACAAGCAAAACCCGCTACAAACAAAGAGGTTAAGGCTGAATCAACAGAAAAAGTAGCAGTCAAACCAGTTAAACAAGATGATAAAAAACCGGTAAATGCAAAACCTGCTGTAGGCAAGGATGCTAAAATGGACAAACAGGCAAAACCTGAAGCAAAACCAAAGGCAAAACCACAGGTAAAACCTGAAGCAACTAATCAGACAGACAAAAAAAATAATGACGCAACTGGTGGACCGGAGATTTCCTTTAAAGAGACAAAACACGATTTTGGAACAATTCCGTTCAAAGGAAATGGATCTTATGAGTTCGTATTCGTAAACACAGGTAACGAACCTCTGATTCTCACACAACCTAAGTCATCATGTGGATGCACCGTGCCGGAATGGCCTAAAGAGCCGATCCTTCCAGGCGCATCTAATGTTATTAAGGTGACTTACAAAAACACCAATAAACCAGGAAACTTCAACAAGTATGTCACCGTGTTTTCTAATGCTGTAGTTAATAAAGAGGTAAAGCTCTATATCAAAGGCACAGTGGAGCCTGAGCCAACAGACGCAGCACCTTTGATGAATTCAGATTCACCTGTGAAAAATAACTAATTTTTAACACCTTATTAATATTATGCCTACAATTTCTAAAAAAGGCCAAACAATGCCAGCTTCCCCAATCAGGAAGCTTGTTCCTTTTGCCGACGAAGCAAAATCAAGAGGTATTCACGTCTATCACCTCAATATCGGTCAGCCTGACATCGAGACAACGACATACGCTCTCGACGCAGTGAAGAAATATGACGAGAAAGTCATTAAATACTCGAATTCAGCAGGTAACCTCTCTTACAGACAGAAGATCTGCAAGTATTATGACAAACTCGGTATCAAGATCACTCCAGACGAGATCATCGTGACAAACGGTGCCTCAGAAGCCCTTCAGATAGTGTTCATGACAATCATGGATCCGGAAGATGAAGTGATCATCCCTGAACCGTTCTACGCCAACTACAACGGCTTCGCACAGACAGCCGAAGTGAAGGTGAAACCTATTTATTCGTCAATAGAAAATGGATTTGCATTGCCTCCGATCGAGGACTTCGAGAAAGCCATCACCAAGCACACCAAGGCTATCCTCATCTGCAACCCAAACAACCCGACAGGTTACCTCTATTCAGAAGAGGAGATGGAGACACTCCGCCAGATAGTGCTGAAATATGACCTTTATCTCATCACCGATGAGGTATATCGTGAGTTCTGCTATGATGGCAACCATCACTCATCAGCAATGCATCTCAAAGGCATCGACAATAATGTCATCTTAATCGACTCTGAATCAAAGAGATACAGCGCATGCGGCATCCGTGTAGGACGTCTCATCACCAAGAATAAAGAAGTCATCAGCACAGCGATGAAGTTCGCCCAAGCCCGTCTGTCACCACCGTCATACGGTCAGGTAGCAGCAGAAGCAGCCCTCGACACCCCAGCATCATATTTCGACGGCATCGTTAAGGAATACGAGGCTCGCCGTAACGTGTGCGTGGAAGGTATCAACAAGATCCCGGGAGCATTCTGCCCGACACCAAAAGGCGCATTCTACATCGTGGCACATCTGCCAATCGATGATTCAGAGAGATTCTGCAAATGGTTGCTCACCGACTTCAACTATGAAGGAAAGACGGTGATGCTCGCCCCAGCAAGCGGTTTCTACTCAACAAAAGGTCTCGGCATGCAAGAGGTGCGTATCAGCTACTGCCTCAACTGCGACGACCTGCGCGACGCAATGTTTATCTTAGGAAAAGCCCTCGAGGTGTATCCGGGTAAAGTGAAATAAATCTAGTAAATCAGATATTTCTCTCTGATTTTCAGATAGTTATCGATTCCGTCCTGCCACGATGAACGAATCTCATCCTCTGGAATGGCGGAATCGATTTTTTGTTGCAAATCGCCGACACCAACCAGTTTTATGAAATAATTGTTGAAGAATTTATCATCGTTGGCCAAACGCTTTCTCGCTTCCATAATCCATGAAAGATTCAGCTTTTTCTCGTTTTTACGATAATTATGGGCATAATCGATGAGATTCACAGTGTCGTTGATTCCTGGTAAGATATAGACCTGAAAAGGATATTTCGTGCCACGCCCAACACCGACTTCAGTGCCTTCAAACAGACATAAGGAAGGGTAGAGGTAAACAGCCTCCCAGTTCGGCAGATTCGGCGATGGCTTCACTGGAAGCTTGTAAATGGCGTTTCTATCATAATTGCCAAGCGCGATGACCGTCAAATCGCATTGGATGCCGTTTTCCAGCCACTTCTCACAGTTGACCATCATGGCATATTCGCCAATCGTCAAGCCGTAAACTATAGGTACGCAATGCATTCCGACGAATGACTTGTTCTCTGGCTCAAGCACCGGACCATCCACGTAAAAGCCATTAGGATTCGGGCGGTCGAGGACGATGACGGGAATATTATTCTCCGCAGCAGCCTCCATCACATAGGTCATGGTGGAGATATAAGTGTAGAATCTGCAGCCTACATCCTGAAGGTCAAACACAAGAATGTCTAAGCCTTGCAGCTGCTCAGCGGTTGGTTTCTTGTTCTTTCCGTATAACGAAACGATGGCAATACCCGTTTTCTCGTCAACGCCCGATGCCACATGAGCTCCAGCCTCAGCAGTACCCCGGAAACCGTGTTCTGGCGTGAAAATCTTCACGATATCAACGCCATGACTCAGCAAAGTATCCACAAGATGTGTGCCGTTGTCCATGATGCTCGTCTGGTTTGCTACCACGCCGACATGCTTGTTTTCAAGCATAGGGAGGTACTGTTCCATCCTCATAGCACCCGACACTGCCTCTCTTGCGTCAAGAAGTTTCTGTCCTTTGGCATTGATAATCAGAGAGATACACATTATGATGGCAAATAATGCCAAAATTCTTTTGGTCATATCTAATATTTTATTTATTTTTGCAATGATAAGAAAAAAATGAACGCGGCGGCATTCATATCTAAAAGAATTTTTTCGTTGTCGAAGGAAAACCTGTCTTCGACAGTGATGCGTATTGCCGTCATCAGTGTGGCTCTCGGCATCGCTATCATGTTGATTTCCATAGCGGTAGTTGTCGGTTTCAAGAATCAGATTAAAGACAAGGTGATAGGCTTCGTCGCCCCAATACACATACAGGCGCTGAACCAGAACGAGTCTATAGAGGAGACGCCATTTGTCTTCGACAGTGTCCTAAGCACACGCCTCGACAAGCCGTTCATCACCGAGATGCACAAGACTGCCAACAAAGCAGGTATCCTCAAGACTGACGAGGATATACAAGCTGTGGTGCTGAAAGGAGTCGATGCCGATTACAACTGGAAATATATAGAGTCGAATATCATTGACGGCGAGATTCCGCAATATGTTGAAAATGAGCGTTCTAACGACGTCGTGATATCAAACCTTATAGCCCATAAGATGAAACTTCACGTCGGCGACCCGGTACGCATCTGGTTTGTCGACTCCGGGATGAAGGCGAGAGGCAGGAAATTCGACGTGAAAGGCATATACGAGACTGGCCTTCAAGACTGTGACGAACGCTTTGTTTACTGCGATTTGAACCAGATCCGACGACTCAACGGATGGGACAATGGCGAGATCGGCCATCTCGAAATATGGGTCGCCGACGAGAAACTCATCGAAGAATATAACGACCAGATCTACTACAGCATCCCGACGAACCTGGTGTCGTACACTGCGATGGAGACCTATCCCAACATCTTCGACTGGCTCCAACTTCAAGACATGAACGTTGTGATTATCATCGCACTGATGCTGCTTGTGGCAGGTATCACAATAATCAGTATGTTGTTGATAATCATACTGGAACGCACCTCGACGATAGGTCTGCTCAAGGCCATGGGCGCCAACAACCAACTCATCAGAAGGATATTCATGAAACGCTCGTTCAGGATATTATTAATAGGCATGATAATAGGCAATGTCATCGGACTGGGACTATGCTTTATACAAAGTCATTACAACATCATCGCGCTGTCACCAGAGTCGTATTATCTCTCATCGGTGCCGATTGAGTTTAATTGGTGTTACATTGCGGCGCTCAACCTCGGAACAATGATTCTCTGGGTGCTGATGCTTTTATTGCCGACCATGCTTATCAACAATGTAAGACCTTCAAAATCAATAAGATTCGAATAATTTAAAAACATAAGTATTATGATGGAAAATTTCAAAATTGAACCTTTAAAAGGATATGGCGAGCTCCAGTTTGGGATGCCTATCGACGACGTGGTCGAGATACTTGGCCAGCCTACCAATCAGGAGGAAATAGAGTCGGCCTATGAAGACGACAGCCATGTGGTGGTCCTTGACTACGAAGACATTGATTTCTCGGCTTATTTCGAGGGTAATGCCATGCTGAAACTCACCAATTTCTACACTTTCAACGAGAAGTCAGAGCTTTTCGGAGCCAAAGTTTTCGACTTGAATAAAGACGAGATTGTTGAACTTATGAAACAGAACGGCTATGAGTCATATGTCGAAGACACCGAAGACGGCGACTGCCTGACATACGAAGAGCTGAATCTTGACTTCTATTTCGATGATAATCAGTTAGTTGAGGTGTTCTGGGAGTGCCAGCGCGGATGAAACATCGTGATGACCTCGCGCAGGTATTCATCCGAGACATGAGTATATATTTCAGTCGTTGAGATACTCGAATGTCCCAGCATTTGCTGGACTGCACGCAAGTCGGCGCCACCTTCCAGGAGATGTGTGGCAAACGAATGCCGTAGGGTGTGCGGACTGATACTTTTCTTTATGCCGGCTTTCTCGGCAAGACTCTTTACCAATAGAAACACACTCTGACGCGTCAGGCTCGTACCTCGGGCGCTGATAAACACTTTGTCAGTGTATTTTGCCTTTATTTCCTGATGAAGACGCTCGCCCTTGACATAAAGCATCAGTTCGTTCAAGGTCTTTTTACCTATTGGGATGAGACGTTCTTTGTCGCCTTTGCCGATGACACGAATAAACTCGTCTTTGATATATATATCACTGATATTCAATGAGATGACCTCTGATACGCGTAAACCGCAGCCGTACATCACCTCGATGATGGCTTTGTTGCGATGTCCGAACTGCTGACTGAGGTCGATACAGTCCATCATGCTGACGATTTCCTCATAACTCAAAACCTCAGGAATATGGCGGCCTATAGAAGGGAAGCTGACGAGCAGGGTGGGGTCTTCCTCACAAACCTTCTCCTGAAGGAGAAACCTGTAAAAACTCTTCAATCCGGATAAAATCCTGGCTTGAGATGAGGAGCTGATACCTAGGTCATAAAGTTTTGCGAAGAAATCTTCAATGTCGTGATGCGTGATCTCTGTTACTGAAAGCGATTTCTTGGCGTCTTCCAGATGCTCTCTAAACAATTCAATATCATGGCAATACGCTTCGACGGTATTGTCGGACAACGACTGCTCAAGACGCAGATAATCGCTGAAATGCCGTATCAGACTCTTATCTAATAACATTTAATTTTTTTGCAAATATACAAAAAAAATTAATATTTTTAATGCCATTTGCAGAAATGCGACCTACCACAGGGTACTGTGAGTATTTCGAAAATGGCATTAAAATATCTTTTTATCATTCAAAATTATTTGTATTTTTGCAGTTACAAATATTGAAAATATGAAAAAAGTCCATTTTATTGCAGTTGGCGGCAGCGCGATGCACAATCTCGCAATCGCCTTACACAGAAAGGGTTACGAGGTTACTGGTTCGGATGACGAGATTTTTGAGCCATCACGGACGCGTCTTGAGAAAGAAGGCATACTGCCTAAGGAATTCGGCTGGCACCCGGAACTGCTTGACGACACATACGAAGCCGTTATATTAGGCATGCACGCCCGCATCGACAACCCCGAACTCGTCCGTGCCCAGGAACTTGGACTTAAGATTTATTCTTATCCCGAATACCTTTACGAGCAAAGCAAAGACAAGATCCGCATCGTGATAGGCGGAAGCCACGGCAAGACCACCATCACCTCGATGATTCTGCATGTGATGAAACAAGCAGGTATAGAGACTGACTTCATGGTGGGCGCACAGCTCGAAGGCTTCGACGTGATGGTGAGACTCAGCGAGACCGCGAAATATATGGTGATTGAAGGCGACGAATACCTCACTTCGCCTATCGACAGGGTGCCGAAGTTCCATAAATATCATCCGCATATAGCAGTGATTTCAGGCATCGGCTGGGACCATGTCAACGTGTTCCCGACATTCGACAGCTATCTTGAGCAGTTTAGAATATTTGTGAAGACTATAGAAAAAGGCGGCTGTCTGATATACGACGGCAACGATAAAGAAGCGGCGAAGATAGCACTAAAAGCGGAGGTTCCGACGTTCGGCTATGACGTCCATCCGTATAAAACAAACGGCGACGAGACGATTCTCATTTTGCGTGACGGGAAAGAGGAAAGTGTACAGATCTTCGGCGAGCATAACATGAAGAACATCAACGCAGCACGTTTTGTGGCCAAACAGATAGGCATCAGTGACGAGCAGTTTTATGAGGCTATCAAGACGTTTAAAGGCGCCGCGAGAAGGCTTGAGCTTCTGTTTGAAAACAAGGAGAAAGGCAACCTGGTGTTCCGTGACTTCGCCCACGCGCCGTCGAAGGTGCTGGCTACGGTGAAAGCGCTGAGAGAACAATATGCCAACAAGGATCTGTTGGTAGTCTTTGAGTTACATACCTACAGCAGCCTCAGCGAGGTGTTTATCGACCATTACGCACATTGTCTCGACAACTGCGACAAAGCGGTGGTGTTCTACGACCCGCATGCGGTGGCTATTAAAAAGCTCGAGATGATGACCGACGAGCGCATCATCCAAGGCTTCCAACGCCCTGACTTACAGGTGGTTCACTCAAAAGACGAGCTTGTAAAGCTTTTAAATGGCCTTAAAAAGGAAAATATGGTCGGCGGTTTTATGAGCTCTGGCGATTTCAACGGTTTGACTACAGAAGATTTGAAACAATTATTCTAGCTCGTCATTTCGACTGAAGCGTAATGAAATGAAGCGAAATGGAGAAATCCTCCACCAACGAAAGCATTCACTGATAGAGGATTTCTCGACTCCACTTCGTTCCGCTCGAAATGACGGAAAACTAATAAACCATCTCCCCGTTGATAAATGTGTTAACAACTTTTACTTCGGGGATTTTTTCGTCTTCAATTGTCATGATGTCATCGGAAAGTATAACAAAATCAGCTTCTTTCCCGACTTCAATACTACCTTTGCGATCTTCAGCGAAATAGCCTTTCGCCGCCCATATCGTCATCGATTTTAGGGCTTCTTCACGACTTAATTTATTGTCGGTCAGATGTTTGCGTGCCACCGACGAATAGAATGTCTTGATGGGTGAGACATGCTCGATAGGGAAGTCGGTGCCGTTGATGAGCCATCCGTTCTGGTCGAGCAAAGTCCTGTAAGCATAAGCATTCTTTACTCGTTCCGAACCCAATCTGTCTTCAGCCCAAGGCATGTCGGATGTGCAATGTGTAGCTTGAATTGAAGGTATGATATTGTATTTTTTATAAAACGCAAAATCATGAGGATCAACGACTTGAGAGTGCTCGATACGCCATCTGAGGTCATTGGGGCCTTTCAGAAACTTGGCATATTCATTGAGAATCATGTGTACGCCTCCGTCGCCGATGGCATGACAGCACACCTGATAACCCGCGTCATACGCCTTCTCGCACACGTGGTCATAGAAAGCCTCGTCTTCTACTATAAGGCCTTGATTTTCAGGCTCATCGCTATATGGTTCAAGCAGTCGTGCACCGCGCGAGCCCAGTGCGCCGTCGGCGTAGATCTTCACGGAACGTACCGTAAGCCGTTCCTTCTCGATGACGCCGAACTTCATGAAATAATCCATCGTCTCGTCGTCAGGGTTAATCATAGCGTTGACTTTCATCTTCAAGATGCCCTGCTGCTGCAAACTGTCAATAAGTGCTATCGATCTGATGTCCAGTCCCGCGTCCGTGACTCCGGTCAATCCATGAGCAAAACAGTCACGCTGCGAGGTCTTCAACGCCTTGATTCTCTGCTCGTTATCAAGAGGAGGGACGACTGCCTTTGCCTTATCGGCGTCGTTGTCGATAAGCAATCCCTTCGGCTTGCCGTGTAATCCGATGATATTCAATACGTTATCACTCACAAGAACAGCATGTCCATCGATGCGGGTGATGAGCACTTTCTTATCTGGGAAACGTTTGTTAAGCTCAGTATTTGCTGGAAATTCCTTCACCTCCCAAAGATTCTGGTCCCATCCGCGTCCCAACAGCCATTCGGAGGAGTTGTTTTCATTGTGTTTTGCAAGCCTTTCCAACACCTCATCAAACGATGTACAACCATTTAAGTCGGCATAACGCACCATGGTCTCGCCGTAGCCTACAAAGTGGCAGTGGCCGTCAATAAAGCCCGGATATATGCTTTGTCCACGTGCGTCAAGGGTATAAGCGGCACGATAATGTTTCAAGATGTCTTTGTCGGAGCCGATAGAGACGAATTTGCCATCGTTGACGGCAAAAGCCTGCGCCTTACCAAACTGATTGTCAACGGTATAAATGTTGGCATTGTGGACTATCAGCTCGACACTCTTCTTGCTGCATGAAAACATGGAGATCATCAAAACTAAAACAAATATTCTTTTCATGATACTAATAGGGCTGACAAACAATGCCAGCCCCAAAACTTATAACTTATTGTAAAACAATGATTTGCTTGCTATTGTTACCATTATCATCTGTAACCACAAACAGATAGGCACCTTTTTCAATATTCGACACATCTACAGTTGTCTGGCCCTCTATTTTCTGGTTGTAAACGAGTTGTCCAGTGGTGTTATAGACATTAAGTACGCCGTTGCCAGCAGTTTCAACTGTAACGATGCCATGCGATGGGTTAGGGTAGATGTTAGCAGTATTTGCTGTGGTTTCCTCAATACCGACATTCTTAATGAATGAGAACTCATTAGCTTCTCTATCGGTGAAATTACCTCCCGAGAAAAGGGTAGTTGAGCCGGCTTTCAAGCCATAAAGGCCGCTGCCTCCTGAAAGACCGTCGCCCGTAGCATCGTAGATGGTAAATCTATAGCAGCCGTTTTCTTCAAGGTCAACATTTTCGGTGTACATATGATGCACATCGCTGTATGGCCCACCGTTAGCTACGGTGTTGCCAGTAGCAGTATTTACTATATCCCACGTGATTGCCTCCGGATTGTTGTCGGTGCGGATCGTGACTTTGATAGTCTTGTTTTCAACCACTGGGGCTGAATTGAATGCATAGCTGTAAATGCTAGGTTCATAATCGTCAGGAGCTCCATTGATTGCTGATATTTCAATATTCATTTGGTTATTGGACTCGACGTCAAAATTCAATTCACCAAGATAAATCTTTGCACTGTGGCATGATTCGATATTGCCTTCCCAGTTAATCTGAGCCACGTTATTACCATTTGATGTGACATTGATAGTCAATGAGTTGATGGTCTCAGAGCCAAGATTGTCAACCATGATAAACGGATTTTGTGTGCCTGAGCATACTTTCTTCATCATGTGATCAAGGTCGCTGATCATGGCTTGTTTTGCATAATAAGGCTCAAAGTCGTCTGTCGGCATGCAACCTTGGAATACATGTTTGGTGTTACTGTCCTGAAGCCATGCAACAGCAGTTAATTCATTGACATTCATCACATTAGCCAATGCCCATGAATACTTGTATGCGAAATAGTCGCCAGCTTGCATTGCATTTACCATAGTGCCGCCCGAGCTTGGGAGCATTTTCTTCATCACGTTATGGAAAACCCTTTCGCCATTGGAGTGGGCGCAAGGTGCTGATGTATAAGTCATGGTTTTTTCAAGCACTGCTATATTCAGCTTCAGGTTGCTTGATGTTATAGCTTCGGTAGCACGTCCCATGACTATGACATTGATAGTATCTTGAGTATCATTGAGATAATAGTTCATACGCATCTCAAGAGGAGAAGTGACGGCAGCCCACTGATTAACCAGATTTTGTGTAACATTACCAGAATTTCCATTCCAAGTGCCGTCGGCTATCGATGTGGGCACACCGGTTACATTATAATATGAAACCCTTGACGCGACTTCATTGGGGTTGTGAAGATTCATAGGATCGCCTTCGTATGGCCAGTTGACATGGTATTTGATAGCGATAAGGTTGTTGAGATTGTTATTAATAAGGTTGTCAAGAGCAGGGTTTGCAGAAGCGCACGGGCCGCAAGTGGCACTCGTAAAGCATTCAAGCACAACGACTCTCTGATTCTGTGCGTTGATAGCGCCAATGCCTAAAACAAGGCTTAATACTAATAAGGTAAACAGTCTTTTCATAAGGTTAATTTTTGTATTTGCAAAATTACATTTTTTCTTTTAACAGATAATCATTATCCGCATCTTTTAGTTCAAAATAATTCTTTATAACATCATTCTTCAACAATTCAGCACTAGTGCCTGCTGCAAATGGCTGGTTTTTCGCAATAATCCAAAGATTATCGGTGTAACGGAGCAGGAGTTCAAGGTCGTGTGAACTGAAGAGAATGGCCTTTTTCTGCTCTTTGGCGAGCTTTTTAAGCAACGAAAACAGTTCAATCTTGCTCGGATAATCGAGAAAAGCAGTTGGCTCGTCAAGCATGATGATTGGGGTGTTCTGTGCTATCGCCTTGGCAATCATGACCTTTTGTTTTTCACCATCTGACAACGTATTGAAAACTCTGTCAATCAAATTATTAACACCAACAAGTTCAAGTGATACTTTAATCTCTTGTTCATCCTTTTCAGATAGCTTTCCGAACATCCCGGTATATGGATAACGACCTGCTGCCACCACGTCGAAAACCTTTAGGAACATATCATCGGGACGCTCGGTCAGGACGATTCCCAGCAACTTGGCGCGTTCTTTTGGAGTATAAGACATCAGATCTTTACCAAACAACTCGATCTTGCCTCCCAATGGCATGATATGTGTCGAGAATGTCTTGAATAATGTCGATTTTCCGGCACCGTTCGGACCCACCAGAGCAATGATATCACCTTCGCTGAGTGTCACGTTGATGTCGGAAACGACGGTCTTGTCATCGTAACCAATTGACAATGATGTGGCTTTTAATATTTCCATTTATTTTCTACTTTTCAAAATTACTGAGATGACGACTGGCGCACCTATGAAAGCGGTCACAGCGTTGATAGGCAGGTTGCCGTCGAAGCCTGGCATTCGGGCTATCAGGTTGCAAACCAATGCCATGTCCATACCGATAAGCATCGTGGCAGGAATCAGCAGTCGATGGTCGCTGCTCTTAAATAAGAATCGCGCGATATGAGGCAT
This sequence comes from uncultured Bacteroidales bacterium, assembly GCA_905236635.1. Classification (GTDB taxonomy): domain Bacteria; phylum Bacteroidota; class Bacteroidia; order Bacteroidales; family F082; genus Limimorpha. The sequence continues at coordinate 98,083 of CAJOCJ010000005.1, forward strand.
CGCCAGACCCACAAATGCGATAGGACCGCAGTATGCCGTCACGATGGCTGTAAGATAGCCTGAAACGAGGATTATGACCACGCTGTTCTTTCGTATGTTCAGACCCAGGTTCTCAGCATACATCTCGCCTAAAAGCAGGATATTGAGATTTTTCGACAGGAAGAACGACACAAATAAGCCTATAATGATACTTGCGGCGAAAACAGGCATCTTCGACACACCGACGCCTGAGAAACTGCCCATGCCCCAAATCACGAAGGCGTGGATGTCTTCTTTGAGACTGAAAAACTTCAGAATATCGGTAATAGAGCCTGCCAGATAAGCTATCATCAAGCCGACGATAATCAGGGTTGTCATGTTTTTCATACGCGAACTGAAGGCTAACATGACGAATAACACCAATACCGCACCGATGAAAGCAGCAAGACTAACGCCGATTGTCGACCACCATCCGAACGAAGACACTGCCGCACCGGAGATGGCTCCTGTAAGTAATATCACTATTCCGACACCCAAGCTGGCGCCGCTGCTGATACCGAGCATGGAAGGGTCGGCCAACGGATTGCGGAACAGCGTCTGCATCAGAAGACCGGCCACCGCCAACGCGGCGCCAGCTAACAACGCTGTCAATGCTTGTGGCAATCGATAATTAAACACGATGACACTCAGAGTATTATCCGTGTTTTCTTTAAGTAATACTTTAAATATATCTTCTATCGGAACAGTGACCGATCCGATAAGCAAATTAAGGATAAAAAGTATTATCCCGAAGACAATGATGCCAATAATTCCGAGTGTTATCCTGCTATTTTTCATCTGTCAGTCTGTAAAAATAATGTGGTTGATAATCACCTTCAACAAGCTCAGGATGGAAGGCAAACACAAAGTCCTTTAATAACAAATCCGGCTCATATTCCGACTTCTCGAAATAACCGCTAGCACGGATGTCGCAAACTAAAACATTGCGGTTCTGATATGCCTTAAAATAGGTATATAATTCATTTTCAACGGCTAAACGCTCGTAGGAGTACTTGGTGTTGGTCGAATTCATAATGCGCCAGAAATCAGCGTCACGGGCCTTGGAGAGCACCGTCTCTGCATCGACAGGCAGACTGGCAGTGGAGTTGTTGTCATTCCATATATAATCAGCGCCTGCATCATGAAAAATCTGCGCTATATAGCTCGCACCACCCGGCAGATACCACTGTCCCTCAAACGGCAAATCGGAAAACACAGTAGGGCGGTTTTCTACATTCTGACATACGTATTTCAATGTGTCATAACGACTTACGATATCGTTGAACCATTGGTCAGTATCTTCTTCACGGCAGGTGAGATAACCTATCAGCTTAAGCCATTCTGCACGTCCAAGCGGATGATTTTCAAGGTAATCGGCAAACGGGAACATAACAGCACCCGTCAAATCGCCGATTTCTGTCTTAGGCACCGTGGAATATGGCGTATAGAGTATCACGTCAGGGTGGAGGTTAATGGCAACCTCGGTCTTCAGACTCGTCTCAATGCCCACATCTTCAATCTTTTTCTCCTCCAACAGTCGCTTTATCTCCACATTGTCGGTATAATTGCTTTCCAATATGCCCTTCACTCTTGAAATCTCGCCAAGCTCAAGAAACACTGACCATTGCGTCGATGAATATGCTATTACATTCTTTACAGGGGTGCGTATGACAGCCTTGTCTGCAAGTTCTTCAGGAACATTTAAGGAATCTGGATATATATAAAACTCACCGAGCGACTTATCATTCCATGGACAAGAAACATTGACGTAATACCCTGATTTATAATGATTTACATCTATATAACTCGTGTATTTCATTAGATTGTCATTTTCAGACACCGAATCATTTTTGACATTATTCTGACTGTTGCCACACGAAACAAGTATGCAAAGCATTGAAAAACAAACAAATAGCCAATTTCTCATCTCGTCTTAAAATTTAAACTCTGATTTTGCAAAAATAATAAAAAAAATGTTTATCTTTGCAGATTAAAATATCGAATTATGGGAATTTTCATGTTTCACAGGCCGGAAATGCCTAAGTTTAATTACGTTCCGAGATATTACAACCCGGAAAAAGAGGAGATGGAGAAGCGTAAAGCAGCTATGGGTTTGGACTCCAATCTCTCTGATAGTGAGAAACTTAGAGTGAAAATGAGGCAGAAATGGGGGAGAGTCGGTGACGACGGTCGCGAAAAGCCGAGATCATCGACAGGCAAGTTGCGTTATATCATAATCTTTGGATTTGCCGCATTGGCGATATATTTCATATTCTTCACACCTCTTGTGGAGAATTTCATCACTATGTTTTTGAAGCTGGGAGGTAAGTAGATATGTCGTTGGATATCATTAAGTTACTGCCCGATTCCGTTGCGAATCAGATAGCCGCCGGAGAGGTCATCCAGCGGCCGGCGTCGGTTGTGAAAGAGCTCGTAGAGAACGCGATAGATGCCGGTGCCACACAGGTCGACCTCGTTGTGAAGGACGCCGGCCGCACATTTATCACTGTCATCGACAACGGCTGCGGCATGTCAGAGACTGATGCTCGGCTGTGTTTTGAGCGACATGCGACATCAAAAATCAAATGCGCCGACGACCTTTTCGCCATAAAAACCATGGGTTTCCGCGGAGAGGCATTGGCTTCGATAGCAGCTGTGGCACAAGTGGAACTTACGACAAGACGCAAGGAAGACGAGGTGGGAACCAAGATACGTATCGAAGGCTCTAAAGTCATAGAACAGATGCCGAAGCCAGCGTCAGTGGGCACCAACATAACAGTAAAAAACCTGTTTTTCAACGTGCCGGCACGACGTAATTTCTTGAAATCCAATGAGGCAGAGCTCCGTCATATCAACGAGGAGTTTTTCCGTATCACCATCATGAACCCGGAGATAGGATTCACCTTCGTGAGCAACGACAAGGAGTTGTTCCATCTCTATCCGGGCACTCTGAAACAACGTATCGTCGGACTTTTTGGAAAGGATTACGACGGTAAACTGTTGCCGGTCAACCAGATAACTGAGTCGGTGACCATCGACGGATTCATCGTGAAGCCAGAGTTCTCAAAGAAGACCCGCGGCGAACAGTATTTCTTCGTGAACCGCCGTTACATCAAGCACGCCTACCTGCATCATGCGGTGGAGAATGCCTATAAGGAACTCATCCCACAGGACTGCTTCCCTGGCTATTTCCTTGATATTCAGATAGATCCGAAAGAGATTGATATCAATATCCACCCAACGAAGACAGAAGTCAACTTCATCGACGTGAAGCTGATATATGCCATCATGCATTCTGCCGTGCGTAAAGCCATAGGACAGAATAACTTAGCGCCGACACTGGACTTCGACATCAACCCTAATATGGGCATCGATTTCGGTGAGGCGAGTCGTATGGACAGGCCGGTCATCACCCCGCAGGTGGATTACGATCCGTCGTTTAATCCATTCAAAATCACGCCGATACGTCATCAGCAGCAGAACTGGCGGATAGCCTACGATGACAGTGGTGACACAGTGGCGAACAGCAAGTTTACGGACAATGAGCCTGTCGTTCATGAAGATGATGAGCAGAAGAGCCTCTTTATCCAGCTGCAGCAGGCATATATCGTGACCACGGTGAAGTCGGGAATCCTCGTCGTAGACCAGCATCTGGCACATGAGAGGATACTCTACGAGAAATATCTCAAGGAGATGCAGACCGACGTCAATGCCTCACAGCAGGAGCTGTTCCCACAACATATCTCATTGAATATCAACGATGCATCGCTTCTGAAAGAGTTGAAACCTGAGCTCGAGAAGATAGGTTTCCGCATCGAGACGATGAACAACACCACCTTCGTCATCAACGGCACCCCTGTCGATTGTAAAGGCAGCGACGCCGTCTCGCTGATAGAGAAGATTTTAGAGGATTACAAGACGAATATGTCTGGTAATCAATCAGATAAGAAATTGAATTTAGCACGTTCACTGGCATCGCAGATGGCAGTGAAGGCAGGCCAGACGTTGACTGCTTTGGAGATGCAGGATATAGTCGACAGACTCTTCGGCTGCGCTGTGGCCGAGGTGGCCCCGGATGGCAAGAAAATCTTCACAATCATCAATGCTGGCGACATAAAAACACGTTTAAGCTAATGGATAACCAATTTAGACCACAAGGATTTTCGATATTACCCCTGGTAGTCAAGAACCTCTTGATTATCAATGTGATATTCTTCCTGGCTACATGGGCGATGGAGGCGGCATGGCATATTGATCTGGCTCAATATCTCGGATTGCATTACATTGGAGCATCGGATTTCCGCCCATACCAGTTCGTGACATACATGTTCATGCACGGCAACTTCGCGCATCTGTTCTTCAATATGTTCGCCCTCTGGATGTTCGGCAACAGCATCGAAAACGCCTGGGGTCCCAAGCGATTCCTTATATTTTACTTCGTATGCGGCATCGGCGCCGGTCTGACACAGGAACTGGTGCAATACATACAACTCTCCGACATCGCGAATTATCAAAACGTGAAGCTCAGCGGTCAAATCATACCCGTTGACCAATACCTCAACATGCTCACTACTGTGGGCGCCTCAGGAGCTGTCTACGGCATACTTCTTGCATTCGGCATGATGTGGCCAAACTCCAGGATTTACATCTATTTCGCCATTCCTATCAAGGCAAAATGGTTCGTGTTATTATACGGTATCATCGAGCTTTTCTCGGGTTTCTCGTCGGTGGACAACGTGGCACATTTCGCTCATGTGGGCGGCATGCTGTTCGGCCTGATTCTCATACTTTATTGGCGATATAAAGAGGGTATATGGCAACCAAAATTCTTTACGAAATTCAAGAAAAAACAGCAGGATTACGGTCGCCCGCAGTCTGACTGGGATTATAACAAAGAACGTTACGACGAACAGAAACGGACCGACGAAATCCTTGAAAAGATTAGCAAAGGCGGTTACGACAGCCTCACAAAAGAGGAAAAAGAGTTTTTATTTAAGCAAAGCAAGAAGGGTTGATGGCAGAGAAAGAGAAAAAGAAAGAAAAGAGACATTCGTTTGGCCGACGTGTGCTGATTTTTTTGGTCGGTATTTTCGCAGTTGTCGGACTGCTGAGTATGTTTCTCTGTGCCATAAACCCAATACTCTCGCCGAATTATTTCGTGCTGACATCATATTTTGGAGTCGCTTTTTGGCCCATATTCTTCTTTAACTTATTGATACTGCTGATTTTAATCCTATTAAAAGCTAGAAAAGCGATATTGTATCCGTTGTTGGCCCTAATCCTTGCCATTCCTGGCTTTTTGAAGTCATGCTCGGTGAAAAAGGCTATGATAGATGAAGGCAATATTAAGATCATGTCCTATAATGTGGCATATTTTAGAGATATTACTGATAATCAAAGAAAAAGGGCTAGTGTTAAAGAAGAGTTGATAGAGATTATCAATGAACAAAATCCCGATGTGATATGTTTTCAAGAGATTAATCTGAGGGAAAAGGAATTGAATGGTTTTGTTGAAAAAATAAATCTCAATTATTATCATATAAACAATGATGGAAACATACTGTTTTCAAGGTATCCCATTGAAGATGATGAGTTTACTGAACAGTTTAATGAGATTGCCGAATTAGGATTTGCAAAGCTTATAGATGCTGGCGGATTTGGCAAATTTTACGTGGAATGTGTTCATCTTCAGTCATTTAGTATATCAAAAGAAGAGATAGAATATCTGCGCGACGCGAAACATTATGTAGAGAATTCTGAAACGATGGGTAAGTCGTTGATTTCCAAACTGAAATATGGTTTCCAAAAACGAACTAAAGATACAAAACTTATAGTCGGAAATATGCCTAAAAATGGCATTCCCATTATAATCTGCGGCGACTTCAACGATACCCCGATGTCTTACACCTATCATCAGATGCGGAATGTCGGCATGAAAGACGCGTTCCTGCAAGTTGGAAACGGCATAGGTAAGACTTATTGTGGCAAGCTCCCGCTGCTGAGAATCGACTATTTTTGGTATAGCGAAAATATCGTCCCGATGACGTTTACGAGGTTGAAGAGAAAAATCTCCGACCATTATCCGATCATCATGACATTTAACGTATCTCATTGATTATGAACTTTAAACTGGTATCGGACTATGCGCCTACAGGCGACCAGCCACAAGCCATAGAGCAGCTGAAAAACGGCATTCTGGCAGGGGAGAGATACCAGACTTTGATGGGTGTTACAGGTTCCGGCAAGACCTTTACAATCGCCAACATGCTGGCGGAACTCAACCGTCCGGCGTTGATTTTGAGTCATAACAAGACTCTCGCGGCACAGCTTTATAGTGAATTCAAACAGTTTTTTCCCGAGAATAAGGTAGAATATTTCGTTTCGTATTACGATTATTACCAGCCCGAAGCGTTTATACCGCAGACAAACACATATATCGAGAAGGATTTGTCGATCAACGACGAGATAGACAGACTGCGTCTGAGTGCTACGTCGGCACTGATGTCGGGACGCCGTGATGTCATCATAGTGTCATCAGTATCATGTATTTACGGTATAGGAAACCCTGAAGATTTCACTAAAAACGTGATAAACATAGAAGTGGGGCAAAAGATACGTCGCGACGACCTACTTTTCCGGCTTACCAACTCTCTGTATAACCGCAACGACATTGAGTTTACACGAGGCCGTTTCCGTGTGAAAGGCGACACGGTCGATGTGTTTCCGGCTTATTCAGACATCCCTTTCAGGATTATCTTCTGGGATGACGAGATAGAAGAACTGGAGTCGTTCGATTATATCAACGGCACGAGACTGGAGAGCCTGCAGAATATTACGCTGTTTCCGGCAAATATCTTCGTCACATCGAAAGAGAAGATAAAACAGGCCACTGAGGAGATCCTTCTTGACATGTTCAAGCAGGCCGAGTATTTCCGTGAGATTGGCAAATACGAAGATGCGAAACGCTTGGAAGACCGCGTAAATCATGATGTCGAGATGATACGCGAGCTGGGATACTGTTCAGGTATCGAGAACTATTCACGATACTTCGACGGTCGCGCCGCCGGCACGCGTCCGTTCTGTCTGCTCGATTTCTTCCCCGATGACTTTATCACCATCATCGACGAGAGCCATGTCACCGTGTCGCAGATACGTGGCATGTATGGGGGCGACCGTTCCCGCAAGCAGACACTAGTGGAGTACGGCTTCCGACTGCCGTCGGCGCTCGACAACCGCCCGCTGAAATTCGATGAGTTCGAGGCTCTCACAGGCCAAACGATATATGTCAGCGCCACGCCAGGCGACTACGAGATGCAGCAGACACAAGGCGTCTATGTGGAGCAGATTATCCGCCCGACGGGCCTGTTAGACCCGATAATCGAAGTGAGGCCGTGTACCAACCAGGTCGATGACCTCGTGAACGAGATCGTCATGGTGATAGCACGCAAACAACGTGTACTGGTTACCACCTTGACAAAACGTATGGCAGAAGAGCTGACGAATTACCTTAACAACCTGAATATCAAGTCGCGATACATACATTCCGATGTCGACACCCTCGACCGTGTGGAAATCATGATGGGCTTGAGACGAGGCGACTTCGACGTACTGGTAGGCGTCAACCTGCTTCGTGAAGGACTAGATCTACCTGAGGTCCAGCTTGTCGGCATCCTCGATGCCGACAAGGAAGGATTCCTGCGCTCGGAACGTGCCCTGACGCAGACTGCAGGACGCGCCGCCCGTAATGCAAATAGCAAAGTCATAATGTATGCGGATAAGATTACCGATTCAATGCGTAAAACCATCGACGAGACGCAGAGGCGGCGCGAAAAACAGATGGCATATAACCTCGAGCACGACATAGTGCCGAAGACTATCATAAAACCGCTTGACACCGCTTGGAGCGACACCATCAGCAGTCATAAACTCGTGGAATACGAGACGACAGAAGAGCGTGTGAAGGCAGTGGCAGAAGAGAAAACAGCGGTATATCGCTCAGCAAAGGACATCAAAAAAGCAATTCAAGAAGCCAAGAAAGAGATGGAGAAATCTGTCAAGGAACTCGACTTCATGAACGCTGCTAAATATCGTGACATAATAGTCGCCTTGGAAGAGAAACTAAACAAAATCAATTGAATATGAATACATTAGCAGTACCATTTTTCGCCACCGACACAGTATGGAACGTCATGTTGCAGTTCTGTATCATCGCCGTCGGACTTTTGGCAGGTAATATCGTGCGAACCAAAGTGCCATTCATGCAGAAGAGTCTTATCCCGTCAGCATTGATAGGCGGTGCCCTGTTGCTGATTTTCAAGGCAATATACACCGATTTGATAGGATGGGAAGACCTCATTGACAAGAGCACCATGGAAGTCATTACATACCATGCTTTAGGTCTGGGATTTGTGGCTCTGGCATTGAAAAACAATAAAGTGGAGTCGAAATCAAGTACCATGAAAGTCATTGAAACAGGCACCCTGACGGCCAGCACATATATCATCCAAGGCATTGTGGGTCTGTTAGTTACAATCCCGATGTTCTACTTTGGAAAGAAGATATTTTACGCCGCAGGCTTGCTTCTTCCAATGGGCTACGGACAGGGTCCAGGACAGGCTCTTAACTTCGGTACAATATACATGGACAGAGCCTTCGACCAAGGCATTTTATTTCCAGGCAAAGACTTCGGATTGTCAATAGCTGCTATGGGTTTCATCATCGGTTGTGTGGTCGGAGTCGTCTATCTCAATATTTTGAAAAAGAAAGGCAAAATCAAGATTTCGGAGATTCAGGAAAAACAGAGAAACAAACTCAGCGACTATGAGGGTGAGAACGAAATACCTGATACTGAATCGGTTGACAAGCTGTCTATCCAGATTTGCCTGGTGCTGTTTACATATCTGCTGGTTTATCTCTTCAACCATTTCCTGCAAACTCTCGACCTCGGCAACTTCGGTGAGAAGACACTCATGCCGTTGATGTGGGGATTCAACTTCCTGCTTGGCACCTTGTTCGGCATCATGATCAAAGGCATCATCAAGAGTCTGCAAAGAGCCAAAATCATGAAAAGGGAATATATCAATAACTACCTCTTGAACCGTATCAGCGGCTTCTTCTTCGACATCATGATTGTTGCAGGTACTGCCGCCATCAACTTCAGTGAATTCAAGGGTTTCGCGTTGCCTTACATCCTCGTTTGCACCCTCGGAGCCATTGCCACATTCTGGTTTGTGCTCAAGGTCTGCAAACATCTCTATCCGAACTATACATACGAAGGATTCTTCAGCATGTTCGGCATGTTAACAGGCACCGCTTCTAACGGTATGATTCTGCTTCGTGAGATCGACCCAAAATTCGAGACACCAGCCGCGAATAACCTTGTTTTACAGTCACTACCTGCAGTGGCATTGGGATTCCCAGTGCTGCTTCTTGTAAGTTATGCACCTCAAGGATTCACGCAAGCGCTAATCACTTTGGGCATTTTGATTGTCGTCTTCATCATTTTCAACCTCTTCATGTTCAGGAAGAAAATCTTTAGAAAGGGACATTAGCGAAATAATGACTATCATTTAACGATTATTGGTGCCATTTGCAGAAATACGACTTACCACAGGGTACTGAGAGTATTTCGAAAATGGCACTAATAATTTGTAAAAAATTCAATGAAATTTTTGTTTTTTATTTTAAAAAATATATTATATTTGCAAACATGATAAAGGTGTAACGGCTTTTATCATATCTTGTATTGTAACTAATTGATAAAGAGCAATTTATATTATATATGAGCGAAGGATTATATTCGATGGAAGTCAAGGATTTCGACAAAACCTTGGATCTTACTAAAATCAAACCGTATGGCGATACCATGAATGACGGCAAGACTCAGCTGAGTTTCACCTTGCCGGTGCCATGTGGTGCTGAAGCTGTCGAGGCAGCGAAACAACTCCTCAAGACTATGGGATTCGAGAACCCTATCGTGGTGTATTACAAAGAGTTAACCCCTGGATTTACTTTCTTCAACTGCTACGGAAGCTGCACTCACACCGTGAACTACAGCACTATATACGTGCCGAAAGTCGAGTCGAACACCATGGACATGTACGAGACCGACCAATATATCAAAGAAAACATCGGCCGTAAGATTGTGGTTGTCGGCGCTTCAACAGGCACTGACGCTCACACCGTGGGTATCGACGCCATCATGAACATGAAGGGCTACGCCGGTCATTACGGACTTGAGCGTTACGAGATGATCGAGGCATACAACCTCGGTTCACAGGTGCCGAATGAGGAGTTTATAGCAAAAGGCGTTGAGCTTCATGCCGACGCGTTGCTGGTCTCGCAGACAGTTACACAGAAAGACGTCCACATCAAGAATATGACCGAATTCATCGAGCTGATGGAGGCAGAGGGCTTGCGTGATAAGATGATATGCTGCTGCGGTGGCGCTCGTATCACTCACGAACTCGCCAAAGAGCTCGGCTTCGACGCCGGTTTCGGAATGAACACCTACGCCGATGACGTGGCATCATTCATCGTCCAAGAGATGGTAAAACGTGGAGTGAAATAAAAAGAATAATTCAAAATTAACAATTAAAATATTGCAATATGGAAAAAAACGAAATTAGAGAAGTTATCGCAAGACGTGCTGCAAAAGAGCTGCATGACGGCGATGTTGTGAATTTGGGTATCGGTCTGCCGACAATGATTCCTAACTATCTTCCAGAAGGCGTGTCAGTGACACTGCAGACAGAGAACGGCGCTATGGGTATGGGCCCAACACCAGAGGAAGGCAAGGAAGACAAGAACCTCATCAACGCTGGCGGTGGCTACATCACATTGACACCAGGCGCTTGCACATTCGACTCAGCAACATCATTCGCAATCATCCGTGGCGGCCACGTCAACGTGTCGTTCCTCGGTGCATTGCAGGTCGATGAGAAGGGCAACCTCGCCAACTGGATCATCCCTGGCAAGATGGCTCCTGGCATGGGCGGCGCAATGGACCTCGTAGTCGGTGCAAAACGCGTGATCCTCACCATGGAACACACACAGAAGGGCGCTCCTAAGATCTTGAAGGAATGCACACTGCCTCTCACAGCAGCAGGTCAGGTCAACATGATCATCACTGAGATGGGTGTGATGGAAATCACAAAAGAAGGTATCGTCCTCACCGAAATTCATCCTGAATTCACAGTGGAGCAGGTGCAGGCCGCTACAGAGGCTAAACTCATCATCAGCCCGAACCTCAAATCGATGCTTGACTAATCATGGAATATCAATTCTTAAAAATAGAATTGCAGGACAACGGTATCGGCATCATGACGGTGTCGGCACCGAAGTCGTTGAACGCCTTGAACTCGACAGTCCTCAAGGAGATCGACCATTTCGTCAGCAACCTTGACACCAAGAAGACACGTGTCCTCATCGTCACTGGCGACGGCGAGAAGTCGTTCGTGGCTGGCGCTGACATCTCTGAGATGGTCAACCTTTACGAAAAAGAAGGCTACGAGTTCAGCAAGATAGGTGCTATCGCGTTCCGTAAGCTGGAGACGCTGCCAATCCCGGTCATCGCTGCCGTCAACGGTTTCTGCCTTGGCGGAGGCTGCGAGCTGGCGATGGCATGCGACATCCGCATCTGCTCGAACAACGCACGTTTCGGTCAGCCTGAGGTGGGACTGGGCATCACACCTGGTTTCAGCGGCACATACCGTCTGGCGAAACTCATCGGACAAGGCTATGCCAAGGAGATGATTTACACGGGCAAGGCCATCCGCGCTGACGAGGCATTGCGCATCGGATTGGTGAACGCAGTATATGAGCCAGCCGAGTTGATGGACAAGGCTATGGAGATGGCACAGAAGATGCTCAAAAATGCACCTATCGCCATCGCTCATGCAAAACGTTGCATCAACGAGAGCTACGACCTCTGCGCTGACGACGCCATCGAGCTTGAGAACGTCGCATTCGGCAAATGCTTCGCCACAGAAGACCAGAAAGAAGGCATGAAAGCATTCTTGGAGAAACGCGAGGCAACTTTTAAAGGAAAATAATTAACAATTAAAATTTAGATAACATGAAAGTATACGTTATTGGAACAGGTACCATGGCAAAAGGCATCGTGAAGGCTTTCGCAGCCAAGATGCCCGTCGTCATGAAGAGCAGAACCCAGGCCAGCATCGACAAGGCAATGGGCTCAATCGCAAAAGGTTATGCAAAACTCGTCGAAAAAGGCAAGATGACCCAAGAAGCCGTTGATGCTCTGTTGAAGAACATCACCACCACCACCGATTACGCATCATTCAAAGACGCTGACCTCGTCATCGAGGCCGCTGTCGAAGAGATGCAGCTGAAGAAAGAAGTCTTCATGGAGCTCGACAAGATCTGCAAGCCAGAAGCTATCTTCGCAACCAACTCATCATCATTGTCAATCACTGAAATCGCTGCCTGCACAACACGTCCAGCACAGTTCATCGGCATGCACTTCTTCAACCCGGCCGACAGAATGGCATTGGTGGAAGTCATCAAGGGACAGCTCACAAGCGACGAGGTGACAAAGACCATCGTTGACCTTGCCACATCAATCGGCAAGCAGCCTGTCGAGGTGAAAGAAGCCCCAGGTTTCGTCGTTAACCGCATCCTCATCCCTATGATCAACGAGGCAGTCGGTATCTTGGCCGACGGTATCGCATCAGCAGAGGACATCGACAAGTGCATGATGCTTGGCGCCAACCATCCAATGGGACCTCTCGCATTGGCAGACCTCATCGGAAACGATGTCAATCTCGCCATCATGGAGGTGCTTTACAACGAATTCGGCGATCCGAAATACCGCCCACATCCACTTTTGAGAAAGATGGTGCGCGCTGGTTTGCTCGGACGTAAGACTGGTGAAGGATTTTATAAATATTAATTGAAAACATAATGGATTTTAGCTATTCAAAGACAGAAGAATTGTTCCTGCAGATGATAAGATCATTCGCAGAGAACGAGGTCAAGCCTTTGGCAGCCGAAGTTGACGAACAGGAACGTTTCCCTATGGAGACCGTCAAGAAGATGGCGAAATTAGGTTTGATGGGTATCCCGGTACCACGCCAGTATGGCGGCGCCGGTGGAACAGTGCAGATGTACATCATGGCTGTTGAGGAGCTCTCAAGAGTGTGCGCCACCACAGGCGTCATCCTCTCAGCTCACACATCATTGTGCATGGCACCTATCCTCGAGAACGGAACAGAAGAACAGAAGATGAAATATTTGCCGAAGCTCGCATCAGGCGAATGGATTGGCGCTTTCGGTCTCACCGAGCCTAACGCCGGCACCGACGCCGCCATGCAGCAGACAATGGCTGTTGACGCAGGCGACAAATACATCCTCAACGGTTCGAAGATTTTCATCACCAACGCAGCATACGCCGACGTGTTCATCGTCATGGCAATGACCGACAAGAGCAAAGGCACCAAGGGCATCTCGGCATTCATCGTCGAGAAAGGCTTCAAGGGCTTCAGCATCGGCAAGAAAGAGTTGAAGATGGGTATCCGTGGCTCAGCGACATGCGAGCTTATCTTCGAAAACTGCGAAGTGCCGAAGGAGAACCTCCTCGGTCAGCTCGGCAAGGGCTTCACTATCGCTATGAAGACCCTCGACGGCGGTCGTATCGGTATCGCTTCACAGGCTCTCGGCATCGCTCAAGGTGCAATGGATGAGACGGTGAAATACACCAAAGAACGTAAGCAGTTCGGAAAGTCTATCGCACAGTTCCAGAACACACAGTTCCAGATGGCCGACCTCAAGACAAAGGTCGAGGCAGCCCGTCTGCTCGTCAGAAGCGCTGCATGGAAGAAAGACAAAGGTCTTCCATATTCAGCCGACGCAGCAATGGCGAAACTCTTCGCAGCCGAGACAGCAATGGAAGTGACTACAAAAGCAGTCCAGTTCCACGGCGGCTACGGCTACACACGTGAATATCCGGTCGAACGCATGATGCGCGACGCCAAGATTACCGAGATCTACGAAGGTACATCAGAGGTTCAGAGAATGGTTATCGCTGGTCATTTATTTAAATAGGAGGGAAGGATTATGAATATTATAGTTTGTATTAAGCAAGTACCTGATACAACCGAAATCAAAATCGATCCGGTAAAGAACACCCTTATCCGTGAAGGCGTTCCGAGCATCATGAACCCGGACGACAAGGGCGGTCTCGAACTCGCTCTCCGTATGAAAGACAAATACGGCGCTAACGTCACAGTTATCACAATGGGACCTCCGCAAGCTGACCTCATCTTGAGAGAAGCTTTCGCTATGGGCGTTGACAGAGCTATCTTGTTGAGCGACAGAAAGTTCGCTGGCGCAGATACCTTGGCAACATCATACGCATTGGCAGGCGCCATCAAGACTTTGGACTATGACGTGATCATCGCTGGCCGTCAGGCTATCGATGGTGACACAGCACAGGTCGGTCCTGAGATGGCTGAACACCTCGGATTACCACAGGTTTCATACGTCATCGACGCTGAACGCGAAAAGAACGGCAACTTCATCGTGAAGAAAGAGAACGAAGACAGCGTCCAGACTCTCGAAGTCGAAGGAAAATGCGTCCTCACAGTCCTCGCATCGGCATTCGAGGCACGTTACATGACAGTCGCCGGCATCGTCGACGCTTACGACAAGGAAGTTGAAGTTTGGGGCGCCGACAAACTCGATGTCGACGAGAACAAACTCGGTCTGAAAGGCTCACCGACAAAGGTGTGGCAGTCATTCCCGAAACAGCTTAAGGCTCCGGGCGAAGTGTTCGAAGTCAGCGAAGAAGAAGCTGTGGAAATCATCGTTAAGAAACTCAAAGAAAAACATTTAATCTAAAAGTAAAGCCATGGATATTAAAGATTACAAAAACGTTTATGTGTTCGCAGAACAGCGCGGAGGTACGATTCAATCCGTAGCTTACGAACTTTTAGGTAAGGCTCGCGACCTCGCTGACGCTCTCGGCGAGAAAGTCGTGGCAATGTTACTCGGTCATAATATCAAAGATCAGGCTCAGAGCCTCATCGAGATGGGTGCTGACGAAGTACTCGTCGCCGACTGCCCAGAGCTCAAGGATTACTTGACAGAGCAGTACTCACAGGTTGTATATCAGATGATTACAGCTGGCTGCCCAAGCATCGTGCTTTACGGCGCTACCACCATCGGCCGTGACCTCGCACCACGTATCGCTTCAAGACTCAAGACCGGTCTGACAGCAGACTGCACCAAGCTTGAAATCGGTATCGTCGAGGAGACAGGCGAGAAGCAGTTCCGCTCGACACGTCCTGCTTTCGGCGGCAACCTGATGGCTACCATCCTTTGCCCTAACACACGTCCTCAGATGTCGACAGTGCGTCCTGGTGTGATGCAGAAACGCGTCCGCGAGGCTGGCAGAAAAGGCACCATCACAATGTTTGCCCCTAAATTCGACACAAGTAAGTTCAAAGTCAAAGTCATCGAGACCAAGATGAATTGCAAGTGCGCTGACGACATCGCCGATGCCAAGATTTTGGTGTCAGGTGGCCGTGGCGTTCATGACAAGGAAGGATTCAACAAACTTCAGGCTTTGGCTGACGTCCTCGGCGGCATGGTGTCATCATCACGTGCCATGGTCGACGCAGGTATCATGGATCACTGCTTCCAGGTCGGTCAGACAGGTAAGACGGTGCGTCCGGCCCTTTACATGGCATGCGGTATCTCAGGCGCTATCCAGCACCTCGCAGGTATGGAAGAGTCAGACTTCATCATCGCCATCAACAAGGACAAATACGCACCTATCTTCTCAGCCGCTGACCTCGGCATCGTCGGTGACCTCCACAAGATCGTCCCGATGTTGACAGAGAGACTGAAGAAAGAAGTGGAAAAATAATTATAATTTAAAGATTTAAGATTTAAAAATTTAAATATTAGGTTTTTAAAGAGTAATTGTTTGTATAATATTCCCGATGGAAGCGATTCTGTCGGGAATATTTTGTTAAAAACAAAAATTTTCACCAAAATCATTGTATTATCAAAAATTTTCGTATTTTTGCAGCGGGTAAGTCTTATACGACCAGCTCCTGTCAAACTCCCCCAGGGTCGGAAGGCAGCAAGGGTAGATGGTTGAGCGGTGCGATATAAGTAGCTTACCCTTTTTTGTCTCTGAGATGATAATAAACCCGACATACACAGGCAAGCAGTATTGGCTCACAACAGTCATTTCCGGATTGTTGTTAAGTGTCTTATTGTCAATAGCTTATATCGTGTTTTACAAGCATCTGTATGTCACATCATCGTACCTTTTCTCGATAATATATCTCATCCCTTTCGTTTGGCTCAGCATCACTCTGGCGTTCTTCAAGAATAAATATGTGTGGAGCGAATTCTCGTATGGCAAAGCATTCCAGATGAGTTTCCTCAGCGGAATAATTGGCTCCATAATTTTCAGCATCGTGATATTTTTGCTTTTCGACTATCTTGAAATTGGCAGTAGGATGGGGCTTTACGAAAACGGTCGTGTGATGCGTCAGCTGTTCTCGCCTCTGGCAACAGCCGTTTCGATGTTGATAATAAATGTGATATTGTCGCTGTTTTATTCATTGATAATTGCTATCTTTGCACGTAAAAAGAATTAAAATGGATATCTCTGTCGTTATACCTTTGCTGAATGAGGAAGAATCGTTGCCCGAACTCGAGGCATGGATTCGCCGCGTCATGAATGAAAACAACTATTCATACGAGATCGTGTTTGTCGACGACGGCAGCACCGACGGATCATGGCACTGCATCCAGCAGCTCAAGGCAGAGAACCCTAACGTCAAAGGCATACGTTTCAGAAGAAACTATGGCAAGTCAGCGGCACTCAACGAAGGATTCAAAGTCGTGCAAGGCGACGTGGTCATCACCATGGATGCCGACCTTCAAGACAGCCCAGATGAGATCCCGGAGCTTTATAACATGATTGAAAAAGACGGCTACGACCTCGTAAGCGGCTGGAAGAAAAAACGTTACGACTCCACAGTGTCGAAAAACATTCCTTCTAAGTTCTACAACTGGTCGACACGCCGCATGACGGGTATCAAGCTGCATGACTTCAACTGCGGACTCAAGGCTTACCGCAACGAAGTGGTTAAAAGCATAGAGATATACGGCGAGATGCACCGTTACATCCCGGTCATCGCTAAGGCTGCAGGCTTCACGCACATAGGGGAGAAGGTGGTCCATCATCAGAAACGTAAATTCGGCACTTCAAAGTTCGGAATGAGCCGTTTCTTAAGAGGTTACCTCGATCTGCTCACCATCACGTTCATCTCGAAGTTCGGCAAACGCCCTATGCACCTCTTCGGAGGCCTCGGCAGCCTGACGTTCCTCGCCGGTTTCATCATGAGCGTTATCCTTGTGGTTAAGAAATACGCCTTCCACGCTTATGGCATGACACGCCGTCCGCTGTTCTATCTGGCATTGCTCTGCATGGTGGTCGGTACACAACTCTTCCTCACGGGATTCTTAGCCGAACTCGTGCAATCAACATCGTCAAAATCAAAAGTTTACGGTATTTCCGAACGGATTTGATGGTTAAAAGTTAAAAGAGTAAAGTTAAAAGATCTCTTTTAACTATTATCTTTTATCTAATATCTGTCATAAGGGTCGTCGTAAGGCTCGTCAAAGCCTTCTTCATCGAAATATTCATCCTCATCCTCACCGAAGATGTCTTCTTCATCCTCGGCAAACATGTTTTCGCCCTCTTCCCAGTCGAAGTCTTCCTCAAGCTTGCTCTCGTCAAACTCATCGATGTCGTTCATCTCGTTCATGAAGTCGCGAAGCTCTTCGTCACTCATCTCATCGAGATTGGCATTCAATAACTTATTGTCGCGTGACGATGCCCTCAACTCTTTCAAAACATCAGGGGCAATATAGAAATCGTCAATGTTTTCCTCACAATATTTGATGTACTTCGGGTCTTTCTCAAAGACTTCAGCCAGAGTCTGTCCCTCATATTTTCCAAAAGTGAAAATAGAATCTACGTCGTAAAATTTCATATCAAATAAAATTTTGAATTACAAAAATACAACAAATTATTTTAAAATGTAATTTTTTTCTTTATTTTTTGAAAATAAAATATACGGCCAAAACCAAGAATCCGAAGCCCAACAGATGATTCCAGTGGAATTCGCCCATTTTGAAGACTTTAATGCTGATAATCATGAAAACGATGAGGCTGACGACCTCCTGAATAACCTTGAGTTCGACCAGACTGAAAGGGCCTCCGTGGACTGCCGAGCCGATTCTGTTTGCAGGAACCATGGCGGAATATTCCAACAAAGCCACGCCCCAGCTGGCTAAGATGATGAGAATCAACGGCCAATCCTTAAGAACACCCATATCCGACAACTTCAGGTTACCGTACCATGCGAACGTCATGAAGATGTTCGAAACAATCAAAAGCAATACTGTGTAAACGCCTCTCATTTTTAAAAAATTTGCCGCAAAAATACAAAAAAAAACACAACCTACCACAGGGTACTGTGAGTATTTCGAGAATGGCGTAAAAAATGCATTCTAATTGATTTTTTTATTATCTTTGCAGAAAATTAGAAATTATGATTTCGATAAAGAAAATCATCCAGGAGTCAATTGATGTCAAGAAATTGATTCTCAACGATAAAGAGCTCGTAAAACGCATTAACGATGCCGCTAAAATGTGTGTCAAATCGCTGAAAAAAGGCGGTAAGGTTCATTTCTGCGGAAATGGAGGCAGTGCTGCCGATGCACAACATTTGGCTGCCGAACTCAGCGGACGTTTCTACTACGATCGTCTACCACTCAATGCAGAGGCTTTGCACGTTAACACAAGCTATCTCACGGCTGTCGCCAACGACTATTCCTACGACATGATTTATGCCCGTATGATCCAGGCATCAGCCAAAAAAGGCGACGTCCTTGTCGGAATCAGCACCTCGGGAAACTCGGCTAACATATTGAATGCCATCGAAGAGGCAAAGAAGATGGGCGTGAAGACCATAGGTATGACAGGGGAGAAGGGTGGAAAGATGGCCGACTGCTGCGACATATTAATAAATGTGCCAAGCAGTTGTACACCGCGCATCCAGGAGGCCCATATCATGATTGGCCATATAATCTGCGAAATCATCGAAGCTACAATGTTTCCTAGATAATCATGGACTGGAGAGGCAAAATCGACAAATCTTGGACATTGTTTCTCGACAGAGACGGCGTGATCAACGTGCGCCTCATCGACGACTATGTCAAGAAAGTCGAAGAGTTTGAGTTTCTGCCAGGCGTGCTGGAGGCATTCAAGATCTTTGCCGAGAAGTTCGGAAGAATCATCATCGTGACAAACCAACAAGGCGTAGGGAAGGGTCTCATGACCATGCACGACGTCGCTGAGGCGCACGCTTATATGCTAAAAGAGATAGAGAGTCAGAAGGGGAGAGTTGATAAGATTTATGTCTGCCCACAGCTTAAGTCCGACCCAGACAACTACCGTAAGCCAAGTCCACGCATGGCATTCATGGCCCAACACGATTTCCCTGAGATAGACTTTGAGAAATCGGTGATGGTGGGCGATTCAAGCTCCGACATCGAATTCGGTAAAAATGCTGGCATGTACACCGTCCAGGTCGGCAACGAGCCAGTAAAATGCAAGCCGGACAGCCAGTTTGAGTCGCTCCTGAAGTTTGCTAAAGTATTAAAGTAATCTATGTCGTCACTAATATTAACGGTTTTTATTGTTTACACCTTGCTGATTCTGGTGATAGCGCATCTCACTTCCAGGAAGTCGGATAATGCCACGTTCTTCACTGGAAACCGCAAGTCGCCGTGGTTCGTGGTGGCATACGGCATGATCGGCGCCTCGCTGTCAGGAGTGACCTTCATGTCGGTCCCGGGCAACGTATATACCAGTCAGTTTACGTATTTTGGCATAGTGCTTGGCTATATCATCGGCTACGCTGTGATAGCTCTCGTGCTGCTGCCGCTTTATTATAAGCTCAATCTTACATCGATATACTCGTACCTCGAGATGCGCTTCGGGCGTCGTTCCGAAAAGACGGGCGCGGCATTCTTCATCATCTCACGTCTGTTGGGCTCGGCGCTGCGTATGTATCTGGTGGTCTTTGTATTATATGAATTCGTGTTCAAAGCCTGGGGAATCCCGTTCTGGGTGCCTGCCGTGATATTTATTGCGCTGATTCTTGTCTATACCTTCAAAGGAGGCATCAAAACGGTCGTGTGGACCGACACCTTGCAGACGACGTTTCTTATCCTGGCGGCAGTGATAACAGCAGTATGCATATTGAAAGAACTGAATATCTCGATTCCTGATCTGCTCAAAGCATCCGGCGAACAAGGTTTGACCAAGATGTTTGAAACCGACCCAAACCATAGCAAATTCTGGCTGAAACAGATAATCTCGGGTGCCTTCATCACCATTGTGATGACAGGTCTCGACCAGGACATGATGCAGAAAAACATGACATGCAAGAGTCTTCGCGACGCCCAGAAAAACGTGATAACTTCGAGCATTCTGTTCATCTTCGTCAACATCATCTTTCTCTGCCTCGGCGCCTCTCTCATCTATTATGCGCAACAAACCGGTTTCCAACTACCGACCAACGAGAGTGGAGTAGTGGTCAACGACAAGATATTCCCGGCCATCGCATTCAATTTCAGCAAGTTCACTAGCGTGGTCTTCGTCATCGGCCTCGTCGCAGCAGGCTACTCCTCGGCCGATGGCACACTCACGGCGCTAACCACCACATTCTGCTATAACTTCCTTGATTTTGGCAGCAATACTAACATCTCGGAAGAGCAGAAACTCAAGAAAAGAAAACTCATACATATCATTTTTGCGGTCCTTTATCTGCTTGTAATCATAGCGTTCCGTCCGTTCCATAACCAATCATTAATTGATAAGGTGTTTGAAATTGCGGGCTATACCTACGGACCGCTACTCGGACTTTATACCTTCGGACTTTTCATCAAGAACCGCAAGCCGGCCGATAGAATTGTGCCATATATCGCAATAGCGTCGCCGGTTTTGAGTTATATATTAAACGTTTATTCAACACATCTGTTCAACGGATATAAGTTTGGATTTGAAATATTGATAATCAATGGGTTAATAACATTTATGGCGTTATTGGCCACATCACATAAAAGCACAGAATCATGAAAAAACTCTTATTAATAGCAGCATTATTTGCATCATTAAGTCTTGACGCTCAATTTGTTACGACATTAGCTAAAAACGCCAGCGAGTCGCAATCCGATGGCATTATGTATTATCTGCCGAAGAATGTGGTACGACTGGAATTTACCATTGAGGAAACCGAGTATTGCATAGGACCATATGCCGAATATTCCTCAAAACTTCTTGGCGTGAATGACTATATCAAAGAAAACAAATCTGAATTTAATATAAAAAGTGTTGATATTCAGACCGTTTCAGAGATTGACCCAAATGCTATGTATTTCATTTCGACGGACGATAAAGGGAAAGAGCCTATGCCGAATATTATCCTGGATACTGACGGACTGATTCTTGCTTTAGGGTACGATAATCTGCCATCAAATTATATTGCACGTAACACATTCAACGACAGTGACTTAGAACAAACCGAAAGGGTAGAGGCGACTTTTGTTGAAATCCTCGACAATGAGGTGGAAATTGATGATGAGGATGAGGATGAAGATGAGGATGAAGATGGTGGTAATGGCAAAAGAGTAAAAGAAATCACTAAAGAAGACAGAGCAAAAGCGGCTTTGGAGAAGATTTCCAATATAAGGACAGCGTATTTTGAACTGATTTCCGGTGCTCAGGAAGTGGCTTTTGGCGCAACAACCAAATACATGGCCAAGACACTGCAAGAGCTTGAATATGAATATGTTAGCTTGTTTAAAGGCAAGGCTGTCAAGAATATATATAAGAAGGTGATTTATATCACACCTGAGAAAAACCAATCGAATATTGCAGTATCTGTTGGCAAAGGCCAGAATGTGAAAGTGCAGTTTGATAGTCATAATGCCTTGGGAAACATGAATCCGACCAACGACGATGTAAAGAACTCAGCTCAGGTTGGCAAATTGTTCTACAGAATGCCGGCAAATACCACAGTAAAAGTGCTGTCAGGGAATACAGTAATCGCCGAAAAAGCCTTAAATATAAGCCAGTTCGGCGATATCAGAGTTGTTACTGTCAAGGGTAACAAAGCCTTATTTAACCCGAATACAGGTCAAATAATCTCAATTACAAAGTAAAACTTTAGAACGGCAAGTCGTCACCGTTGTCTGAAGCGAAATAATCGTCATTCATCGGTGGCAATGGCTGCTGTGGCGGCATCTGGACGTTAGTCTGCTGTACAGGCTGTTCTGTGGGCTGCTCAGGTTCTAATCTGAACGCTCTGACATCTGTGTACCATTTGCCGTTGAATTCACGCGATTCTATGCTGATCTGAGCCTTGATAGTCTGACCGACAAAAAAGTTATTTGCATCTTTGACGCGTTCGTTCCAACAAAGAAGACAAACTTTCTTAGGATATTGCTCGATAGTTTCAATAATCAATTCCTGTTTTGTCCATGGCCCACGCGGTGAACTTCCTTCAATCAATGTACCTAATTGTACAACTTTTCCAACTATTTCCATATAATTTATTTTAAATATTTTCTACCTGCAAATATAATAAATTTCATCTTACAAAATCCATTTTTAACAAATTTTAACATAACTTGCAGAATTATGAAAAATGTGTGAAAAAACAATTACAATTCGATTATTATTCAAAACCCCTTTTGTAAAATAATATACATTATGTTAAATAGAATCTTTGTAAAAAAGGTGGAGCTATTACACCCCACCAGTTTGTTTTATTCAAGTTCTTTTGCTTTATCCATCATCTTAAGACGTGCGTAGATACCTCTAAGAGCCTGTTTTACTGCAGGATCGTCTGGAATCAACTCGTAGGTCTTCTCGACATATGGCAATGCTCTCTCATCAAAACTTTTTGCTTCAGCTGCCATAGCGTCTGTTGCTGCTAGATATGCATTGAAATTTGAATATTCGCTTGGATCTTTGTCGTTGGCTTCCTGATAAATACCAGCAGCCTTGTCGATTAACAAAGCGCCTGCATTGTAATATGCGTCAGCATAATTAGCGTCTTCAGCGATGGCCATCTCATAATATGCAAGAGCTTTCTCGAGGTCATAGATCTCAGATTCTCTGTTGCCGTAGATTGTACCAAGGATGAAGTAATAAACCGGCTGTTCTGTGTATTTTTTTGCCATTGCCTCTATCTGGTCAACTATCTCTCCTTCCCTATGCAGTGTCAAATATGTGTTGATCATATCGTTGACAAGCTGAGGATCTTCAGGATATTTGATTCTTGCGACCTCAATCATCTCGACTGATTTGTCACCCTGACCGAGCTCTCTGTAAGCGTTGATAAGACCTGAATAGATACTTGGCTCGTCAAAGCCCTTTGCCAGCAATGCCTCGTAAGTGTCGGCTGCCACTTGGAAATTGCCAACCTTTGATGCACATGTGGCAAGGTTGATCATAGCGGCGTCGTCAACTGCATCGATCTTCGCTGCTGCATCTGTTGCTTTTTGGAAATTGAGCATAGCATCTTCATAGTTTCCGTTGTTGAAGCTATCCACACCAAGCTGATAGTAAGCGTTGTCGATGCCTCTCACGTATGATGCCAGCTCCTGGCCGTTCTGATTGTAATAGTTGCGGTCAACTTGTTTAAGTTTTTCAACGGCATCCAACACCTTTGTATATGCATCCGGGTCGAGGTCGTAGAACTCAGGATAAGCACCGATTTTGTAGTAAATAACAGCATAATAATGCCATGTCTTTCCCTGATTCATCGTTGACTCATGCTGTGCAGCTGCATCGATAGATGCTTTTGCCTTCTGCATCAATATCTTAGCGTTGCTCATCTGCTTTGCAGCCTTCTCCATTTTGTTAACAGCCTTGTAGTCGTCAGCTGCGTCGATAAGCTGCTGGGCTTGTCTCTGATAGTTGTTAGCGTCCTGACGTTTCATGTCCTGGGCTATAGCAAACTGGCCGAATAATGCCAATGCTAATAATAACAATACTTTCTTCATTTTTATAAAAATTTTAAAAGTTAAACTTCTTGTTTATTATCTGTATTAACGTCGCCGTTATCTTCATTATTGTCCGTATTCTCAATGTTCTCGGCATTCTCGTCGAATTCCTCGTCCTCTTCGATGTCTTCTGCCTTGACCTTTGTCACTGCAGCGATCTCGTCGTTGTCGCGGAGGTTGATGAGGCGTACACCTTGTGTTGCACGACCCATAACTCTCAGAGTATCAACGGCTATACGGATAAGGATACCAGACTTGTTGATGATCATGAGGTCGTCGCCGTCCACCACGTCCTTGATAGCCACCAGCTGGCCTGTCTTGTCGGTGATGTTCATGGTCTTGACGCCCTTGCCGCCTCTGTTGGTGATACGGTATTCTTCGAGGTCGGAACGTTTTCCGTAACCCTTCTCCGAAACCACCAGCACGTTGGTCTGTGGATCATCGATACAAATCATGCCGACCACCTCGTCGTTCTCGTCATCCACTGTGATGGCGCGCACTCCTGATGCTGTTCTACCCATCGGACGCACTGTCTTCTCTGGGAATCTGATGGCCCTACCCGACTTCAGCGCGATCAAAATCTCGCTGTTGCCGCTGGTCATCTTAGCCTCTAAGAGTTCGTCGCCTTCGCGGATACCGAGAGCTATGATACCTGTAGCGCGAGGACGTGAGTAAGCCTCGAGCGTGGTCTTTTTGATGATACCCTTCTTCGTGATGAGTGTAAGATAATGATTCTCAACGAATTCAGGGCTCATATTTGTCAAGTTGATGTACGCCTTGACGTTGTCGTCCGGTTCGAGGTGGATAAGGTTCTGGATAGCCCTACCCTTGCTTGCCTTGGTACCTTCAGGAATCTCAAACACGCGGAGCCAGTAGCATCTGCCCTTCTCGGTGAAGAACAACATGTAGTTGTGGTTCGTCGCTACGAAGATCTGTTCGATGAAGTCTTCGTCGCGGGCGTCGGAGCCTTTCGAGCCCTTGCCTCCCCTGCTCTGACGGCGGTATTCCGTGAGGTTGGTACGTTTAATATAATTAAGGTGTGAGATTGTCACAACCACTGCGTCGTCAGCGATGATATCCTCCATCTTGAAGTCTTCTGCTGTACGCTCAATTGTGCTCTTTCTCTCGTCGCCATATTTCTCTTTGACGTAAAGCAGCTCTTTCTTGATGATGTCGAACTGCATAGATGGATTTGCAAGAATCTCCTTGAGATGAGCGATGAGTTTGTGAAGCTCGTCGAGTTCATCCATGATCTTCTTGATCTCAAGGCCTGCCAACTGACCTAAACGATAAGCCACGATTGCAGCTGCCTGTGGGTCGTCGAAACCGTACTGGTCCATCAAAGCCTGTTTGGCTTCTTGTGAACCACCCTTACAAGCCTTGATAGTGGCGATGATCTCGTCGATGATATCGATAGCGCGTGCAAGACCTTCCAAGATATGGGCGCGTTTCTCGGCTTCACGCAAGTCGTGTTGCGTTCTGCGTACTACACACTGATGACGGTGCTCCACATAGTACTGAATCAATTGTTTGAGATTCAATGTGTGTGGACGACCATTCACCAAGCATACGTTGTTGACGCTGAACGAGCTCTGCAAGCCTGTCATCTGAAACAACTTGTTCAGCACCACGCTTGACACAGCATCACGCTTCAGGTCATAGACGATACGCAGACCGTTACGGTCGGATTCGTCACGGATATCGGCGATGCCATCGAGTTTCTTCTCAGAGATAAGGTCGGCAGTACGCTTGATCATGTCGGCCTTGTTGGTGAGGTAAGGCACCGATGTGGCGATGATACGCTCGTGGCCGTTATGTTCCTCAATAGTGGTATTTGCACGCAATACGATACGTCCACGGCCAGTCTCGAAAGCATCTTTCACGCCCTCGTAGCCGTAGATGATACCACCTGTCGGGAAATCAGGAGCCTTGATGTATTCCATCAGCTCGCTGATAGTAATGTCGTTATTGTCGATATAAGCTATGATTCCGTCGACCACCTCGCTGAGGTTGTGAGGCGGCATATTGGTAGCCATACCCACTGCGATACCACTTGCTCCGTTCACCAGGAGGTTCGGGATGAGTGACGGCAGCACTGTAGGCTCCTGCTCTGAATCATCGTAGTTGTTCATAAAATCGACAGTATCCTTGTCGAGGTCGGCAAGCATCTCTTCTGCTATCTTACGCAGACGAGCCTCGGTGTAACGCATAGCCGCCGGTGGGTCAGCATCCATGGAGCCGAAGTTACCCTGACCGTCGATGAGAGGATAACGCATGCTCCAGTCCTGAGCCAGACGCACCATGGCGTCGTACACTGACGAGTCACCATGAGGGTGATACTTTCCTAAAACTTCACCGACGACCTTCGCTGACTTCTTGTACGGGCGGTTCGAGAGAACACCCATGTCCATCATTCCGTAAAGGATACGGCGGTGTACAGGTTTCAATCCGTCCCTGACATCAGGCAAAGCACGTGCTACGATAACGGACATCGAGTAGTCGATGTAACTCGTTTTCATGTGGTCCTCAATGCCAATCGGAACTATTCTTTCGCCTTCAAACTGTTCTTCCATTTATCTTTCCTTTAATTTTTATAAATCCTTAAAAATAGTTTACAAAAATACGGATTTTTTTTGTACGAAAAACAAAATTCTTCATTATTTTTAAACATTTATTTAACAATATTTTAACAAAAATCATGCCAAAAAAGACGCACGAACGGAATTTTATTTGTATTTTTGCAGTTTGAAATTAAATTAATATGGATCAGAAGTTTTCACCAAGGGTTCAGGATATTATGCAGCATAGCCGTGAAGAGGCTGTGAATATGGGAAATCCGTATATCGGACTGGAGCACATTTTCCTTGGTATTGTTGATGATAAGGACAGTAACGCAGTCCAGATTTTGAGGAATCTGGGACTTGATATAGACGCGTTCCGCCAGAAACTTGAGGCGTCGGTTAAGACCAATAATGTGGTTTTGGGGAATACCGACAACCTCCCTTTGACCAAACAGGCCGAGCGTGCGCTTAAGTTCACATATATCGTGGCAAAAGATTTTAACAGCGAACTGGTGGCATCGGAACATCTGATGCTCGCAATCCTTCATGATGACAATAATATTGTATCACAACGTCTTGAATATGAAGGAATTACATTTAACAAATATAAAAAAGAAGTTGAAAAGCTGACGCCAAACTATCCGGCTAACTGCAAAAATGAGGATTTGACTCCGGAACCGAAAGACACGTTTATGGATGAGGACGAGGATGAGGAAACTCCTATCAAGACTACTGATAATCAGCAGAAAAAAGGAAATACCAAGTCAAATACTCCTATTCTCGACAATTTCGGTCGTGATTTGACAAAAGCCGCCGAGGAAGGACGCCTTGACCCTATCGTCGGACGTGAGAAAGAATTAGAAAGAATAGCCCAGATATTGAGCCGCCGTAAAAAGAATAACCCTATCCTCATCGGTGAGCCAGGCGTCGGAAAGTCAGCAATTGCTGAAGGTCTGGCACAGAGGATTGTGGAGCACAGGGTGTCGCGCACCTTGTACAACAAACGTATCATAGTGCTTGACCTTGGCTCTGTCGTGGCGGGAACGAAATACAGAGGACAGTTTGAGGAGCGCATGAAAGGCATCCTCAACGAACTTGAGAAGAACCCCGACATCATCATCTTCATCGATGAGATCCACAATATCGTGGGAGCAGGCAACGCCAACGGTTCTCTCGACGCCTCTAACATGTTCAAGCCGGCCTTGGCCCGCGGCGTGCTGCAGTGCATAGGCGCAACCACATTGGACGAGTATCGCCAATATATAGAGAAAGACGGCGCCCTTGAACGTCGTTTCCAGAAAATACTGGTGGAGCCGACGAGTCCAGAAGAGACAATCCAGATTCTTACGAACATCAAAGGCCGCTATGAAGACCATCATCTGGTGAGATATTCGCCCGAAGCCATCGAGGCTTGTGTGAAGCTCACCAACCGTTATATCTCTGACCGCCATCTGCCTGACAAAGCCATCGACGCTTTGGACGAGGCTGGCGCCCGAGTGCATATTGGAAGCATCCACGTGCCAACCGAGATTATAGAGATGGAACACGCTCTCGAAGAGATTCGTCAAAACAAGAAACTCGCTATAAAAGAACAGCGTTTCGAGGACGCCGGACAACTCCGTGACCAGGAAAAGACGCTGGCCGAGAAACTCGAAAACGCAAAGAGAGAATGGGACAAAGAGACTAACGGCCATCGTGAGACGGTGACAGAGCAAAACGTCGCTGAAGTCGTGGCTATGATGACAGGCGTGCCAGTACAGCGCATCGCTCAGAACGAAGGCGACCGCCTGATGAGCATGGAATCGGAGCTCGCAGGCACCGTCATCGGACAGGATGAGGCGATAAAGAACGTGGTGAAGGCTATCAGAAGAAACAGAGCCGGACTGAAAGACCCTAACAGACCAATCGGAAGCTTCATCTTTCTCGGCCCTACCGGCGTCGGAAAGACCTATCTGGCAAAGGTTTTAGCAAAATATCTCTTCGACTCGGAAGATGCTTTGATAAGAATAGACATGAGCGAATACATGGAGAAATTCGCTGTTTCGAGACTCGTGGGAGCGCCTCCAGGATACGTCGGTTACGAAGAGGGCGGCCAGCTGACAGAAAAAGTTCGCCGTAAGCCCTACTCTATCGTGCTTTTGGACGAGATTGAGAAGGCACATCCTGACGTGTTCCATATCTTGTTACAGGTATTGGACGACGGCCAACTCACCGACTCTCTCGGCAGAAAGGTCGATTTCAAGAACACCATCGTCATTATGACATCCAACATAGGTTCACGTCAGTTGAAGGACTTCGGACAAGGCGTAGGATT
This sequence comes from uncultured Bacteroidales bacterium, assembly GCA_905236635.1. Lineage (GTDB taxonomy): Bacteria > Bacteroidota > Bacteroidia > Bacteroidales > F082 > Limimorpha. The sequence goes on from CAJOCJ010000005.1 coordinate 127,102, forward strand.
CGGCACACAGGCGAAGAAAGACTCGAAGGATACCGACAGTCGCGCCATCATCGAAAATGCCTTAAAACGCCAATTTGCGCCCGAATTCCTTAACAGAATCGACGAGGTGATTGTCTTCGACTCGCTGAACAAGGAAAGCATCAACAAAATTATTGACATCGAGTTGAAGAACGTGTTTGAGCGCACCAAAGAGATGGGCTATGAACTGGAAATCACAGAAAAAGCTCGTAATTTCATCGTTGAAAAAGGCTGGGACGAACAATATGGAGCACGTCCGCTGAAGCGCGCCATCCAGAAATATGTGGAAGATGTCCTCGCCGAGGAAATCATCAAGAACAACCCAGAAAAAGGCGCAAAGATTGTCATTGATTACGACGACGACAAAAAGGAAATTTTCATCAATGAATCTAAAGGACAAGATCAATAATAGATTTTTCAAGGTTATAACCGCCGCGTCGCGTGAATTGGGATACGATTCATATATTGTTGGTGGCTATGTACGTGATTTGTTGTTGAAACGCCAATCCAATGATATTGATGTTGTTACGGTCGGCAGCGGAATAGAGTTGGCCAAGAAGACCGCCTCGTTGCTGCCTGGCAAGAAGCATGTGAAATATTACGGCAGGTTCGGCACTGCGATGATCAACGTGGAAGGGCATGAGATAGAGTTTGTGGGAGCACGGAAAGAGTCGTATACCTCCGACAGCCGCAAGCCCACCTGCGAGAACGGCACCTTGGAAGACGACCAGAACCGTCGTGACTTCACCATCAACGCGATGGCTATCTCATTGAACGAGAGAGACTTTGGCGAGCTCGTCGACCCGTTTAACGGAGTTCAAGACCTTGAAGATAAGATAATCCGTACGCCTTTAGATCCCGACATCACCTATTCCGACGACCCGTTACGCATGATGCGCGCCATCAGATTTGCAACACAGCTCCATTTCATGATTGAGGCGGAATCGTTCGAGGCGATAAGACGTAACGCTCAGAGAATCAAGATAATATCGATGGAACGCGTCACCGAGGAGATGAACAAAATCATCATGTCGGACGTGCCGAACATCGGTTTCAAACTCCTTGACAAGAGCGGTCTGATGCCTATCATCTTCCCGCAGATGGCGGCGTTGAAAGGCGTTGAGATACAGGATGGTAAAGGACATAAAGACAACTTCTATCACACCTTGGAAGTGCTTGATAATGTGGCGAATAGCGGTGGAGACCTCTGGCTCAGATGGGCAGCGGTGCTGCACGACATCGCCAAGCCATTGACAAAGAGATTTGAGAAAGAAGCCGGCTGGACGTTCCACGGACACGAGGTGAAAGGCGCGAAGATGGTCCATAAGATTTTCGCCAACTTCAAGCTTCCTCTCAACGAGAAGATGAAATATGTGGAGAAACTGGTTTATCTTCACCTCCGCCCTATCGTGCTGGCACAAGACATCGTAACTGATTCAGCAGTAAGGCGTTTGCTCTTCGATGCAGGCGACGACATCGACGACCTGATGACATTATGCGATGCCGATATTACATCGAAAAATGAAGAGAAAAAGGCTCGTTTCCATAATAATTTCCAGATTGTACGCCAGAAATTGAAGGAGATTGAAGCGAAAGACCACCTGCGCAACTGGCAGCCACCAGTCGATGGCAAGGTCATCATGGAAACCTTCGGCATCCCCGAGAGCCGTGATGTCGGCGTGATCAAAACCGCCATCCGAGAAGCTATTCTTGATGGCATCATCGGCAACAATTTCGCTGAAGCATATCAATTTATGAAGGAAGAAGGCGCCAAGCTAGGCTTAAAAGTCGTGAAAGAGATTACCGAGCCTGTCGAAGTCAAGTCAAACGGACCAGTTCCAACGAAACAATAATGGCTAAGAAGCACCTCATAGTATTGGCAGGACCTACGGCCTCTGGAAAGACCGCGACAGCTATCAAACTTGCGGAGGCTTTTGAGACCGATATCATCAGTGCTGACAGCCGACAGTTTTACAAAGAATTATCCATTGGAACCGCCGCTCCTACGGAAGAGGAATTGAGCAGGACAAATCACTTTTTTGTACAGCATTTAAGCATTTTTGACAAATACGATGTCGCTGATTATGAGAAAGATGTGTTATTTGTCTTAAAGAATTACTTTAAGTTGCATGATTGCATCATTTTGACTGGCGGCTCGGGACTTTTTATCGATGCTGTATGCAACGGACTGGATGCCATACCGGATGTTTCTGATGACATTCGGAATAAGGTTCAGAAGATATATGAAGATGGCGGTATAAAGACTTTACAGGATGAGGTGAAGAGAGTTGACAACGAATATTTCCAAATTGTAGACAAGCAGAACCCACGACGTTTACAGCGCGCTTTAGAGGTGTTTTATCAGACTGGTAAGCCCTATTCCACTTTCAGGCAGAAAAACACGGCAGAACGCGATTTTGACATCATAAAAGTGGCATTGTTGTGGGACAGGGACAAACTCATTGAGCGCATCAACAAACGCGTCGATATGATGATGAAGCAAGGACTTCTCGACGAGGTGAAGTCAGTTTATAAATATCGTCACCTAAACCCTTTAAATACTGTGGGTTACAAAGAATTGTTCGATTATCTTGACGGAAAATGCACACTGGAGCAGGCTGTTGAACAAATTAAAATCAGCACACGGCAATACGCCAAGCGACAGATGACGTGGCTACGGAAAAATAATGATTATCAGTGGTTTACGATAGATCAGATTGATGAGATGATCAAATATATTGCTTCAAATCTTTCTTGAGCTTTTCTGCATTCTCAAAGCGTAAGGCGTTGATACCGACGGCTTTAGCACCTTCCACATTTTTCAGGTTATCATCGATGAAGAGGGATTCTTCGGCTTTCAGATTGAATCTGTTTAGTAAAGTATGGAAAATCTCCGGATTAGGCTTCAGTTGCTTGACTTCACCCGAGACGACAATCTTATCGATTAGGCTGAAGATACGGTATGTTTTTTGCACTGTCGGGAAGGTCTCGGCCGACCAGTTGGTTAGTCCGTAAATGACAGGAAAACCATTCTCTTTCAATGACTTAATGAGATCGTACATCCCAGGTATCTCCTCTCCCATCGTGTCCATCCAGTTGGTCTGGTACAACTTGAGCGGCTCGGCGTATTTCGGGAACATGGCAGAGCGTTCTCTCACAGCCTGTTCGAACGGTTTTCCGCCGTCCATCTCGGCATTCCACTCGCTGTTACAGACGTTTTCGATGAAATAGTTTGACTCTTCGATGTCGTTGAAATACTTGTCGAAGAGATAATGAGGATTCCAATCCACCAGCACGCCGCCGAAGTCGAAGATTATGTTTTTTATCATTTTACAAAAATTTCAGTTGTTTTTTCCAGTATTTCCAATCAGGCATCATTTCTTCCATCAACGCATAAAAACCCGCTTGGTGGTTGAAATAGACAAGGTGACACATCTCGTGAATCATCACTTGTCGGATACAATTTTCCGGCAGTTTGATCAGCTGAAGATTCAGGCTTATGTTGCCTTTTCGCGAACAACTACCCCATCTTGACCGCATATCGCGGATGCCTATCTTTGAAGGCGTAACGCCGTATTTCTCGAACTGCTCTATAATTGGCTGAAGCAACTCGTTAAATACCGCCTTAGCCTGGTTTTTATACCATTTCTTCAGTTGAATTTCAACCAAATCCACAGATTTTACATTGACAATCAATAAGTTATCTTGTATCTCGACTGAGTTTTTCTTACTCTCTACGACTTTCAACTCATATTGTTGACCAAGATAGTAATGCAGCTCTCCAGAAGTGAACGTTTTCGTCTGATTATCAATGTTTTGCATCTTATCATAATGATTCACCAACCATCTCCAGTGATGGTTTAGAAAGCTGATGATGTCACTTTCGCGGAACGACAGCGGAGCTCTCACCTCCACCACTCCGTCGCGACGAATCTTAGCGGTGATGCTTCTTCTGCGTGCCTTGACAAACTCGCAATTAAACGTTTTCTCGTTGATGGTAACGGTTTTTATCATAGTTTCGACATAAACCGTTGGATGTCAACGATATATCTGATATGACTGCCTTCGCCAATGATGCCGTCGTCATCGCATGCCGACACTTTGAATGTTAGTTTTCGGCCATCGATTTCCTCCAATATGGCGGTTGCTTTTATCGTGGCACCGAGTTTTGATGGCTTGATATGCGATGTGCTGATATGTGCGCCTACTGTTGTGGAACCATCCGGAAGATCATCGGCAACAGCTGTCATTGCTGCATTTTCCATAAGACCCACCATAGCAGGAGTGGCAAAGACGTCGATGCCGCCCGAACCATATTGTCTGGCGGTGTTGCTGTTATCGACGACAGTTGTTGAAGTATGCGTTAAACCTATTTTTAGCATTATTTCTCTTTGATTTAGAATGAATTAAAGTAAATTCTTCAAGGCGGTTACAAAGCCCTTTATATCGTCTTCGGTGGTGTCGAATGAGCACATCCAGCGGACCACATCGTTGTCCATATCCCAGTCGTAGAAGAAATACTGCTTCTGAAGCTCCGTCCACACCTTACGAGGCAGCTTCACGAAGACTCCGTTGACTTGCACGTGATACATCACCTTAACTTGCGGGATATCCTTGACAGCATTATATAAAAGCTGCGCCATCCTGTTGGAATGTTCAGCATTTCTGCGCCAGAGGTCGTCCTTGAAATATGCCTCGAACTGCACCGCAAGGAAACGCATCTTCGAGCAGAGCTGAAGTCCTTGTTTGCGACGGTATTTGTAGTCTTTCGCCAGTTCAGGATTCAGATAAACGACCGACTCCCCTATCATCAGGCCGTTTTTCGTGCCGCCGAACGACACCACATCGACGCCGACATCTGTTGTCATCTCTTTGAAGGTGCATCCCAATGCCACAGCGGCGTTGGCAAGACGGGCGCCATCGACATGCAGATACATGCCATATTCATGTGCCAATGTCGCTAAAGCCTTGATTTCGTCGATAGTATAGAGCGTTCCAAGTTCAGTGGATTGCGTTATCGTTATCGCTTTCGGCTGAGAATGATGCTCAAAGCCGAATCCATGCAGACGTGTCTTCACCAGTTCTGGAGTGAGTTTGCCATCGGGAGTATCGACAGTAAGCAGGCGGCATCCGACTATTCGTTGTGGTGCTCCGCATTCATCGACGTTGACGTGAGCAGTCTCGGCACACACCACAGCCTCATGCGAGCGTACCATAGCGTCGATTGCCATAGTGTTGGCACCTGTGCCATTAAACACAAACGACACAACTGCCTGATTGCCAAAGTGTTGCTTAAACAACTGCTCTACTCTGGCGCAATATTCATCGTCGCCGTAAGCCAAGGCGTGGTCGACATTGGCATCGGCAATGGCTTTCAAGACTTCCGGACAGATGCCCGAATGGTTGTCACTTCCGAATCCTCTTTTCATTTTTTATTTGATTTAAAGTGCAAAAATAAAAAAATATCGTAAATTTGCAGAAAAATTTAAGCAAATTATGGATTTGAACATTTCGTATTGCTCCGACAAGTACCAGTACACAATGGGTAAGTCATTCTATGACAATGGGATGCAAAACAAACGAGCTATTTTTAATCTTTTTTACCGCAAGGCTCCTGACACCAACAACTGGGCGGTGGTCAGCGGCGTGCGTGAAGTTTTGAAGATGGTCGAAGGTCTTGGGAAAGCCCCTGAGAGTTTCTTCGAGCAGTTTCTGCCTGGCGAGGAATACGCTGAGGTGCGCAAATATTTCGCCAAGATGAAGTTTACGGGCAACATTTACGCCATGCGCGAGGGCGAGATAGCATTTCCGAAACAGCCTATCATCACCATTGAAGGACCTATCATCGAGGCGCAAGTGCTTGAGACTCCAATGCTTTGCATCATGAACCATCAGATGGCGGTGGCTACCAAGGCGTCGCGTGTGACACGTAGCACCAACAAACCTGTCAGCGAGTTTGGAAGCCGTCGCGCCCATGGTCCGTGGGCTGCAATCTACGGCGGCAAGGCGGCATACATAGGAGGATGCGCCAACACTTCTAACATCGCTACGGGAGTGGAGTTTGGCTTTCCGTCATCGGGAACAATGGCACATAGCTACGTCACCTCTTTCGGCGCGACGGTAAAAGGCGAATATGAAGCGTTCGACAAATATATCAAGACACATAAAAACGAGATATTGATACTACTCGTTGACACATACGACACCCTGCGTTGCGGCCTGAAAAACGCCATCAAGGCATTCAAGGCCAACGGCATTGACGACTCCTACCCTTACGGCTACGGCATCCGACTCGACAGCGGCGACTTGACATATCTCTCCATCCACGCCCGCGAGATGCTCGACAAGGCCGGCCTGAAAAACTGTAAGATATTCGCCACCAATGCGTTAGACGAATACCTTATCACCGAGCTGGAGCGTCAGGGCTGCATGGTCGACAGCTACGGCGTGGGCGACGCCATCGCGACAAGCAAACACAACCCTTGTTTCGGAAACGTCTATAAACTCGTGCAAGTCGATGACATGCCGGTGTTGAAACGCTCCGAGGAAAGCAGCAAGCTCATCAACCCGGGCTTCCAAATCACGTATCGTATCATAAGAAACAACAAATTCAAAATCGATGTCACATGTCTGCGCGGCGACAAGCTTGCACAAGCCATTGAGAATCATGAGGAGATAACTCTTCGTGACGAGAACGACAGACTGAAATCGACCACCTTCCCGGCAGGAAAATACGAGTTCAGAGTGTTGCAGCCGCAGGTTATGAAAGACGGCAAGGTGATTCTCGAGGACATCCCGATCCAAGAGAAACGCGCGTATTACCTTGATAATCTTGAACATCTCGACGAGACCGAGAAACGTCTCATCAACCCGCATTACTACAAATGCGACATCTCGGATGACCTTTACGACTTGAAGGAAAGACTCATCACCAATATCGTGAAAGAGATTGAAGAACTCGAAAACGAAGACTGATGGCACAAGAGATTGAACGGAAGTTTTTGATCGCAGGTGATTACAAATCAGAGGCTTATGCTTCGGTGAGAATCACTCAAGGGTATCTCAGCAGGGTGCCCGACCGGGTGGTTCGTGTAAGGATTAAAGGCGACAAAGGCTTCATCACCATCAAAGGTACGACCAACGACACTGGGTTGTCGCGTTTCGAGTGGGAAAAAGAGATTCCACTTGTCGAGGCGCAGGCGTTGCTGAAGATGGCTGAGCCAGGTGTTATTGATAAAACACGTCATCTCATTAAGAATACAGACGGCAAACACATCTGGGAAGTCGATGAGTTTCATGGCGACAACGAAGGCCTCGTTGTGGCTGAAATCGAGCTGGAAAATGAGAATGACCTCTTCGACAAACCGAGTTGGCTTGGCAAAGAGGTCACCGGCGACCTAAAATACTACAATTCGTATTTATCGGAGAAACCGTTTAAGCTGTGGTAATTATATCTGCTTCAGCAGATTCACCATCTCGATGGCGGTTGTAACTGCTTCAAAGCCTTTGTTTCCGGCTTTTGAGCCTGCGCGTTCGACGGCCTGCTCAATGCTGTCTGTGGTCAAAACGCCAAAGATCACTGGCACTTCGGTCTGGAGGCCTACTTGAGCGATGCCTTTAGTGGCTTCGTTTGCGACCATGTCGAAATGTGGTGTTGCGCCGCGGATGACAGCGCCAAGGCATATAACAGCGTCGTATTTCTTGCTTAATGCCATCTTCTTTGCCACGAGCGGAATTTCGAAAGCGCCTGGAACCCAAGCGACATCAATGTTTTTCTCGTCGCCGCCGTGACGTTTGAAAGCGTCGATAGCGCCGCCAAGCAGCTTGTTGGTGATGATTTCATTGAAACGGCCGGCCACGATAGCGATCTTCTGGCCCTGTGCCAATAGTTTTCCTTCTAATGTTTTCATTTTACTTATGTTTAAATTGTTAATATTTCTTTTTCAATCGAATACCAAGTCGTCATTTCGAGCGTAACGAAGTGAAGTCGAGAAATCCTCCATAATCCTATGCTTTCGTTGATTGAGGATTTCTCCACTACGCTCCATTTCATTACGCTTCGGTCGAAATGACGGGAGTGACGTCTTTCACATGAAGCATGTGCCCCATTTTCTTGTATTTCGTGTATAGATAAAATGCGTCCTTTTCGTTACAAGTCATCTCGATAGGCTCGCGACCGACAATTTCGATGCCATAGCCTTCCAAACCACTGATCTTCATCGGGTTATTGGTCATCACGATAATTTTTCTGGCACCCAAATCGGCCAAAATCTCAGCGCCAGTGCCGTAGTCGCGCAGGTCGGCGGCGAAACCGAGTGCGAGGTTAGCCTCGACGGTGTCCATGCCCTTGTCCTGTAAGGTATAGGCTTTGAGTTTGTTTATCAAGCCGATGCCGCGACCTTCCTGGCGGAGATAAAGCAACACGCCCCTACCCTTCGCCTCGATACGGCGCATGGCCTCCTGGAGCTGCTCGCCACAGTCACAACGCATGGAGCCGAAAGCGTCACCTGTCAGGCATTCAGAGTGTACGCGGCATAAGACAGGCTCAGGAGTGGTAAGATCGCCTTTCACCAGAGCCACATGATGCTCGCCGGAGATTTTGTCAACGAAACCGATGGCTTTGAAAGTGCCATATTTTGTTGGCAGTTCGGCCTCTGTGACACGTTCTACCAACACCTCAGTCTTACGACGATATTTTATCAGTTCAGCTATCGAAGTGATTTTCAGGTTGTTAGCCTTAGCAAACTGCAACAGTTCTGTTGTGCGCATCATGGTGCCGTCTTCACGCATGATTTCGCAGCACAAACCGCATTCCTTCAGTCCTGCGAGGCGCATCAAATCGACGGTAGCCTCAGTGTGGCCGCCACGTTTCAACACACCACCTTCGCGTGCCTCAAGCGGAAACATATGGCCTGGACGACGGAAATCCTCAGGACGGATGCCGTCTTCCACCACTTTGCGAGCAGTGATAGAGCGTTCCACTGCCGAGATGCCTGTTGTAGTATCGCGATAATCAATGGAGACGGTGAAGGCAGTGCAGTGATTGTCGGTATTCTCCACCACCATTTGATTGAGCTTCAAGCGTTTACATATCTCAGAGCTCATCGGCATGCAGATCAAACCCTTGCCGTACGACGCCATAAAATTCACGTTTTCGACGGTCGCAAACTCAGCTGCACAAATCAAATCGCCTTCGTTCTCACGGTCAGGGTCATCGACAACGATGATCATCTTGCCGTTACGCAACTCTTCCAACGCTTCCTCAATAGTGTTAAAATCCTTATTCATTTATGTTAAAAATTATTGTCATTCAATAAGTTAAGTAAGTTTTCGTCTCTTCTTGCAGAAAAACTCCCCACAAACTTTTCGATATATTTCCCAACGATATCGTTCTCCAAATTGACGGTCTCGCCCACTTTTTTCTTTGTCAAAGTGGTGGCGTCCTGGGTGTGTTCAATGACAGAAACACCAAAATCGAAGTTACTTACATCGGTGACTGTCAACGAGATACCGTCGATGGTGATGGAGCCTTTTTCCACGATATATTTCAAAATCTCAGGACGTGTATCTATTTTTATGCGAATAGCCTTGTCGTCCTTAGTCATTTTTGAGATGATGCCGGTGCCGTCGATATGTCCCGAGACTATATGTCCGCCAAAACGACCATTTGCAGGCATCGCGCGTTCACAATTCACTAAGTCGTTGACTCTCAAATCTTTGAAGTTGGTACGATTCATTGTCTCAGGCATAACATCTGCTGTATATGAGCTGTCGTCGAATGTCGTCACCGTCAGACAAACACCGTTAGTGCAGATGCTGTCGCCAATGTGCATGTCCTCCAGAATCTTATTGACTGCTATAGTCAGTTTGATGCTGTTGGAGTGCCGAACTATGGCTTTCACCTTGCCGATTTCCTCAATTATTCCCGTGAACATATCTTTCCTTTTATTAAAATATCTCCGTTAATATTCTGAATATCAATATCTTGCAATTTTATCGCATCGCACATCCTGTCGATTCCCTTGCCTGCGACAGGTGTCTTTGCGTCGCTTCCTCCGATAATTTTCGGTGCTATGAATGCCCACACCTCGTCGACGCAGCCAGCCTCGAGGAATGCGGCATTCAGGGTGCCGCCGCCTTCTAACAATAATGAATCAATGCCATGCGCGCCTAACTGTGTCATAAGGTCGTTAATGTCGACATGGCCATCTTTTGATGCACAATGAATAACCTCAAGACCTCTCATTTCCAGCGTTTGCTGGGAGTCGAGGAATCCTTTTTGTTTGTTAACGTTTAAAGAGGATTTCTCCACTTCGCTCCGCTCTGCTTCGCTTCGGTCGAAATGACGGCAAGCAACGATTGTCCTGTATTCTTTTGCTGTCTTAACCAATTGAGAATCAATAGGAATCCTTAAATTTGAATCAACAACTATGCGTATCGGCTGGTGATAATTTCCATCCAATCGGCAATTCAGCATTGGGTTGTCGGCAATGACGGTGTTAATTCCGACCACCACACCTGCCATTTCGCTTCTTAATTCATGCACCATTTTGCGTGATTCTTCGTTCGTCACCCATTTGGAATCGCCAGTATGTGCTGCTATTTTCCCATCAAGTGTCATAGCAGTCTTCATAATGACGTAAGGTCGTTTGGTGGTTATATATTTCAAAAACACCTTGTTCAGTTCTCGGATCTCGTTTTCGCAGATGCCCACCTCCACTTCAATGCCGGCGTTTTGCAGAATCTTCACGCCTTTCCCTGCCACAAGTGGGTTTGGGTCGAGGATGCCCACGAATACTTTTTTAATGCCTTTTTCAATGATGATTTTGGTGCAAGGAGGCGTTTTACCGTAATGGCAACAAGGTTCAAGTGTTACATAAAGTAAAGCGCCTTTAGTCTCTGACTGACAATTTGTTAAAGCATTACGTTCAGCATGAAATTCGCCATATTTTTCATGGTATCCTTCGGCGATGACCTGGTCGTCTTTCACCACGACGCAGCCCACCAGAGGATTAGGATGGACGAAGCCTCCGCCCTTCTTCGCGAGCTCTATCGCCCGCCTCATGAATTCGATGTCTTTTTCGCAATATGACATAAAAAAAGCCCCAAATATAACATCAGGGCATCATATTATGAAAAATTAATCAATTAAAACTTCTCTCATCCGGACTATCACCGTCGGTTTCGGAATTTCACCGAATCAGTTCCCCTTGGGGAAGTCGCGGACTGTTACCGCCGGAAAGGAATTTCACCTTGCCCTGAAGTTTTAGACTGCAAAGATACACATTTTTTGAATATGTATCACATTTTATTCAATTTTTTTAACAAAACGAAGTCGAGGGTGACCATTGCGGCCATCGCCTCCACCATCGGAATAACACGTGGGACGACGCACACATCGTGGCGTCCTTGAATCTCTATCGTCGTCGGATTTCCTTGAATGTCAACGGTTTGCTGAGGCTGCATTATCGATGGTATTGGCTTGAAGGCGACCTTGAAAACGACGTCTTCGCCATTTGTAATACCACCTTGAACGCCGCCGCCGTGGTTTGTTGCCGTGCCTATCCTGCCACCGCAAGTTACGAATGCATCGTTGCACTCACTCCCTCTCATGGCGGCGGCGTTGAAGCCCTCGCCTATTTCAAACCCCTTGGCAGCGTTGATGCTCATCATAGCCTGTGCAAGGACGGCATGGAATTTCTTAAATGCGGGCTCTCCCAGCCCCACAGGGACGTTTTTTATGATTCCGCGGACAACGGCGCCCACGGTATCCTTTTCTTCTCTAAAACGGCTTAAAATGCGTTCTATGTCGTCTTTCGAGAAGCTGTCGCTACGTTCCTCGCCTATTTGGACGACATCCGACTGGATTTCAATGCCTTGTGTTGCAAGAATCTGCTTGGCGATAGCACCCACCACCACGCAAGGCAGCAAAGTGCGCGCGGAACCACGACCTCCACCAGCATAATCCCTTATGCCATACTTCATCTGATAGGTGAAGTCAGCATGCGACGGACGAAAAACGTTCTTAATGTTTTCATAATCAGAAGGTTTCGCGTCCTTGTTGCGGATGATAAATGCTATCGGGGTGCCTGTGGTCTTGCCTTCGAAAAGCCCGGAGAGGAACTCCACCTCATCGGGTTCCTTGCGCATCGACATGGCGTTGTTTTGTCCAGATTTCCTGCGTAACAGGTCGTTTTCAATCAACGACTTGTCAAGCAAAATGCCAGCGGGGCAACCGTCGATTACTCCGCCGATAGCTGCCCCGTGTGACTCTCCGAATGTGGTCAGACAAAATGCCGTTCCAAATGTATTCGAATTCAATTATTGTTCGTTTAAGATTTTGATCTTAGCCTCAAGAACCTTGACGTCGTTCTTGATCTTGGCGATTTTCTTCTCGTATTCGGCCTTCAGAATCTCAGCCTGCTTGCTGCTTGCGAAGAATCCGATGTTGTTTTCGAGAGTGATAATCTCTTCACGCATCTTCTGGATCTTGTTCTGCAGGTTGAGGCGTTCTCTTCTGACCTTGTCGCGTGAATCAGGGTCTTCTTTCATACCTGATATCATTGTGCGATACTCGCTGGTAGTCAATTCGTTATCGTTGGCACGCAGCTTGTCGAACAGTCCGTCGATGAGGCTGCGGTATTCGTTTTGGATAGCGTCTTTGACTTTCATCGGAACGTGGCCTATCGCCATCCATTCACGCTGGAATCCGCGGATAGCCTCCATATTCTCGTTACGGTCTTTCTTGAATTCAAAGGCTTTGATACGCTCGATGAGTTCTTTCTTTGCCTTGAGGTTGGCGTCTTCCTCGTCTTTACGACCTGAGAAATGCTCTGATTTCTTGCCGAAGAAGGCGTCGCAAGCGCTGCGGAAACGTTTCCAAATCTTATCTGAATGACGCTTCGGCACCGGACCGATGGTCTTCCATTCTTCCTGGAGCTTCTTGATGCGGTCGGTGGTCTTCTTCCACTCTGTCGAATCGACGAGATTCTCAACCTCCACGCAGATTTGCAGCTTCTTGTTGTAGTTTTCCATCTGCTGCACCTTGAGCTTGTTGAAGAACTCTTTCTTTGCCTCGAAGAAGGTGTTCATGGCGCCTTTGAAGCGGTTCCAGATCTCTTCGCTCTGTTTCTTCGCCACCGGACCTATCTCCTTCCACATCTTGAACAACTCGTTGACGTCGTTTGACTTCTTCTGATATGCGTTGATGCTGTTAACAGGCTCATTTACAATCTCTTCCATCTTGATGCAGATGGCTTCTTTTGACTCATAGTTAGCCTTCTGTTCCTCTTCCAGCTTGGCGTAATGCTCGCGGCGAATCTGGTTTACCTTGTCGGTGGTGTTCTTGAAGCGCTCCCAGATCTCTTCTTTCTTGTCAGCCGGAACAGGTCCGATTTCCTTCCATTCGTCGTGATATTTCTGGAGGAGTTTGAATGCTTTCGTCAGTGATTTCTCAAGAAGCAGAAGTTCTGCCTTCTCGCAAAGCTCAATCTTAGCCTCAAGGTTCTTCTTGAGGTCGAGGTCACGCAACTCTCTGTTGATCTTGACTTTATCGTAGAATTTCTCGATGAAGAAATGATATGTGTTCCAAATATTCGAAATCTCGTTGGCAGGTACCTGACCGATCTCTTTCCATCTGTCCTGAAGGGCGCGGAAGTCGTCGTAGGTCTTCTTCAGAGTCTCTTCTGAGTTGATCAAAGCTTTGAGTTCCTCAATGATACCAAGCTTTTTTTGAAGGTTGTCGACTTTCTGTTTCTCGAGTTCTTCTTTGTATTTGTCCTTATTTTTCTTGTAAATGTCAAAAGCAGCCTTGAAACGCACCTCAAGCGGGTCGTCATTATGCTCGTAGCTGTCTTTGTCGCCACCGTCAAGGATAAACTGTTCCATTTCTTTGTCACGGTCTATCTTATTGAGTTTCAAGAAGTTGGCTTTAATCGCAGCGACTTTGTCCTTGATCTTGGCGATGTCCGTATCCTGGACTGTTTCTTCAAGAAGTTCAACGAGTTGCAGCTTGTTAAGATTCGAGAAATCGAATTCCGATTCTTCTTCAATCTCCTCGTTTTCGTTGTCGTTGGCCAAATCGAGTTCGGCTTCCTGCGGAATCTCCTCATTTTGTGGGATAATTTCTTCCTTTGGAAGTGTCACTTCTTCTTCATTCACATCAATTTTTACATTGATTTTAACAGAACCCGGCAAAATTGTCGGCTGGTTGAGTTTCTCAATTGTCTTGAGTTCGGTAGCGTTCATTTTAGATAAATGTTTGATTATCAATAATTTAATAAAGTTGTTATCAGAATTCCGCTTTCGCGAAACACGATATGGGAGTATAAATCTCGCTGCAAAGATAATAAATTTCTTAGTTTTGACAAATATTTGAAAAAATTTTTGTAAGTTTGTAACCTAAAATTTTGGTTATGATAACTGTTGACGACATAAAGAAAACGATTGCAGAACTCGTTGGAAGTATCGGTGAAAAGGCTTTGGAAATCAATGCGATGCCCAGTTCAGGCTCGTCGAGGCGCTATTTTAGGGTTAAAACCGACAAGAGATTCCTGATTGGAGCTTTTAATCTCAACGTGGAGGAAAATGATGCCTTCTTCAGTTTTACAAAGCATTTCCATGAATGCGGCCTCCCCGTTCCCGAAGTTTTGGCAGTGTCAAAATCCAAAGAAATCTATATCCAGACCGACCTTGGCGATGTCACTTTGTTCCATCATGTCGAAGATTGTCTGAAAAACGGTCATTTTGATCCAAATACCATCGATTTATATAAAAAATCGCTCGACAAACTTATTGATTTTCAAATAGTTGGACACAAAGGACTGGATTATTCAAAAGCATTCCCGACGGCTGATTTCGATGAGATGTCGATAATGGACGACCTGAATTACTTCAAATATTGTTTCTTGAAGGAACACGAGGAGATTGCGTTCAACGAGACACGCTTAGACGCTGATTTTCAGAAGCTTACACAATATATCCTCGAAGCGCCGTCCGACTTCTTCATGTATCGTGATTTTCAGTCACGCAACATCATGATAGTCGACAAAGAACCGTATTTTATTGATTATCAAGGTGGTAGAAAAGGTCCTCTGCAATATGACGTGGTTTCGTTGCTATACCAGGTGAAGGCACGAATACCACAGGAATTGAGGGATGAATTGGTTGAGTATTACAAAATTAAACTGTTTGAACGAATTGAATGTGATTCATTCGATAAATATTTCCCGGCATTTGTGCTATTGAGGTTGTTGCAAGTCCTTGGCGCATACGGTTTTAGAGGATTGATTCAGAAGAAGGCGCATTTCATGCAGAGTATTCCATACGCTATTCGCGAGATCATGTCGGTTAACGAAAAATGGCCTTTGCCGTTTGAATTGCCCGAGTTACAGTCGGTCATCAGGCAGTTTGGCATCTTGCTGTTGAAATATGAATATACTGAGCCTCAGAGACTTACGGTGACAGTCAACAGTTTCTCATTCAAAAACGGAGGTGTCCCGTACGACAATAGTGGCAACGGCGGCGGCTTCGTCTTTGACTGCAGAGCCTTGCCCAACCCCGGCCGCTACCCCGAATTCAAACAGGTGACGGGCGAAGCCGCCGCCGTGCAAGAGTTCATGGAGGATAAACAAGACACTCATTTCTTTATGTCGAACGTACAACTGCTTGTTTATCAATCGATTGACAACTATCTTGAGCGCGGTTTCAAGCATCTTCAGATTAACTTTGGATGCACGGGAGGACAGCACAGATCGGTGTATTTCGCACAAAAGATTGGCATGTTGATTCATGAAAACTACCCTATGGTTAATGTCGAAATCAATCATTTGGCACAACATATAAGTCATTATTATGAAGCGAAATAGAAGAACGGCATTCATACTGGCGGCTGGTCTTGGAACCCGCTTAAAAGAGCTTACTAAAGACACACCAAAAGCTTTGGTATCAATCAATAATGCGCCTTTACTTAAAGTTGTACTTGAAGAATTGATAAAACAAGATTTCAATCATTTTGTGGTCAATGTACATCATTTTGGAGAGCAGATAATAGAGTTCATAGGAGAGTTTCGCTCCGGTCGAAATGACGTCATAATCGAGGTCTCAGACGAACGGTCGCTCCTGATGGATACAGGAGGCGCAATACTACAGGCTCTACCCTATTTTACAGACAGCGAGGCCGTACTGGTCCATAATGTCGATGTGCTCACAAATGTTGATTTTAAAGGCTTTTACGACAGTTTTGTAAAGAGCGATGACGCCGCCTGGTTACTGACACAGGAACGTAACAGCAAACGCAAACTTGTGTTTGACCACAACGACAATTTCCTCGGACGTTTCAACACAGAGACCAGCGAATATGATGGCGATGGTGCATTGCCAAGCGACTGCAAATTGTTGTCATTCAGCGGATTACACCTATTTAAACCCCAATATTTCAAAGATTTCGAGGTAAAACCATGTTATGTTTTTAAACTGTATCAAAAAATAGCTGAGAATCAAAGGGTTGCATCAAAACTGATACATCCTGACTACTGGTTTGACCTTGGCACACAAGAACAACTGACAAACGCGGAGTTATGGCTTTCATCAAGAAGATAAGCGATTGTATTACAAGTCATTATGATTTGACAAAGGAGAGCATCACCATTGTTTTCCCCAATAAACGTGCTGCTTTGCAGTTAAGAAACGAACTCGCAAAAAGCATCAAGACCAACTTCTGGGTCCCGCAGATTCTCTCGATCCAACAAGCGATGGAAGAATGGAGCGGATTGCAACTCATTGATAATATTGAAGTTATATTCGAGATTATCAAGATGAACAAAGACTTCTTCCCTTACGCAGCACAGATGGCAAAGGATTTTGATGAGATTGACCAGTACGACGTTGATGCAGCCAAGCTTTTCGCACATCTGCATGACGCCAAGGAGATTGAAGAATGGAATCTAAACCAGGAAAACAGCGTAGAATCTGATTATTTGAAGTTTTTCTCATCGTTTATCACCTATTACAATAATCTTCGCAAGGCGTTACAGGAGAACGGACAAGGCTATTATGGCATGATTACCAGGAAGATAGCACATTATGATGATGAAACGCTGCAGAAATGCACACAGGGGCGCAAGATTATCTTTGCCGGTTTCAACGCCCTGACCAAGACCGAGGAAAGCATCATGGTAAGGATGGTCGAAAACGGCAATGCAGTGATAATGTGGGACTTAGACCGTTATTATTTCGAAGACGAAAAGCAGGAAGCCGGCTATTTTGCGAGACAATTCTTCCACAAATATCCCAATATTGAGAAGAACTTCATTTTTGACAACTTTAAAACACAAAAAAAAGAGATAAACGTCATCAGCGTGTCGGGCAATGCGGTCCAGACCAACGCCTTGCAGTTAAAATTAAGTCAACCGACTGATAATCAAAACGATAAAGAAGTCGTTGTGTTAGCCGACGAGTCGCTTTTGATACCGGTTTTGAATGCCATTCCTGAATCAAAAGGCAACATCAGGGTCACAATGGGTTATCCGTTCAACAAAACTGTGGTGTATCACTTTATAGATCAATGGTTTAGGTATCAAAGTACGCTCACTGCCGATGAAAACAAACTGTATGTATGGACCTTTATCCGCTTCTGCAATTCAGACCTTATCAAATTGATATTTAAAGATCTAGAATTTGATAAATTAGACAAGTGGATAGATGAGTTGACGAAACATTATACGTATTACTTTAAGAAATCAGATTTAGATTGTTTTTCTAAACATAAGTATCTATTCGACTTCCTGAATATTGCAACAAGGAAATGGCAGGATACCCGTGATTGTCTTAACTCCATTAAAGAGATATTGGTGCTTTTAGCAGAGAAGATTGGCGAAAGCAACTATTTTATCAAGAACCAGATAAGCGTGGCAGGCAGGATTGTCAACAGGCTCGAATTGCTTCTCAACAAGTATTCCAAATACATCGAAGTCTTAGATTTACAGGTGCTTTTCACTCAGATTGCCAATATCATGACGATTGATTATAAGAACGACAACACCGACGGTCTTCAGATTATGGGACTGCTCGAGACGCGTAACCTCGACTTCGACGTGATACATTTTTTGAGTGTAAATGAGGGCATATTGCCACAAAACAAAAGCAATAACAGCTATATTCCATTTGACTTACGCAAGGAATACGGTTTACCGACCTACAGCCAGCAGCAGGCGGTTTATGCCTACCACTTCTATCGTTTGCTCCAAGATGCGAGACGTATCAACTTGTATTACAACAACTTAGCCGATGCGTCGAGCATGGGTGAGCCAAGTCGTTTCATACGTCAGTTGGAATATGAATATGCTAGCAAGAACAACAATGTAAAACTTGAGAAATATCAGTATAAGTCGCCATCAATCAATGAAAAACAAGCGCCGATAGAGATTCCAAAGACCGATGAGATATTAAGCAAAATCACAAAACTCTCTCCCTCTTCCATCGGCACATATGTAAGATGTCCACTTCAATTTTACTGGAAACACATCGAGCATATCGAAAACAATGCAATTGAAGAAGAGATCCAGGTGAATGTCATTGGCAACATAGCGCACAAAACGCTCGAATATTTCTACCAGCGTTTTGGTAACGGGATCATTTCGCTTTCTCTTTTCGATGAGATGTATAAAAAGCATTTCGAGGATTGTTATAATAAATCATTGATTGACAATGGCTTTGCCAACGGATTACCAGATACCGGATTCAATTATTTGAATAATATCGTAATTAAGGGCATGCTTGAGAAGTACATCAAAACAGAACGTGATCTCTTGGGAGAAGGCAAACAATTATCCATCATCGCCACTGAAACAGAACTTAAGAAAGAAATTGATCATCAAGGACATAAAGTCTTATTACATGGTTATGCCGACCGCATTGACAAGTTGGATAACGAGATTCGTGTCATCGACTATAAAACCGGCAGAGCGGACGATAAGGACTTGAGAATAAATGATCAAGTCACCGGAATAACATCGATGGCAGAAAAATCGATACAGCTGATGACTTACAAATACCTTTATATGCTAGGGAATCCCAAGGTTAATCAGGAACAGATCATACCAAGCATTGTCTGGCTCAAAAAGTCGAGCGATGGACCTTCCACACTGAAAATCGACAAAGCACACGACCTAAGCCAGTCGTTTAAAGATACATGCGAACGGTATTTCAATGAGTTTTTGGACGAGTTGTTTGACAAAGGCACCCCATTCAAACAGACTGATGAAGAACATACATGCAAATCATGCAATTTCAAGAGTATCTGCAAACGAAACCCCAAGAGATTCAATTAAATATCAAGTCGATATATACAGGCAGATGGTCGCTGTAGCCACCAAAATATTTCGGTCCGACATATGTTCTGAAAAGCTTCACACCACCAAACGACTCATCTTTCTCAAAGAGAAAATCGTCATGGAATATAGTGGCACTGTTTGTTTTGTACAATAATCCTTTATTGTTGCCAATCAATGATTTAGAGACTATGATTTGGTCGAATATCTGCCAGTTGTACTGATGTTTCAAGGTGCCTTCAAATCCTAGTTTCTTGCCGTCAGTGAAGAGGTTTACAAGCACCTCTCCCCTTGTCAGGTTGATGATGCTCGGGTCTTCAGGCGTATCGTTAAAGTCGCCCATGATAATGATTTTTGGTATGGTCTGATGTATAAGAACAAGCGAATCGACCTTATGTCTCAATGTGTTAGCGGCAAGAGCTCGCAGTTTTATCGTCTCACGCTCGCCCCCATAACGTGACGGCCAATGGTTGACGAAACAATGGATGGTGTCGCCCCGTCGGTCGTAAAACTTCGCATAAAGGATATCGCGTGTCTTGTAGTTTTTATCTTTAGGATTTTTAACTTTAACCGCCTCAGTATAAATAAGTTGCAGTTTGTCAATACAGTAAACCATAGCCACATCTATGCCACGTTTGTCGTCACCTTCGTAATGCACTATGCGGTAATTGTGAGTCTTGAGCGGCGTTTGGTTAAATAAGGAATTCAGTACATAAGCATTCTCAATCTCAGCAATACCAAGCACTGCCAATGGTTCATTCTCCGAAATGGCAAGAATGGCACGATACAAATTGTTACGTTTCTTGTAAAACCGCGACTTTGTCCAATGCTGGCCGCCATTTTCGGTAAATTCGTTATAAACACGTGTGGAGTCGACAAAGGGATCGAAGAAATTTTCGAAGTTCCAAAACGCCACACGAAGATCACTCCTCTCCTGTGCGACTGCAACAAAAGAGTTAACTATCTGAAATTCAATGAATAACAAAAATAGCACCGGGACTTTTAATCTTGATAAAGGTCTCATAATAAAATAGTTTTTAAGTATTGCAAAGTTACAAATTATTTTGACGTATGACACAAATTTTCATTATTTTTGCAGAAATTTAGGTTAATAGCTTATTAGTTTAATAGTAATAAGATGAGGAAAATACTATTTGTTATCTGCTTGTTGTTTCCGGTTGCTTTGTTGGCGCAGACCAACATCAGGATTTCATTTGACAATCAAGAAGATAACACCATTCTACTATATAAATATAGAGGCTCAAAGACCATTATTGTTGATACTCTAACGGCAAAAAATGGCGTTTTTCAGATAAAAAGCACAGAAAAACTTCCTGAAGGCATCTATCTCCTGACGAGTCAAAACAATTTCCCGTTATCTGAGATTCTGATTGGCAAAAAGCAGCGTTTCAAGGTGAGATTCCATGATTTGGAAGACCTGAATTCCGTTAAGGTGAAAGGCTGTGCAAAGGAGACCAAAAACTATTTCAAACTGATGGCAAATAAGCAGGATATCGAGTCGTTGAAGGTCAAGGATAAAGACGCTTTCATCAATTTGGTAATCGCCTCGCTGAAGCCGTGTAGCATGGACGATTATTGGAAGGACTTCCCTCTCGACGATGCCAGAATCCTCACATATCCATTGATAGACAATAAGTTAGATACATATTCCGACAATTTATATAACGATGCCGAAAAAATCAACTCAGAAATTGACAAACTTATAGCAAAAACTGGTGATTGCGAAGAAGTACGCGACTATCTTATCATGTATTTCTACAAAAAATATTATTCGCCCAAATACATGAATCTTGACGACGTGTATATCCATCTTGTTGACGAATATTTCCTAAAGCTTGAGATGGATGGCATTCCTGAAAGTTACCTGAATATGATGGCTGACCGGGCCAATTACCTTGAGAATTTGAAGATAGGTGTGAAACTGCCAGAAATCGACACGCTGTATTCGGTGGAAGCCTCATATATTACAGTGTTTTTCTATGATAAGACATGTCAGAAATGTAGCCAGGAAGAACGCATTTTGGAAGACATCAGGACCAATCATCCTGAGATGATTATATATCCGGTGGAGATAAATTCAACAAATGTCAAGAATTTGCTGGAGGTTTACGACATCCAGAACACCCCGATGATTTATCTTCTCGACCATAAGAAAAGAATCATCGCCAAACGTATAAAAGCAGGACAAGTTGAACCATTTTTAAATATGGATTGATATGAGCAGGAACGACACAATTTACGCCTTAGCCACAGCTCCAGGTGTTGGAGCCATTTCAGTTATCAGGGTTTCCGGAACAAAAAGTTTCGAAGCTGTTTTCCACATCTTCAGGAAAAACGGCAAGTTATTGGATATCAATAACATTGAGCCGTATAAAGCGTATTATGGCGAGATTTTCGACCCATTTCCTGATGAGAATCTGATGATAGACGATGTTATTGTGACGTTTTTCAAAGCGCCTCACTCCTATACCGGCGAAGACTCGGTGGAGATAAGCTGTCACGGCTCGGAGTTCGTGCAACAGAAGATCATGGAGCTTCTTTGGAAATTCGACTGCAGACTGGCGCAGCCCGGCGAGTTCTCGAAACGAGCCTTCATCAACGGGAAGCTCGACCTGGCACAAGCAGAAGCGGTCGCCGACCTGATAGCGGCACAGAGCGAGACGGAGCATCGCATCGCTATAAACCAGCTAAAAGGCGGGTTCTCCAACGAATTGAAAGGGCTGCGCTCACAATTGGTCGACTTGACATCGCTTTTGGAACTCGAACTGGATTTCTCTGAGGAAGACGTGGAGTTTGCCGAACGCACCAAGCTGAAAGAACTGCTCGACACCATCATGAAACATATCGGCAAGCTGACCGAGACCTTCCACCTCGGAAATGCCATAAAACACGGCGTTCCCGTCGCTATCGTGGGCGAGACGAACACAGGTAAGAGCACACTGCTTAACGCTATCTTGGGCGAAGAACGTGCCATCGTGAGCGATATCGAGGGCACCACACGCGACACCATAGAAGAGACGTTCAACATTGAAGGCACCATGTACCGTTTTATCGACACGGCTGGCATACGTCAGACTGCGGAAACTATAGAAAAAATGGGCATCGAGCGCACCTTCCAGAAAATATCTGAAGCCGACATTGTGATCGGCATGATTGACGGAACAAAAGAATTGGACCACATATACCAAGCGGCAAGAGATATCATCAATCACGTTAACCTATTGAAACAAAAGCTGTTGCTGCTTATAAACAAAAACGACAAGATTCACATCTCGAAATTTTACGACATCAACGACGATATGCGTTGGGAAATCAAGCAGACAGTGGAGAAAAACATCGAGAAGAACGGCGGCTATATGTGCGATGAGTACAGCTACAGCGTGACTGGTCAGGATTTGTATGATATCCGCAACCTCATGCATTATAGTATCATGTCGGCGAAAAAAGCCGATGACATTGAGGATTTGAAGCGCGACATCAAATATCACACCAGATCGATGAAAGTCGGCGTTAACGACGTTCTGGTGACCAATTTGAGACATTATGAGGCCCTGAAAAATGCTGCCGAAAGTCTTGAGAAAGTTAGCGAAGGCATAAAAAACAACCTCTCCGCTGACTTGCTCGCCGAGGACTTGCGACAGGCGCTTTATCACATCGGAAGCATCACCGGAGAGGTCACTAACGGCGAGGTGTTAAGCAACATCTTCAGCCGTTTTTGCATCGGCAAATAGCTGATAATCAGTTGATTATCTGACTCTCTACCACTTCTGCTATATCTTTCACCTTAACAGGCGATTTTCTTGCGAAGGTCTTGAGGCACAACGGACATGCTGTCACAATCTCATCAGGATTGTTGAACATCAAGTCGTTGACTGAGTTTTCAGTAATCTCATCACGTTCTTTTTGAGTCAGGTTGAAGCTACCCAAGCTGCCGCCGCAGCATATGCTGAGTTCTTTTTCTGACTTGGCTTTGCAGAGATTGCCAACGTTTTCTAGCACTTCACGCGGCTCGTCATACACACCGAAGGCTCGTCCGAGCTCACATGGGTCGTGATAGACGTAGTTGACATCATTTTTGTTGACCTTCAGCTTGCCGCTCTTGACAAGCTCGTCGATATACTGCGTATGATGTTGAATCTCAATGCCTTCCAAGTGGTATTCCTCTTTAAACACCTTATAGCATATTGGGCAAGAAAGCACTAGCTTTGTAGTGCCCGATTGCTTTATCAGCTCGGTGTTTTTCTCAATCATAGCCTGCGCTTCTGCTGTCTTGCCGCTCAAAAGCATCGGACGTCCGCAGCAGATGCCACCGTTCTCGTCAAGGAACTGGTACTCCTCGCCCGCCGCTGTCATTATCTTCTTCATCGCGCGCATGATCTTTGGCGTAAGCTGGGTCATGCAGCCTGCAAAATATAGGACTTTCGAGGATTTCTCCGCTTCGGTCGAAATGACGTCGAGATATGAATGGTCGCTATGGATCTCATACGGAACAGCGGCGCGCTGGCTCATCTTGATGTCGCAGGATTCGATGCTTACCGGACATACTTCCACGCACTTGCCGCATTGCATACATGTCTCCGCGATGCGTTGGGCTTCTTCCTTATCGCCATTTCTCAGCTTCTTCATGAAATAAGCCGAGGTGTTGCCGCTGTTTTTGTCGTTGACACTCATCGGGCAAGCGTCGATGCAAAGTCCGCACGATGGGCAGGAATAAATCTGTGCCAAGGCGTAACCTTTTCTTGGGTCGCTCGGCTTGATGCCAGCATGACGCAACAATATGAACAACGCCTCCGTCGGGATGTGCATGTAACGTGTAAACGGCAGCATACACATAAATATCAGCAGGTCGATGGAATAGAGCCACCAAAATGCCATGATGTTGGTCTTCTCGGCTATGAGTCGGAACGGGAAGATGGTC
The DNA here is from genome assembly GCA_905236635.1 of uncultured Bacteroidales bacterium. Taxonomy (GTDB): domain Bacteria; phylum Bacteroidota; class Bacteroidia; order Bacteroidales; family F082; genus Limimorpha. Next base: position 151,387 of record CAJOCJ010000005.1, read on the forward strand.
CACAAAGCGAAACGGATCATATTGTCGGCAAATCCGAACTTCGTGACGCGCTTCACTCCCACTATCTTCGAATGAATCTTCTTCACCACGGCGATGAGGATACCGCTGATTATCATGAGGAGGAAGAAATCCATCAGGAACGCGAACACCGGGGTTTCCGTTGCGAAGAATTTGTAGAAAATCGGGTAATAGAAGTTGGTGAAAGTACGCGCCATGCCTTCTACCTCAACGCCTTGCAATGGTTTTAATGTGAACAGCATGATATGGCCTATCACGATAATCATAAACCAGCCGAAGGCTATGGCAGAGTGCATATAACCCAGCACCGGGTTGCGTTTCCATATCTTCACATGGAAGAGGCAGTCGCCAAACAGGTCGCGTATGTTGGCCCACGCCGTCTTTGGTGTCACCAGCGAGCGCCAGAACTTCTTACGGTCGTCTTTCGGCAGCTGAGCTATTACTCTTATAAGTCCCACGACGCAGTACGTCAGCACGAAAGCCATGCCTAGTACAAACGGGAGCACAAAAGGATGAAATATTATCTGTGAGTTCATCGTGTAATGTCTAACAAAATCTTACGAATATTGATGCCACGCGGACAGACGAGGGTGCATTTGCCGCACAGCATGCAACGTTGAATCATTTTCTTTGCCTCGTCTTCCTTGCCTCTTTGAAGCATCAGAAGGAGTCGGCGGAAGCTCATCTCGGTGAAGTTACCCGCCGTGCAAGTCGCTGTGCATGAGCCACATGCGATGCAGGTATTGATGTCAGGATTGGTCTCCTTCAGACGGTTGAACGTCGTCAGGTCCACGCTATCCATCTTGACGTGCGAGCTTGGTGATAAACAAAAACCGAAATCCATAACTACTTGTTGTTTATGTAGTTAAACACTTGAGTTGCCACTGAGCGTGCTTCGCCTATGGTGTCAGGCAGTGACTTCGGGGCGGTGCAGGCGCCCGCGACGAACACGCCGTCCTGTGCTGTGGTGTTCATCCCGAGATACATGTCCTGGTTCTGCATGAAACCATCAGTGTTGTTTGCAACACCAAGTTTCTGTTGTATAGCGTCGATGCTCTTGTTTTTCTCCATGGCACACATCAAAACCAGCACGTCTAGGGTCATCTTCAGAGGCTTGCCGAACAGGGTGTCTTCCGCCTTGATGACGAGCTTGCCGTCCATGTCTTCCGACACCTCGCACACACGGCCTCGCACACATTTCACGTCGAAGTCTTTCTGTGTCTTCAGATAAAGGTCTTCGTAACCTGGTCCGAACATTCGCAGATCCATGTAGAAGGTGTAGACCTCAGCATCCGGGAACACTTCCTTAATCTCGCATGCCTGCTTCAAGGCCGTGGTGCAGCACACCTTTGAGCAATAGGTGTTGCAAACCTTCACGTCGCGGGCGCCGACACAATGCACGAAACCGATCTTCTTAGGGTTGTTGATACGTGCGTCATGACCTGTCCTGAAAAACTTCTCCAGTTCGACGCTGGTCATCACATTATTATATATGCCGTAGCCGTATTCCTGTTTTCTCTCTGCTTTAAAAATGTCAAAACCTGTAGCAAGAATCACCGCCTTGGCATCGATCTTTTCGTTATTGCTTAAAGTGGCATGAAAACCATTGTCATCTCTCTGAATATCAGTGACTTCAGTATTAAGATAGGTCTTCACGTCTTTCACCTGGTTGAGCATCTTCTCGACCACGTCCTTGGCAGGATGAAACGCTGGGAACAGCCTGTCCCACTGGGCGACATGACCGCCGAGTTGTTCGCTTTTTTCAACAATTATAGGTGTCAGCCCCATCTTTTGCAATTGTGTGGCTGCTTCCATTCCGGCGGCTCCACCGCCAATAATCAATATATTTTCTTTCATAACGTTGATTTTCAAACTGATTTAATATGCATTGGACATTGCGGCATGCCTAAGTCTTTGCCATTCAAGCCTTGATATTTCTTTTTCGGGTCGTATGGGATTCCCATCTTCTCGAGCAGCGGCTCTATCGCTACCTGGTGCACCTGAAGTCCGAGGTCCCACGGGTCGTAACCCATCACCAAGCCAGCCACCTCTTCGTATGTTAGAGCCGGAATTCCGTAGCCATCCTTGCCGTAGGTCTTGCCGGTCTGCTCTGCTATGACATATTGCCATCTGTCAAGGAAATAAGGGCATCCTGGACAGTTGGTGATGATCAAATCTGGCTCGTAAGGCTCCATTGACTCGAATTTCTTATGGGTGTTCGACTCCGAATATCCACGGTTCGCCTGCACGAAATACTGACGGAAGCCGAATCCGCAGCACTGACGACGTTCTGGGTAGTCGACGACTTCGCCGCCCCATGCCTCGACCATTCCGACGAGCACATGTGGGTATTCAGCGCCACCGAAGCCTTTTGAGGGGAACATCTTAGAATAGTGGCATCCGATATGCTCGACCACCTTCAAAGGCTTGCCAGTCTTGACATTCACGAGCGGGAACTTCATCTGTTTTGCGATGTCGAACCTGAATTTGTAAATCATATCGCTTGCGTGAGCGAGATATTTCGGTTTGGCGAATTCTTTCTTGCACGAATCCCAGAGATACTGGCGGATCTTTGCCTCCAGTTCAGGAAATTCGTGCCATGTCTCAAGCGTCTCGGTGTAAAGTCCGAATGAAGTGATGCATGAGCAGACATAGTTTTCGTAGCCGCTCTCCTTCATCAACGCAAACTGGCGCGCTATGATGGTCATTGCTGTCTCCTGCGGGATGGAATCGCTGTGATATGCAATGCCGCCGCAGGTTGTGTGATATGCGTTCTCATAGAAGTCTTTTCCGAGCTTGTTTCTCACGATGTCGAGAAAAGTCACCTCCGAGGCAGGCCAAAAGCCTTGACGGATGCAGCTCCTCACGTAAAAATAATGGTCATCGGGAATGTCTTTCTGATAATCAGCCCAGATCTTCTGTTTTCCTTCAACTATCATATTTTATATTTAATATTCAAAATTAAAATTCTACTCGTTCAGGTGTTTTTCCGCATTGTTTGTGGTATAAACACTCATAAAATATTCTTCGTCCGACATATTCTGCCTGACAGCCTCTTCGTGAGCGTCGCCGAGTACCTGCTCCATCAGCTCGGTGGCACCTGTCACGTCGAAAATCTTCTTCAGCTGGTCGAGACTCTCCTTAGGAATCTTACGCAATCCGCCCGGGCCGTCGCCGTCGAGGTTGGACCCCAGACGTGCATGGATGTCGTCAAGATGCTCGTTGATCCATTTCCCGACAGGACCGAATTCCTTATGTGTCTCATATTCAAAAGTGCGAGGATAAACGCAATAACCGTAGTTTAAGATATTGCTGCACAAGTCTTTCACTACGATATACTGCTGTTTCCCTTTCTCAGAAAGCATGTACAGTCCGGTTCGCATTGCGAGTTTGCGAAGCGACATGATCACCAAGCCAGGCGCATTGGCACGCGGACAACGGGTCACACACGACATACATTCGCCGCAGTACCAAATTTGGTCGCCTTTCAGAAGCTCTTCTATCTCTTCCTCTTTCTTGCGAGCCACAATGTTTACTATGTTTTTCGGGTTGTATTTGTAGAATTCCGCAGCCGGACATACAGCAGTGCACACACCACAGTTCATGCAGGCCTTCATGCCCTCTTTTATCCTGTAATCCTTATACAATTCCTCAACAAGTTGTCCTTTAAATCTATATTCCATAAAAGTAAAAATGTATATAGTAAATCCTTTTACTAACAAAATGCAAAGATAGCAATTATTTTTATTAAAAAATAAAATTAGTAAAATTTTTTACCAATTTTTTAATGATGTATCAAAGAAAAAATTATTTTTGCAAGTTGAACAAAATTTTTTTAAAAAAATTAATAAAAAATGTGCGGAATAGTAGCATATATTGGCAATAGAGACGCTTATCCGATTTTGATAAATGGATTGAAACGTCTTGAGTATCGCGGTTATGACAGTGCCGGAGTGGCTCTTATCAATGAGAAAAATGAGCTTAATGTTTATAAGACAAAAGGCAAAGTGTCTGATTTGGTGTCGTTTGCATCGGGAAAAGATGTTAGCGGACATATCGGAATAGCCCACACACGCTGGGCAACACATGGTGAGCCTAACGACATCAACGCGCATCCGCACATATCGCGTTCGGGTAATTTGGCAATGATTCACAATGGAATTATTGAGAATTATCTCACTTTGAAAAAAGAGCTTAAAAAACGTGGTTATAGCTTCAAATCATCAACCGACACTGAGGTTTTGGTGAATCTCATTGAAGACGTCCAGCTTACGCAGAAAGTCGACCTGTTTGAGGCGACACGTATCGCTTTGAATCATGTGAACGGCGCTTATGCCATCGCTCTCATCGAGAAAGGTCATCCGGATACCATCATCGCAGCCCGCAAAGGTTCTCCGATGGTCATCGGCATTGGCGAAGGCGAGTTCTTCATCGCCTCCGACGCCACCCCTATCGTGGGAATGACATCACAGGTGGTTTACATTGAGAATGAAGAGGTTGTGAAGATAAAACTCGGTGAAGAGCTGCATCTGAAGACCATCGACGACGTGGAGATGACGCCATACGTGCAGGAGCTCCAGCTGAACCTTGAGTCTATCGAAAAAGGCGGCTTCGAGCATTTCATGCTGAAGGAGATTTACGAGCAACCTACCACAGTGCGCGACACCATGCGTGGACGTCTGCATGCCGACCTCGGCAATATCACCTTAGGTGGCATTTTCGACTATGAGAAAAAGCTTTTGAATGCACGCAATATCATTATAGTGGCATGCGGTACCTCTTGGCACGCCGCGCTGGTGGGCAGTTACCTCATCGAGGTGTACGCCGGCATCCGCGTGAAGGTGGAATACGCCTCGGAGTTCCGTTATCGTGAGCCCGTCATCTTCCCCGATGACGTGGTTATAGCAATCTCGCAGTCGGGCGAGACGGCGGATACCCTTGCCGCCATTGAGATAGCGAAGAAAAAAGGTGCCACGGTGCTGGGTATCTGCAACGTCATCGGCTCGTCGATATCACGTGCCACCGACGCAGGCATATACACCCACGCAGGTCCGGAAATCGGTGTGGCCTCGACGAAAGCGTTCACGGCACAAGTTGCAGTCTTGACGATGCTCGCCATCCACCTCTCCGAACTCAACGGCCATCTGCCGAAGTCAAGGATCATGGAGCTCATTCACGAATTGGACATGATACCTGAAAAGATTCAGACCACACTGGAGAGAAGTGCTATAGTGAAAGACATCGCCAACGAGATGAAAGACTGCCATAACGCGATATATCTCGGCCGTTTGCAGAACTTCCCGGTGGCTCTCGAAGGCGCTCTCAAGCTGAAGGAGATCTCATATATCCACGCAGAAGGCTATCCGGCAGCAGAGATGAAACATGGTCCTATCGCATTGATAGACAAAGACATGCCTGTCATCTTCATCGCGACAAATAAATCCACCTACGAGAAGGTCGTCTCCAACGTCCAGGAGGTTAAAGCACGTCACGGCAAGATCATCAGCGTGGTGACCGAAGGCGACGTCTTGGTGAAAGAGATGTCGGACTACGTCATCGAAATCCCTGATACTGAATGCACTTACGCCCCGTTGCTGGCCACAATCCCGTTGCAGCTCCTCGCATACTACATCGCGGTGCTGCGCGGTTGTAACGTCGACCAGCCTCGTAACCTGGCAAAATCAGTCACCGTTGAATAATGAATGAAGAGATGTCTCCTTATTATATTAATATTGCTCGCCTCCACGGTAGCGTTTTCGCAGCAGACCGTTGTGAAAGGCAAGGTTATTGATATAGAGACAGGAGAATCCCTACCCTTTGCAAATATCTCATATATCGTTGACGGCCAGACATTTGGCACTGTCAGCGATGTTGACGGAGTGTATCGTCTGGAGTCGGATAAGATCTTCGACGAGGTGACATTCGAATACGCCGGATATAAGCCTTATACCGTAGAAATCAAGCGTTTCACCACACAGACTGTCATCGCAAAGATGGAGTCGGTGTCAATAACGCTGCCTAAGGCCGAGATCAACGCCAAACGCAAAATCAAAGAACGCTACCGCCGCAAAGGAAATCCCGCTGTCGAGTTAATACGTAAAGTTCAGAAACAAGCTGATCGCAACAGCATGACTGGCTTCGATTATTATAATTACGACGAATATAGCAAACTTGAGCTAGGACCTTCAAACCTCAACGACAGTCTCGCATCCAAATGGTATATCGGCAACCTGGATTTCGTGTGCGACAACATACGAACCTCAGAACTGACAGGCAGAAACTATTTTTCGCTGTATTTCGTTGAGACGTTATCAAAGACGCATTACCGCAAAGCACCACATTTCTTGACAACGGAAGTCACTGATTCTAAAGATGTTGTGTTCAGCAAGTTCCTGGATTTCACCACCATGGAGACCGTCATCGACAACTGGATAGGCTTTGTGGATGTATATCAGCATGACCTCCACCTGTTCAACAACGAATACACCTCCCCGATGTCGCCTATAGCAGTCACCTTCTATCATTTTTATATTGTAGACACTGTAAATTATGAGAATGAAAACTGCATAGTGCTGTCGTTTACGCCTGCCAACCAGATGGACATGGGACTCTGCGGAAGTCTCTGGATCACCAACGATACCGCATGTATGGTTAAGAAGGTGCAGCTGCAGATTCCAAGACATTCCGGCACCAACTTCGTGGAGGCCATGATGTTTGAACAGGAATACGAAAAACGCGATACTGTGATGATTCCGACACGTTACAGCCTTACCGCCGACTTATTCTATCTTGGTGTCGCCTTGCATGGCAAGCGTTCAGGAGTGTTCACGAATATCGAGATCAACAAGCCGATGCCGGAAGATTTCTATTCCAACAAACCCATAAAAACGCATAGTGACACTTATTACGATCATCGCGATGATGAGGATTACTGGAAAGGAAAACGTATTGACAGCCTCACTGAACATGAAAAACTGATAGCCGAAGACAACGACAGGCTCATGCACAACTGGAAATTCCGACTTGTCACCGGGACCGCCATGGTGCTTGGATACAACTATATAGACTGCGGCCCCATCGACATCGGTCCAGTATTTAACATGCTGAGTTACAACGATATAGAAGGCTGGCGACTACGTTTCGGAGCAAAGACAAACACCAAGTTTCACAAACATATCTTCTTGGAGGGTTTTGTAGCCTACGGCACCCGTGATGAAAAGTTCAAATACCGCGGGCAGGTCATGTATTCGTTCAATAAGAAAATCAACAACCAGTGGGAGTTTCCGATGAACCTGCTGACGTTGTCGTACGAGCATAACACACATGTGCCCCGCATGGGCTCATTCGGATACAGCTTCAACGAGGACAGCGACCGCTTGGGCAGGTCGTTAAGCCGTCAGGAGAACCGCAGGATGGTATTATCCGATAAGCTTAAGCTGATGTACGACTATGAGACGAAGAGCCAAATCGGTTTCAAGATTTTCAGTGAATATGAGGAACAGCGGCCACTTGGCGAGCTACTCTTCGAGACCAATGGCGGCGAGTTCTACGACCCGTTCGTCACCAATGCGGTTGGTTTCACAGTGAGATACGCAAAAAATGAGCGTGTGCAGCAGCTTCAGCAATACCGATATCCCCTCGCCGGCTCAGTAGCCCCGGTGATTACCATAGGTTACAGTTATGGCGGCAAATATCTCGGCTCCGACTACGAATACCATAAGATTCAGGCGATGCTCAGCAAACGCTGGTTCTTCAGCGTTCTAGGCGTAGCCGACATCAACATCAACGGAGGCGTTGTTCTTGGAGAGGTGCCCTACCCTTTGCTGTTCGTACACCGCGCAAACCAAGGCTTCTACTACGACGACATGGGCTTCAACCTGATGAATTACTACGAGTTTGTCAGTCAGTATTACGTTCAGGGGATGTTTGAATACAACTTCAACGGATTCATTTTCAACAGGATACCTCTTATCAACAAGCTAAAATTACGTGAAGTAGTGACGCTGAAAGCAGTATGGGGCGGCATCAGCGACGAGTGCGACCCCACGAACGGCAACGAACGGCTGTTTAAATTCCCCACCGACGAAAACGGCAATGTGCAGACTTATACCTTGGACAAAGAGCCATATATAGAAGGAGGCTTCGGAATTGCCAATATCTTCAGGATTTTACGCATCGACTATGTACGCCGATTCAACTACCTCGACCATCCGGAGGCAGACAAATGGGGTATATTCTTCTCGTTTAAAGTGAAATTCTAAATCAGGATATCATCCATCTTGACCTTCGGCACATAATGCACGCCGTCGACGCGGTAATATGCCCGGCCTTCGTCAACAGAAATCTGTGTCAGCTTTATCTTTTCAGCGCCCTTGCCCACCGCAAGTATCGCCAAAGGCTCGTATTTCAGACCAAAATGCTCGACGATATTTGCTTTGTTAAACGCGCATATCATCACGCAGTTCAGTCCCATCTCGGTGGCTTTCAATGACATGCTCTGCAGCGAGATTCCGAGGTCGATGTCGATGATTTTTGTCTCCGGCGCCGAGGTGCAGACAATGATAAACGTCTCTGGCTCAGTGCCTTTATATGGCAGATGTAGCTCCGGCAGCATGCCGCCGAGCTTGATATTCTCCAAAACAAAGTCGGCTGCTTCTCCCCGCATCACCAACTTAAACCTTAGAGCTTGCTGGTTCTTCCCGGAGGCTATCTTAGTGTTCACCTTCACTATACGCTTCAGCATGTCTTCAGTCACCACGAAATCCTTCTTATAGCCGCGACAACTGCGGTTCTTCTCAAACAAAGTGTCCAGACTCACATGCTTTACGGTTCTCCTCGAGCCACTCGAGAACTCCTCCATGCGTTTTTCCAAATATCCGTCAGCCATAGTTTTCAATTTTAAAGTGCAAATATAATAAGAATTTTTATATTTTTGCACATTATTTAAATAATAATGAGGTTCGCGAAAGCCATATTGTTCTCCTTGCTTATGATGGTCGGAATGACTGTCGGCGCTCAGGTTTTCAGCGTCAATGGAACGGTATGCGACAGCGTCACCAAGCAGAAGCTGGCATTCGTCAACATCATCGTCAACGACGACGGCACCTTCGGCACCACCACCGACATCGACGGCAGCTTCAGCATCACAAGCAAAAAGGCTATCGAGAAACTCACATTTTCTTACGTCGGATATCAGAAAAAGTCAGTAAATGTTGATGATTTGAACCACAAGACCAACAAAATAGTCCTCAGTCCGATAAGTTATAAACTCGACGAGGTCGTGGTCTTTGCCGGCGAGAATCCTGCACATCGCATCATCGACAGCGTGGTACGTAATCGCAAGCATAACAACCCCGAGATGCTTGATTATTACTCATATACGATATACGACCGCATGGTCTTCACGATGGATACCACCGAGGTCGCCGACTCCGTCTTCCTTGATTTCGGCAAGATAGTCCGCGACAACGACATCATGGTGATGGAGACCGTCTCCGACATCTATCACAAGAAACCGAACAAAAACAAACGAGAGATCAAGGCAAACATAGTGTCGGGACTGAAGAACCCGCAGTATTTCTATGTCCTTGACGGCATGCAGAGCGCCCATTTCTACAACGATTTCATCACCGTTTACGAGAAAAACTACGTCAACCCCATCACGCCAGGCAGTAAGTCAAGATATTTCTTTGGGTTGGAAAATGTGATGCCCACCGCTGACGGCGACTCCTTATATATAATCTCGTTCAAGCCACGCCGCAACGCCACTTTCGACGCCCTCAAAGGCGTTATGACCGTCACCTCCGACGGATGGGCCATCGTTAACGTGAAAGCCGAGGCCGCCGACAAGACCAACACCCTCGACGTGAAGATCCAGCAGCTATACTCGAAAATCAACGACTCCGTGTGGTTTCCGGTACAGCTCAACACCGACATCATATTCATGAGGATGCTCGCCAGCAACCATGCCTTGATGCTTTCAACAGGCATGACAGCCGAAAATACCAACACCTCGCTCAATGGCATCGGTAAGAGCTATATATCGAATATTAACATTACCGAACCCATTGAAAACAAGAAGTTTGGCTCCACCGACATCAACCTCGCCGAGGACTCCGGGATTAAGGATGAGACCTATTGGAAATACTATCGTAACGACAGTCTAAACGAAAGAATATTAAACACTTACAAAGTCGTTGACACCATTGTTGAAGATATGGTAGAAGAAATCGGCATCGACATGGATCAGCTGTTGGATGCCACCCACACCATCTTGAAAGACGGCTCCATACCATGGGGTAAGTTCAACATCGGGCTGTCAGACTTCATGAACTATAACATCGGCAACAAGTTCTACCTCGGACTAGGTGTGAGCACTAACGAGAAACTCTCGAAAACCATAAAATTTGGTGGCTATTTCGGCTATTGGTTCGGTCCAAAACATGCCAACTACGGCGGCAATATCGAACTGAAATTGCATAAGAAACAGGATCTCGGTCTGCGACTCGCTTTCGACCATATCTACAATGCTTTCGGCGACTACGGATTCACAGACACCAAGAACATTCTCAGTGAGAGCCATTTCAAATATATCTATGTCAAATGGACCACTTTGAACACCACCGCCTCGGCCGAGTTATCTACACGATTCCTCAAGGTCTGCAAGGGTTTTGTGAAGTTCAGCCTCAGCGACAAGGTGTCATTCGACGAGACGTATCGCATCACGGCTCTTGACTTCAAAGTAAGGATAGCGCCTGGCGAGAGATATATGCTAACCCCGAAGGGACTCGTTACGGTCGAGCCAGGCAAACCGGTCATCTGGTTGGCGTATCAGAAAGGATTGGATGGCATTTTGGATTGTCCGTATAACTACGACAAGATTCAAGCGCAGATAACTTATTCATGGTTAACGCGTTACCTCGGCAAGACCACGATTACAGTCCAAGGCGGCTATGTCTTCGGAGAAGCCCCATTATTTGAAAACTTCAACATTTTCGGCAATAACTACGGTTTCGAGCTATACGCTCCTGAGAGCTTTGCCACCATGAAAATCAACGAGTTCATCTGTGATCAGTTTGCGTTGCTTTTCTTCACGCATAATTTCGGTAAGTTCTTCAAAACCAAATACTTCAGCCCTGAATTTATCTTCGCGACCAATGTTGGATGGGGTAATCCCGGCATGACCGACGGCTTCTACGAGAGCGGTATCGTTCTTGATAACATATTGAAAATCAGCACGGCAAAGCTCGGACTCGGCGCTTATTACCGTTATGGAGCCAACTCTTTCGATAAGATAGAAGATAATTTTGCTTTCAAGCTGAAGCTCGGCATCAAGCTATAACGCCCTGATAATATTCAATCAACCCATCCATCGGGTTTTTCATAATTTTTTCACATTTAATATGGTGATTATCAAGGACTTGTGTTAGAATTTCTTGAAATGCGAAGGCTATTGAACCGACAAAGGCAACAGTTTGAGATTTCTCCATTCCGCTCTGCTCCAGTCGAAATGACGATATAAATTCCTCAAAGCAATTATTAACCAATGATTTAACATATTGATCATCAATATTTTCACTTGCGAATTTACTAAACTCTGCTAGATATCTTGATGGTTGTTCACCTTGATATACTTTTTTCAAAAACGATTCTCGGTCGAGATGATATTTCTCATCAAATTTCTTACGGAGATCATCGGGCATCAGACCTAAAAAATAATCATGCACGATACGCTTTCCGATATGGCAGCCACTCCCCTCGTCACCAATCATAAAACCAAGAGAGGCAACGCTTTTCGTGATTATCTCGCCATCGTAAAAACAGGCATTTGAGCCGGTTCCAAGGATACAAGCGACACCGGCATTTCTACCAAAGAGAGCATGACACGCAGCCAGAGTGTCGGGATATATCTCGGATTTCGAATTTGGAAATACCTTATTGAAAATCATCTTGACACGCACCTGATTTGCATCGCCGCCACATCCCGAACCATAGAAAAATATCTCGTTAACATCTTGATTATCAATAGAATTTTTTGCCTCATCGATAATACCATTCATTGTCGCATTATCAGTGAAATTAGGATTAAAACCATTAGTAATGAAGCGTTGGGCAACATTATTGCCATCCAAGACAACCCATTCGGCCTTAGTCGCACCGCAGTCGCAAATCAGTGTCATACTTGTATTTTTTTGCAAAAATACAAAAGTTTAATAGTTTAACAGTTTAAAAGTTTATAAAATCAAAAAATTGTTACACCTATTAATATTATGTCTATATTTGCAGTTCAATAATTGTTTAACTCAAAGCTAAAACATCGCAATGGGAAGAAGTATGAGAAAATGGCGTGTTGAGGACTCGGCAGAGCTCTACAACATCAACAACTGGGGTATTAACTATTTCTCTATCAATGAGAAAGGTAATGTCGTGGTGACGCCTCGTGAGGGCTGTGCCTCTGTCGACCTTCGTGAACTTGTCGACGAATTGCAGCTACGTGACGTGTCGGCTCCAATGCTGATTCGTTTTCCGGATATCATCGACACTCGCATCGAAAAGATCGACTCATGCTTCAAGGAAGCCGCTAAGGAGTACGACTACAAAGGCAAGAACTTCATTGTCTTCCCTATCAAGGTCAACCAGATGCGCCCTGTGGTGGAGGAAATCGTGAGCCACGGCAAGAAGTTCAACATCGGTCTGGAAGCGGGCTCAAAACCTGAGCTTCACGCCATCATCGCCTCGAACACCGACAGCGAGTCGTTGATTATCTGCAATGGATATAAAGACGAGAGTTTCATCGAGCTGGCGCTGTTGGCCCAGAAGATGGGACGCACCATCATCATCGTCGTTGAGAAGATGAACGAACTCCGCCTCATCACCAAGTTGTCGAAGCAGCTGAAAGTGACGCCAAAAATTGGCATCCGCATCAAGTTGGCCAGTTCCGGCGCAGGCAAGTGGGAGGACTCGGGCGGCGACGCCTCGAAGTTCGGACTATCCTCTTCCGAGTTGCTCGAAGCTCTTGAGTATCTTGAGAAAAACAACATGATGGAGTGCCTCAAGCTGGTGCATTACCACATCGGCAGCCAGGTCACTAAGATCAGAAGCATAAAGATAGCCTTGAAGGAAGCCGCCCAGTTCTATGTGCAGCTTCACAAGATGGGCTTCAACGTTGAGTTTGTGGACGTTGGCGGCGGACTGGGTGTCGATTACGACGGCACGCATTCGGCCAACAGCGCCAGCTCTGTCAACTACACAATTCAGGAGTACGTCAACGACGCCATCTTTTCTATCGTCGACGCCTGTGACAAGAACGGACTGCAGCATCCTAACATCATCAACGAGTCGGGACGAGCCTTGACAGCACACCACTCGGTGTTGATTATGGAAGTGCTTGAGACCGCGTCGTTGCCGACATGGGACGACGAAGAGGAAAAGGTCGAAGACGACGACCACGAGTTGATCCACGACCTCTACGAGACTTGGGACAACCTAACAAGCAAGCAGTCGTCGATGCTCGAGACATGGCATGATGCGCAGGAGATCCGTGAGGAGGCCCTCGACCTCTTCAACATGGGACTTCTCGACCTCAAGACACGCGCCAAGATTGAGCGTATTTTCTGGTCAGTGGCGTTGGAGATCAACCAGTTGGCATCACAGCAGAAACGTGTGCCTGACGAGTTGCTGGCACTGCCAAAGCTGCTCGCCGACAAGTACTTCTGCAACTTCTCGATGTTCCAGTCATTGCCTGATGCTTGGGCTATCGATCAGGTGTTCCCTGTCATGCCTATCCATCGTCTTAACGAATATCCAGACCGTCAGGCAACCTTGCAAGACATCACTTGCGACTCCGATGGCAAGATGACAACATACGTCACCGGCCACAGCTTGTCGCACAACCTGCCAGTACATTCGTTGACAAAGAACGAGCCTTATTATATCGGTGTGTTCCTTGTGGGCGCATATCAGGAAATTTTGGGCGACATGCACAACCTCTTCGGTGATACCAATGCTGTGCACGTCTCCGTTGACGAGAAAGGCTATTACATCGACCAACTCATTGACGGTGAGACTGTTGCAGAGGTTTTGGAATACGTACAATACAGTCCGAAGAAGCTCGTCAGAACCGTCGAGTCATGGGTCACGAGCTGTGTGAAAGCCGGCAAGATCACCGTGGAAGAAGGCAAGGAATTCCTCTCGAATTACCGTTCAGGACTTTACGGATATACTTACCTCGAATAAAATTGACAATTGACAATTGATAATTGATAATTGACAATTGATAAAAGAAAAAAGGATGTCAAAAAATTTGACATCCTTTTTTGTGACCTGGCTGGGGCTCGAACCCAGGACCCCCACATTAAAAGTGTGATGCTCTACCTGCTGAGCTACCAAGTCGTTGAACAGTAGCGTTCAATTTGCGACTGCAAAAATACTACATTTTTAGATACCTTCAACAAAAATTTTGAAAAAATTTTATTCGAGGATTCCTTTGCCCTGACGGGTGATAAGTATCTCATTTTCAGTGCAATCCACGATGGTACTTTCCTTGTTTTCACCCACGCCGCCGTCGATGATGATGTCAACACGGTCTTTATAATGCTCGTTGATCTCCTCAGGATCGGTCAAAAAGCCCGAAATTTCATCCTCATCAAGGATAGATGTTGTCATTATCGGACAGCCAAGTTCCTTGACGATATTGGTGATAATAGGCTGGTCTGGGATACGGATACCTATGGTCTTACGTTTGCTCTGAAAGATTTTTGGGATGTTGTTGTTTGCCTCCAAGATAAAGGTGAAAGCACCTGGCAGATTACGTTTCATCAACTTAAACACCTCGTTGTTAATCGGCTTGGTGAATTCGGACAGCTGACTTAAGTCATTGAAGATAAATGAGAAAACAGCTTTTTCTTTTCTGATGCCTTTAATCTGTGCGATGCGCTCGAAGGCTTTGTTGCTTTTCACGCTGCAGCCGATGCCGTAGATGGTGTCGGTCGGAAAAATGATAACCCCGTCATCATTAAGACACTCTAGAATCATCTTAATGTGGCGAGGATTAGGATTTTCCGGATGTAGTTTAAGAAACATATTGTGATCCGGTTGGGATTCGAACCCAAGACCCACAGCTTAGAAGGCTGTTGCTCTATCCAGCTGAGCTACCAGACCATTGCATTTGCGCTTGCAAAATTACAAATTTTTTATGAAATAGAACTTAAAAATACAAAAAATTATTTGTATTTCCTAATAAGCTGTGAATCAATAAGTTATAGGTCATCTCTTGGATGTAGGCGGCTGAGGCTTGGATTTTTTCACGTTTATGACGCTACCCATAAACTCCATTTCGTTAGTCTCCACCACTGCGACATAAGCCTCCTTGTCGTGAGGCATCTCAACAAAACCATAGCATTTCGAACGGTTAGTCTCGTGGTCCATGATGACTTTGCATGATGAGACGGTACCGAAGCGTTCGAATAGACGTTTCACATCATCCGCAGTTGTCCGTGAAGATAACTTCGCAATAAAGATTTTCATACAATTTTAAATAATAAATAGTTCTAAACGGTTAAATTTCAGCCGCAAAGATACATATTTATTTTAAATAAAATCAAATAATTTAAAAAAAATTAAATTATTTTGCCACATCCATTATCTTGTTGATAATCACGGTGTTATCCATAACACCAGAGAAGTTTTCGGCGCCTGGACCGTATGAGAATACAGGCACAAACACTGCCGAGTGGCTTCCTGTGGTCCACTTGAAGTCAGTCCTCGTGTACTTCCCTTGCGGATCCACGATAGTCAAGCCACCAGTCTCGTGGTCGGCGGTGACGACAACCAAGGTGTTTCCGTCTTTCTCAGCGAAGTCAAGCACCACATTGAGTGCTTTGTTGAAGTCGCGCATTTCTTCGACGAGTGTCGTGGAGTCGTTGTCGTGGCATGCGAAGTCGATCTGTGAGCCTTCGACCATGAGGAAGAAGCCGTTTTCGTTGTCAAGCATCTCGATAGCTTTTGCGGTGGCATCTGGGAGGAAATCGCCGCGTTCAGGAGCTTTCACCATGTGACGACGGCATGCGAGCACCATAGTCTTGGCGTTGTTGTCTTCAATCTGAGAGAGCGAGTCGTAGATATTCCATCCGTTTTCCCACATCTTGCCGAGGAGGTCGAGGCTGTCTTTGCGTTCGGTAAAGTATTTCTTGCCGCCTCCGAAGAGCACGTCGAGACCAGTTTTCTCTGATATCTCGAGAGCAATGCCTTCGTTGTCTTTACGAGTGATGTTGTGTGCTATGAAGTCTGCCGGGGTGGCATGTGTTACCGAGCATGTCACCACCACGCCTGTCTTCTTGCCCTGTTCGGCGAAGATCTCAAGCATACTTGGCACCGGGATGCTGTCGGGGTCCATTCCGACGACGCCGTTGTTGGTTTTTGTGCCGTTGGCGATGGCAGAGCCGCCAGCTGCCGAGTCAGTAATCTCATTGGATGCCGACTTGGTAATTGAGAATCCCGAGTATGGAAAACGCTCAAAGGCGGTCTGTTCCTGACTGGTCAAAATTAGAGAATACACCTGTGCGGGACCCATTCCGTCGCCAATCATCACGATGACGTTCTTGGCTTTCTTAGGAGCGCTATTGTCGCTTTTTGAGCCGCAAGATGTTGAAAATAAAGCTGTTACAATAAGTAAAACTGATAAAATTCTTCGTGTTTTCATGATAAAATTTCTTTTTTGCAAAAGTAATAAAAATTTTTTGAAAAAATGTTGGTTGTATTAAAATTTGTTGTATTTTTGCACCCGCAAAGCCACAGAAAACTGGAGAGGTGGGTGAGTGGCTGAAACCAACAGTTTGCTAAACTGTCGTAGCCCCTAAGGCTACCGGGGGTTCGAATCCCCCCTTCTCCGCCGGATAATCGGGGCATAGCGCAGTCCGGCTAGCGCACCTGCTTTGGGAGCAGGGGGTCGCAGGTTCGAATCCTGCTACCCCGACACGAAAAAAGACCTTCAAGCGAAGGTCTTTTTCATTTTCTCCATAGCCGTTTCCACTACACTGCGTGGGCAGGCCAGATTGATTCGCAGGCATTGATTCCCTTGCCTGCCGAACTCCTTGCCGTTGTTCAAGCCCAAACCCGCCTCGAATATCATCTTATGGTTAAGCGCCTCATTATCAAGACCATAAGCCGAAAAATCAAGCCAGAGCATATATGTAGCCTCAGCCTTATGTACGCGGATCTTGGGCAACTCCTTATTTATATAATCTACCACATAGTCGATGTTGCCTTTGATATACTGCAGCAGCTGTTGCAGCCACTCCTCCCCTTGCTCCATCGCCGTCTTGGTGGCAATCTTACCGAAGATGTTACCAAGGTTTATCTCTGTACTGTCAACAAAATCGACATATCTCTTCCGCAGCTCCTCATTTGCGATGATAATAGTCGAAGTCGCCATTCCGGCAAGGTTAAACGTCTTACTCGCCGCATGCGCCGTGATGCAATGTTGCTCAAAATCCTTTGAGACACTGGCAAAAGGCGTATGTTTAAAACCAGGCAACACCAAGTCGCAATGTATCTCGTCGGAGAACACCAAAACGTTGTTTCTCAAACATATCTCGCCAAGTCTCTGTAGTTCTTCCTTCCTCCAGCATCTTCCGACTGGGTTGTGAGGGTTGCTGAGTATCAACATCTTAGCAGTCTTAGCTTGTTTTTCGAGCAACTCATAGTCCATCACAAAACCGTCCGCCGTGTCTATTAATGGATTGAGCACAAGCTTGCGGTGATGGCTCTCCACGGCATGGAAAAACGGCGGATAGACAGGCGGCTGGATGATGACTTCATCGCCTTCGTTGGTCAGCCCCATGACAGCCATATTGAACGCTGCCACCACACCAGGAGTATATGTCATCCATTCTTTCTTCACATCCCACTGGTGACGGCGACGGATCCAATTGGCGATGGCCTCAAAATAGGCGTCTTCACGGAAAGTGTAGCCGTAAACGTCATATTTGGCACGTTCAATAACAGCATTTCTGATAAAATCGGGGGTGCGGAAATCCATGTCGGCGACCCACATCGGGATGACGTCAGCCTTGCCGAAAATCTTGTCTCTCAGGTCGTATTTGACACTCTCCGTGCCCTCACGGTTTATCCTCTCGTCGAAATTGTATTTCATAACTTAAATTTTTGCAAATATAATCTTTTTAACTTTACAAACTTGATAAACTTTTCAAAGTTTTTAGTAATTTTGCAGTCTGTAATTTTTTATGAAAAAAATAGTCGCCATAATATTCCTAACGCTGTTCGCAACACTCGAAATGCTTGCACAGTCAGGCATTTATGGCGTGATACGCGATGCTGACAGCGGTGAGATGCTAGTCGGAGCCGCCATCTATAACGACTCGCTCCAGAAAGGCACCGTCACCAACTACAACGGCTATTACGACTTCCAGTTACCTCCAGGCAGATACACCATACGCTTCTCATATCTCGGATATACCACTATCGAACAGAAAATTGTCATCGACAACTCGCGCAAGCGACTGAATATCAACATGAAAGCCGAGGCTCAAATGCTCGATAACGTCGTCATCACAAGTCAGAAGAAAGACGCTAACGTGCGCGAGCTCACTATGAGTGTGCAGAAGCTTGAGATGGTGAAGATACGCCGCATCCCTGCTCTTATGGGCGAAGTCGATGTCATCAAGGCGATACAGCTGCTCCCGGGCGTGCAGGCGGCGTCGGAAGGCTCGTCGAACTTCAGCGTGCGTGGCGGCGCTCCCGACCAGAACCTCATCACCCTCGACGACGCGCCGGTGTATAATGCCTCGCATTTCCTCGGTTTCTTCTCGGTTTTCAACAACGACGTGGTGAAAGACGCCACATTATACAAGGGCGACATCCCATGCAACTACGACAGCCGCCTTTCTTCAGTATTGGATGTCAAGACGTTAGACGAGATCCCGGATCGCCTCACCATGACAGGCGGCATAGGCATCCTCACCAGCCGACTGATGGTCAACATGCCGTTCAACCACCAGCGCACCTCCGTAATGCTCGCCGGCCGTGTCACCTACGGCGGACTGCTTACACCTTATTTCATTAAGAAACTCAAGGATACCCGACTTCATTTTTATGACCTTAACGGGAAAATAATTCATGTCTTTAACAAAAACAACAGGCTTTTCCTGTCGGGATATACTGGCTACGACAAATTCGGAATCAAAAACCTGATGAGCATAGGTTATGGAAACACCACCGTCAGCGCGCGTTGGAACCATATCTTCAACGACAAGCTGACATCCAACCTATCGCTGCATTACACCAAATACAGATACGACATCGACGTCGATATGAAGCCATACGACTTCTCGCTTCAGGCAGGCATCAACGACCTGACAGGCAAGTATGACTTCACATGGCTCATGAACGACAAGATCACGTCAAAGTTCGGAGTATCAATGACTTACCACATGTTTAACCAAGGCGAACTTGACGACCGCACAGGCGTTGTAGCGCAATATATACAAGTCGGGGCTAAGGAAAAAGTCTATCGTAAAGCACTGGAATCGGCATTGTATTATGGCCACGAGCACAACATCTCGCCTTTCTTCTCGATACGCTACGGACTGCGTCTGTCGATGTTCCAGAACATAGGCGCCGAGACCTTGTATCTCTTTGATGAAAACTATCATAACTACGACTCTATCGTATATAAAAACGGTGAGATTTTCAACACTGAAGTCAACCTTGAGCCGCGTCTGGCGATGATGTATCGCTTGGATGCCACATCATCGGTAAAAGGCTCATATTCGAGGACTGTGCAGTATGCGCAAATCGCCTCCAACTCCACTGGCGGCTTGCCGTTTGACGTGTGGTTCCCGACGAATCCTAACATCAAGCCGCAGAAGTGCGACCAGTTTACTGTAGGATATTTCCGAAATTTCCGGGGCAACGATATAGAGACCTCGGGAGAGATATTCTACAAACGCCTCACCGATGTCATCGATTTCGTTGACGACGCGTTCTTCTACGGCAACCTCCTCATCGACGGTGAGGTACGTGTCGGCAAGGGCCGCTCCTACGGTGCCGAGTTCATCGTCAGAAAGAATTATGGCAAGTTAACCGGCTGGGTATCATATACTTACAGCCGCTCATTCCGCACCGTCAAAGGCATCAACCACGACGAGGAATACCGCTCGCCTTTCGACAGGCCGCATTGCATCAGCATTGTGGTGAACTACGAGTTCAACGACCGTTTCAACATGTCGGCCAACTGGATATACAACACCGGACAACCTGTGACATATCCTTACGGCAAGTTCACCGACCACGGCTCGACATACGCCATCTACAACGGCTATCGCAACCAGAGCCGTTATCCCGACTACCATCGCCTCGACCTCTCCTTCACCTGGAAGGGCAAGCAGCACGAACGCTGGCAGGGCGAATGGAACGCCTCCATCTACAACGTCTATGGCCGTCATAACGCATGGGCCGTGACATTCACGCCTGGCGAGAACAACACTATTGTGACGAAAAAGATGTATCTTTTCTCAATAATTCCATCAATATCATATAATTTCAAATTCTAGAAATGAAAAAGGCACTCATCATATTATTGACAATTATCGGACTTGCGGCCTGCACCGAGAAGATGCGTATCGACACTCAGGACGGCGCCCAGCTCGTTGGCGTAAGTGCCTCGATAACAGACGAATATAAGAAACATGAAGTCATCCTGAGCCGCACCGAGCCGTTCTATGGAGGTCAGCCTGATATGATTTCCGACGCCATCGTGTATGTGATTGACGGCGCCGACACTATATGGTATGAGGAGAGCGAGAAACCGGGGTATTATTACTCCCAGAATGAGTTTGCCGGCGAGACGCATCACCAGTATTTCCTGTCGATTTACCTCACCGACGAAGATGGCGAGCAACATTATTATGCCCAATCGACGATGAACGAAAACGTGGATCACATCGACTCGATTTACATAAAACAATGGGCATTCAACGCTTTGGTGCTTGATGACTATCTTGGCGTTTATCCTCGTTTCCGGTTGACCGACAATCCTCAGACTTATTACATGGCGAGGCTTAGGATAAACAACGAGCTTATTGGCGGTGACACGCTGACAGAATGCGAGCTTTTTGAGGGAATGGGCTTTGCGGGCATTGAGGTCAACGACCCGCTATGGATTTCATTGCTTGGCGAGACGCCTATCTACGCTCTCAACCAGCGCGACAGCCTTGAGGTGCTTCATACTGGCGACACCGTCACCTTGGATTTATGGTCGATACCCGGCGAATATGCTCTTTATATCTCGAAGATAGCTGCCAATACAGGCACAAACCCGATGATGGGAACGCCGTCGAATGTGAACACAAATATCGGTCCTGAAGGCAAGGCAGTAGGCTTTTTCCATGCCTCATCGCTACGGCAATGTTCTGTAATTTATTGATTTTTAATTTATTAGAAATTTTTAAAAATTTTTGATAAAAAATATTGCGCATTGCGGAAAATTCTGTAATTTTGCAGCGCAAAAATCCCTGGGGGAGTCGCATAGCGGCAATTGCAACAGACTGTAAATCTGTCCTCGGATGAGTTCGGTGGTTCGAGTCCACCAGTTTAAAGTTTAGAGATAATTTTAAACTTTTTTGTTGCACGAATAAAAAAAAGCTGTAATTTTGCAGCGCAAATGGACTAGTAGCTCAATTGGATAGAGTCCCTGACTACGGATCAGGCGGTTGTGGGTTCGACTCCCGCCTAGTTCACGAAAAAAGCCGGTTTCACGCCGGCTTTTTTATTTTATCACTACTTCACTCGCAGCTTTGCCACGTTTAGTAAGCCTAATCTGAGCAGGAATGCGGTCTTTCAGACTTTCCACATGCGAGATAATGCCCACTTTCTTGCCGAATTTCTGCATGTTTTCGAGCGCCTGTACCGCCATCTCGAGACTCTCGCCATCCAACGAACCGAAGCCTTCGTCGATAAACAGCATGTCGATGTTGAAGCTCTCGTCGTTGAGTGACGCCAAACCCAATGCCAATGCCAACGAAACGAGGAATGTCTCACCTCCCGACAATGACGAAGCGCTTCTCAGCTCACCTCCCATCTCCTTGTCCATCACCATGATAGCCAATGAGTTATCGTAACATGTGAGTTCATAACGTTGGCTCAGCTTACGCAGGAAATAATTCGCCTGATTGAGCAGTATCCGCATCGTGTAAGCCTGCGCCACGTCGCGGAAGTTGTCCTTGTCGGTGGTGCCAATCGCGGTTGCGAGCTGCGTCCACAGTTGATATTCCTTGGTCGTCGCCCTAAGCTTATCATAGTATGAGCGCACCATGTCGGCGTTGCTTTGGTTGGCTTTTAGCTGCGAACTGACGTCAGTGATAGTGTCTTCAATCTCTTTTTTCTGCGATTTCAGGGCTTCCAGACCAGCCAAAAGTTCGGTCCGCGACGTGGCGCCATTTTCGCTATTTAATTGATTCTCAATAGTTTTCTTGTCTTTGCTCTTGACAATGAGGTTGTTGAGCAGACCGGCGAACAGACTTATGAGGTCGTTTTTGTCAACATCGTCACGGGTGGCGACTTTGCCCTTAAACTCCCCTATCCTGTCAAACCCTTCGATTCGCCTTATTCCATTGTCGATTTCAACGATTTTGGCAATCTCCGAATCCACTGCCGCCATTTCATCATTCAGCTTTTTCCAGTCATCGGCCGACTGACGGAGCATCTCATAGAATTCAATCTTGGAATTACGCCATGATTCTTCCCAATTCTCAATGATAATCAATTCGTTAGCTTTCTGAATCTTTTCTTCATTCGCCTTTTTCGCTAACTCTATATGCTCCTTTTTAGTCTTGATGGTAAGGTCTATCTCCGTTATCTCAGTTTTCAGCTTATTATATTGATTATCAATGTTTTTATATTTCTCATCGGCTTCATTTTTCTTAGCCAAAAGCAATTTCAGGTTATTTTGAAACTCGCTGGCATTGTCAATCTTCTTTTTCACTTCATCCATAGCGGTCTCTATCTCGGCCACTTTTGAATTCAGTTTGACCAAAGCATCCTCAAGATACTCGCTGTCGTAAATCGGCTTGCCATTACACAGTGTATTTATCTCATTATCAAGATTTTCAAGGTGTTTCCGCTGTTTTTCGATGTCTTTTGTCAGACCGTTTATCTCTGTTTCGAGCTTGTTTCTCTTATCTTTCGCCGCCTCATATTCAGAGCGTTTCTGATTCCAATCCTTCTCAATTGTAGCAAACAGTGTGCTAACCACCTTTTCGTCATGATATTGATGTGTGGTGCTGCCACAAAGCGGACATGGCTTGCCTTCTTCAAGCTTGGCACGCAATGAAATCATATACTCATCGACCATGTTTTTCTGCGTCTGATACTCCGCATCTTGGGCTTCAAAGGCCGATTTTTTAGTCAAGCAGTCATTCTCACTATCCTTAAAGTTTTGCTTTAATTCAGATAGTTTATTTTCTTCATCAACAATTAGTTGCTTACTATCATTATACTCTTTCACAACCCCTATCAGGTGGTTGCAGGTGTTCTTTCTGTTCACCTGATTTTGATGCTCGGTTTTAAGTTTGTTCTGTTCCTCAATGAGTCCGGCATAGTTGGCTTTTTCGAATTTCTCGTTACATTCGTTATAAGCGTTGGTCGCATTCTTCTGCACATTGGCAGCATCCTCCAAATCTTTGGAAACAGCAGATATTTCAGCCTCTTTCTTAATTCTGTCAGCAGCACTGTTTTCTATCGCATCATTAGCCTTTTTGATATTATCTTCAGCCTCGTCAATATCATGCAACAAATTGAGTATCAACGGCATCTGCTCAAACATCTGTTTCTTTCCCGACTGTTCGTCAATCTGCATCTTTATGCTTTCCGACTTGGTCTTCAGTGATGCCTTATCCTCCAGCATCTTGTCGTAAGAAGCCTGTAAATCAGCGAGTTGCGATTTCAGATTGTCTATATCCTGATTTAGATTATCTAGTTTCTCAAAATTGTCGACTTTCGTTTTGATCTTCTCTATGTCGGCATCGTTTTTCTCTTTCTTTGCTTGGTTTTCCGCAAGTTTCGCATTCAATTCGGCAATCTGTTCGTCGCTCAGAGTACTTTCATTGAAACGCGAATACAGTTCATTCACGCTATCGACTTCTCTTTTAGCTTCGTTTTTATGTTTGCCTACAATCTCTGCAATCTTCGTGTAAATGCCTGTACCTGTTAGCATTTCCAAGATTTCAGTCTGCTTCGATTTCTCGGAAGTCAGGAAGGTGTTGAACTGCCCTTGGGCGAGCATCACGGAGCGTATAAACTGGTCGTAGGTCAGCCCTACCAGCTGCACGATTGTCTCATTCACATCGTTGACTTTATCCGACATCAAAATCCTATTTTCCCCCTTCACCACCTCGAGTTTGCGGCGACTGTTGGTATCATAGTTGCCGTTACGCGTCTTATGCACCTGCCATGTGGCGACATATCTCTCGCCTCCCACAACAAACCACACCTCTGCCTTGCCGTCATTAGTACCTTTACGTAGCACGTTTGTGGTACTTTGAACGCTAGAGTTGCCGTTTTCGGTCTTTTCTTTGTTCTTTGTGTTCTCGTAACGAGGTGACTTATCGAACAACGCAAGCGTTATGGCGTCCAAAATGGTGCTTTTCCCGCTCCCTGTGTTGCCAGTGATAAGGAATAACGGCTCATTGGCCAAAACGCCCTCAGAGAAGCTAATTTCGGCCTTCTCGATGGAATTTATGTTCTCGATGTTGATTTTTTCGATTTTCATGACACTTTTTCAGCCTCCTCGCACACTTTTTTAAACATCTCTTTGAGCTCATCGGGCATCTCCTCGCCGTTCTTTTTCTGATAAACAGCACACCCCAAATCAAACGGATTCATAGCCTTAAGTTCTTGAAGAGTCCTAACTCCTTGAATATCACTACCTTCTGCCTTTTCAGGGAAATAAGATTGGATTCCGCAGAACATCGCATTATGTCCTTCAAATGCCTGTATCATCGCCACCGTCTCTGCCTGTGACAGGGGCCTGTCGGTCTGGACATGCACCCTCACGTATGCCTTATCATCAAGAACGCCAATGAGTTGCATCATGACAGTCTCATACGGCAACGCATCGTCATACCCATTAGGCTTTGACGGAAAATCGACTATCGGGATGAGCGTTTTTAAAGGAATGACCGTTGTCTCAGTCTTGCCATCCTCAATATTTACTGACACTACCGAATGTTCATAGTTTTCGTTAAACGTAATCGGGAACGGCGAACCTGCGTAGCGCATATTCTCGATACCTTTGATCGCCTGCGGATAATGAATATGCCCAAACGCCCAGTAATCGACATCTTTAACATCTGTAAAGTCTTGAACGTCAAGCGTTTCGAGCGCACCGATAATGTCGGCGCTATGGCCAGTGATGTCGGCACTGCGTACTGCAAGATGTCCCATCGCCACTATGCCTTGCTTGTCGTTATAATCCGAGCGGTTTTTGAGATGTTTCAGCAATGGTCCGTAAATATTGGCATTCCCATGCAGATATGGCACTGCCAGCACCCAGCCGATAATCTCACCTTTACGTGTCACAGGAATCTCGATTTTCGAGGCATCAAAGTTCAACTCGTTCTCATCTGTATCTGCTTTATAATCAAGCATTCCGACCACAGAGACATTAAAAGCCTCCCATAGCGGACGCGGTGCCTCGAGTCGTGACGGCGAGTCATGGTTGCCGCTGGTGATGACTATCTGCAAATCCTCGTCAATATGGGACAATTCAACGATGAAGTTGTAATACAGACGTTGCGATACGATAGTCGGCGTGGCGGTATGAAAGATGTCGCCAGAGACCACCACTACATCGGGTTTCTCCTTGATAATAAGAGTCTTAAGCTGCTCGAAGAAGTATTTATGCTCCTCCTCGCGGCTGTAATTGTGAAAAAGTTGGCCGATATGCCAATCGGATGTGTGCAGTACTTTCATTGTAGAAAATTAAGGGGGTAAAATTACAAAATAAATTCGAAATGACTGATATTTTTATTAATTTTGTCTCCATCAATTGGGAGTATCATGAAAAACACCATTTTCACTATTATCGGCATCGTTGCATTGGCACTCATATCTTGTCAAAAATCACCACAAACAGCTGATTATCAAGTTGTTCCATTGCCAAAAGAAATAAATATCACAGAAGAAAAGCCTTTCGTCTTGGATAAAAACACTGTCGTGGTTTACTCGAAATCAGATGAGGAATTGACAGATGAAGCGGAGTTTTTGTCGGAATATGTTGAGGATATTTTGGGATTTAGGTTAAAAACGGTTTGCACCGATGATGATATACAGAATTCAATCATTCTGGAAAAATCAGAAATCTCAGAGAATCCAGAGACATACCAAATTATTGTAAATCAACGAAATATAAAGATTACTTCAAGTAATACTTCAGGTATTTTCTACGGCATACAGACGCTCAGAAAGAGTCTTCCGGTTGGCACGAAAGCCACAAAGATAGAATTACCGGCGGGTGTCATCAACGACATTCCGCGCTTCGCATATCGTGGCATGCACCTCGACGTGAGCCGCCATTTCTTCACGATTGACGAGGTGAAGGAATACCTTGAAGTGCTGGCGCTACATAATATCAACAGGTTTCATATCCATCTCACCGACGACCAGGGCTGGCGTGTTGAGATAAAGAAATACCCGAAACTCACTGAGATTGGGGCTTGGCGTGACGGCACCCTTATAGGAAAGACCATGGCGTTCGACACCTTCCGTCATGGCGGTTTCTACACCCAGGAAGAGCTGCGAGACCTAGTAAAATATGCCGAAAAGCGACATATCACCATCATTCCGGAGATTGACTTGCCGGGTCACATGCTTGCCGCTCTCGCCTCCTATCCAGAGCTCGGCTGCACGGGAGGTCCTTACGAGGTATGGAAGCAATGGGGCGTGTCGGAAGACGTGATATGCGCCGGCAACGAGCAGGCGATGCAATTCCTTGAGGATGTGTTGCTTGAGGTGATGGACATCTTCCCTAGCGAATATATCCACATCGGAGGCGACGAGGTGCCGCGCGACCGCTGGCGTGAATGTCCGAAATGCCAAGCAAAGATTAAGGAACTCGGCATAAAAGGCGACGAAAGGCACAGCGCCGAAGACTATCTGCAGAGCTATGTGATGGCGCGTATGGAGCAGTTTATCGAGTCTCATGGCCGTCATATCATAGGCTGGGATGAGATGCTCGAGGGCGAGCTGGCGCCGAATGCCACTGTAATGAGCTGGCGCGGCAGCGACGGCGGATATAAGGCTGCGAAGATGCATCATAATGTCATCATGACGCCTTGCGACTACCTCTATTTCGATTATTATCAGTCACTTGACACCGACAGCGAGCCCGAGGCAGGCGGCGGATATAACTCAGTGAAGAAGGTGTATTCGTTTGAGCCTATTCCCGAAGGCCTCAGCGAGGATGAAGAAGACTATATCCTTGGCCCTCAAGGCAACATCTGGACCGAATACGCCAGCGAGTTTAACGTAGTGTTGTTCAGACTCTTGCCGCGATTAGGCGCCCTCGCCGAAGTGCAATGGTGCTATCCTGAGCAGAAGAACTACTACGACTTCGTTAAGCGCGAATACCGCATGACGAAGCTCTACGACCTCTATCGTTGGCGTTATGCCACCCATATCTTCCACATCGACGTAAAGGTCACGCCCAACTTCGGCGAGGGCGTCCTTGATGTGACCATGTCGAAGCAAGTCGATGGGAAGATAATGTACTCCATTGACAATCAGCAGTTTGTAGAATATATCGAGCCACTAAAAATAAGCAGAAATTGCCATCTTGAAGGCTATGTGGAGTATCCCGATGGCGGCAAAGGCCGTGTGTTCAAGACCGACTTCGACTTCAGCAAAGCTTCGATGAAACCTATAGTTTTGAAGGACCAGCCACATCGCAACTACGCCTACGACGGTGCCCAGACGCTCATCGACGGCTTGCATGGCAGCAGCAACTACCGCAGCGGCCGCTGGATCGGATGGTATGGTGTGAAATGCGACGCAACCATTGATTTGCAAGAAGTTACAGAGATAAGCAAGGTGAAATTCAACCTCAACATCAATATGAAAGACTGGATTTTCAACGCCAAATCGGTGAAGGTCCTTGTCTCGGACGACGGCGATAGTTTCAGAGAGGTGGCATATCAGGAGTTTGACATGTTGGTTCCCGATTACAATGAGCCCCTCTACCCTGTCGAGATTCTGTTTGAGCCTGTAAACACTAGATATGTAGAGGTCATCGTCGAGCCGTTCGACTGTCCCGAAGGCCATTCAGGCTATGGCTATCCTGCTTGGATCTTCCTTGATGAAATTGAGGTATATTAGTTTACCGTTTATCTTGTAATTTCTTTGTAAAGCGACAATCCTTTTACTGTGAGGAGGTATTTCTGTCGAGGATGGTGTGGTTTATCTGGATATAGCAGGCGGACATAACCTTCCGCAATGGCTGGATTCAGATAAAGATTCATAAAGTTCACACGATCTTTTAACCCAATCCTTACCATCATATTTTTAACTGAGATTTCCTCATTCCCTACAGTTTTTATCAGATCTATTATATTCTGATTCTTTGTATGAAACTTGTTCACAACTTGATGGGTGCTTGATGGGTGCTTGATGGGTGTTTGTTCCTTACTTGTAGGGGTACTTGTGGGGTCTGCCAAATTTGGCTGTATTCTCCATTCTTCTGTAGGATGGATATGCAGATAGCGGTTTCGCAAATCCCATTGCTCGCCAAGTAGCAAGTTGCGGAAGAATCTTTCCAGATAAATTGGAGAATAATCAATGCCTTTCACGGCATTTTTGTAATTGGCACGGACAAGCGCGTTGCGAAAATACCAAGAATGCTTGGCAAACATATCGTTAGTCACGTCAAAACCCAATGACCGCAGATACTGAATAATGAAAACCGCAGTTGTACGTGTGTTTCCTTCGCCAAAAGCGTGGATTTGCCAAAGATCTGAAGTAAATCTGGCGACATGTTTTATCAAATCATCCTGAGAGATGCCTTTGTAGCTATACTCGCGTTCTTTAGCAATATCGTATTCCAAAGCACGGTGCAAGTCTTGCCAAAACAGATAATCGACTGTATCCCATTCCAGCACCCATTCCTTTTTAGTGATATCGCATTCGCGCAATTTGCCGGCATGTTTGAAAACCCCGTCAAAAATTTTCCGATGCAAGGCCATATAGCCTCTAACTGAGAAATCGAGAGTGTTTGTCGCCAGTATTTCCTGGATGTTGCTTGACACGCTATCCGCTTCCTGGCGCTCATCGTCATCCGGTTCGCGTTTGGTTTTGGTTTGATAATACTCTCTGATGCGCCGTTTTACATCATCTGACGATATCTCCCCTTCGATGTGCTTTTGTGCGGTCTCTCGCAGATAATCCGACACACGAAGTCCATCCACGGCCTGCAAGCCGATAGCCGTCTCCCAGTTCAGAGCCTTCTCCTTTTGTGACGGCTCCCCTTGCCGGATGTACTCATCGAAGTTCAGATATGGATGATTGTCAGACATTATAAATGCTAAATGTTGTCTTTGCAAAGGTACGAAAAATTTTTGAAAGTTCAGAGGTTTATTTTATATTTTCTTGTTACTTTTTTCTTGACAAAAAAGTAACCAATTTTGCGAATGTCGAATGCAGAGCCAAGTTTACTTGAGCTATGCTGAGACAAAGCAAAATCAGTAAAACTAAAAAGTCAAGCGCCATACAATGCTCAGCCGCCGCCGTATGACGCGGGCCAACGCACTTTTAACCCACTAAGCTACTAATTTTAGTTTAAAAATTACTATCGAACAACTCTCTTATTTTCTGCTGAAGCCATTTTTTATCCGGCATATGAAGCTGATATTCTGCGACCATCGTTGGGGAAAGAGAACGCGATAGCGCATATTCCACCACCTCCTCATCCTTATCTTTACACAGTAAAACTCCAATACTCGGATTCTCTCTAGCTTTCTTTACATCACGATCTAGAGCCTCAAGATAAAAATCAAGTTGTCCCAGGTGTTCGGGTTTAAATTTCTCTGTTTTAAGTTCAAATGCCACCAAACACTGTAATTCTCTATGGTAGAAAAGCAGGTCTATGCGGAAATCGCTGTTGCCAACTTGAAGCCGATATTCTTCACCGATAAAAAGGAAGTCTTTGCCCAATTCTAAGATAAACTTTTTCATGTGTTTTACCAATGCCGATTTCATTGTCGATTCACTATCATCATCACTCACGTTTAAAAACTCCATTATATATTGGTCACGAAAGACATGATCAGAGGCAGGTTGTATTTCTCTCAACACTGTTGAGAGTTTTGGGGCATTTAGCATATAGCGTTCAAACAATGATGCATTAATATGGCGATTCAATTCTCGGTTACTCAATTTTTCTTTGGCACACAGCCGCAAATAAAACTCGCGCTCTTCCACCGATTTTGTACGGCTCATAATGGCCAGATTATTAGACCAATTAATTTCTCTTACCAATGATTGCATCTTCGCACTATCAATTGAATATGTCTCGTAGAACTGTTTCATGCGCCAAAGGTTTTTATCAGAAAATCCTTTCATATCCGGGGCTTTTCTGGATATATAATCAGATAATTGTTTTACAACGCTATCGCCCCACACCGATTTTGAAATCTTATCAGATATGTATGCTCCAATTCTCCAATACAAATCAATTAAAGCCGTGTTTGCAGCATATATCATAGATGTATGAGACTGTTTGATTATGGAAACAATCTCATCAAATTGCTGAATCGGATCATTTAATCCTTCTTTAACTGTAATTTTCTTCATTGTCGTAAAATTTTTAAAATTCTACGGCAAAACTAGATATTGAATTTCGGATAATGGTTATCGGAACCCCGGAAAATGACGTTCGGGGTGCATTTTTAACATAAATTGCATTTTATTGCAATAAATCTAAAAATTTCTTTACAATTGGGACCATACAATGCTCAGCCGCCGCTGTATGACGCGGGCCAGTGCTGTGAACCATATGGGGCAAAGCCACATCTATAAATTGGTAAGTTTTTGTTCTACAATAAAGTTGCGCAGTTTTTCTCTCCATGGCTGGTTTTGTAACAGGAGCCATAGGTCTTCATCAAAATAGGCGTAGTTAACATTCTCTTTGAGCCATTTTCTTGATGGCGTGGTTTTCATATCAAGCACATTTTTGCCGTGAAGATGCCAGAAGCCGTCGGTGGCGAGATGCCAGAAAGGATTGGCTATATCGGCAGGCTTGTCGAATTGCGAATGACGGGTGTTTTCCACCATCAGCTTCAGGTAGCGGTCCTCAAGCCATTCGTTAAGCACGAAACGGTTTTCTTTGAATATCCCCTGCCCTATGCCATCAATCAGTGCAAGCAGCAGAACAGGCTTAGCGACTATCACCTCGCCATGGATTTTAGCTTGGCGGAGGTTCAGGATACGGTTGGTGTAGTTAGAATAGGTTTGTTCCATGATAACGATGTTATTGTTTATTTCACGAGAAATGTTTTGCAAATATAGGAATTTTGGCCTTAGAAGGCGGTTGTATGATACTTTTTTCTTGATAAAAAAGTATCCAAAAAATCAAGGCCCGAATAATCGGCCCCCGCTGCAGCCGGTCTAAGGCTGTGATTCTCAACGTGGGTAGTGTTTTCTTACAAAAACAAACGACCAGGCGCCCCACTTGAGAATCAGCGCCTTAGTCAGTCTTTTTGGCCCCCGCTGCCCCGCGATTCGGGCCAAGCCCCCCGCACCGCGAAGCGATGTGGGAGCGAAGCCAAATACTAAACCATTGTGTTTTATTGATTAACAATTATTTGTAAAATATCTTGAGGTGCCAAATTGGCACCTCAAGATATTTAATCTCCATAATCAGCTTCTGCTTCAGCTGCCATCTGAATGGCATCTTCATCAACTCTAATATATTCTTTAACCTTGGGACTTATAGTCTTCAAGCAATAATCATGCAGCATCACTTCCACTTTCTGCATAGTTGCTTCAAACGACTTCTTTGTAAGCTCGCACTCCCAAAGCACAAGCACCTGCCATCCGTTTTCCTTTAAAATCTGATAGTTTTGACTGTCTCGTTCTCTATTTCTCCGGATTTTCGCTTCCCAAAACTCGACATTTGTTTTCGGCATCTTGAACTTCTCACATCCTTCATGACCATGCCAGAAGCAACCGTTGACAAAGATTGCTGTGCGATAACGACGCATTACGATGTCAGGTTTGCCAGGAACTCCTTTTACATTAAGGCGATAGCGATAGCCATGAGACCAAAGCCATTTGCGAACCTTCAGCTCGGGTTTGGTGTCCTTGGAGCGGATTCTGGACATAATATTATATCGTTTTTGAATTGATATATTATCCATAATACCACAATAATTAAACCGTCTTTACATCCTCATCAGTTTTAATTTTAAGAATAATATCTTTAAGCCGAATAAGTTCTGAATAAAAAAAATCGCGATTCAAACTCCGAAGTTGCCTTACAGCACCTAATTTGTTAAAATACTGGGCGATCCATCTAGTTCTTTGACGAAAATGTTCATTGGCAACATCTTCGTTATCCATCAAAAATTGTAAAATACCAAAAACTTGTTCTTTGTGCCTAAACAAAGCATAACGCCCCATATAAGTCACCCTCAAACCATAATCTTTAAAAAGATAATCGGTATACTTATATGGTTCAGAAGATTCATTATCGATGGTACAATTAACATCCCACCACAAGCCAGCAAGCGGATGATATATCAAGCCACCATTCCCATGAAAGAAATAGTTGTCGATATACTTTGCATCATCGAATCCTTCTTCCAGAACAGCATTATTTCGTTGCTGAACATAAGGAAACAAATCTACATGAGTAAGATAGGTCCAAAAGCTTTCGTCTGAAGCTTGTAGTGGGGTCAACTTCGCATAAGCTTCATACAACGTCTTAGCCGATTTCAAATTGTCCTTTGCATCCATCTTCTCAAGCAATCCATCGGGCTTTTCTAGAGTTGGAATGATAAGAGTCTGGCTTTTATCGTAGTCAAACTCAGGCATAGTATATCGCTCTATACCAATACCTTTCTTTGCTTCAGATTGCAACCGATTGGCGTAAGACTCTTTAAATGTTTTCTGAAGTGTCATACTAGTATCCTTGTTGTGAAGTGTCAGAATCAATTATATCATGCATAGACTCAAGTAGTTTCTTGTATGGATTATCCAAAAGCTCTTGGGCCAACTTCATAATCATCATTGGGTCTTTGTTTTCTAGGACATCAGCATATTCTCTAAGACGTGGTTCAAGCTCAATTCTATATTTTAATGTCCTTGCCCATAATGTATTACCATACTCCTCATCATCATAATTTAACAGGGCATAAACTAGTGCATTAAACACAATTGACGAATGAAATATGTTTGCATGCTTACCAGGTCCGTTAAAACTTACCCTATAATCATCATACAATGTTTGGGGTAATTGTATTTCAATTTTAGAATTATGTAAGTAATAAACCGTATTCT
Source organism: uncultured Bacteroidales bacterium (assembly GCA_905236635.1). GTDB lineage: Bacteria > Bacteroidota > Bacteroidia > Bacteroidales > F082 > Limimorpha. The sequence continues at coordinate 184,966 of CAJOCJ010000005.1, forward strand.
TTTCATCAAACCCCGGGACAATCGTCATAAACGAGCCTGCTGATTGCAATTTGTCATACTTGATGTCAGCATCATAATGCATTTTCACCAAAGCCAACAAGTCGCCTGGTTCAAGGTCAAAAGTGAATCCTTGATAATCAGGATGGAACTGTCTATTTGTATAATTCTTGATGTTCTTTATTACGGTAACAGTAAAATCGATATTAACTCGTTTGGCTACTTCCTTACGTTTAATCTTAATTTCGAAAGTGGTATCTTGAGGATAAAAGATTTTCCTGTAGAAAGTTGAAGGACAATCTATTTCACAAGCGAAAGTCGCTTGTCCATCATGAATGAGCTTTAGAATGTCTTCGTTATGAATATCAGCAGAGATATTGATAATGAATTCTTCTCCCTCCTCACTAATCATGGCTTTAACAGGAGGTTTGGGACCAACAGCATCACCAACACCAAGAACTGGATGTGGAAAACAAACGTCTTTATTTTTCATAATACAACTTCGTTTGAACAGTGTGAGGCATATTATCAGCAAAACGAATCTTGACTTTCACGACATCATTGCCAAACGCCATGTTGGTAACAGTGTTGTTCTTCGGCTTTCCGTTGTCAGACTCTACTACACTAATTTGCATATCGTATTGTTCTCCACAAACAGTCAATTCCATCTTCCCGTTTTCTACCACACGATCAGAGTGAATAACCACTATGTGGTATACGACGCCATCAACCTTTTGGGCAAATACACGGATGGGGACATTCATCGGCACGAAATGCTTACCTTTTGAAATATCGACATCGGCCACATCAACATCAACTCCAGGAGCTAGTTCATCTCCTCCGTTTCGATGTCCCTTCCCATGTCCTGTAGCAATCGGCGTAGATTCCGTGGAAGCGGTAGTTGCTTTACCTGGATTTTCAACCATAATTGTGCCAATGGGAGTTGGATTTTTTTGGTTGAGATCATCGATTTCCATGTCTTCTGCAGAAGTTGTAAGTAAACCGTTTTCTTCATTGACAGAATCGACCGGCCTGCCAAGAACCGTTGGTTTGTTATCTTCTTCTATTAAAGAATCTGGAATGTACAACAAATCATCAAGTCCTGCTATAGGCAGTTCTTTATTAGGATTGTCTCCTGCAATTTTATTGATGCATTCGACGCAAAATTCCTTCAGCTCATTTATTGCATCAACACCTTCTTGAACGCATTCACTTGTAATATCATCTCTATAGAAATCACGCGACCATTTACTATGTGATGAGTTCTCCAACTTACTCAGTAAATCGTCACCTTTTTCATCATCACAAACAAAAACACCATAGAAGCCCAAACTCGACTGGGATTTTTGCGCATACACTATCATTCTAGGTCTACGCATATACACAATCTTATCGATTGCGCCTGGCGCTTTTTTAATATACATCTTTACCTTTCCAAGATGCTCTTTCTCCCCTTCAATAACGTCATAGCCTTTTCCTTCGCCCTTATGGATGAGGGCATCATAATATGGCCTGGGATTCAACGTTCGGAACTGACCAGAGGTATCCTGTTCGTCAGGGAATTCCTGAATCATGTAAGCCTCAATGGTATCTTTTGTTATACAGACATTTCCTGTTGGTGCATGGATTTCAACTTCTAGCATTCCTGCCTCCACTGCTGGATGAAAACTGCGAAGCACCTCATGTGTCATCTTCTTAACAGCTTCATCCATATTTTTAGGCCCTATGCCTAGGATATAGAAGTCTGTACCAGATTCATCATCACCCCTACGAAATATATTGGGAATCTCAGACTGGTTCTCAATGGGACCTCGACCTTCTTTATTGTCAAAGAAGCCAACTGAAGTCTTTTTCTTACCTTTGTATAAGTGCGTACATAATACCGATTTGCCTTCAAAAAAAACTTTCCCATCCGGAGTCCTTGTTGAAATTAGCAAGGTGTTTATTGGAGAAAGTTGGAAATATGCAGCTTTACCAAATCCATATGTTCCACCTTGGTATGAACCACCTTTTACACTAATTTTGGAAGCTCTAACAAATGCATAGAAGGGGCAATTATTATTCTCAAATTCATAATCCATTCCTAAAGTGTTATAATCAGAGACCTTAAGGTATGGCATACTTTTGAATAAATCAGCATTAAAGTGGTTAAGTTTCCTATTGTACTTCTCAACTATATCTTTCTTAGCTTCCCAAAAGTCCATACATCCTTTGATATGATCCGTCAAATCGAAGAAGCCATCAAGGTTATCAGGACTTATGTTCCCAAAAGAATAAACCACCTTTACAGGACGATTATTATCTATTGGAACATCTAATGAATTTTGAATAGATTCACGAACAAGAGCAGCATAAGGCTCGCCTTTGAAATTTTGACCAAGCGCATCTCCCGGACCTTGGTCTTCACCAGTCTGATCATCAAAGTACCATCTGCATAAATTGTCAGAACTACTCATAGGCTTTATCTTGTTTATTTATACCTTAAATACTCGTCCCAAGAATGTATCAGTAAAAGCTTGTTGGAAATTCAAATGAATCATTTTGTATTTGGGCAAGCTCTCTAAAAATTCAAGTTCAAACACTAGTCGAGGAGCCTTTTCATCAATCAGATTGGGGTGTATTTCAGTCTTGCTTCCAATTCTTACAATTTTAATCAGATATAAGTCTCGCACTCCTTTACCTTTGATATGCGGCATAAAGTAATAGAGCTTATTTAATGCAATTGTGGAAGGGAATGTCTCAACATTACCAGTGTAATATAATTTTGAGGACTCTTCTGTGAGGAAATAGTCTTCGTTGTCTTTTTTTACCAAGCCAATAAGCAGACGTTTTGAAGTATCCAATTGATATGTTTTCTTAGGCTTGTTGCAAACCAACTCATTATTTTCATTGGAGAACAAATCTAAAGTCAATACTGGTCGCGTATTCCGCTGAATGTATATTGGCTTGGTAGACACTGGAGCTTCGTCATAAATAAAACGATATAATGACCTGCCCACCTCTTGAATAATACCGCACACTAATGCATTACCCATTAAGAAAGCCCTTCGTCCATCAGACACATCGGGGTGATATGTGTGGTTGTCGGGGAACATATTCAAGCGTTCCATTTCTAGCGGAATCAAACGACGGTACCTGCCCGACGGGGTTTTCACCACATGTTTAAAACGAGATGGGGATGACCCACCCTCGCCTGTTATCATAGTGCGGGAAGGTTTGTCCAAAAAGTCGGGGAATGCCATTCCGCCCTCGGAGAATACATATTCGAAGCCTTCTTTCGAGACACGATTAATCTTCTTCGCCCCCTTTTCATATTGCCATCTTGGCAATTCCTCTTCAGAAATAAAGAATTCTTCAGGAACAAAGTCTTCGTCGACAATAATATCACCCAACATCTGGCAAGTCCCATCATACACTGGTATCGCGTCAACGGAGCATACATGACGATTAATCATGATGCCTGCATTTCCAAAAGGACTGTCTTTCTCACCTTTGTTAAACTTAGCAGAAACTTCTTGTATTGTACCTTTGATGTCAAATTCTGACTGCGTCCCTTCGTTTACTTTAAACGGGAACGCCTGTGCCATTACACCGTCAAACTCCACCCAATCTTCCATTTTTTCAACCTTATTGGCAACGACAGAGTTCTTCAAGTACCCAACTATGTATGTTCTGCGTCTACGTTGAGGCATTCCATAGTCGGCAGCATTGATGATACGCCATTCGACAACATATCCAAGATCAGCCAAAGAAGCAAGGATAATGGCAAAATCACGTCCACGCTGTGTAGCTGGTGAATTCAACAGACGGTCAACATTTTCGAAGAATAAGTATTTAGGTCGTTTATCTCCTTTTTCTTCAAGGATGCGGTAAATCTGCCACCAGAGTACACCTTTTTTGCCCTCAATGCCACCTGAACGACTCAATGTTGCAGCCACTGAATAATCTTGACAAGGGAAACCTCCTACAAGCAAATCGTGATCTGGAATTTCTTTTGTCGGCACCAAGTTGATATCTTTATTGGAATGTCCTTTTATTCCAAAACGAGCTTGATAAACCAGCGATGCGTCCTGATGTTGAGTTGATGGTTCCCACTGGTTATTCCAGATGGTATCGTATGCATCCGATGCACCTTCCAAGCCGATGCGGAAGCCACCCACACCAGCAAATAATTCTACTACCTTTATATGATGTTTAGGCATTCAATTTCTCCTTTCCCCTTTTTTCCACAATTTCACGAACATAGTCATTATTAAACCAATAACAGTATTTCTTTGCTTTCTCTCCACTAGGAGTTGGCGCAAGGTCGGCAGCCTTTTGAGCTTTGGGACGAACATGGAACTTCTTCTTGTCCGAACCCTTCCACCAGTACTCTTCTGAGATATGGCTTGCCAATATGTTTTCCTTAATATGATTCCAATACACTTCCGCCCACTCTAAGTCTTTTTGCGGCATTGTCCAAAAGAATACATCATCCAACACATAGTCTTCTTTGCCAAAGGTTTGCTCTTTGAATATCACAAACATAAAACGGCTGGAATAAAGTTCATACAAACGAGAATCAATCCAATCTTCGCACTCAGCCACCTCGATGTAGTCAATATTCTCAAATGACATTGACTCTTTGATAATGCCGTTGGCCTGCACACGAATTGTCTTCATCGTAAGGCCTGCTTTAAGAAATTCCTCAGAACGATTAACATTGAAGCAATTAGATGAAGTAGCAATAGCATTGGCAACCATTGCGAATTTGTTCTTTGGATTATTCGATATATCTACATTTTTACGCCTTGCTATTCTTTTGAACGGCATTTTAAGATATGGTGCGAAACGATTTAGTAAAATATCCTCAAATGATTGTTTCTTTAATGCTTTGACGCTAACAAGCTCTGATTTAACACCATTAACATTAGAAACAGCATTTTTACCACTTTTAACAACATAATCTAAAATAGCTCGCATATATGCCATCTTAAGGCTAAAAGCCCTTCGAGGAGCGTCAACATCTGGATTGTTGGGTTGTTTCATCAGGCTATCGCCCTTTTGTCCTTTACGACAAGCCCCCAGGTACATTGTGTCTCCTTCAGAAAGCTCATGTGCTTTACCTTGCTTTATTTTGCTAATGATTACATCATAATCGTGTTTAATTATCAACAAGTCTTTTTCTGGCAGTTTCCACAGAACAGAGAATATAAACTCAAGGTCAAGCTTATCACAATTGGATTGATGCAGATAAAAGAGCAATAGCATCAATTGACATTTTAAATAGAAATGAGAATGCTCAAAATCATCTTTAACCACCTCGCAATAGTTAATCATATTGCATACTAAGCGTTCCTTAATGCGATACTCATCGAACTTGCTCTTATTTAGCGGAGTACACTTCAACTCCATGCCTGCTTCAGAAAAATCGGATTCCGGGTTGCTGTTAGTTTCCAAAAAGAAATAAATGTTTTCAACCATTTGTCCAAGACTGCCTTTACCGCTTTTTGGCACATAGCCATCCCACACAAAGTCACGCAAAGTATTGCCCAGTAAGCCCTTGCTATATTCGAATATGCTTGTCGCATTTTTAATATCGTATGGTAATATCGACGGTATACCTTCCATTTTTCTTAAAATTATCATTTGCAAAGATACACAACTTTTTTAAGCTGCAATAAAAAAAACACTATCATTTTTTGCATAATATCACAATATTTTAGTATTAAAATTTTAACAAAAAGAAATTATGACTTAATTTTGCAACCAAGAAATTCAACGTTATTTTTGAAATCTTTTAAATTAATAAAAAATGGATAATCAAGTAGTTTTAACAGCAGACGGTCAGCAATCGGAAAAGACGGTAATTATTTACAGAAGCGAAGATGGCAGTATACAATTAGAAGTTCAATTAGTTGATGATAATGTATGGTTGACTCAAAATCAAATGACAATTCTATTTGAAACAACCAAACAGAATATCAGCCTTCACATTAATAACGCGTTTAAGGAAGGTGAATTGGTACGA
>CAJOCJ010000006.1:0-2000 GCA_905236635.1 uncultured Bacteroidales bacterium
CCGTGACGGAGAGACAATTATCACAGGCAGCGGTATCACCAACCAGCAGTTTGGCGCTCCACTCGGAAGCGGATTATTGGTTTTGGTTGCAGCAGGCGCTGGTTATGTTGCATTAAAGAAAAAGGAGGATTAATTATGAAAAAGATTAGCGTAATTTTGATGGCAGTCGCATTGGTGCTCGGCATGACACAATGCAAGAAAAAAGCTGAAACATTGTCTCAACAACAAGGTCAACTCATCACAGTGAGAGTTGCCAACGACTCAAAACACCATGTCATTACATCTGGCGATCCATGGCCAACTGGTGATTTGGGAAAAGTTGAATGGGAAGAAGAAGATGTTCTTTTTGTTCTGAGCGCGGGACTCCCTGTCGGAATATTGGAATATGATGAAGATGAACAAGCCTTCATGGGTATCGTCGGACCAGGCAATGCAACAGGTATGCCGTTCGTTCCAGAAGAAGGCGAACCACTGTATTTCTGCTTCACGGGCAACGTTATACCTAATGGTGACGACTTGACTATTGATATTAGCGACCAGGGTGATAATTTGCCAGTTTTGTCGTTTGGTGCTTCAGAGGAGACTTATCCTTCTGCAACAGATGATTATACTTGCCTTTTGGAAAACAAATGTGCTTTGGTGAAATTTACTCTTAGCACTGGTACAGAAGATGATATCAGAATATCAAATATGATAACAAAGGCAGAGTTGGTAATTGGAGAGGGTAATGGTGACATCAAGCCTACCACTACAAGAGGTTCAATGCTTCTTCACAGAGTGCCAGGTGGTCCTGCTAATGAGAGATGGGCTATACTTCTTCCACAAGATGCGGTTCAAGGAGTAAGCATTTTGGCTCGCAACACAGCTTACCAGGGTGTTGCCGATATCCCTGCAGTCGGTGTTAACAATTTGCTGGATGTTACTTTGGATTTAGCCGGAGCAACAGTTGTCAGTGTCCAACCATATTTTAGCGTTGGTGGCGGTAGGATAGTCAATTTTGCCCCAGGTAACTTGCAGTATAAAGCCGCTGGCACAGGCGCTGGTTTCCGCTTTGCAGAACACCAATGGGATTATGTTGGTGGTAAAAAAAGCAATGACACTATTAATAAGTGGGGAAATGTTTATGAAGGAGGCGTGAAATGCGATAACGATAGTATTTCTCCTACCTACACCGGCTGGATCGACTTGTTCGGTTGGGGAACAGGTGACAATCCGACAAAAACCGTGATGGATCCGACTCAATACTACGACTTTCATGACTGGGGTAATTATGTGAATGTTGATGACAACACTTGGTTCACATTGAGCAAGAGCGAATATGAATACCTTATCAATAATAAAGAATATCATGCTATACGCAGTTTGAAGATTGCTCCTGCAACAGTTCATAATGTTGGCGGTTGTGTGATCCTTCCTGATTTCTTTGATTTGACCACTTATTCCTTCAACACGTTAAGCAACGATCAGGATATGCTTAACAATATGGATAGCTGCGTCATGAATATTTATACTGATACCGAATGGGCACTCATGGAAGGTGCTGGAGCGGTGTTTTTGCCGGCAACAGGTATGAGAGATGGTAATTATGGTTACTTCAATGAAGATAAAAATGATGGCACTAATCCTGGAGTAGAAGTATGGAAGACATATTGGTCGAGAGACGACAAAGGTAAATATAGTAGTAATGCCGGTATGGCGTTATATGCAAGAAATGCCATGTGGGTTAATGATTTTATGCGTTACGATGGCATAGCAGTCCGTCTCGTACACGATGTCGAATTCTAAACTAATATTTTAGAATATAAATTAAGCCCGATGATTTGATCATCGGGCTTTTTTTGTAAAAATAAGAAAACGAAAAATAATTGTCTAACATATTGATTTTCTTTGTAATTTTGCACCCGATTTTGGAAAACAACAAAAGTATTGATAAATAATAACTTAAAACAAATGAAAAAACAAAAAACATTAAAAGCTTTAGTGCTCACGGCGGTTATGGC
>CAJOCJ010000006.1:2054-133115 GCA_905236635.1 uncultured Bacteroidales bacterium
CCGTGACGGAGAGACAATTATCACAGGCAGCGGTATCACCAACCAGCAGTTTGGCGCTCCACTCGGAAGCGGATTATTGGTTTTGGTTGCAGCAGGCGCCGGTTATGTTGCATTAAAGAAAAAGGAGGATTAATTATGAAAAAGATTAGCGTAATTTTGATGGTAGTTGCATTGGTGCTCGGCATGACACAATGCAAGAAAAAAGTTGAGTCATTGACATCAACCCAGAATGGCATAAGAATCACTCTTAGAATTGAAGATGGCTCAAAACACCATGTTATAACATCTGGCGACCCATACCCGGGTGATTTGGGAAAAGTGGTATTTGACGATGAAGACTTGATCTATGTCGTTAATGGTGGAAATATAGCTGGCGCATTGCAATATGATGCGGAGTTGGGATTTTTTACCGGCATTATAGGTGTTGATGTGACAGAAGATGATATGCCGGCAGTGGCTCTTGATGAAAATGACTATCTTCATTTTATCTTTATGTCAAATGCACAGATTGATATGGATGAATATGGTAACATTACTGTAACAATCAGAGGCCAAAAGCGCAATCTGCCGGTGATATCATACGGACATACTGCAGAGCATTATACTTCAGGTCAGACTGATTTTACTTGTGAACTTCAAAATCAATGCGCATTGGCAAAGTTTACGTTTGAAAACGTTAATAGCGAAATTGGATTGGCTGCAAATGACGAAGTCTGCGTTTCAGGTTTTACAACGAGAGCTATATTAACAATGTCTGAGACTGGAATCGCCATCACTCCTGACCCGACATCAACTGGTCCTATCTCTTTGTATCATCCATCAGATGCTCCGGCTAATGAAAGATGGGCCATCCTTTTTGCTCAGGATGCTATTTCAGGCAAAAACATGCTCATCCGTAACTGGTTATATACCGGTAATGTGAACGTTGATGCTGTGTCAAATAATGAGTTGAAAGAGATAACCGTCAGTTGTAGCGGAACACCAACGAAAAAATACTTTTTCACTGTAAGACAAGGCAAGAAATCCTTCTTCTCTCCTGGTAATTTGCAATATAAAGCTACAGGTTCAGACGCTGGATACCGTTTTGCAGAGCACCAGTGGGATTACGTTGGTGGTGTTGATGGTGATAATGTGCAACATGGCAATGTCTTTGTGGATACTATCCAGAGCAATAACAACAACATTTCGAGCAGTTATGCTGGTTGGATAGATCTGTTTGGCTACGGTACAGGCGACGACCCGACGAAAGTTACAGCAGACAAAGATGATTTCACAACTTACAACGACTGGGGAGAATATGTTAATTTTAATGATGGATATTCATGGTATGCCCCAAATGCTGCTGAGTGGCTGTGTATGATGGATTATAGACCTAATGATGATGCTGTTGAATTGGGTTACCAAGATGATCTTCGTCATAACCAATGTGGCCCAGCGACAGTTCATGGCGTTGAGGGAATGGTATTCCTTTGTGATTATTTTGAGTTCCCAGAGAGCTATCCAGCAAGTAATTTTACACCACAGAATTTGGAAACAACTCAGTGGAATGCGTATTCGCTTAACACGTTTACCGATACCCAATGGGCTCAAATGGAAACTAATGGCGCAATTTTCATTCCTGCCGCAGGTTGCCGTGAACCGATAGTTGAGAATGATGTTGTTGTAAATACATACAGGAGATATGGCAGCTGGAGATGGAGCTACTGGGCATGGAATCCATATTGGCGCCCATATCCTGCAAATATATTGGGTATGTATAGTCAACCTGGTTTGACAGTTGATCGTGCACACTGGGGTGCCTCAGTTCGTCTTATGCGCGAATTCATTTACTAAATCCATGGTTTGAGTAAAAGTATAACGCCCGAGGATTCAATCCTCGGGCGTTTTTTTGTAACAAGATTTTTACATTTCTTGCAGGAAAATGCAATTTGTGTTAAAAATTGTAAAAATTGGCAAAAAAGTGATGTGATAAAGATGCACCGTTAATAATTAATTGTAATTTTGCACCTACAATATCATCATTTTTTAGAATTAAAAATTAAAATTATGAAAAAGAAAGATCCCATTGCGGAAGCCAGACGTTATGTCGAAAACGCTAAAATAACATTAAAAGAAAACGGAGAGCTTAATGTTGATATGAACCGTTATGAAGACGACAAATATGTTCGTGCTGCAGGCAATTACCTGTGGCTGGGCGTTATCAAGGCCCTCGATGCGGTGTTCAATGTCAGAACCGACCATCGCACCAGGGTGAATGTTAGCGATGAGGGATTCCGCCTAGCTAACCTTATCATCGACCGCTGTGAGATGATGCTGTCCTAGCCTTTGTAGCAAATTACCGAGAGCAGGATATAGAACAGGAAGACAAACGGCAACGCCGCCAGCTTCAGGATTATCACCGCGATAATGGCGAAAATGACCACAAAATAACGCAGGACATTGTCCTTGAATCTCAAATTTTTGATCTTAAACGAGAAAAACGGCACCTCGCTGACCATCAGCCAGCTGAAGATCGCCACCATCGCCAGCATGAAATAAGGATTCATGACAATCCTATATACTAAGGTGTCGCTACCTATGCCGAAAAGCAAGAACGGCAATGAGGCTATGAACAATCCCACTGCAGGCACAGGCAATCCTATGAACGACTCGCTTTGACGCGGGTCGATGTTGAACTTGGCCAAACGCACTGCAGCGAACATGGCGATGAAAAACGCCAGCATAGGGAAGGCGTTGACGTCGAAAACCCACCATCCGATATGCATCTTGCTGAGTAGCCACGCCACAATAAACGACGGCGCCACGCCGAACGACACCACGTCGGACAAAGAGTCAAGCTCCGCGCCGATAGGCGATTTGGCATTAAGTAAGCGAGCCGCAAAGCCGTCGAAGAAATCGAAGACAGCCGCCACGAAGATCATGGCAGAAGCCCACAAAAGATGGTCATAACAAGTGAAAAGTATTGACACGCAGCCACTTAACAGATTGAGGCAGGTGATAGCATTAGGGATGTGTTTTTTTATCATAGCATTAAATTTTTGCAAATATAATCATTATTTTTATTGTTGACGATAAGAATTTGGCGTGCAGCCGGTATGCGATTTGAAATATTTGTAGAAAAACGACTGGTTAGGGAAGTTGAGCTGGTCGGCTATCTCCTTGATACTCATGTCGCTATGCCGCAACAGATGCTGCGCCTCGAGAATCACATATTTATTAATAATGTCGGGCGCCGAGAAGCCGCTCACGTTTTTGATTATCTGCGAGAGATATTTTGCCGAGATGCAGAGCTTGTCGGCATAAAAACTCACCGAACGCTCTTTGTTGTGGTATTTCTCGACCAACTCGATAAACGACTCAAACACCTTCTTGTGCCGCGTGGACGTCTGTTTCTCGTCTTCCTCTACCGCCAGCAGACGTTTCATCAGCATGCCACCGATGAGGTAAAACACCGAAGTGAGCAGGTAGCTGATGCTGTCGTCGCGATATTCTGAGTCGGTATTCATCACATTGTCAATGAGTTGGAAATACTGGAATGACAATTCGACCTCTTCTGGCGCCATCTCCATGATAGGGCTTTTCAGAATGTTGATGGCATCGACGAAAATCTTGCTCAGGTCGGCGCTGTGCATGGTCATATACTGCGGCGACACCGCCACTATCGTCATCTCCACCAGCTCCTCGTTGGGATCGACAGGCTCAATCTGAATGATGTTGTTCGGGATGTTGACCGCCAGCATGCCGTCGTGAATCTCATATTCCTTGAGGTTGATGGTGCACTTGAAATGCCCTTTCCTGCAATACGCCGCCACGAAACCGTCGATACGGCTCGGGAATCTGAGCAGTCCCAAATCGACTTTGTTGGTCTGCCGTGCCAGGATGAAATCGTCACCGATATTTACGATGTCGTCCTTCAAAAACAGCTCTTTCACCTTCGAAAGAGTGAACTTGTTATATAGCTTATTGTCCATATAGGTATAATTTTTGGACAAATATATACTATTTTTTTAATATATCATCAAAAATTTTTCAAAAATTCGACTTTTAGATACTTTTTAGTCAAAAATAGACCTTTACAGGTATCGAAATCTGTTGTTATTTTGCACCGTCATTTCGACTGGAGCGGAGCGAAATGGAGAAATCTTCTTTCCCCAATAGTATTGGAATAAAAAGGATTTCTCGACTTCACTACATTTTATTCCGTTTCGCTCGAAATGACGAGCATAGAATAAATTATTAGAATTATGAATAAAATTAGATTGACGGTTTTGACTTTGCTTTGTGCGGTGGCATATTCCTTGGGAGCCCAGCGGATGGTGACGTTGCAGGACTGCCGCGACATGGCGCTTGAGAACAACAAGAATCTCAAGGTGCAGCAGGAGAAAGTCAACATGGCGAACTACGACAAAAAAATAGCATGGTCGAACTACTTCCCGACGATATCGGCACAAGGCACGTATATGCACAACGAGAAACAGATACAGCTGCTGAGCGACGAGAAACTCAACACCATCAGCACGGTGGGAAGCACGCTTCAGGGCGACGTCAACGGCTTCATCGACCCCGTGATACAAAACCTGATGCAAAACCCGCTGATGTATGAGATCATCATGAACAGCCCGCAGCTGCAGGCACTGATACAAGACCTGCATAACATAGGGGCACTTGAGACACTCGACGCGATAGGCGAGGAGGTGGCAAAGAACTTCACCCTCGACACACGTAACGTGTATGCGGGCATGGTGACGGTGATGGAACCAGTTTACGCCGGCGGTAAGATCCGTGCCTACAACAAGATGGCACGCTATGCACAGGACCTCGCCGAGATGCAGATGACGACGGAGCAACAGGAGATAATAGTGGCAACCGATAAGGCGTACTGGCAGATAGTGTCGCTCGCAAATAAGCAGAAACTCACCGAGAACTATGTGGAGCTGCTGAGGACGATGTCGGACAACGTCGAGAAACTCGTCAACGAGGGCATGGCTACCAACGCCGACAAGCTGTCGGTGCGCGTGAAACTCAACGACGCCGAGCTGAGTCTCATCAGGGTGCAGAACGGCGTGGCGCTCTCGAAGATGCTGCTCTGCCAGAGCTGCGGGCTGCCGCTCGACACACAGCTGACACTAGCCGACGAGGACCTCGACGACGTGACGGTACCTATATATAATAATGAATATACCGAAGATGACATCGTCAACAACCGTCCAGAATTGCAGAGCCTCGAGTTGGCAACGAAGATTTACGACAAAAAGGTTAATATCGCTCGCGCCGACTTCCTGCCGACAGTGGCGGTGTTTGGCAACTACATAGTGACCAACCCTTCGTGTTTCAACGGCTTCGAGAAAGAGTTTCACGGCTTCTACAACGTGGGCGTGGTGGCGAAGGTGCCTCTGTTCCACTTCGGCGAAGGCTATAACAAGATACAGAAGGCAAAGGCAGAAGCCAACATCTACAAGCTGAAACTCGACGACACCAAGGAGCTGGTGATGCTGCAGGTGAGCCAGTACGAGAAACAGATAAAAGAAGCTGAGCAGAGGCTGCAGATGACCTCCGAGAAGATGTCGGATGCCGAGGAAAACCTGAGGATGGCGACGGTGGGCTTCAACGAGGGTATGATACCATCATCGACACTCGAGGCGGCACAGACATCGTGGATGCAAGCCCATTCGGAATATATCGACGCGAAGATAGATGTCATCATGGCTAATACATATTTAAATAAAGCAGTGGGGAAGCTACAGTAATCCGTCATTTCGACTGAAGCGAAGCGGAATGGAGAAATCTCATAATTTGAATAATTGAAAAACATAATATTATGGCAACAGAAAGAACACAAAGAATTAATACCTTCATCGCGTTGGCGGTGCTGGGTTTGGTTATCGCCACCGTGTGTGTGATAGGCTCACTCACCTACGGCAAGACCAACGAAATCATGCAGGGTCAGATGGAGGCGACGGAATACCGTGTCTCAAGCAAGATCCCTGGCCGTATCATGGAATTCAGGGTGAAAGAAGGCGACAAGGTGAAGGCAGGTGACACCCTTGCCATCATCGAGGCGCCTGAGGTGCAGGCTAAGAAGGCACAGGCCGAGGCCGTGAAGACAGCGGCGGTGGCGCTGAATGACAAGGCCGAGGCCGGCGCCCGCGAAGAACAGATACAAGGAGCCTACGAGCTATGGCAGAAAGCCAAGGTGAACCGCGACATCTGGGAGAAGTCGTTCAAACGTGTGTCGAACCTCTTCAAGGAAGGCGTGGTGAGCGAGCAGAAGTACGACGAGACCAAGGCACAGTACGACGCTGCCATCGCCACCGAGAAAGCCGCGAAGTCGCAGTACGACATGGCGGTGAAAGGCGCCCAGAAGGAAGACAAGGAGATGGCTGCCGCCAAGGTGGAGCAGGCCAAGGGCGTCGTTGCGGAGGTTGATTCCTACATACACGAAACATACCTCCTCGCCTATGCCGACGGCGAGGTCACCGATATCTTCCCGCATATAGGCGAGCTGGTGGGCACAGGCGCGCCTATCATGAACATAGCGATGATGGACGACATGTGGGCGACGTTCAACGTGAGGGAGGACAACCTCCGCAAGCTGCCTATCGGCAGCCGTTTCACCGCCGAGTTCCCGGCACTGGGAGGAGCGTCGGTGGTGATGGAAGTCAACTACATGAAAGACCGTGGCGACTTCGCGGCATGGAAAGCCACCAAGCAGACCGGACAATACGACCTCAAGACCTTCGAGGTGCGTGCGGTGCCTACCGTTAAGGTCGAAGGCCTGCGTCCAGGCATGACAGTGATATATCGTATCGGCGAGGATCAGAAATGAAAGGACTGAACCAGATATGGGCTATAGCGAAACGTGAGCAGAAACGCATGCTGGCGCGCGGCATCTACACCTTCTGTATGGTGTTGGCGCCTATTGTGGCGTTTCTGTTCTTCACTACGCTGATGGGCGAGGGGCTGCCGTCAGAGCTGCCTGCGGGCGTCGTCGACGAAGACAACACCTCCACCACACGTGAGGTGATACGTAACCTCGACGCGTTCCAGCAGACCAACATCATAGAGCATTATCCCGATGTGGCAGCGGCACGTAAGGCGATGCAGCAAGGCAAGATTTACTCGTTCTACTACATCCCGAAAGGCACCACACAGCTGGCGGTGTCGGGTAAACAGCCTACGGTGTCGTTCTATACTGTGGCGTCGTATCTCATCCCAGGCTCACTGGCATACCGCGACATGAAGATGATGTCGGAATATGCCTCGGGCGGTGTCGGGCGTGCCACACTCTACGCCAAAGGATACACCGAAGACCAGGCGATGGCGGTACTGCAGCCTATCAAGATGGAGATGCACGCCGTCAACAACCCGAGTCTGAACTACTCAATATACCTCTGTAACACCATACTCCCGGGCATCATCATGCTGCTCATCATGCAGGTGTCGATATATTCCATCTACGTGGAGATGAAGGAAGAGACGGCGAGGGAGTGGCTCGCCATGGCCGACAACGACATCGTCAAGGCCTTGCTGGGCAAGCTGCTGCCTCAGATGGTCACCTGGGCTCTGATGGGCCTATTCTGCCTGTTCCTGCTCTATGGCGTGTGGAGGTTCCCTCTGAACAGCGGCATCTGGCCTATGATTCTCGACATGTTCCTGCTCATCAACGCCTCGCTGGCGCTCGGCGTCTTCTTCTGCGGACTGGTGCCATCGCTGCGTTGGGCGTTGAGTCTCGCCACGCTATGGGGCGTGCTGTCGTTCCCCATCTCGGGTTTCTCGTTCCCGATGATGTCGTTCCCCGACACTCTGAAAGGCCTCTCGTGGCTGTTTCCGCTGCGTCATTACTTCCTGATTTATGTGGATCAGGCGCTCAACGGACTGCCGCTGTATTATTCGTGGCTAAACATCGCCATCATGATAGCGTTCTGGGGCTTGCCGATAATGCTGCTGAGCCGACTGAGGATGTTCTTGTTGAAATACCATTATACGCATTAAGTTGTTGATTATGAAATGGTTAAGAAATACTATAGAAGTCTGGGCGTATGAGATGAAATGCGCGTTGCTCGACGAGGGCGTGCTGGTGTTCTTCATCGTCGTGCCTCTGCTGTACCCGCTGCTCTATGCATATCTCTACAACCATGAGAGCGTGCGCGAGGTGCCGACGGTGGTGGTGGATAACAGCCACTCGCAGCTGAGTCGTGAGTTTACACGCCGAGTCGATGCCTCCGCCGACGTGAAGATCGTGTCTCATTGCCAGGACATGATGGAGGCGGAGGAGATGATACACCGTCGTGACGCCTACTGCCTGATATATATACCGAAAGACTTCGAGAAAGACGTGGCGGAGCACCGTCAGACCGTGGTGGAGCTGTATTCCGACATGAGCGGACTGCTTTATTACAAAGCCGTGTTGAGCAGCTGCACTGAGGTATCGCTCGACATGAACAAGGAGATCAAAGCACAACTCATACCCGGCGCCACCGAACAACAGATTTCGGCATTCCAGTATCCTATTGAGTATCAGTATGTCCCGATGTTCAACACTCAGAGCGGTTTTGCCACCTTTATCATCCCGGCGGTGTTGATGATGATAATACAGCAGACCATGGTGCTCGGCGTCGGAATGATGGCAGGAGAGGAGCGCGAGAAGGTACGTAAGCACATCGCGGAACCCCATATCATTGGAAAGAACCCGATAGAGGTGCTGCTCGGCAAATCGACGGTCATATTCACCATATATGTCTTCGTGGCGGTGTATCTGGCATGCATTGTGCCTATGCTGTTCAACCTCATTCACATCTGGCGTTGGCAGACATTGCTGGCGTTTATGGTGCCTTTCATCCTTGCCTGCGTGTTCTTCAGCATCTCGATATCATCCATTGCTCACGACAGGGAGTCGTTCATCATCATGTTTGTGTTCCTGTCGATACCGTTGCTATTTGCGAGCGGCATCTCGTGGCCGGCCAGCAACATCCCGATATTCTGGAAAGGCTTCTCGTGGCTGTTCCCTTCGACTTTCGGCGTCAACGGATTTGTGCGTATCACCGAGATGGGGGCTACGTTAGAAGACGTCCAGCATGAGCTGAATGCCTTGTGGATACAGACTTTCGCCTATTTCGGCATCTCTTATCTGGTGTATAAACGCACATACGGCAAGCAGCTCTGGGCATAATCAATTGGTTAAAAGAGTTAAGTTAAAAGTTAAAAGAAATAATATGATTGTTAAAATCTTTTAACTTTTCTCTGTTATCTTTTAACTAATTTTCCTATCTTTGCAATTTGTATAATTGCAAAATATGTGGAGTAAGATTGCTCATTATATATTAAAATATAGGGTTTTGAACCTTATTATCGCCTCTATCTTATTGATATTCTTAGGCTTAAAGGCTTTTAGCATAAGGATGGGGCATAATATCGCCAACACCCTTCCGGAGACCGACACCACCATGGTCGTCTATCGGCAATTCCTCGAGAAATATGGGCAAGACGGCCGAAGCATTTTCGTGGGAATGTGCGACGACAGTCTCTTCACTCTAAAACATTTTCAAGATTATTACGACCTTAACGAGAAAATACGCGAGCTGCCCGGTGTGACCGAATGCCTTTCAGTTACTAGGGTTTTCAATATCGTAAAGAACGACAGCATCAAGAAATTCGAGTTGGTGCAGGTGGTGAAAAACCGTCCCGAGACGCAGGCAGAAGTCGATTCGATCCGTGAGGTGATTGAGAGCCTGGCGATGTACGACGGCCTTCTCTTCAACTCTGAGACACACAGCACTATGATGCTCCTCAACCTCGATGAGGAACACGCCAACACCACGATACGCCGTCCACTTATCGATGCGCTGAGCGTCCTGTTGAACGAATACGGCGACGCACACGGCATAGAGATGCACATCTCTGGAATGCCTTATATTCGCGAGATTACCACGCAGACCATGGTGAAAGAGATAGTGGGTTTCACCTTCCTGTCGATACTTGTGGCGGGACTGATACTATATCTCTTCTTCCGCTCATGGCGTCCACTGGTATCGGTGATTGCGATCGTCTTATTATCAGTGATTTACATGTTCGGTATAATGGCGGCGCTGGGCTTCGAGGTGACGATACTCACTGGCGTCCTGCCACCTCTTTTAATTATAATAGGTGTGGAGAACTCCATCTTTATGCTAAACAAATACCATCGCGAGTTTGAGGTATATCACGATAAGATTCAGGCCTTGCGCAACACCATAATGCGTATCGGACCGGCGAACTTGCTGACAAACACCACAACAGCGGTCAGCTTCGCCTCGTTTATCATCACCCGTAACGTGCTGCTGGTGCCGTTCGGAATACTAGCAAGTATCTGTATCATGCTCACATATGTGATGACGATGGTGTTGCTGCCGACATTCTTCAGCTACCAGAAACGTCCTGAAGGCAAGCTCGTCAACTATATGAATAGTCCTCGTATCGCCTATATCATGTCGAAGATTTCTGCCTTTGTGTTGAGCAAGAAACGCTATATATACGCTGTCTTGGCTGTGCTTCTCACGCTTTGTGTCATCAGCGCCACGCAGATGACCACATCGGGACGTGTTGTCGATGACATCTCTGAGAAGTCGAAGATGTACAAAGATATAATGTTTTTCGAGGATAACGTGGGTGGCGTGATGCCGTTTGAGATCTCCATCGACACTCGTAAGCCTAGGGGCGTGATGAACGCTGTGTTTGTCCGCAAGGTACAGCAGCTGCAGGACACCCTGGCGATGTATCCAGAGTTCAGCGAACCGTTGAGCATAGCCGAGGTGGTGAAGTTCGCCCGACAGGGCTTCTTCAACGGCAAACGCGAGCAATATAAGATTCCGAACAACAACGAATTCGGATTCATCATGAAATACATGCCTGAGACGAAAAACGGCGAGCTGCCTAAGATTGTTACACAATACATCGACAACGATATGCAGAGCACACGTATCTCGGTGCAGATGGCCAACGTGACGACACCTAAGATCGACAGCATCAGCCGTACTTTGCGACCTAAGATAGAGCAGATATTCCCAAGTGAGAAATACGATGTGGTGATGACAGGCAGCGCAATGGTGACACTGCAAGGCACCAACTACCTCATCGTCAACCTGTCACATTCGCTGCTGCTCGCATTTATCGTCATAGCACTGCTGATGGTGATTACGTTCCATAAGTTCAAGATGGTGCTTATCTCGTTGATACCAAACCTGATACCTCTTGTGTTTACCGCTGGCGTGATGGGGGTGTGTGGCATCCCGCTGAAGATGTCCACCATCCTTGTGTTCAGCATCGCCCTAGGCATCAGCGTGGACAACACAATACATTACCTGGCGAGATACAGACTCCAGATGAAGAACAACAAAAACGACATTAAGAAGTCAGTGATGGCCGCTATAATGGAGACGGGACCGAGTATGATCTACTCCGCTACCATCCTCATCTGCGGTTTCCTCATCTTCGCCTTCTCGTCGTTCGGAGGTACCAAGATTGTGGGATTCCTCGTGCCGTTTACACTGCTTATTGCATTGATAACCAATATCTTAGTGCTTCCGGCATTGGTTTTGACCTTTAACAGAAAAAAGATATGACATCTGTCGAAAAAATTCAGGAAAAGATAACTCAATTTATTGAGTCTCAAGATTTTATGGGTACGCCGAGCGAGCTTTACGCTCCTATCGACTACACTATGAGCCAGAAAGGCAAACGTATGCGTCCTACGCTGGCGTTGCTGTCGTGTGAGATGTTTGGCGGCGACATCGACGAATGTCTGACTCCTGCCGTAGCGGCTGAGATATTCCATAACTTCACCCTGATTCACGACGACATCATGGATGAGGCGCCGCTGCGCCGTGGTTTGGAGACCGTCTATCACAAATGGAACTCCAATATAGCATTGCTCTCGGGTGACACCATGCTTATCAAGGCATTCCAATATGCTTTGAGCACCAACAAGGCCTATTCTCAAAAGGTGCTTTCGGAGTTATGCAAGGTGGCGCTTGAGGTATGCGAGGGGCAGCAGTACGACCTCAATTTCGAGACCCGCGACGACGTGACACTCGACGAATATATCGAGATGATAAGGCTTAAGACAGCCGTTTTGCTGGGTTCTGTCCTGAAGATTGGTGCCATAGTGGCAGGAGCGAGCGAGGCGAATATGCAGAAGGTATATGACTTCGGCATCGACCTCGGAATAGCATTCCAGCTGCAGGACGACCTCTTCGACTGCTACGGCGACGTGAAGGTGTTCGGTAAGATTCCTGGAGGCGACATCGCTGACAACAAGAAGACATATCTTTATCTGAAAGCCCTTGAGTTGGCTTCCGCTGATGACAAGAAATACCTCGAAGGATATTTCTCTATGCCGAAAGGCCGTGACGAGAAGAAGATGCAGGCTGTTTTGGATATCTTTGCCAAATATAAGGTGCGAGAAATCGTCACCGATGTGATGACGCATTATTACGAGCGCTCCCTGAAGCATCTCAATGCCATCGACATCCCCGAAGAGAACAAGGCCGTTTTACGGAATTACGCCGATTACCTTTACAATAGGGTAAAATGAGTTAAATAAAAAAGGCTCCCAATCGGGAGCCTTTTTTATTTTGGTAAAGACGCACAATCGTGCGTCTTTACGAGATTATTCGTTTCTTTTCTTGATGGCATATCCTGCGCCGAGAGCGGTGAGGATAAACAATCCGGTGCCGAGAGGGGCGCCAACGTCGCCACCTTCGCCGTGACTACCAGGAACACCTGGAAGACCACCGTCTCTGTCGATGCCGTTGCTAACATCATTCCAATCATTGAAGAAACCGTCGCGCTGTGCGTTGGCACCAAAGCTCAACGCCATAACCAATGCTAATGCTAATAATACCTTTTTCATATTTCTAACTTTTTATTTATTATACAATATTATTATCTCACAACGATCTTCTGTGTCTTAACATCGTTTCCAATCATTCTGAAGACGTAAACAGCATTGGCGAACTGGTCTGCGCTGATGCGCTCGCTGCCATTCACCTCATAGCTGCCCACGAAACGACCCATGACGTCGAACACCTGCAGTGTGCCCTCACCGTTGACGATGAGTTCGCTACCATACTGATAAACGAAGGTGTCGTTGGCTGATGTCTCGTAGAAACGGACGATGAAACGGTTTTCAGCGTCGCGTGGTGAACCGACGAAGCTGTATTCAGGTGTTGTGAAGAGGTTGACATCTTCGCCTGTGAGCTTGTCGATGAGGTGGAGGTAGCCAATGTTGGAGCTGTTGAGCTTAATGCTGATGGTGTAGGTGCCTGCTGTCTCAGCCTTGAAGTTGAGAGGCATCTCATTTGTCTCAGCATTTGCGATAGCGTACTCGGCGTTTTCCTGTGGGAAGTAGATCTTGCTGCTGTTGTTCATCTGGTATTTGCCAAGACCCATACCACCGTCGAAACGGACGATAGCCTTGTCGATGGCTTGACCATTGCTGCTGAGGACAACATTTGCTGAAGCAATCTCATTACCGCGTTTGCCGCCAAGAACTGCAGTGAATTTGACCTTCTGGCCAGGTTCTGTAGCCTGTACCAAAACGCCTTCCATCAAATTGAGGTTGCCACTTTCAAGTGTTGGAGCGAAATAGCTGCGGGTCTCTGCATCCAGTTTGTAGTATGGTCTGTCAACTTGTGCCTCACCACCGAATGGGTTACCAACGAGGTTGAAGCCTGCGCATGCAGCACCATCCACATAGTCCAAATCGAACTCACCATTGCCTGTGTAAGGAGTACCTGTCACAGTGATGGTTGTGCCGGTCTTGTGAGCATAGAGGTAACCTCTACCAGCCTCAAGGTTGAAGTGATAGTGCTCGCCTTCTTTCTTGTAGTTCTCCCACTCACCTTCAGCACCAGCCTGGTTGAAACGGAAGAGGTCGTAGTCGCTTTCATTTTCTGCAATCATTTCTGAATTAGCAGGAACTGCACCGTCGATTGGAGAAGCAATGAGGTAGTAGCCGCCATTGCTGTCGCCATAACCGGTGATATTCAGTGTGAATGTTGCACCACCACCATTGGTGAAGTTGATAGCGTAAGGAGCTGTGACGGAACCGATCTTTCCACCAGCCTCGAATTCGATGACTTCTCCGAGGTCGATTTCATAGGTCCATTCTGTCTCTGTGGCGTGATCGTAGATCTTCCATACAGGATAGGTGAAACCGTTGTCTCCTCTTAATTTTAACTGATAAATCCATTGATTTGACTTGGATCTCCAAGTTGGGAATTTGGCACCACGGCATTCGCCATCCTGGTCGAATACGCCGATTTCGAGCCATTCGCCACCTGCATCATGCTGGCCCTCACCATTGTACACCTCAACGCCGTCAATAGAAAGGACACCAGTTACTGTTAAGTGTGTTCCCTGAACTCCGAGCTCGTTGATAACGTAGTGGAGGTCAGTACTTTGTGCAAACAACATTGTGCTTGACAAACAAAGAAGAAATACTAATAACTTTTTCATTTTTTTATTTATTTATTGTTTGACTTCTGTTTATTTTGCATTTTTAGTGGTAATGCTCTTGATATCTTTGATACCTTTTGTAATTATAAGTTCAGGCATGTCCTCACGTTTTCTATCAATGACTTTGATGTCCTTGGTTTCTTCTTCAGACATTTTCTCTTCATCATTGACTGATTTTGCGTCTTTTTTGCTATCAAGCACATTGCCATCGCGCACTGCTTTCTTGGCTCCAGTAGCGAATATGAGTGTCTTCGAATCAGTGTCGTTCGAGAAATACATCACACCTTCTCCTGGTACGAATGTCTCTAAGTCGCCGAACCATTCGTCACCGTCAAACTCTGTTGAGTTCTCCTTGGTCTGCATCATGTCGCCTTCATAAGCGTTGAAGTTGAACATTGCGTCAGCAACCTCAATACCATCTGCGCTTGGGAATCCGATCCAGTTCCAACCTGGGTTGATGGTGATTGAATATTCGGTAACAACAGCTGGTGTACCTGACAACTCGACTGTGCAGTCGGTATTGGCGTAGATGAGGTAAGTCTCATTGTTGAAGATACCTTCGTCGTCCAAGTCGCCGAACCACTCTTCACCGTCGAACTCGGTTGAGTAGAGGAATGACTGGATTTCATCGGCGTTCGTACCAAGGCTTGCCTTAAGCATGTCGAGCATATCGACTGGGTCGTCAACTGCGATGTAGGTGCTGAACCAGTTCCAGCCTTCAACGAGGTCGGTTGTCTGTGTTGTACCTGCAACGAATGCAACAGCTACGTCATCGACATACCATGCATGAGCGTTGTTGCCTTCATACTTGAATGCGAGGCTGATAGTCTGACCGACGTAGGCTGAGAGGTCGATAGTTGTCTCATACCATACACCATTTTCTATTTCCGAATCATCAGCTGCCCAAAGCTCGGTTTCATTATCGCCGTCAATCAAAACAACAGAACTGCGGTCATAATCTGCAATGTAATTGTAACGTGATTGGAATGTCATGTTAACTGGTGCAGGATCGTTTGCAATGGCGAGGTCCGGTAATACCAAATAGATATCACCATAATAGCCGCTATATGCACATTTTGAACCAGTAACAGAGTATGAGGAATTTTGTGTCCATTGACGAGTACCATTCGGAATGCTTGTCCAGCATGTAGGAACCCATGTGCCTTCGAAGCTTTCGAAGAACGAATTCGAAGCGTCAACAACGAAGTCTTCACACTGTGTTGTGAATGTGAACTCCTGTGATGGATCACTTGAATCTGTCTCGGAGCAGTTTGCAACAACATAATACTTATAGGTGGTAGATGGTGTCAAGCCTTCCAAGAGGTAAGGATTGTCTTCCACATTTTCGATCATTGTGTAGTCGGCGTCTGTTGATACCTTATAGTAGATGGTCCATTCTGTTTCGCCGCTGTTGGATGTCCATGCCAATTCAGCTGTATTAGATGTTGTTGTGGCATCGAGTGCAGTAGGAGTCTGGCATGTTGGAGGAATACCAACTCTGAGGTTATCGACGAAGATGGCACCATTGCCATAGTTGGCGGTTGCATAGAATTGGATTATGATTGACTGGTTAGAATATGCTGCCAATGAGATAGATGCAGGAGTGAACTCTCCTGGGTCGGTATATGAACTGCCGCTACCCTTTGAGTATGACTGCAAATCGGTAAATGTATTGCCGCCATCGGTAGAAATCTTCACCGTGAAGTCGCCGCAACTTGCGTTATGTGCGTAATCGAATGTGAAAGCATATTCATCGGCTCCCAATACAATAACAGGAGTATTGATTATTGCTGTTCCGCTTTGGACAAAGTAGTTGTTCATACGCATCATCATATTGTTATTATAGGAATATGTACCCCAGACATAGTAGTACGAGCTGCCGCTAGCAGTAGAAGATGTTGAAGCTGAAATGTCCCAGCAATCAGGAGTGATGCTAGCACTCATTCCTTCGAAGGTCTCTGTCCATGGCAAAGCTGTGATTTCTGAACATGGGGTCTTGAAGGTGTAAACAGCTGATGGCTCGCTGGTTTCTGAAGCAGAGCAGTTGGCAACCACATAATACATATAGTTAGTAGATGGTGTCAAACCTTCCAAGAGGTAAGGATTGTCTTCCACGTTTTCAACCATTGTGTAGTCAGCATCTGCTGCTGCCTTCCAGTAGAGTGTCCATGAGGTCTCGCCGCTGTTGGCAGTCCAGCTGAGTTCTGCTGAATCGCTGGCAACTATAGCTGTAAGATCTGATGGGGCGATACATGCAGGAGCCTCGGTGACACGCAGTGTGTAGTCGTTGGCATTCATCCATGTACCGCTTACACATGGGTCGTGAGCAGCGCTCCAGTTGGTGGTGCCGTTGCCATAGAAGTTGGTGAAGTATGAGTCAGCTCCGTAAATACGCATGCGGTAGTCGCCCAATGCCTGGGTGGCAGGAACTGTGAATGTGGCCTCGAGAGTTCCGGAGCCTGATGCGCATTTGCCAACATAAACGACCTCTGAGTCTTCGAATGAATAGCTGTTATCCCAGTCAACCCAGATGACGAATGTGTAAGGATAGCTGCTTGTGCTTGTGGTGATTGCAACTGTTGCTAATGTGCCGGCTGCAATTGAACCCACCATGCTTGTATAATCGCCATAGTATGGAGATGAACTGGGCAGACCATTGGTGTCACTATTGTTGACGATGTCGTCTGTACCGAAAGCTACGCCAGTGATACCCTGGCCGTCTCTTGAGGTAGGAGCAGGTACGCAGTATCCTACATTAAATGATGTGCCAACCCATGAGCTGTAACCGTCTGTGCCGCAGTTGGCGCGCACCCAAACGTAGTTGTCGCCAACCACTGTATATGATGCCAGGTCGAACTCATTCTCTGTGACATCGTCGGCGATGATGTTCTCTTCTGGATCTGCATCACTGCTGGTTGCGAATGCTATTTCATAGAGACCGGCAGTGCCTACCCATGTAATAACTGCATTTTTGCCACCATCGACAGCTAAATCGGTAGGTCTGTCGCAGGCCGGTATCGGTGTTAGTTCGATGTTGTCGATATATGTATTGCCATAGGCTGTTGATGAGT
The DNA here is from genome assembly GCA_905236635.1 of uncultured Bacteroidales bacterium. Lineage (GTDB taxonomy): Bacteria > Bacteroidota > Bacteroidia > Bacteroidales > F082 > Limimorpha. Next base: position 19,619 of record CAJOCJ010000006.1, read on the forward strand.
GCTGGATGGCAAAGTAACGTCCGGTTCCTGCATATTCGTCGAAGCGCACCTCATATTGTGCCCAATCTGTTGTAACTGAAACAGGGTCGCCGACTGCAACGAATGTTGTCTCATCTGTCGGGTCTTCCATGAAACCGATTGTTAACACTGGGGTATAATTTGCGTTATCGCTATATGACTTTGCGTAGAACAGAACCTCGTATGTTGTCAAGGCGTATGCTGAGGCGATCTCATCAAAAGCGATAATCTCTATGCCGTCAGGTGAACCACGACGCATATCCAAGTTATAGTTGCCTGCATAAGGGTTGGTGTTTTTGACGCTGACATTGTTGTATGAAGGATTCTCGTTGACGATTGTCCAGCATGGTGACAGGGCGCCATTTTCAAAATCGTAGCCATTAGGCAGGTCTAATGTCACGCATGCTGTGCTGAATGTGACAAATGTACTCCAATCACTGATGTCTGTTGCGTTACATCTTGTGCGTAAGTACACATAGTAAAGAGTACCTGCGGTAAGTTCTGACAATTCTTGAGACATCGTGTTGCTGTTGTAAGTAGCTGTTGTCTCGGCATCCGGGACATCTGTTGAGTCGTCGGTGACATAGATGTCGTAGGTGATGTTTCTTCCTGCAGCAGCAGTGAAGCTTACAGTTGCGCTTGTCGTTGTAATGTCGGCAAATGTGATGTTGGTTGGCTCAACACATGATGGTGCCTCTTCAAAGAGGAAGTCATCCAAAAGCAGGTAGTACATGAAGTCTGATGTGTACTTCACGGCAATGTATTTGGTTGCTGCCGGATAGTTTGCTTTGAACTGGATGTAATCTGCTGTGTTTACTACAATCTCGTCACCCCATGTGAAGTCATTGTCCATGTCTTTGCCAGTGGTTGAATAACCGACACGGAATGTCTCGGTGTTTTCAGCACTGATGCCACGATACCAGAACTCGACATGCAAACCATCGGTGATGCCTGTCAACTGAGGTGAAACAAAATATTGCGGAGGATCAACGGATCCATTGTATGAACTGAATGCATAGAAACCTGAGCCCGTGTGAGCATAATTAGAAGAGACGACTCGTCCGCTGATGTAATTGGTATAATCATCTTCGCAGTCAATTCTTGCCCAGCAGTCCATGTCGCCAGCATCCTCAAAACCATATGTGTATGGAATTTCGTATGCGCCGCATTCTGTTTTGAAACTTACAGTCTTCCAGCCGCTGAGTTCTTTGCTGTCGCAAACGCTCTGAACTCTAGCCTGGTAAGATGTTCCTGGGGTAAGATTGGTGATATTCAATCCATAGCCTGCGCTATAGTTGGTGATACGCACTGTCCAGTCGTCATCAGCGTCTGCCTTGTATTCGACATTGTATTTGCCGCTGCCGCCTGTCCAGTTAATAGTAACTGAAGTGGTTTCGATGTTTTCAGCAACTACGGTTTCCGGTTTTTCGCAGTCAGATGCTGCCTCGAAGCTGAAGTCGTCGAGTGCTAAATAATCGCCATCATCATAATTGTCACCATCATAATAAACAGCTACACGAACTGTTCCAGCTGGTAATGTAACATCATACTGTTGCCATTCGGTTGAAGCAGTAGTTAAACTTCCATAGGTAAATGTGGTTGGATCGGTGTTGTTAGCATCTGTGGTGTATCCCACTTGGAAGTGATCAAGATAACTCGCGTCAAGTGATTTATAATAGAATGATGCATCGATTCCATTGTCACCACCGGTAAGCAACGGAGATACGAGGTAAACATCGGCGGAACTGTAACTAAAGTAGTAATAGTAACTACCAGAATGTACTCCATCTGCATAGTAATTACTGATACCACCGCCTGTGTTTGTCCACCCGTCGGTAGAAAGATCAGCGTCTTCAAAGCCGTACGAATAAGGTAGGGCTTGCTGTGCCATTGCCCATGGCGCCATCAGTGCCATCAGCAACATGAATAGTAATGATTTTTTTAACATAATAAATTAATTTGGTTAATAATTAAGTTTATTTAACGATTGTTTTCCAATTTAATTTCTTCATTATCAATAGTTTAGCACAATTCCTCGCGTACGCACGCGAGGATACTATACGTATCAAGTCGCAAAATTAAGAAAATTTTCAGTACGTTTTACAAAAAAAATGAAAAAAAATTACGGCATGAAGAAGCAGCTGTCGCCGTAGCTGAGGAATCGGAAACCATGGTCAAGGGCAAATTTGTATGCTTCCTTCCATTCGTCGCCGATGAGCGCCGATACAAGCAGCAGCAACGTGCTTTTCGGCTGGTGGAAATTGGTGATGAGCGCCTTGGTGATCATGATAGGGCAGGAGGGGGCTATCATCAAGGCAGTGGTGGCATGCAAGGCCTCCAGATGATGCTTGTCGAGGTATCTCAAGATGGCGTCGAGGCTCTCTTTGGCAGATGGCAGATTCTCTCTGTCCTGATACGGAATCCATTGGTTTACATGGAGATGGCGCTCGTCGAAGCCTTGCTCTATAAGCATCACCCCAATCCAATAAACCGACTCTATGGTCCGCATGCTTGTGGTGCCCACAGGGATGATGGTCCTTCCGATGTTGTCCCTCAGATGCTCGATGGTCTGGCGTTTCACGATGATGGACTCTGAGTGCATCTCGTGTTCTCCGATGGTGTCGGTGGCCACGGGACGGAATGTGCCGGCGCCGACGTGCAACGTCACCTCCTCGATGGTGTGGCCCATTGCTTTGAGCTTGGATATCAACGGCTTGGTGAGATGCAACGACGCCGTCGGCGCCGCTACCGAGCCTTCGTATTTCGCGAACACCGTCTGATAACGCTCCCTGTCGCTCGGCTCCGCCTCGCGATGCAGGTATGGCGGCAAGGGTATCTCTCCCGCCGCTTCAAGGACGTCGGCAAATGAGATGTCCGACGGCTCCCACGAGAAACGTATAGTGGAATACGCGTCATTCTTTTCGAGACGTTCGGCATGCAATTGTACGGACGCACCGCTGTGCGTCCCTACATTGATTGTCAACGACATAGCTAGCGGTCCTTCCTTCCAGCGGCGGGAGTTGCCCACCAGACAGTGCCACTCCACCGGAGAGCTCGCCGAGAACGCCAGCTGGTAGTCGCCGTTGCCGGTCACGGGCTCCAGACAGAAGATCTCTATCGCGGCGCCGGACTCCTTCACAAACTGCAGCCTCGCCCGCACGACCTTGGTCTCGTTGAACACCAAAACGGATCTCTCGGGCAGGTAATCGCCTATGTTACGGAACACGTCTTGTCGGGACGCACTGCCGTGCGTCTTTACCAGTAATTTCGACGCATCCCGTTCAGGCAGAGGGTATTTGGCAATCCTCTCGTCGGGCAGCGGGTAGTCGTACTCCGCGATGTTAATATTTCGAACGTCATGAATCACGACGCAAAAATACGAAAATTTTTGACAGTGTTTCAGAGACTGATGCTTTTTCTTAACAATTCAGGGTCGTTTTTACAATCCCAAACCATTAGTATAAAACATTTGTTATTCTCATATAAATAAATCAATTTGTATCGTTTACGAATAACCAAGTATCTGTAATTTCTTCCCAAATGTGAAAATAAAGGTTCTTTGGCTCCAATTTCTGGCGTTTTCTTCAGATAATTCACGGATTCAAAGATTTCATAAACAATGGTTTCTGCCAAAAGGCTTGATATGGTTTCATAATAATGGAAAATGCTTTCAACGTCGCTTCTGGCCAATTCAGTCCAGATTATTTGCGCCATTTTTCAACTTGTTTTTTAAACTCTTCATTAGTTAATAAACCATTTCCAGAATCGACATCAGCCGTCGATTTACGAATTCTTGCCTCTGCTTCGGCAACGCCATATGCACATGGGGAAATCATTTCTTCTATTTCTGAGTAAGCTTTCATATTTTTTAGTGTTTAGATTACGATGCAAAAATACAAAAAAAATACAATACATCAAAGATTTTGTCAGAAAAAATTAATCTTCTCCCTTGAGCCGATCTAGAATCCTTCGGTCTTTCTTGGTCGGACGTCCGGCGCCTCTGTCACGGTATTCGGCCTTGTAGGCATGCATAAACTCTATGCGCTCATATTCCTCTGTCGGCGTGCGGTCGATGTAGATATTTACTACATCTTTCGGCGACACGCGGCTCTTCGGGATGCTCAGCACTTCCACGACTTTGTGAAGTTGCCCGAGCTGCACGGCGATGACCTCGCCGACCTTCACGTCATGCGACGGCTTCATCGACACCTCGTTGACCTTCACCTTGCCGCCTTTGCAGGCGTCAGCAGCGAGCGTTCGGGTCTTGAAAAGCCTCGCACACCAGAGCCATTTGTCGATTCTTAATTCGTCCATTATTTTTCCCTAAAGAAAAGCTGAATCGGCACGCCATGGAAGTCCCAGATGCTCCTGATTTTGTTCTCCAAAAATCTCACGTAGTTGTCCTTCACGTCCTTCGGCAGATTGCAGAAGAAAATGAACTGCGGAGTAGGGCTCTTGAGCTGTGTTATGTACTTGATTTTCAAATATCTACCACGCGATGCAATCTGTGGCGGTTGGCTGTTGATGATCTCCAGCATGGTGTCGTTTAGCTCGCGAACAGGCACCTTTCTCTCCCTGTTTTCATACACCTGATGTGCCATCTCGAGCACCTTGAAAGTCCTCTGTCTGTTGATGGCCGAAGTGAAGATTATAGGGTAATCGACAAACGGTGCTGTCCTCTCGCGAATGAGGTTCTCGAAGGCGAGATGGGTGTTGCTGTCTTTCTCCACTAAGTCCCATTTGTTGACCACCAAAACAAGGCCTTTTTTGTTGCGTTCGATGAGTCTCAAGATGTTCATGTCTTGTGCGTCGAAACCCTCTGTTGCATCGATAATCAAGATGGCCACGTCGCATTCCTCGATTGCTCTGATTGAGCGCATTACCGAGTAAAACTCGATGTTTTCATACACCTTGCTCTTCTTGCGCAGACCAGCAGTATCCACCAGCATGAAGTCCATGCCGAAGGCGTTGAAATGCGTGTTGTTGCTGTCTCTCGTGGTGCCAGCGATGTCGGTCACGATATTTCTTTCCTGTCCTAAAAACGCGTTTATCATCGACGATTTTCCGACGTTCGGACGGCCAACCAAGGCAAATTTTGGCAGGTCGGAATAGTCTTCCGTGGTGTCGCTTGGCAGGTATTTCACCACCTCGTCGAGCAGCTCGCCTGTGCCTGTGCCTGTCATGGCGGAGAAAGGGTAAATCTCGCCCAGTCCGAGGGCATAGAACTCCGCTGCCTCGCCGAACTTGCTCGGGATGTCGGTCTTGTTGACTGCCAACAACACTTTTTTCTTGCATTTGCGCAGGATGAGCGCCACGTCTTCGTCAAGGACATGCACTCCAGCCTGTCCGTCGACCACAAAGATGATGACGTCGGCCTCGTCGATGGCGAGATCGACTTGTTTTCTTATCTCTTCTTCAAAAATATCGTCCGAGCCGACCACATAACCTCCTGTGTCGATGACGGTGAACGACTTGCCGTTCCAGTCGCTGTGTCCGTAATGGCGGTCGCGTGTCACGCCGCTGCTCTCTTCCACAATGGCCTGGCGTTTCTGCACCAAACGGTTGAATAACGTTGACTTTCCGACGTTCGGACGTCCCACAATTGCAACTATATTACTCATCTTAACTCTATTATCTTTTATCTTTTATCTATTATCTTTTAACTTTTAACTTTTAACTTTTATCTACGCCTCATACCCGAAATGCTTCAACTCCTCCTCGTTGTCACGCCAGTCTTTATCGACTTTTACTCGTAAATCAAGGAAAATCTTCTTTCCAGTAAACTCCTCGATGTCGGCGCGTGACTGTATTCCCAGTTTCTTGATTGCCGCACCGCCTTTGCCTATCAATATGGCTTTTTGCGACTCGCGTGAGGCGTAAATCGTCGCCTTGATGTTGATCAGCTTCTGGCTTTCTTCGTATGCATCCACCACAACCTCAACGCTATACGGTATCTCTTGCTGGTAGTTCAACAAAATCTTTTCCCTTATTATTTCTGTTACAAAGAACCGCATCGAACGGTCGGTGAGTTCGTCTTTCGGGAAATACGGCGGGCAGACGGGCAGTTTTTCGATGATGCTTTCAAACACAAACTGTATGTTCGCCTGATGCATCGCCGAGATGGGGAACACTGTTGCTGCGGGTAAAGTCTCGCGCCAGAATGCCGCCGCCTTCTCCACCTCTTCCTGCGTTGAGAGGTCGATTTTATTGAGTAAAACGAACACCGGCACATCCATTTTCTTGATACGTGCCACGGTGTCGTCGTCGATTTTCTTGTCGGTGATGTCAACCACGTACAGTATCAGGTCGGCGTCGATAAACGCCACGTTGATGTACTGGTTCATAATCTCGTGCATCTTGTATGCGGGATTCTTGATGATTCCTGGGGTGTCGGAGAACACGATCTGGAAGTCGTCGCCGTTGACGATGCCCAAAATGCGGTGTCGGGTGGTCTGCGCCTTCGACGTGATGATGCTTATTTTTTCGCCCACCAGGTCGTTCATAAGCGTTGATTTTCCGACGTTTGGCTTGCCGATGATGTTGACGTAACCTGCTTTATGATCCATATTTTTATAAATATTTCTAAAAAATTTCAAAAAACACTTGACACGAGCGCAAAAATGTTGTAATTTTGCAGCCGCAAATTTCACGATGCGGGGTGGAGCAGTCCGGTAGCTCGTTGGGCTCATAACCCAAAGGTCGGTGGTTCAAATCCGCCCCCCGCTACTAAAAGAGGTCAAAAAGGCCTCTTTTTTATTTTATCTTCGTCTCAGTCGCCATCAAAATGTTATTGGTGGTGTTGTCGCTGATGAAAGCCACTATATAAAACTGGTCAGCATTGTATTCATCACTTAGGATAAACCTCATGTTTGAGATGAATTCTCTTCCTTCCTCCATATAATCGGCATTGATATCCAATATGCTACCCCATGTCTGTCCGTTGGCGGTGCCTCTGAACACATGGCGATGCATGTAATCGTCAACCACGCCGTCAGGTGTCATCTGTTTGCCCACGATGCTGTCTTCCATCATGCAGACGGTGAGACGCACATCGCCGCTGTACACTGTCTCGAGGAACTTGGTGTGAACGCTGACCTTCAGCTCCTGTCCGTTGTGACCATATTCTGTCTTCACGATGAGTCTGATAGGCGCATCTTGGCCGATGAGGTTGTTGACAGCCGTGGTCCATCGTGAGGCGTCTAGCACACCGCCTGTACGGTTTACCAGACCGCTAGGATATGTTGAAATATTGAATTCAGTGTTCCACTCATGACCGTCGTCGGTTCTGAAATCCGGGAAACCGCCGGCAGGGTTCTGCAAAGGTGTCTTGGGATGCACTCCGAGCACTATCAGATGGCCTTCGTTCTGTTCCTGGAGCTGATTTGCGATCTCAGCTGCCGCTGGGCAGTTGTTGCATTTTACGCCGGTGTAGTCTTCCAACAACACGACGAGCCTTCCGTCGAAATTGTTGATGTCATCAGGCGTCAGCGGAATGGTGTCGCTATCTTCCACAATCGGTTCGATGATATAAGGCGCTTTCAACTTGTCGCACGACATCATTCCTATAATGATTGCCGTTGTAGCTAAAAATAATGATATTTTTTTCATGTTAGAATGATGTTGTTATTGTTAATGACAATCCACTTGACGCTGGAACTGCGCGGCATACACCACCTACGCATATCAAACCTTCGCTCTGACGGCCTCCGCTGATGGCGATGCGTGTCTGATCCTTGATGTAACCGAACGAACCTGTAACGTAATGGTCGCGGTTGTCGGCTAAAGGGTTGCCGTAGTTGTATTTGTCGGCAACTGACACAAACCACTTCGGGGCGATGGTGTATTCCAACAGGAACGCAAACCAGTTGCCGCGTTTTTTGTAGTAGTCGGAATGCTCTATATCGATGGTCTCGTTAGGTCCGACATTGTCCCACATGTGCTGCAATTCCATACGGATGCTGTGTTTCCTGTTGATTTTGTATATCACCTCGCCAAAGGCGAAATTAGCGTTGACAGCTTTTGACCCCGGATGATTCTCAATGGTTTCCATGTCGTAATACAGGTTGATGTACATCAGGGTGAGATGCCATTTTGCATTTATCTTTTTCTCGATTTCGAAATTCATGTCACGATAGAACATACGATCGCCTATAGCGAAGAAGTCGGAACTGTAACCCAATGTTCCCGGCTGGTTGATTGTTTGTACGCCGTCTACCATTATGGAGTCCCGCTTGATGTCGTTCACCTGGCTGAAGTTAAATGCCAGTTTTGTTCCGTATTTTCCGCCGAGTGCCGTGTTCTTGGGGATGGTGTAATTTACCTGGAACTGCATTCCCATCTCGCCTAACGGCTGGGTTGCATATGAGAACATTGAAGGCAGACTGTGTGTATGCGTGTAATTTAATGGTGGAATAAAGCCGATATCAAGGTCGTTTTGGGTGGCGTAGCGGCTTGACTTGAAACTCATGTTGTCGACGCGTTTGACCTGCATAACCACACCTAACCCTCTCTGCGAATACGACAATGATGCCAGCAATTCCTGACCTTCGCGATAAATGTAGTTGTTGAAATACGACGGGTCGTTGATTTTACGTGCATATTCTGTTGATAGTGTGAAGCGGCCGTATCCGAGGTTGAATCGGCCTGCATATGACGCCACGTTACGAGGCATTATAAGTTCATCATTACCCACATATATACTCTGACCTGTCTCGAATTTGCTGACGAAGCTGCCGCCTAATGTGGCGCGTAACTTGCTATCGTTCAATGAGCTGATGCTTTGGTTGAGATCCCATTCGCCATCGATGCCACGCACATAGCCTCTGTCGTCGGCCGAATAGTCGTTGTCGGAGTACGAGGCCCAGTAGAAACGCTGTTTTCCATAGACTCCCTTGAGGGTTACGCCGTTCCATGGACGGAACACCGCGCGGATGCCTCTCAACGCATTATCAAATCCCAGCGTCCATTCTTCGTAGCTTCTGAAAACCAAGCCGTTGCCGAATTGGTCGTAGATGTCGCCAACGGTAACACCTATGGTGCCGTCGTCGTAGGTGGCGAAGAAATTAGCGACGCCCATGCCTTCAACTCTCATGTCAAAGCCTGACATCGGTGTTATCTGGTAGGCCTCAAACCTCATTCCAGCAGTGAAGTTGCCGAGCTGGTACTGCAGCTTGCCAAAGCCGTATGCACCGAACTGATTACCGTTGATTTCCTCGCTGGTGATGCCGATACCCTGGTCTTCCCAATAGTAGTTTCCGTCCATCTGGAAGCTGCCGCTGACCTTCGACTTCGTTAGGAAATCCTGAGCATTCGCTGTGATTCCAACAATTATTAATGTTAAAAATATTAATAATTTTTTCATTTATCTTTTAACTTTTAACTTGACGCACTCGGTGCGTCACTACTTTATAACTGCTCTAAACTCTACACTCTCAACTCTAAACTATTTGGCAATCTTCAGGATTTCCTGATAAAGATCCTCTTCACCTCCATCGAGATAGCCGGTATGCTGCCACACTATCTTGCCGTTGCCGTCGAAGAGGAAGGTATGAGGCGGATTGCTGACGTTCATGGCGCGTGCCAGGTCTTTGTTCACGTCGAGCAGTATCTCGAATGGCCAGCCCTTGCCATCGACAAAAGGCTTGATTTTAGCGGTGGCGCGGGCGTCGTCGATGCTCACTGAGAAGATCTTCACGCCAGTCTCGTCAACCCAGTCGTCGTAAACGTCTGTGAGTGCGTTGTGTTCCTTGACGCAGGGGGCGCACCAGGTGGCCCAGAACGTCATCACGAAAGGCTTTCCGCCGTTGTTGAGGTCGGCGATGTTTACCGACTTGCCGTTGAGGTCTTTCAGGGTCACATTAGGCAAATCCGACTTGTTTTGAGCCGACATTCCAAAGAACATAAATCCGAAGAGTAATAATGCAATTAGTTTTTTCATGATATAAATTTTAAATGTTATACAATATAAGTCTCTAATATTTTACAATCGTCTAATCCGTTGATTTCCACTTTGTTAATGACATTCGGTATCAGGATGCATTCGCCGATGTTGACTATCTCCTCGCCACCGTCGTATTTGAGTGTGAATCTTCCGCCAACACTCATCAGGATGACAAACGAGTCGAGTTCAGAGTAGTCCTTTGCCAACGTCATTCCTTTTTCAAGATTGATGAAATTGGTAGTAAAATATGCACATTCCACCATCTTGACCGTGGCGTCTTTCTTGTCGCGCTCGTATTCGGTGCGGTAGCTGTCCTCGTGTTTGTAGTTGAGCGTGAACAGCGACTGCGGTATATGCAGCTCGCGGTACATGCCGTGTTGGTCGAGGCGATCCCAGTCGTACACACGGTAGGTGGTGTCGCTAGTCTGCTGTATCTCTGCCACCATGCAGCCGGGGCCGAGGGAGTGGATGCGTCGTGCCGGGATGAAGAATACATCGCCATCTTTAACTTTCTCATAGTTAAGCACTTGCGATATCTTTTTCTCGTAGATGAGTTTCTCCACTTCGGCTTTTGTCACCTCACGGTTGAATCCTGTTACGAGCTCTGCGTCTTTGTCGGCGTGCATCACATACCACATCTCGGTCTTACCGTTTTCGAGGCCTATCATTTTGGCGATCTCGTCGTCGGGATGCACCTGCACTGAGAGCCATGTCAGCGGGTCTATCACCTTTATTAATAAAGGGAAGGTCTCGCCGTAGCGGTCGAACACGTTGTCGCCCACGAGGTCGCCCATGAATGTCTCGACGAGGTCGTTGAGTTCGTCACCCTCGAAGTTGCCGTTGCTGACGATGCTGTTTTGGCCTTCGACGCCCGACAGCAGCCACATCTCGCCGCAGTTCATGAGCTTACCGAAGTCCTTGTGCAGCAAGGACTTGACATTCTGTCCACCCCAGATTTTCTCGAGGTAGATAGGGTTAAACTTCAATGGATACAACACGTTCATTTCTCAAAATATAGTCTAATCCAACCTGCAAAGATACAAATTTTAGTTAAAAGATTGAAAAAAAATGTAGAGACGTCACAATTGTGACGTCTCTACATTTATCAATTGTCAATTATCAACTGTCAATTGTGTTAATCGCGTTTCTTTCTCAGTGCATAACCTGCTCCGAGGGCTGTGAGGATGAGCAAACCGTTGCCGATAGGGAGCTCAATATCCATACCGTGCGCTGGAGGCATGTCGGTGTTAAGAGATGAGCCGTCACGGTTGTAGTTAGCGTCGTTTGAGACAAACCAGCCGTCGGTTTGTGCGTTGGCGCAGAATGCCATCGTCATCACTAATGCTATTGATAATAATACCTTTTTCATTTTATTTCTCTTTTTTATTATTTACAAATTAAAACTATCTAACAACGATCTTCTGTGTTTGAACGTTTTCACCAATCATTCTTAACACATAAACACCCTGTGGCATGCTTACTGCCTGGATGCCGTTGACTGTGGTATTCATTACCATGCGGCCGGTGAGGTCGAACACTTGGAGTTCGCCGTTACCGTTGACGATGACGTCTGAGCCGTTCTGGAATGCAAAGGTCTCTGAGCCTGTTGTAGAGGCATTGTAGCTGAGACGCACGATGAAACGAGCCTCGTTGTCGGCAGGTGAGCCGATGAATGTGTAGCTGTCGAGGAGCATATCGACGTCTTCACCTGTGAGGCGGTCGTAGACGTGGAGGTAGCTGAAGTCACCCTTTTCGCTGACGCTCAAGGTGTACTTGCCGGCTGTCATAGCCTTGAAGTTGAGGTTGAACATCTCTGAGTTGTCGCTCATGTAGGCTATTGAGTAGTTGCCGTCGTTCTGTGGGATGTAGAGCATCGGGACCTCGCTGTTGCGGTGGCTGATCTTATTGAGGCTTTCGCCATTGTCGAACCATGCGTAGGCAACGTCTTCGTACTTGCTGTTAGCGACGTTGAACTTGATATAGTCGTCGTTTGCCTTTTTGCTTGGTGCGCTGTTGTCGCTTGTCATGTGGATGGCAGCTGTGCCGTCGGTCTTGTTGACAAACACCAGGATAGCCTGCATTGGAACGATAGCTGTGGCGTCGGTTGTTGAGATCCATGCGCCTGTTGCCTCGTTGAGGGCGTAGTAGTTAGCTTGCATGTCGCCAGTGATGCCCACACCTTTATAGATATTATGTGTGTATGGGTTGCCGATGCAGTGCAGACCTGCGAGGTTGCCTCTGCTGCTTGTGTAAGTCAAGTTTGTGAGATCAACATCATCTCTGTTTGAGTAATCTCTAAATAAAACCGTTGTGCTTTCTTCACGTGCATAGAGGTAGCCAACACCTGCATCTATTCTTCTCAAATATTCGCCATCTTTCTTGTTGTACCAACCACATTTCTCGCTGTATGCGAAGAAATCAAAATGACGCATATCCGGGTCATAAGGATTTAATTGTAAAGAGTCGACTTCTGATAATTTAGATACGCGACCAACCGGTGAGCTAAGAGCATACCAACCAGTATTATCATCTTGTCCCCAAGTGCCTAATGGAGCATTGATATGCTTTTGAATCTCGCTTTTAATATCTTCACCTTGATAGATAAACTGACCACCTTCTTCGATGACAAGATATGGAACGGTCGGGCTACCACTTTCATTGTCGATTTCATAAGTCGCCATATTTAAAATGCCAAAACTTGGGATAATTGAAGGACCGATGAGTTGGATGTCGCTTGTCGCGGTCTCGTTTAACACGCGGGTGTAGTATTTAGTACCTATTCCGGTGACAGTGTGTGAATAATTTGCGTAGAATGTCACAGGAGTGTCATCTGGGAATGTATATGATGTAAGGTGTTGACTTACGTCGTTAGCATCTGTTGTCCATCCGGCGAATACGAAGTTGCTATAAAGGTCTGTGCCTGCATCAAGTGTCTTGGTGCTGCCGACAGCGCATGTATGAGCCTCGCTGAGGGTGCCGTTGACCGAATAATAATAGGTTACAGAAGTTGTAGGCTCATCCTTTACATAGAGGTAAACAGGGTGCTGTGATGCTGAACTATAGCAAGCAAAAAGAATGCTGCCGTTGTTAAATTGCATCACATTACGAGTGTAACTACTGTTGGAAGCAACGACACTGGCAACACCTGTTTCAGAATTGATGCTGATTTCCCAATCGCCGTTATGATTCTCATCAAGTACGGATTCAGTTTTCAAGTAGTTTGAACCAGATGAGGCTGCGTAGAGATAACCTGATTCTGTTGCATCTTGAATTGAATAGAAACCTTCTGATGCAAGGCTGGTTATTGTGAACTCATGGACATAATTGCCTGATGCTACAGTTGCACTGGCTGTTGTGCCATCGAGGGTAATTCCATAAGCATTTCTGTTATTACCTTTATCGCTACCCATGGCGTAGTAGTCGCCATTGGCTTGGCCAACGATGATGTAGTTCTTGCCTGATTCAACAGTTGTTGCTAAGGTGTATGTTGTAGTTGCCGGAGCCACTACTGCTGAAGCGTTGATTGTCACGTTGGATGCCGGCATTGTGAATGAATAAACGCCTGAGGTTTCTGTTACTGTAACAGGCTGGCTGTCTGAATCTAAAACAGTTAATTCATTCAATATATAGCCTTCTGCAATGTTCATGTCGAATGTCACTGCTGTGCCGTTTTCAACATCATTGGCGCTTTCTCCGTTTGTAAGGACTTCTTCTCCATAGTTGACGGTGAAAGTGATATTGGCAGGGTTGCCAACTGACAAGGTGTATTCTTGAGTTGGAGGTGTAGGACGCTCGAAATACACGAGATAGTTGCCTTGAGCAAATTCTTTAGTGCTATTGTAAATCACCACATTACCGTAAACGGTAACGATGTCGCCAACTTGGATGTCGGTTTTATCTTCAAAACCAGCTTGGTTCAAACCCTTGCCTTTGTATACCTCAAGTTGGTTGGTAGCATTGCCATCAACAGAGATGTAGTAGGTAAGTTCGCCGTTGCTGGTTGGATTTTGTGTCGGAGCAGTTGACACAATACCTTCCACATAGATTTCATTGGCGGGATATTCGTCGAATGCTAGGGCTTCTGTTACAGTATATGGATCAGTTGGCGAACAGAAATGGTATGTTGCAGTGGCAACGGTGCTGTTAGCGCCAGCATAATAAGCAATGGCTTTAATCGTAGTTGTTGTCGATACGCTGATTGCGCTTGTGTAAAGGGTGCTGTTAGCATCCGGGGTGGTGCCATCTGTTGTGTAGTAGATATCAGCACCAGTTGTGGCGCAGCTGATGGTCACGCTCTGAGTTGTGGTGTATGTGCCAGCAGCAGGGCTGAAAGTAGGGGCTTCAACCTCAACAGCCGGACGATTCCATGAATACAGATAGTTGCCAGAAGCAACTTCTGGAGCGCTCTGGTAGGTAACGAGTGAACCGCAGATGACAACTTCGTCACCGACGAGCAAGTCGTTTACATTTGAGAAAGTTGCTTGGTTCAAACCTTTGCCTTTATAGACGAGAAGTTGTGTTGTCGTTGTGCCGTCATCCGAAACATAATAACGGTAGTTGGTTCCGTCACCTACAATGCTTGTATTGTAGAAGCTTGAAACGATACCTTGAATATAAACATCGCCGCTTGACGGTGTGTTTGCGATAGCTTGGGCAACAGTGTAAGGATTGTTCTGTGTGCCAGGAGCATAGCTGTCAATAACAGTAAGTTCGTATGTGTCTGAAGATGGTTTGTAAACATCCTCAACGCCTGCGTAAGATGCTGTGATTGTAGTAGTACCAACAGCAACAAGTGTTACAGCACCATCGCTACCAACTGTAGCAACGCTTGTCTCGCTTGATGACCATGTGACTGTTGCGCCGCTGACTGGTGAACCATCAGAGGTCACTGTTGCGGTCAGTGTGCCAGCTGTTGTGCCATTGTGCAAGTCGGTGTTGAAGTTGGCAGGGACTGTGATAGTCGTAGTAGTAGCGACCGCTGGACTTGGAGTAATGGCTTCATAAGTGTAAGAAATGTAGTATACCTTTACACCTTTTGATATGCTTGTAACCGTAACGGTCAGCACATCACCTTCCTCTGTCGAACTGCTATTTACCACTACATCAGCGGTTCCATTAAGTGAACCAGTGCCAATGGTTGTGTTCCCGACTTTCATTGTGATGGTACCTGCAGTTCCGCTAAAGCCACCAAACTTGGCTTCCATTGCAGTTACATTAACCTCTTCAGGAAGAGTGGTGGTGAAAGTAATGCTTGTGGCTGGTTTACTGCTTGAACCAACTTGTGAATAAGCGGCGTTCTGGGTAAACGAAGAACCTGCACTTCCAAAAACTGTTGTAATATCCCACGTATTGTTCTGGCTGTCATTACCTGTTACAGACGTACTATTAATCGCGGTGCTACCAGTTGCGCTTCCAAAGTTGATAGTCCCCGTTGTCGAAGCACTTTCTTCCCATTGGGCGTACAAGTCCCAATCATCATCAATGTCATTGATTACATCTTCTGGACTATAGGGATCACCACTGCCATCTGCTTCCGTGTTCCATTCGGTGAAGGCATAACCAGGATTGGTGAAGGTGTTGGCTGCTATCGTTACATCATCGCCTTCCTCATATTCGACTTCGATGTCAGATATTCCGGTGACATTGGCGTGATAGGTGACGGTGTGGGTGGTAACACTACTGGAATAGGTGAAAACAACATCATCTACGATAAAAGCGTAGTTACCTGAACCTGGTGCTGTCGAACTTGATGAAACACCAATCTTTATGTATTTTCCTCCAGAAGGAATAGTATATGAAAAATCAGCTGCACTAGTGTTACTAAAAGTTTCTGCGGTAGCTAAGGCAGTCCAATTATTTCCGTCTGATGAATAATGAACATCCATCTTAACATTCGTGTTTCCAACTTTTGCCTTGAAAGCAACATTGGTAAGACCATCAATGGCAGTTTTAGATTCCAAATATGGACGGTTAGAAGTTGCACTGCTGTACCATCTCATTTGTGCAGATTTGTTTCCAGAAATCTTGTTATTTGTGGAAACACAACCATAGTATATCATCCATGCAATTCCACAATCACTTTGTTGAGTCGTAAGGTTGACAGTGGAATTGTAGGTTGTCGATGCCGTAGCTGTTTCAAAGCCTTCGGCTTTTGTTTGTCCCATAACCTCAGCGGTTCGGGTGATGAGTGTCAGTGCGAAGAGCACCGTCATTAAGATTGTAAATCTTTTTTTCATTTTTTTTTGTTTGATTTAGTTAATATTATTGTTACTATCTTATTTTGCTACAAATTTTACGTTTTTCTCCTCGAGGAACTCTGAGTTTTTCAAGTACTCGGTGCTGTCCAAGCTTTCTTCTCACGTTCTCTAACTCTTTGATAATCAATAAACTGCAATTATTTCCTCCAGTCGGCTCTCATCCCCTTCAAACGAGTCCGCAAAATTACACAATTTTTTTATATATAGGTGTAAATTTTTGAAAAAAATCTTTATCTTTGCAAACAGAAAATTTTTAGAGATGCGAGACATTATAGAATTACGGCATGTTCTGCATGAAAACGCCGAACTTTCGGGTCAGGAGGTGAAGACCAATGAGATTTTGAATGCTTTTCTCGAAAAACTTAATCCCGACGAGCATATCCGCAACATCGGAAGGCACGGCATCGCTGTGGTTTTCAAGGGCAAAGAACCGGGGAAACGCATTTTGATCCGTGGTGACATCGACGCTTTGAACATCCCCGAAGGCGACCGTCACTGCTCGCATCGCTGCGGTCACGACGGCCATGCCGCGATAATAGCAGGATTGGCTCAAAGACTGAGCGAGAGACGTCCTGAGAGAGGCGAGGTGGTGCTGCTTTTCCAGCCTGCAGAGGAGACAGGACAGGGCGCGCGCGCCGTCATCGCCGACCCGCTCTTTGAGCGGGTTAAGCCCGACGTGGCGTTCGCCTTGCATAACATCCCGGGCTACCCGAAGAACCGTATTCTGCTGAGAAAAGGCTGCTTCGCCGCTGGCTCGTTGGGCTTGAAACTATCGTTTGACGGCGTGACGGCGCACGCCTCACAACCCGAGACAGGACATAGTCCGCAACATGTGTTGTCGGCACTCATCGACATCTTCGGAAAGAAAGCCGAGATGCTGCGCATCGAGAAACCACTCACCATGATGACGATGACGCATGCGATATTAGGCGAGGAGACCTTCGGAGTGGCACCGGCGCACGCCGAGATTTGGCTTACCCTGCGCTCGTTCGACAACGACAAGCTGCAGCATCTCACCGCCGATGTGGTGCAGCTCTGCGCCATGGTCGCCGAAAAACAAGGATTCCAGTTCAGCAGCAGCATCCATGAGGCGTTCCCTGCTACTATAAACACCGACGAACAGGTGGAGATGATAAGCGCCGCCGCCTCAGCGTTACGCCTTGACTGTCAGTATCTTGACGAGCCTTTCCGCTGGTCGGAGGACTTCGGACGCTTCGCCGAGGTGTGCCCCATCGGGATGTTCGGACTGGGCTGTGGCGAAGATCATCTGCCGCTGCATAACCCTGATTATGTTTTTGAAGACGAAATCATTGAAACAGGAATAAATATCTTTGAAAAACTGGCGTTTTTGGTTAAAAGTTAAAGGATAAGAGTTAAAAGAGGGACAACAGTTAAAAATCTTTTAACTTTTAACTTAACTCTTTTAACTATTTTTATTATTTTTGCAAAAAAATAACTGATGAAGAACATCTGCGTTTTCTGTGGAAGCAGCTGGGGCTCCGACAAACGCTACGCTGAGGCGGCGGCGCTGCTGGGCGACGTACTCGCCGATAACGACTGCACCTTGTATTATGGCGGTGGCAGCATCGGTCTGATGAACGTGATTGCCGACCGCATGCTCGCGCGCGGTAAACAAGTCGTCGGCGTGATGCCCGATTTCCTGTTGTCACATGAGATTGGTCACAACGGAATCCATAAGATGATACCGACCAAGACCATGGCGGAACGCAAGGAGATACTGATGCGCGAGTCGGATGCATTCATCGCCATGCCGGGCGGCTTTGGCACCCTTGACGAGTTCTCGGAAGTGGTTGTCGCCGACCAGCTCAGACTTATCGAGAAGCCTATTGCGCTGTATAACACCTTGGGTTACTACGATGATCTGGTGAAATGGATGGAGCGTGGAATAAAAGACGGCTTCGTGCGTGGCGACCATCACAGAAACATCATCGTCACCGATGACCCGAAAGAGTTGTTTGAGCGGTTGGAACAGTATCATCCGGTCACAATGGAGAAATGGATTCACGACATCAAAGAAGAAAATTTAAATAAATAAAATACCTACAAACCACAAAGTGGTTGCAAGACAACAAAGACGGGTTTTAGCCCGTCTATAAAAACAAAAAACTATGAACATCATCGGAATCACAGGGACTTTGGGTGCAGGTAAAGGCACAATAGTTGACTATCTCATCGAGAAAAAAGGCTACGTACATTATTCAGTGCGTTCGTTTCTCACCGAAGAGATAAAACGTCGCGGCATGGAAGTGAACCGTGACACTTTGACAATGGTAGCCAACGACTTACGTGCCAACAACAGTCCGAGCTACATAGCCGAACAGCTCTACGACCGTGCTTATAACAACGGCAAAGACGCTGTCATCGAGAGTATCCGTACTCCTGGCGAGATTGCGGCGCTGCGCTCAAAAGGCAACTTCCATCTGTTTGCCGTCGACGCCGACCGTAAAGTGCGTTATGAGCGTATCACAATGCGTAAAAGTGAGACGGACGCGGTGAGTTACGAGACGTTCTGTGCCAACGAGGAGCGTGAGATGACCAACGCTGATCCTAACAAGCAGAACCTCGGCGAGTGCATACATCAGGCCGACTATGTGTTCCAAAACAACGGCAGCATCGAAGACCTCCACAAAAAGGTGGAAGAGGTATTGCAAGATATTGAGAATCAGAAGTATAAACGTCCCTCCTGGGATGAATATTTCATGAATATGGCCGACACTGTGGCAGAGCGCGCCACCTGCGACCGTGGCCGTAGCGGCTGTGTCATCGTCAAAGACCGCCAGATTCTGGTGACAGGCTACGTAGGCTCGCCCCGCGGTCTCCCGCATTGCGACGAGGTGGGGCACCTGTTCCGTAAGATGATTCACGCCGACGGCCGTATCACCGAGCATTGCGTTCGTACGGTGCATGCCGAGCAGAACGCCATCGCACAGGCCGCCCGACGCGGCATCGCCCTCGAAGGAAGCACCTTGTATTGCAGAATGACGCCGTGCAGGACATGTGCCATGCTTATCATCAACTGCGGCATAGTGCGCGTGGTGTGCCAGCGCAAATACCACGACGGTGCGGAGTCGGAAGACATGTTCCGTCAGGCTGGAATCAAGCTGGAATACGTGTACGATGAGGTCCAGACCTACGAGAGACAGTAATTCTTGGTTAAAAGATAAAAGTTAAAGGTTAAAAGTCTTTTAACTTAACTCTTTTAACTTTTAACTCTATTATTCAGGATGTCAATAGCAAGATAAATCGCGTGTCTGAAGGCATCGGGATCAGCTATGTTTTGGTTTGCGATGTCATAGCCTGTGCCGTGTGTCGTAGAGGTGCGTACCACTGGTAAACCTGCGGTGAAGCTGACGCCTCCGTCGACGGCTAGGACACGGAATGGGGTTAGTCCCTGGTCGTGATACATGCTCAAGATGCCGTCGTATTTGCGCCACGCGTCGGAGCCGAAGAAGCCGTCGGCAGGGAAGGGGCCGAACGCCATGACACCTTGTTCCTTGGCGACTTCCATCGCCGGTTTGATGATGTCGCGTTCCTCAACACCCATGATGTTGCCGTCGCCGGCATGAGGGTTCAAGCCCAATACCGCAATCTTCGGAGCCACAATGTTGAAGTCTTTGACCAAAGAATTGTTCATCAGCTTTAACTTCTTGATAATCAAATCCTTGGTTATAGTGCTAGGCACGTCTTTCAGAGGGATGTGGTTAGTCACGAAGCCGATGCGCATATTATGGCTGACGAGCAACGTAATGTATTCATTGTCGGGGAAAAACGATTTTATGTAGTCGGTCTGGCCCTTGAATTTGAACTGTTCCGACTGTATGTTGCTTTTATTAATTGGCGCTGTCACCATGGCGTCGATGTTGCCGTTGCGAAGGTCGTTGGTGGCGAGTTTCAGTGCCGCAAACGAAGCTCTTCCAGCTATGGCAGTGGAAAATCCCGGCTCCACCTTCAGCTCTTCGTCGGTGTGGTTGACGATGTTGATGCGTCGTGGCTGGGCCTGCGAGGCGTCGCGAATCACCGCATACGACATCTCTTCCATGCCGAAATTCTTCTTGTAATAAGAAAACACTTTTGACTGTCCATAGACAATCGGGATAAAAGATTCAAAAATGCGGGAGTCGGCTAAAACCTTGAGTATCACCTCGTAGCCGATGCCGTTGATGTCGCCCTGGGTTAGACCAATTCTGGGCAGACCTGAAGTTCTGTTTTGCGGTGCCATGGGAAATGCTCGTTTTTAAAGCGTCAAAGTTACAAAATCATTTTCAAAAAAGCAAATTAATTTTAATAAAAATTTAAAAATCAATTATTTATGTAAAATTTTCGTAAATTTGCGATATGCAAAACGAAGGATACACGATAAAAAAGATTGCAGCGGTTATCAATGGGCAAATTATTGGTAATCAATCAGATACGGTTATTGTCAAGGAGATTTTGTTTGACAGCCGACTGCTTATCGACGCTGAGAATACATTGTTTTTTGCGCTGCACAGCGGAAGAAACGATGGTCATAAATACATCAAAGATTTGTATGAAAAGGGCGTTAGAGCCTTTGTCGTGTCACAAAAAAACGTTGAAAATCAGTATCCTGATGCCGTTTTTATCGTCGTTGACGACACTTTGGCAGCTTTGCAGACGTTGGCGGCATATCATCGCGCTCAGTTCGACATCCCTGTCGTCGGCATCACAGGAAGCAACGGCAAGACAGTGGTGAAGGAATGGCTGTATC
Organism: uncultured Bacteroidales bacterium; assembly: GCA_905236635.1. Lineage (GTDB taxonomy): Bacteria > Bacteroidota > Bacteroidia > Bacteroidales > F082 > Limimorpha. The sequence continues at coordinate 40,581 of CAJOCJ010000006.1, forward strand.
AGATACTTTCGCCTTCGATGTCGGTGTGTCGCAGTCCGAAGAGCTATAACTCGCAGATTGGCGTGCCTCTGTCGGTGTGGCAGATGAACCATACCAACGATGTGGCCGTCTTTGAGGCTGGCATCTCGCGTCCGGGTGAGATGGAGAAACTGCGCGAAATCATTAAGCCTACCATCGGCGTCTTCACCAATATCGGGACAGCACATGGCAAGAATTTTAAGGATGTGCAGCAGAAGATTGAGGAAAAGATCAAATTATTCGATAAAATCGGAAAATTAATCTATTGTTCTGATAATAAAGAAACTGCGGAAATCATTGAAAATCGTGGTATTCCGACATTTTCGTGGAGTAAAACCGATAAAAATGCCGATTTGTTCATCCCATCGATTGTTGTCACCGATAAATCGGAAATCGTAGGTAATTATAAGAATAAGAATTTAAAAATCTCCATCCCGTTCATTGACAATGCCTCCATCGAAAATGCCATCAACTGCTGGTGTGTGGCCTTATTGCTAGGCCTGCCTAACGACGTTATCGCCGAACGCATGGCATGTCTTGAGGCAGTGGAGATGCGAATGGAGCTTAAAGCTGGTGTGCGTAACTGTCAGATTATCAACGATTCATATAATAACGATAAAAACGCTCTCGCCATCGCCCTTGACTTCATGAACGCGCAGCATCACGACAACAAGGTGCTGATTCTTTCCGACATCCTACAAAGCGAACAGAAGGAAGAAGATCTTTATAAAGATATTGCGCAACTCATTGAAAATAAAGGTGTTGACACTTTTATCGGCATCGGTCCCGCTCTATGCTCGTCATTTCGACCAGCCACATCTTCCACGTCATTTCGAGCGGAACGCAGTGGAGTCGAGAAATCCTCTTTGAGAAAAATCTCATTGAATAAAAAGATAACCTCCTATTTCTATAATTCGACTGCTGATTTTCTTGCCCATCATCCGATGAAGATGTTTGAGAATCAGATTGTCTTGCTGAAAGGCGCGCGCAGCTTTGAGTTTGAGCGTATCATGAAGGTGCTGCAGCAGAAATCGCATGAGACGGTGCTGGAAATAAACCTCGACAACCTCGTGAAGAACCTCAACTATTATCGCGGAAAACTGAAAAAAGACACAAAGATGATGGTGATGGTGAAGGCCTTTGCATACGGCAGCGGCAACTACGAAGTGTCGAACGTCCTGGCATTCCACCATGTTGATTATCTTACTGTTGCGTATGCCGATGAGGGAGTGGATCTGCGTAACAGAGGCATAAAACTGCCTATCATGGTGATGACTCCGGAGACCAACACCTTCGATACCATCATCCTCAACGGCCTGGAGCCCGACATCTACAGCTTCCGTTGCCTCTCGCAGCTGGAAGACGCCATAAATCAGCTGGATAAGCCTCTCGACAGGCCTGTCGGCATTCATATCAAGGTTGATACAGGCATGCACCGTCTTGGGTTCTTGCCAGAAGACATTGATGCCCTGATAGAGCGAATCAAAGCCAACCCGAGCATCCGAATCATGAGTGTTTTCTCGCATTTTGCCACCAGCGACATGCCCGAGGAAGACGACTTTGTGAAACATCAGATTGAGCAGTTTGAGGTGATGAGTTCGAAGATTGTGTCGGCGTTCCCGTATAAGATTATGCGTCATCTCCTGAATACCGCCGGCATCACGCGATTCACCGATTATCAGTACGATATGGTGCGCTTGGGCATTGGCGTGTACGGTGTGGCGGTCGTCGATGAAGATCGGGGTAAGTTGCATAATGTGATGTCGCTGAAGACCACCATCAAGCAGATTAAGGAATACGATGCCGGCGAGACGATAGGCTACGGCCGTCATGGAAAGATAACGAAACCAACGAGAATCGCTGTGATTCCTATAGGTTACGCAGATGGCTTGCGTCGTGAGCTCGGCAATGGTAACGCCTGCTTCTGGGTCAACGGCAAGGCAGCACCTATTGTTGGCAACGTCTGTATGGACCTCACCATGATTGATGTCACGGGTATCGACTGTCAGGAAGATGACACAGCGGTGTTGTTCGACGACAACCATCCTATTGAAATCATAGCAGAGGCCTGCCACACGATTCCATACGAAATCATGACCCGAATCTCGCAAAGAGTTAAGAGGATTTACGTTAAAGAATAGGACTCCCGTCATTTCGACTGTAGCGTAGCGAAATGGAGAAATCTCATTAAATGAAATTGAGATTTCTCGACTACGGCTTTGCCTTCGCTCGAAATGACGGCAGGTGTTAGATTTTTTTCAATAAAATAAGGTAAACTGGGAAGTGGTCGGAGTAACCTGCGAGCCACACTCCGCCGGCAAATGAACGCCACGGATATCCGTTGTAGCGTCCGTCGTGCTGTTTCAGATATTCCTTGGAATGTACCATCGGTTTGAGCATCTGGTATGTCGCAAACGGGTCGTTCTCGTCTTTGAGCAGCGCCGGTGTGATGATGCATTGGTCGAGCACGCCTTTCACGTCGCGATAGTAGTTGGTGCCTTCGCCATTTTTATGCATCTGCCACATCGGGTTGAAGAAATCGCCTTCTTTCATGTCTTTGATGCGGCCTTTCGCGCGCAGTCCTTCGATGATACTCTTGTTTGTCGGGTAGTCGTTGTAGTCGCCCATCATCACTATCTTGGCGTTAGGTTTTTTATCAAGGATGGAGTCGGCGATGTGACGGCAGAGACTCGCCGCTGCCATACGTCCGGGGAGTGAACGTTTCTCGCCACCGTAACGTGAAGGCCAGTGCATCACTATGAAGCTGAACTCCTCGTCGTCGAGCATGCCTGTCACCACGAGCTGGTCGCGGGAGATGAAGTTGGGCTGTCCCGGCACATTCAGGCGGTATGACTTATGGTTGGTTACCTTGAAAAACTTAGGGTTATATAGCAATGCCACGTCAACACCACGGCGGTCGGGTGAGTCATAATGCACTATCTGGTAGTTGCGGTCGGCAATCTCGGGCTGAGCTACGAGATCCTCCAGCACCTGACGGTTCTCGATTTCTGAGACACCCAGCACCCATAGGCCTTCCGGAGTGACGAACTTGTCGTTCTTGTCGGTGCCGATGGTGGAGATGGCATAAGCCATGTTATGCAGTTTTGTCGTGTATTTCTCGGTGTTCCATGCGTTCTTTCCTTGAGGGAGGAACTCTTCGTCGTTTTTCTGTGGGTCGTTGATGGTATCATAAAGATTTTCAAGGTTATAGAAACCTACGATACCCATCTTATACTGTTGCTGGGCTGTAAGAGAGGTGATGACAAACAGCATCACTACGGCCAAAATGTTTAATTTCTTCAACATAAAGCAAAATATTTGGGTACAAAGTTAGATAAAATTTTTCAAATAATGACAAAAAAGATTAATAATTAATTTTTCACCTTTTTTATTTTTATAAGGAAAAAATTTCTAAATTTGCGTGATAAAAATTTGTTAAATGAAAAAGTATCTACTGTTAATTCTAATTGCGGCATTCGGCATGAAACTGAGTGCGCAACTTGAGGAGGATGTTACGGTGGTGTCGGACACTATCACCACTGAAAACACCACATTGCCGACAATCATCATGATTGAGACCGATTATGATGATGCGCAGAGCTCGACAGATATCTCGAGTTTTCTGCAGTCGTCGCGTGACGCCTTCAACAGCATTGCGGCTTATAACTTAAGCACAAGAAGGTTCCGTATCCGTGCATTCGACTCGAAATACACTGATGTGCTCATCAACGGTGTGCTGATGAACGACCCTGACGGCGGACGTCCGTACTATTCCAATTGGGGTGGCTTGAACGACGTGATGCGTAACTCGGTCATCATGGTCAACTCAGGCATCACATACGAGGACTTCGGCGGTCCCGGCGGCGTGACGGCCATCACGACGAGAGCGAGCATCTACCGTAAGCAGATATCGGGAAGCTATTCGTTGTCGAACCGTTCGTATAACCATCGTCTGATGGCGACATACAGCACCGGCATGATGAAAAACGGCTGGGCGTTTTCGCTATCGGTATCGGGACGTTATACCCCTATGAACAGCTGGATGAGCTGGTCGGAAGGCACCTGGTACAACGGTACAAGCTATTTCTTCTCGGCTGAGAAGAAACTGAACCGCAAACATTCGTTGGGATTCCTGGTGTTCGGCTCTCCATCGGAGCGTGCAGGTACCTCGCCGGCAGTGCAGGAGACATTCGACCTTCTTGGCGACAACTACTACAACCCGAACTGGGGATGGCAGACCGACAAGAATGGCAAGCGTTTCATGCGTAACGCCCGTGTGAGCTCATATCACCAGCCGATGTTCCAGCTCACTCATTATTGGACACCAAACGACAAATGGCAGGTCAACACGACAGCATATTACTGGTTCGGCAAAGGTGGCTCCACCGCTCTGGAATGGGGTGAGGCGGCCGACCCGCGTCCTGACTACTATCGTAACCTCCCGAGCTATTACAAATATATGCTCGACCTCGGAAAAGAAGGTTACACGTATCAAGGATATCTTGATTATACCGAACAATGGATTAATGACGAGAGCATGCACCAACTCAACTGGGATGAGCTGTATGCGGCTAACTCAAGAAATCTCAAGACCGTTAATAATGCCAACAACGGCACTGGTTCGGTGACGGGCTATTTCTCGAAATATATCGTAGAGGAACGCCGTCAGGATAAGAACCAGTACGGTCTCCAAAGTTCTTTCAAATATGAGTTTAATCCGTATCTCCATCTCTATGGAGGTTTGAAGGCAGGCATCTCGAAGACACATTACTACAAGAAAGTGGCTGACCTTCTTGGCGGTGACTATTATCTCGACATCGACAAGTATGCCGACGGAGAGGCATTCGATATCACTGACGACCAGCAGACCGATATCCGCAACAAGAACCATGTTGCAGGAGTGGGCGACATCATCAGTTACAACTATATCGCAAATGTCAATAAAGTCGTCGGATGGGGTGAGCTCACGTGGGTGAAAAACCACTGGTCCACATACGTCGGCTTGGAGGCGTTCTACACACAGATGTATCGTACAGGTAGATTTGAAAACGGACGTTTCCTCGGCAGTGAGTCGTATGGCGACTCTAAGAAACTCAACCTCATCAATGGCAGTTTCAAGGCAGGCGCCAGCTACGCCATCAACGGACGTAACTATATCGTAGCCAACATGATGTTGAAGAGCCAGGCTCCTGAGTTTAGGAGCGTTTTTGTGGCACCGCGTGTGCGTAACACCATCGTCCATAACGTCGATAACGAACATGTCTTCGGCGCGGATCTCTCATACGAGTATCGTTCGCCACTCATGAAGGCACGTGTCACGGCATACCAGACACATTTCGCCCAACTCACATGGAACCGCTCGTTCTACTATGAATCGACGGGTAAATATGTCAATTACATCATGAACGGCATCGACCAGCTGTCGCAAGGTATCGAGGTGGGTGCCGACATCAACATAACGCCTACAATCAGCGCACAGGTGGCAGGTACGATGGGTGAGCATATCTACACAAACCGCCCGAAGGTGTATGTCTATGAGGATAACAACGCTAACCCTATTTACGAAGACGAGACGGTTTACCTCAAGGGTTACTACGTCGGTGAGATGCCACAGACGGCAGGTTCAATAGGATTGAAGTACAACTCGCCGAAATACTGGTGGATCAGCATGAACGCCAACTACTTCGCCGACTACTACCTGGCAGTGAATCCGACAAACCACGTGGCAGACGCGTTTGAAGGACTTTATGAGCAGGACTACCGTACCGACCTCCTTCTCGAACAGAAGAAGATTGACAATGCGTTTACCCTCGACCTTTACTGCGGCAAGTCGTGGAACTATAAAGGATATTCAATCCTTCTCAACCTCAGCGTCAACAATTTGTTGAACAACAAGAACATCGTTCTCTACGGTTACGAGCAGCTTCGTTCCGACTACGACGATCCTGAGCGTTTCCCAGAGAAATACTCATACCTTTACGGAATCAACTATTTCTTAAGTTTAACAGTCAGATACTAATTTGAAAGGAGAAATATTATGAAAAAACTCGCTATATTATTAATAGGTGTGTTGCTGGTGACAGTTTCCTGCAAGAAAAAACTTGACCGGCCGGATCTTGTTGAGTTTCCTGAAACTAATGTCTGGACTGTCGGACAGATTCTGGATACTTTGGTTCTTGGAACATTCCAGTTTGACAAAGAATGGCATAAAGACGCTATCGTGAAAGGCTATGTCATCGCTGACGAGACTGGCGGAAACATCTATCGTACCTTCTATCTGAGAGGCACTGATGGCAGATGTATCGCTGTTTACCGTAAAGGCTCCGGCGACGGCGGAAGCGAAGACTTCAACGTGAAGGTTGGCGACTATATCGGATATAAGCTCTACGGCTCAATCATCTCCGAATATAGCAGGCTGCCACAGATCCAGGTGCAGGAATACGACCCGAACAAGTTGATTGTGATTTACGAAAGAGGCTGCGAAGACAAGGTCAGCCCTGTCAGCACAACAATTGAAGACATCACTGCGGGCAAGCATCTCTGCGACCTCGTGAAACTCAGCGACGTCCAGTTTGAAGAATACGAAGGCTTGACATACGCTGACGGACAGAGCAACACCAACAGAAACCTCGTGAGTTGTGATGGCGGCGCTGTTATCGTGAGAACCAGCGGCTACGCTAACTTTGCAGCCGAACCGCTTCCTGAGGGAAAAGGCACGCTGGCCAGCATTGTGTCGTTGTATAACACCACATGGCAGCTGCTTATCCGCAACACCACCGATGTGCATCTCAACGGACAGAGATGCGGTGAGGGAGGTGACCTGATGGAACTTCCTTATAATCAGAGCTTTGCATCGCAGTTCGGAACATATACCACATATAATGTCTTGGGCGACCAGACATGGATTATCGATTTCCAGACAGCAAAGATGACGGGTAAGGTGAATAATGACTACTTCGCCAATGAAGACTGGCTGATCTCGTCACCTATCGACATGACAGGCGACCATGTGAAAGTCACTATCAACTACCTTGCAAGATATTTCACCAGTTTCTCAACAGAGCTTAATCTGATGGTTTCTGAAGATTATGAATATGGTGAAGATCCTACAAATTATACTTGGAACAGCATAGACGTTGCATGGGAGAACGTGGGTGACTGGAACACCTTCCTCACCTCGGAGACCGTGCTTGACGAATACATCGGCAAACATATCACTTTGGCAGTGAAATATGTGTCACAATCAGGTTCATGCGGTACCATAGAAATTAAATCAATAAAGGTTGAAAATGGTGTCCCGACACCTCCTGCACAGACCATCTTCAGCGAGACATTCGCCTCGTCACAAGGCAATTTCCAGATTGTTGATGTCGAGCTCGGTGGTTTGACCTACGTGTGGGCTCACGCTGCAGACTATTCTTGCATGAAGGCCAGCGCCTTTAACCAGCATGCGTATGATGCAGAGAGTTGGCTGGTATCTCCTGCTATCGACCTGAGTCCATATAACAGCGCCAAATTGCAATTTGAACATGTATATCGTTATGGTAACGACCATGAAGAGGAGATGACATTATGGATAACCACTAATTATACTGGTGATGTCACGACGACACAATGGTCACGCCTGTTAATCCCTGTATATTCATCGGGTAGCAACTGGACGTTTGTCAATTCAGGCGAGATAGACCTGTCAGCTTATACCTCCGGCGAGGTCACCATCGCTTTCAAATATACGAGTACCACGGCCGGTGCTGCGACATGGGAAGTCAAGAATGTGATAATAACAGAATAAATTATTGATAATCAAAATATTAGAGATATGTTTAAGTCAATAAAAAAATACGGCATATTGGTTCTTATCGCGATGATTGTGATGACGTCGTGCATGGATAAGAACGCAAGGAAGAACAACTATCCGACACCGGGTGTTGACTTCACTCTTCCTGTTGGTGATGTTTACACCATCGACACGCTGTTATATATGTGGCACGCCGAAGGCACCCATAAATTCACTCAGGATGCCAGCGTGTATGGCACTGTGACTGACGATGAGACCTCCGGAAACCTCTATAAAGCCTCGTTTATTCAGGATGGCGACAAGGCCATTGAGCTTTATATGAAGAGCACCAGCGGCCTTCGTATCGGCGACTCGGTGAGAGTGTATCTGAAAGGCGCTACCTTGTCGGAATACAGCGGCACGCCTCAGATTCAAGACCTCGACCCGAAGAATGTGACCATCTTGGCAAACAACAGATTCATCGAGCCGGCAGAGATAAGCACAGTCAACGTAAACAGCGGCTATATCTGCCGTTTGGTGAAATTCAACCATGTCGAGTTCAGGGCTGCTGACCGTGACAATACATTTGCCACGAAAGACGCATATGGACAGTTTACACTCGCCCAATACGATGAAGACTGCAACCTCTTGGATGAGACAGTCATAGTGAGGACCAGCAACTACGCCAGTTTCTGGAACAGACCGCTTCCGCAGGGCAACGGTTCTATCATCGGCATCCTAACTTACTACAGCACAGGTAACGCATGGCAGTTTACCATCCGCACCATCTCTGAGGTTCAGATGGAGAATGACCCTTGCGAGGAGAATATCATCAATCCTCATGGCACAGGTACACAAAGCGACCCATATAACATCACAGCGGGTATTGTCAATCAATACACTGATAATGCGTGGATTCAGGGTTATATCGTCGGTGCTGCCAACATCGCGACAGGTTCGATAACAAGCGACGACCAGATCTCTTGGGGTCCGACTTTCGATTTGGAGCAGAACAAACTCAGTATCATCTTAGCTGATAAACTTGATGAGCGCGATATTAACAAATGCGTTATCGTTTATCTGCCGAGCGACGCTCCATCAGGCATCCGTAACATCAACCTGAAAGACCATCCGGAGAATCTTGGAAAAACTTTGAAGGTACATGGCAACCTGAAACCGTTCCTTGGCAAGTCAGGAATGAAAGATACAAACGAATACGAACTATACTAATTGATTCTTAAGGAGTTATGGCAGACAATCTAGTTATCATCCCGACGTATAACGAGAAAGAGAATATCGAGAAAATCATCCGATATGTCTTCAACCTCCCGATGGAGTTTCACATCCTGATTGTCGAGGACAACAGTCCGGACGGTACGGCAGATATAGTGAAACGCCTGATGCAGGAGTTCCCTGACAAGCTTTTCATCGAGGAGAGAAAAGGCAAACTCGGTCTCGGCACGGCTTATATCCACGGCTTTAAGTGGGCTTTGGAACGTGACTATCAATATGTGACGGAGATGGATGCTGATTTCTCCCATAACCCCGACGATCTTATTCGTCTGCACGACGCCTGTGCCAACGGCGCCGATTTGGCCATCGGTTCGCGTTACAAATGCGGCGTCAATGTGGTAAACTGGCCTATGGGCCGTGTCCTGATGTCGTATTACGCCTCTGCCTACGTCCGTTTCGTGACGAGGATGAAGGTACGCGACACCACGGCAGGCTTCGTGTGCTACACACGTAAGGTGCTGGAAACCATCGACTTCGACAGAATCAAATTCATCGGATATGCCTTCCAGATTGAGATGAAATACACCGCCTGGAAGCTTGGATTCAAGATTGAGGAAGTGTCGATTATCTTCACTGACAGACGTGAGGGCACGTCGAAGATGTCGGGAGGTATCTTCAGAGAAGCCATATTCGGCGTAATCAACCTGAGATGGAGAGGTATGTGGGGTAAGATCAAACCAAGAAAGAAATAATGGGATATATCATCAAAAACGCGACACTTGTCAACGAGGGAACGACCACGTTGGCAAGTGTTGTCATTTCTGGTACGCAGATTGAAAAAGTTTTGGTCAATAATGATGATTTTTCAAATTGGAAAGATTATCAGATTATTGATGCAAAAGGCCTATACCTGTTGCCCGGAATCATCGATGAACATGTGCACTTCCGTGAGCCGGGGCTGACACAAAAAGCCGACATCTTCACCGAGAGCCGCGCGGCAGTGGCAGGAGGCGTGACATCATTCATGGAGATGCCTAACACCAGCCCGCAGACCACCACACAGGAACTACTGAAACAGAAATTCGACCTCGCAGCGGAGAAATCAGCGGCAAACTTCTCGTTTTACCTCGGTGCTACCAACGACAATATCGACGAGATTCTGAAGACAGACCCTAAGAAGGTATGCGGCATCAAGTTGTTTATGGGTTCGAGCACGGGCAACATGCTGGTTAATGAAGACGAGGCATTGGTACGCTTGTTCAAAGAAGCGCCATGCCTGATAGCGGCGCATTGCGAGGACGAGCAGACGATACACGAAAACACGGTGTGCTGCAAGGACTTGGCATCGAAAGACGCAGTGGTCATCGACGCAGGCATACATCCTTTCATCCGCACCATGGAGGCGTGCTACAAATCGACTTCAAAAGCCGTGGATATGGCGGCGAAGTTCGGGGCAAAGCTGCATGTGATGCATATCTCGACGAAGGCGGAGCTGACATTGTTCAGAAACGATATCCCATTGAAATACAAAAAGATAACGGCTGAGACATGTCCGCATTATCTCACTTTCTGCGATAAAGACTATGAGGAGAAAGGATATGCCATCAAATGCAACCCTGCTATCAAGATGGCATCAGACAGGGCGGTGCTCCAAGCGGCGCTTTCCGACGGCCACATCGACACAATAGGCACCGACCACGCGCCGCATCTGTGGCATGAGAAGATGACCGACGACTATTTCACAGCGAAATCGGGCTTCCCGTCGGTGCAAAACAGCCTCGATGTGATGCTAAACCTCTATCATAAAGGCATTGTTTCTTTAACACAGATTGTCAAGTTGATGTGCCATAACCCTGCAGAACTGTATCAAATCAAAGGCAGAGGCTTTATCCGCGAGGGTTATTACGCCGATTTGGTATTGGTGGATCTGAATCATGAGAAGGTGATTAAAAACGATGACATGCTTTATAAATGCGGCTGGACGCCATACGACGGGATGAAGGTGAAATCTAACGTCACACATACTTTCGTCAACGGGAAGCTCGTTTATCATGATGGAAAAGTTGAAGACAACATTTTTGGAAAACCATTGGAATTTGACAGATAAAATGAGAAAGATTTTTGTTATACTTCTGCTCGGAATGGTGATGTTTTCTTGCCAGGATAAGCATGTGCGACATGTCCAAAAGGTGATTCATTATTACGCTGAGACCGACCTGCCATGGGTCATTTATTATTACGATGTGGTTGGAAGCGACTCCACCTGGGTGGAAGAACGTTGGTTTCATGAGAATGGCCTGCTTGCGCTGGAGGGTAAAATCGTTGATAATAAGCGTGAAGGCGAGTTTAGAGGCTATTATCCTTCTGGCGAGCTGATGAGCGTCGCCACTTTTGTGAAAGACGAGCGCGAGGGCAGGGGTAAGATTTATTACGACAATGGACAGGTGTATATCGATTGCGAGTACCACAATGGGGATGAATGTGGCACCTGGCGCATGTACGATGAATATGGTGGTTTAATTATAGAAGGCAATTACAAAGATGTTCTCAGCCATGTCAGATGAACACTTTATGCGGCAGGCGTTGCTTGAAGCCAAGGCCGCTGCCGACGCCGACGAGGTGCCGGTGGGTGCTGTCGTTGTCGTCAACGACAAGATAATCGCCCGCGCACACAACCAAGTGGAACTTCTCACCGATGTCACGGCGCATGCGGAGATGCTGGCGATCACCGCAGCATGTAATGCGTTGGGTTCAAAATATTTAGACGACTGCACGTTATACGTGACGCTCGAGCCTTGTACCATGTGCGCGGGCGCCTTGGAGCATTGTCATATCAAGAAGGTGGTGTGGGCCTGCGACGATCCGAAGAACGGATTCCGCCGTTTCGGCAACCTGCTGCATCCGAAGACCGAAATAAAAACAGGCATCCTCCAAGAAGAATGCCTGCAGCTTTTGACCGATTTCTTTAAGAAGAAGCGGTAGTCTTTACTTCACCATATCTCTGAAAAATCTCATTAACAGACGTACATGGATGCCGACGCCTCCTGCTGGTTTGTAAGCCTCGGCCTTCTCCAGGAATGCCGTTCCTGCTATGTCGAAATGCACCCATGGATAGTCGGTGAAATGCTCGAGGAACTTGCCTGCAGTGCTGGCTCCGCCGTATGCTCCTCCGACATTCTGGATGTCAGCAAGGTCTGATTTGATCATCTCGCCGTATTCTTCATACAACGGGAACTTCACGAGGCGCTCATAGACGCGCTCGCCCGTTTGTTCGAGCTGTTTGTATATCTCTTCTGCGTTATGTTCCATGGCTACCGTCGCCACTGGTCCGATGGCTCTTGACGCAGCGCCAGTCAGTGTCGCAAAGTCGAACACCATCAACGGGTCGTACTTCTTGGCATAGGCGAGCGCGTCGGCAAGGATCAGTCGGCCTTCGGCGTCGGTGTTGAGCACCTCGACGGTGGTGCCGTCGTACATCGTGATGATATCGCCGCATACACGTGCGTTGCCGTCGATGCGGTTGTCGGTGGCCGGCACGAGAGCTATCACATGAACAGGGAGATTGGCTTTCGCCACGGCGTACACGGTGCATGCCACGGTAGCCGCGCCCGACATATCGTCTTTCATGTCGTTCATGAATGACGAGGTCTTGAGGTTATAGCCGCCGGTATCGAACACTATGCCTTTACCCACCAGCACTATCGGCTTCTCGTTGACGGGCTTCTCCGGCTTCCATTCGAGTATGGTGAATGTAGGTTCGTCGATGCTTCCAGCGTTGACGGCGAGCAAGCCGCCCATCTTCAAGGCTTCTATCTTCTTTTTGTTGAATACCTCAGCGTTTCCACCCACTGAACGCACCTTCTCGCTGATGAAGTCGGCGAGTTTCTCGGCGTTGAGGTGATTGACAGGCTCATTTATGAGGTCGCGTGCCATCAGGGTGGCTTCGACGGTGATGTTGAGTTTCTCCACACAGTCATCGCATGCCGTTCCCTTCAGGAAATACACGGTCTTCAAGGTGTTGACCTTGGCGTCGGTCTTGTATTTCTTGAACTCGTAATTGGCAAGCATCATGCCTTCGGCGCAGCCCATTTTAACACAGCGTTTCTCGCCGATATTTTGAATCAAAACGTCTTCAAACTTATTGGCGTTCAGCCACTTGCATATTGAGGCACCTTTCTTGCGGCACTGCTCCATAAACTTATATTCCGGCTCGGTCGTATCCACGAAGAAAATATGATAACACTCTGAGTATCTGTTGATTACTACAGTTTTCTTCTTGTCGTCATCGTACATCTTCTTTACATAGCCGGCTTCGTCTTTGTTAAGTCCGATTGCCTCAATCTGCTCTGCTGATTCCAGGATGAAAACCTTGGCAGAGACCTTATCGTCGTTTCTAAATTTTAAATATGTCATCTCTTTTAACTTTTAACCCAAAAACTCCTTAAGCACCTTCATAGTCTTTTCTGTCGCGCCTATCTTTTGTGCCACATAGTCATGGCATATCTTTGATGCTTCCTTGTAAAACGCTTCGTCTTCGATGAATTTGTTGAACATATTCTCGAGTTCCTGCTGGTTGTTGATGACGAAAGCGCCTTTAAGTCCCACCAGGTCGACAGCCTCTTCAAACGAATGATATTTCGGCCCGAAGATAACCGGCACATCATAAACGATAGCTTCCTGGATGTTGTGGATTCCGTCGTAGAAGCCGGCACCGATATAGGCGAATCGGGCGTATCTGTATATCTTTGATAAGATGCCTATCTTGTTGATTACCAATGTTGAACATTGTTTTTTAGGATCAAAATCGGTGTAAAGCTGATAGTCGTTGAGATGCGATTCGATCTGTTTGACATGCGATTCTGAGATGTCGTGCGGCACCATGATGAAGCAATAATCTTTCGGCATGTTCTTGATGAAATCGTAAAGCAGTTTCTCGTCCGACGGCCAGCTGCTGCCTGCGATGATACATTGTCTGCTGCCGATAAACTCCTCGATATCCGGGAAACGTTGGGCTTGATGTGCTATCTCATACACGCGGTCGAAGCGGGTGTCACCGGCGACAGTAAGGCTTTTGATGCCCATCTTTCTGAGCAGCTCGGCTGTCTCTTCGTTTTGTGTGAAGAAATGCTCAACATCGTAAAAATGATTTCTGAACCATCTGCCCCAGAACTTGAAGAAATACTGGTTCTTACGCAATGTCGCCGAGATGTAGAACAGCGGTATGTGTTTGTCTTTCAGTTCATGGATGTAGTTAAACCAGAACTCATATTTCACAAAAATGGCCGCTTTAAAATTGAAATGCCTTATCAGCCTGTGGGCGTTGGTCATGGTGTCGATAGGCATATATGCCACCAGATCCGCAAGAGGATAGTCTTTTTTCACCTCATATCCTGAAGGAGAGAAGAAGGTGAGGAGCAGCTTGTATTGTGGGAAGTTTTTCTTGACTGCTTCGATTATAGGGAGGCCTTGCTCAAACTCCCCAAGCGACGACACGTGAACCCAAATCCATTGAGTGTCAGGGTCTTGCTTTGCGAGTTTATACCACTGGCCTTTACGTCCGTCGCGCCACAATCTGGCTTTTTTATTGCCGAAAAATGCTGCAATATGTATCAATGCGCTGTAAAAGCGTACTCCAAAAGTGTAAAGTAATCTCATAATCAATAGTAATAGTAGTCGGCCGGCTTACGCTTGTAAGTAGGGATATAGATAGCGGCTCTGATGCCGACATATTGATCGATGTAGGAGTTAGTGTCTTTCTCCATCAGGTTGAAGTCCCATTGACGGAGCGACTTGGTGTAGGCCTGAGTAAATTCTAGTGAAAGCGAGAAGTTGAGCACTCTAGAGTTACTCAAAAACAGATAACCTATCTCGCCTGACCATGCAAAGCCGCCGCGCATTCTGTCGTAACCGTAAGGATAGTCGCCCGCCAGCGCCGGAGGTGGTGATGCATACGACCCGAATTCAGTCCTGAGTCGGTTCCAGAGATATCCCACGCCGCCCTGAACAAAGAAGCCGCAGTTGGGATTTGGCGATAACACAGGGAAAATCTTTCCGACTTTTACCTGAAAATGCGCACCTCTCTCGAAAAGGGCGTAGCTTCCAAAAATGCCGTCACCAGTGATGATTTCGCCGTTATTGTCCAAAATGTCTCCAAAGACCTCTTCTCTTGTGACTTTCACCGAGTTACCGGAGATGAAGTTGCCGTTGAAGGCAAAAAGCCAGTTGCCTTCAGTCTTATAATAGATGCTTCCGCCTATGGAATTGTTGTTGTTATATAAAGTCTTGGTGTCTTGGCCTGGGAACTGGTAAGCATATGTCACCTGGAACATAAAAGTGGATATTGTGTCACTTTTGATGTTGTACTGAGCCTTTATTATAAAAGGTGTAAAGGCTAATAAGATGAATATCAATGTTTTACACCTCATGATTAAAAATATTTTCCCATTGCAAATATACTAAACGTTTTTGATTTTCGTTTATTATTTTTAGAAAAATGTTTATTTGTAAAAAAATTAATACTATCTTTGCAGTTGGATAACAATAAAAATTTTGATGTTATGAAGAAGAATATTTTTGTTATAGCATTGATTGTCAGCGCGTTGGCGATGATAGTCGTTTCTTGCAAACCGAAACCAGAGCCAGATCCGGATCCAACCCCAGGTTCACATTGGTGGTCTCCAGATCCAGGTCCAGGCGGAGCTTTGCCGACATCGGTTTTGCCGGATTCGTTGACAACTGCCGTTACTGAGTATTTTACTATAAATTCAGGCGAGAATCCTCCTGTTTTCGACGGACAGTTTGTGTCAAGTCCGCATGTGTTGATACATTCAACAAATCCTGATGATACCGTCACATTGTATAATGATCGTTATATTGCATTTTTCTTAAATAATGGATATATTGATTTTTACGGAAAACAATGGGATGACGAATATGCTGCATATTATGAGGAGGCATATAGAAAACTGCATGTCGTAGGTACAGGCGAAAACTTCTCATGCTATTATCTGACAGAGGGTTATCCAAACGGTATGTATGCCAAGCAGTCAACTGTTTTCAGCGGAAAATGGAACTCAAGCTATGGCGGACTGAAGGACTTCCAGGTGGCAGTTATCCTGCTTGAGACAAGCGGCAACCCGAACCTCGCACCAGCCGGCACATTCCGTGTGCTTGGCGACGGCGACGGACTGGCACAGGATACCAACTGGATGGCTAAGAAGAACAGCGAATTCAACACTGTTACAGTGTCGGACGAGGACGCATTCCGTATGTTTAGAGTGAAATAAAAAATGTCAGACGAAAAGCTGATTTCACAAGCTATTTTAAAGAATGGAATAAAGATAATTCACCGGCATCGCGCTGGTGAATTATCGCATTTAGCGCTTATGGTCAACGCTGGGATGCGCGACGAGAAAGCCGATGAGAACGGACTGGCGCATTTCATCGAACACCTCGTGTTTAAAGGCACTAAGCGCCGTAAGGCATATCATATCCTGAGCTGCCTCGAGAACGTGGGAGGCGACCTCAACGCCTTCACCACCAAAGAAGAGACATGCATACATGCCTCGTTCCTGAAAGAGCATATCGACAAGGCCATGGACCTCTTTGCCGACGTCATCTTCAACAGCACATTCCCGGAAAACGAGATGGAGAAGGAAAAAGAGGTGATCCTCGACGAGATTAACTCCTACCGCGACACCCCCGCCGACGAGATATTCGATGAGTTTGAAAACCTCATCTACCGAGGCCATCAACTGGGTCGTAACATATTGGGAACCATCGACTTGGTTGAAAAATACACCCGCAAAGACATAGTGCGTTTCCGTGACCAGCACTATGCTCCCGACAGGATGGTGCTGGCATGCATTGGCAACATCTCTTTTGAGGCTTTTATGAAGTTGGCAAACAAGTATTTCGCTGACTATCAAGGCGATGCGTTGCCATTTGAACGAGTGCCGTTTGTCGCAAACAAGCCTTCAAAACGTGTGGAGGTGCGCCAAAACCACCTCACGCATGTCATCATGGGCGGACTGGCATATCCTTACAACGACGAGCGTAAGCTGAAGCTGATACTTCTGAACAACATCCTTGGTGGACCGGGAATGAATACCCGTCTCAACCTCAACATCCGCGAGAAATACGGCTTCGCATATACCATTGAGTCGCAGTACAATGCGTATTCCGACACTGGCAACTACACCATCTACATGGGTGTTGATCCGCACTCGCAGGATCGTTCTATCGAGTTGGTTTACAAGGAGTTAAACAAGCTGATGACACAGAAGCTCGGTACCCTGCAGCTCTCCAACGCCAAGAAACAGCTCATTGGGCAGGTGGCGTTGAGCAACGAATCGGGGATGAACGACCTTCTTAGCATGGTAAGGGCAGGCTTCTTCGAGGAGCATATCGAGACGCTGCCCGAGACAATAGCGAAACTCGAAAAGATCACATCTGGCGACCTGCTCGAAATCGCCAACGATATCTACGATAAAAATAAGGTTAACCTTCTGATTTTCAAAGGACAAGACTAGAATTCCTTCTTTCTCAGCTCGAAGTTGGAACCGAGATAATGACTGCGCACGACAGGGTCGTGGGCGAGCTCTTCCGGCGTGCCTGACTTAAGCAGCTGGCCTTCGAACACCAGGTAGGCGCGGTCTGTTATTGACAGCGTCTCATTGGCGTTATGGTCGGTGATGAGCACGCCTATGTTTTTCGTCTTAAGCTTGGCGACAACACGTTGGATGTCTTCCACCGCGATGGGGTCCACGCCCGCGAAAGGCTCGTCGAGGAGTATGAACTTGGGGTCGATGGCGAGGGCGCGTGCTATCTCGCAACGACGGCGCTCGCCGCCCGAGAGCTGTATGCCTTTGCTCTTGCGGATATGCTGGAGACCGAACTCGTCGAGCAGCGACTCGAGCTTAGCGTTACGCTGTTCCTTCGTCATGTCTTTCTTGAACTGCATCACGGAGTAGATGTTGTCTTCCACCGACATCTGGCGGAACACCGACGCTTCCTGTGCGAGGTATCCTATGCCTATCTGGGCGCGTTTGTACATCGGGAACTTCGTAATCTCTTCGTTATCGAGGAATACCTTGCCAGAGAAAGGCTTTATCAAGCCCACTATCATGTAGAACGTGGTGGTCTTGCCGGCGCCGTTGGGACCCAGAAGTCCCACTATCTCGCCTTGGTTCACCTCGATGCTGACGCCCTTGACGACGGTGCGTTGCTTGTATTTCTTGACTAAAGTGTCGGTTCTGAGTAACATTATATAATTCCCTCCTTGATGATGTCGTGAATATGTATCATGCCGACGTACTTGCCGTCTTCCATCACCGGCAGCACAGATATCTCCTTGCTCTGCATGACGTTGAGCGCGTCGGCGACGTGTGCCGATTTCTCTATGGTTGTAGGGCTCTTCGTCATGATGTCGCGTACCTTCACCGCCTCGATGTTAGGGTGTTTCATCAGCATGCGCCTGAGGTCGCCGTCGGTGACGATGCCTACGAGCTTGCCGTTGTCTATCACGGCGGCGGCGCCGAGCATCTTTTGTGAGATCTCGATTATGGCCTGCGTCATGATGTCGTCGGGCTTCACCTCCGGCACGCCGTTTTTGATGCACACGTCGCCGACGGTGAGGTAGAGACGTTTCCCGAGGGCGCCGCCTGGGTGGAACTTGGCGAAGTCTTCCGCAGTGAATCCACGCAGTTTGAGTAACGCCACCGCGAGAGCGTCGCCCATCACGAGCTGTGCCGTGGTGCTGCTGGTAGGGGCGAGGTTGTTGGGACAGGCCTCGCGCGGCACCGTGGTGTCGAGCACGAAGTCGGCCTGGCTCGCCAGATATGACGCCCTGTTGCCGACGATGGCAACGAGTTTGTTCTTCCTGATCTTGATAAGAGGTATCAACACCTTGATTTCCGGGGTCTCGCCGCTCTTAGAGACGATGACTACCACGTCGTTGTCGCGTATGATGCCGAGGTCGCCGTGGATGGCGTCGGCGGCATGCATGAAGACAGCCGTAGTGCCTGTGGAATTGAGTGTGGCGACGATTTTTTGCGCTATATTGGCACTTTTTCCGATGCCGGAGACGATGACATT
The DNA here is from genome assembly GCA_905236635.1 of uncultured Bacteroidales bacterium. Taxonomy (GTDB): domain Bacteria; phylum Bacteroidota; class Bacteroidia; order Bacteroidales; family F082; genus Limimorpha. The sequence goes on from CAJOCJ010000006.1 coordinate 59,704, forward strand.
GCCTTTTGAATTATATATCAATTCGACCACTTTTTCGAAATCATCAGTCAGCAAAGACTTTAATCCGATGATCGAATTGGCTTCATTATCAATGACTTGTAGTGCAATATCGCGTAAATTTTCCATCGTCAAAATTTTTTTTAATTTTTTTTTGCTTTATTAAAATTAAAAGTTATAACTTTGTAAAAATAACGATACAAAGATAAGAAATATTTTTAAATGCGCTAATTATGGCAAAAATTGATGAAAAAAGTTTACATGATTTACTGAAGAACGTCTTCGGATTCGACCAGTTTAAAGGCAATCAGAAGGCAATCATCAAGAGTATCCTCTCGGGGAACAACACCTTCGTGCTGATGCCGACGGGTGGCGGTAAATCATTGTGCTACCAGCTGCCGGCCTTGATGAGCGAAGGCACGACGATAGTTGTTTCACCACTTATTGCCTTGATGAAGAATCAGGTGGATATGATCCGTAACTTCGGCGCCGACACCGGAATCGCCCACGTGATGAACTCATCGCTGTCGAAAGCCGAGTTGGTGCAGGTGCGCGAAGACCTTGTCAGCAAGAAGACGAAGCTGCTCTATGTGGCACCAGAATCGTTGACGAAAGAGGAGACGCTGGAGTTTCTGCGTGGCCTTGACATCGCATTCTTCGCCATCGACGAAGCGCATTGTATCTCCGAATGGGGTCACGATTTCCGTCCGGAATACCGCCGTCTGCGTCCTATCATCAACGCCATCAACCCGAAACTGCCGATAATCGCTCTGACAGCCACGGCGACGGTGAAGGTGCAGCAGGACATCATGAAAAACCTCGAGATTCAAGACGCCAAGATATTCAAATCGTCGTTCGACCGTCCGAATCTGTATTACGAGGTGAGACCGAAGACGAAAGATGTCGTCAAAGACATAATTAAATATATAAAAGCGAACCCTGGAAAATCGGGTATCGTTTATACTCTGAGCCGTAAAAAAGTTGAGGAACTCGCTGAGACTCTGCAAGTTAACGGCATCAAAGCATTACCATACCACGCAGGTCTCGACAGCCAGACACGTCGCGAGAATCAGGATAAGTTCCTGATGGAGGAAGTGGACGTCATCGTGGCAACCATAGCCTTCGGTATGGGTATCGACAAACCCGACATCCGTTTCGTGATCCACCACGACATCCCGAAGAGCCTTGAAGGCTATTATCAGGAGACAGGTCGTGCAGGTCGTGACGGCGGCGAGGGTAACTGCATCGCATTTTATGACTACGAAGACATCCATAAACTCGAGAAGTTCAACAAAGGCAAGAACGTGGCAGAGCAGGAGATAGCACGCGAGCTTTTGAATGAGACTGTGACATACGCCGAGTCACCGGTGTGCCGCCATAAGCTGCTGCTGCATTATTTCGGCGAGGAATACGACAAGGAAAACTGCGGAGCTTGCGACAACTGCCTCAACCCGAAGGTGCGTTTCGACGGCCAGGAAGACATAAAACTCGTGATAGAAGCGGTGTTGGCGACAAAACAGCTGTTCAAGACCAAACATATCTCCGAGCTCCTTGCAGGAAAAGAGACCGGCGACATCAAGACAGCGAAGCATGACACCAGCGAATATTTCGGAGCAGGCGACGACCACGACGAAAAATATTGGACTTCGATAATCCGTCAGGCTTTGGTTAACAAATTGTTAGTCAAGGATATAGATAACTATGGAATACTGAAGGTGCCGAAAGAAGGCAAGGACTTCATCAAGAAGCCGTACCCTGTGATGGTGGCAATGGACCACGACTACGACAAAGGCGACGACGACGAGTTCGATGAGGAGAGAGTGGCACTGTCGAAGGACTCCGGCACCGACAAGACCTTGTTCTCGATGCTGAAAGACCTCCGCAAGACCATAGCAAAGAAGAAAAACCTGCCGCCATTTGTGATATTCCAAGACCCGTCGCTCGAGGATATGGCTATCCAGTATCCTATCACGATGGAGGAGCTGACGCAGATTGCCGGTGTCGGTGCCGGAAAAGCACAGAAGTTCGGTCAGCCGTTCATAGACCTCATCAAAGAATATGTCGAGGAGAACGAGATTACGCGTCCGAACGACATGGTGGTGAAGTCGGTGGTCAACAAATCGGCTTTGAAGATCAGTATCATTCAGAATATCGACAAGGAGATTCCGCTTGAAGACATTGCATATTCGAAGAATCTGGAATTCGACGAATTATTGACCGAAATCGAAAGCATTGTGGCTAGCGGAACACATCTCGACATCAGCTATTACACCCGCGACAACATCGACCAGTATCATCAGGAGGATATCATCCAGTATTTCAAAGAGGCTGAATCAGACGACCTTGAGACGGCGATGAAGACCCTCGGTGAGAACGAATACGAAGAGGAAGAGGTGCGACTGATGAGAATTCAGTTCTTATCTGAAGTTGGAAACTAACCCTCGACCGTAGTGGAGACCTGAGCGAAGCGAAAGCATTAACCGTAGGTTAATAAATCTCATTGGATTTATGAAAAAATTGTTATTGGTAATTATATCGTTAATCTTTCTGGTTTCTTGCAGTAGCGAGAAGAAGAAACAGGCACCTTCTGTATTTCTTTCGGAGGAGCAGATGGTCGATGTCATGACCGACGTGCAGATCATGGAGGCGGCGATAAGCTATAAGAAAAACGTGAACCAGCCGACAGAATACCTGAAAACCATAGGTTACGACACACTTTTCTCGCATTATGGCATCACTGATTCGATTTTTAAACTAAATTTGAAATACTACAACGAGGTTGAACCTCAGACACTTATAAGAGTTTTGGATTCGGTGGAGGCGCGCTTGGGCAAGATGAAGGACTAATGGAAATGTTCGAAAACTATTTTTGCCTTGGCGGGACCGATAATCTCGCTAAGTCGTTGTAAATCAGCTTCTTTAATATTTTTTACGGATTTCAGTTCGAGGAGGAGTTTCTCGGCTGTTGCTTTGCCTATGCCTTTGATGTCGTTCATTTCCGAATGCACGAAGCCTTTCTGGAACTGCTTGCGGTGGAAGGTGATTGCGAAGCGATGCACCTCGTCCTGGATGTGTGTCAACAGTTTGAAGACCTCAGAGTTTATCTTGAGTTGCACTGTTTTCGGTGGAAAACCAAATAACAATTCGTTTGTACGGTGACGGTCGTCTTTGGCGAGTCCGGCGATAGGTATCTCGAGATGCAGTTCGTCTTCTATGACCTGTCGCACTATCTCCATCTGTCCCTTTCCGCCATCTGTGATTATCAGGTTGGGCAGTTCTTTGCCTTCTTCTACTAAACGAGAATAACGGCGGCGTACCACCTCGCGCATGGAGGCGTAGTCGTCGGGACCTTGCACCGTCTTGATGTTGAAATGACGATATCCTGCCTTGTTAGGCTTGCCGTTGACAAACTGTACCATGCCTGCCACGGCGTAGTCGCCTTGGAAGTTGGAGTTGTCGAAACACTCAATGACTGCTGGAGGTTCCGGGAGGTGAAGATCCTTCTGAAGCTCGGCGAGAATGCGTTTCGAATGACGCTCTGGGTCGACGAGGGAGCGCAGTTTCTCGGTGTCAAAACGGTATTGCTTTGCGTTTCTCGTGGAGAGTGCCAGAATCTCGAATTTCTCACCTTTCTTCGGGATGGTGAATTTCACATTCTCCAATTCCATGTCGAGTTTCAGAGGCACGATTATCTCGTGAACGGAACTCTCGAAACGTTGGCGTAATTCGATGATAGCCAATGACAGAAGCTCTTCTGGTGTCTCTTCCAACCGGCGTTTCATCTCGATGGAGAACGACTGTATTATAGCACCTTGGATGATGCGCATGTAGTTGACATAGAACGAACTGTCGGCATCGTCGAAGGAGAATACCTCCATGTCGTGGAGCGTGTTGCTGCTCACGATAGAACGTGCGTGGTAGTTTTCGAGAAGGTCGTATTTCTTTTTCAGCACCTGTGCCTGCTCAAATTCGAGTCGTGCGGCGTGGTCCATCATCTGCGTCTTCAAATCCTTCAACACTCCTGAGATATTGCCTTTTATGACTTCTTTTACATTGAAAATCATTGAGTTATAATCCTCTTCGGAAATAAGGTCGGCACATGGGGCCTTGCAGTTGCCAATATGATATTCGAGGCAGGGACGGCTCATCAGATGCTTGCAGGTGCGCAAAGGATAAACCTGTTTCAGGATGTCGAGCAGTGTTCGTGCCGTCATCACGGAAGGGTAGGGGCCGTAGTAAAGTGAGCCGTCGTTGACCTTTTTTCTGGTAAGGAAAACTCTCGGAAACCTCTCGTTTTTAATGCAGATCCAAGGATAAGTCTTGTCGTCCTTGAGCATGATGTTGTAACGCGGCTTGTACTGCTTAATGAAGTTGTTTTCGAGCAGGAACGCCTCGGCCTCGCTGCCAACAACGGTGAATCTGATGTCTGCTATTTTGCTGACAAGGAGACGTGTCTTGCCAGTCTGTTCCTTGTTGAAATAGCTTGATACTCTGCGTTTCAGGTTCTTTGCCTTGCCGACATAAATAATCTCGCCAGACTCGTCGAAGTACTGGTAAACTCCCGGAGATGTCGGGATAGTTTTTAATATCGAGGTTATTTTGTCAGTGTTGTTCATTAAAAATGTTTAAACCCTTGAGCTTCAATCGGGATTTGATGATTGTCAGGCGTGATGAGGTTGGCTTGGCCTTCGTCGGCGGTCATATAGCCTATGATGCGGACGTCGTCCAGGTCTTTTACTTTTTCGTAGTCGCTTTGCGCGATGGTGAATAATAATTCGTAATCCTCGCCGCCATTCAATGCTGCGATGCTCGGCACAATGTTAAAGTCTTTCGCAGTCTGTATCGTTTTCTGGTTCATCGGGATGCGGTCTTCATACACTTGACAGCCCACCTTCGATTCTTTGCAGATATGCAGCACTTCTGATGCGAGACCGTCGGAGATGTCAATCATGGAAGTCGGCTTCACCTTAATCTCCTTGAGTTTTTCGATGATATCGCGGCGTGCCTCGGGTTTCAGCTGGCGTTCAAGGATATAGTCGTATCCGGCAAATTCGGGTTGCATGTTAGGGTCGGCCATAAAGGCCGCTTTTTCGCGTTCGAGGATTAGAAGGCCGGTGTAGGCGGCACCGAGGTTACCGCTCACGCAAAGCAGATCATTGGGTTTTGCGCCGTTACGATAGACTATATCTTCTTTCTTAGCCTTTCCAATCACCGTTACCGAGATGAAAAGTCCTGATTTGGAAGCTGTTGTGTCACCACCGACGAGGTCGACATGATAGCGGTCGCAGGCCAGACGGATGCCGCGGTAAATCTCTTCGATAGCCTCGACGGAATATTTGCTGCTGATGCCCAGTCCGACGACGATCTGTGTCGGGGTGCCGTTCATGGCGTAGATATCTGAGAAATTAACGACGGCGGCTTTATAGCCGAGATGTTTCAGCGGACAATACGTCATGTCGAAATGCACACCTTCGCAAAGGATATCGACGGAGACAAGCGTCTGTTCGTCTTTGTGGTCGATGACGGCAGCGTCGTCGCCGACGGCTTTCAATGTCGAATCGTTGTAAATCTTGACGTTTTTCACAAGTTTGTCGATGAGCGCGAATTCGCCGAGTTCCGAGAGATTAGTGATAGTTTCCTGTGCCATATTATTAAAATAAAAGCCCCAACTTTTTAGCTGGAGCTTGATTTTGTGCTCCCACTAGGACTTGAACCTAGGACCAACTGATTATGAGTCAGCTACTCTAACCGACTGAGCTATAGGAGCTGGAAAAATTCCGGGTGCAATTATGCTAATAGCAAAAAACAAAAAATATTTACAATACGAATACTAATGGAGGATTTCTCCATTCCACTTCGTTACAGTCGAAATGACGATCATTTTTTAATAATCCTTCTTGTCGCGACGCCTTCAACGGTGGTGATCCTCAACAGATATGCTCCGCTACTCAAATCTTCAAAATGGATAATGACTTCATTATCATTGATTTGCGCTGATTTTATCAAACGTCCGTCGTATGAGAAGATGTCGTATTTAACCATGTTATCACATTCCAGATGCAGAATGTCGTCAACTGGATTTGGATACAGGCTGATGTTGGCATAGTCCTCGTCAACGCCAGTGCTGCCGTCGCCTGAGACTTGAATCTCGAGGAGATAGGTGCCTGTCATACCTGAGAAATAAGGCGAAACGACGAAATATATCGTGCCTCCCGTGGATGTGATATTGCCAGTCATCACGTCATCGATGCCGTCGGAGTAGTTCTGTCCGTCGGTAGAGTAGGCAAAGAGGGCATCGACTGAATAGCTCTGTCCGTCGCCGCTGTTGTATGAGTCGTGCAGTCGTGGAGTGATGGTGTAGTTATGACCTGCCGGCAACACTATTTTATAATAGTCGATGTCGTTGCCCACATGGAGGTTTGAGCCTGTCGTTTTCACAGTAGTGTGGTGGTTTGACCAGTTGTTGAGCGACAGCTGGCGGGCCTGCGCCTGGGTGTTGTTCGTTTCGTATTGGTCGGCGTTTATCGGTTGTCCCTCGACTACCACTGTGATAGGATTCGGGTAGTTTGACGCGCCGACATAATACCAGTCGTTGGTGCCGCTTTCCTTATAACCCAGCTCCAAATGATAGGTGCCTGGCTCGGCGACAATCATTCCTGTGAATGTCTTTCCGTTTGTATAATGATAATTAGGATTCATGCCTTGAACATCTACTATCTGGACGTTTTGTACCAAGATACCGTCGAGAGTCGAGATGTTTATCCTAAATTGTCCGTTGAAAGTGGTTGTTCCAGTATTCTTAATATCGACGTTGATAGATGCAAGGTTGCCTTTTATCAGATGGCCTCCGTCGGTAGTGATGACGAAGTTGGAATGGGTCTCGAGCGCGTTTGAATAAACGATGTCGAAGTTGGCGTAATTGTTGTATCCGCCGCCATCGAGGATCGTCCATTCGCCACCTATTGTCTTATAGAAAACCTCCACTTGATAATGTCCCGGGACATATAACCTGTTGTCGACAGTGGAGAAAACGTAGTTCTGTTGCTGTCCGTTGCTGAGGTTTATGGTGTTGGTGTCGATGAAATCCATAAAGTTGCCGTTGTTGTCGAAAACGGCAGCTCCGACCTGTCCGCTGAAGGTGTCGCCAGTGTTGTTGAGAATGCTTACGCTTACGCTTATCTCGTCGCAGAACCATATCTGGCTGGCTACGCTGATGCTTGAAGAGAGCTGCATCGTGGTGCTTGTGGCGCCGCCACCTCCGCCGCCTCCGCCACCACCTCCGTTGCCGTCAGGCTCGAGGCCGAAGATGGCCTGTTGGTTGTTGGTGAAGCTGTAGGAACCGCCACCGGCGCCGCCGCTGCCAGGATTTAACGCGGAAAGCGAGAAATAACCATCGTTCTGTCCGCTCCATCCCCAGTTGAAATAGAACTTGTCGTTGTTGTCGTAGCCGGCGCATACGAAGCAGTGACCGCCATTGCCGAAACCGGCGTAGATTAACGGTCTGGAGGCGTCTAGCTCGGCTCTCACCATGCTCTTCCACTGACTGTCGGTGTAGTTTTTCTTCATCTCGCCATGTGCCGTCGTCTTATATCCGAAATAATGCTTCAGGGCATATTCCGAACAATGCTCGCCGTTGGTGTAGCTCGATATCACATAAGCACCGCTGCCACCTTGGCTTGCAACGCCGTAATCCATCTCGACACTCACTCCCATGTGATACATCAGGGTGGCGACAGCCTGTTTCTGTGCTGAGCTGCTTGAACTCGAGAGCTGGTTTGGCATGTTAGTCCAATCATATTGGGTGGCTCCGAAATTGGCATACAAAGTGCCGTATGAGTCTGTTGAGTATGAATGGCTTCCGGTGCCGACGGCAGGATGCTGATAATAATTCACGACCTGTGCCATAGCCGTGGCGACGCAACCTGTCACGGTGCGCTGACCATAATAGTTGTTATAAGGACAAAGGTCGTTGTAATATGGCGACTGATCCCATCTGGTTGAAATGAGGTTGCCCACTGCTTTCTCGCCTCTGTTGATGAACTCGGTAGAGATGCCTGCGTACAACTCCTTCCACTGTCTTATATTGTCTTTTGAAACTATCTCATTATCAATAAGATACTGAACTTCCGAACTGATGCCCTTGAGCCAGTCTTCTATATTGGCGGGCAGGTCTTCGGTAACGAACACACCCGATTTCGAATAGCCTAAGATAGGGGTGGAGCGGTCGTCATCGGCCACGATAACCCATCCTTGATTATCATTCAGATTGAAAACGTAAAAGTGCTGATTGTCAACGCTTTTTTCGGCGATTTCAGTCAGCTTGATCGATTTATACATCTTCAGACATTCACCCCGCGATGACAAAAACGTATGCTTTTGCTCCATGAAGTTCTTTGCCACCCGGCTTGCCTTTTCCGCGCTGACATGTTCAGCAAACAGATTGATTTGCAAGAACGCGACAATGGTCGCTAAAAGTAAAAATCTGTATTTCATAATATGTGTATTTTTTCAATATGCAAATATAACAACTTATTTGTAATAATTCTCAATATTATCTAAAATTTCGTTCACTTCCGCAACTGTCATCACCTCCATAAGGGGCATCTTGAACTGCTTAAAATTTGGGAACCCCTTGAAATACAAGCCCCAATGCTTGCGCATCTCGATGATGGCGTAGTGTTCGTCCTTATAATTCAGTGAGTCGCTGAGGTGCATCTTCGCCACATTCACGCGTTCCTCGACGGAAGGCTTCTCGTCTTCTATGCCTTTTTCAAGATAATCGTGTATCTCCTTGAAAATCCACGGGTTTCCGTAAGTGGCACGGCCAATCATGAGGCCGTCGACGCCGAAAGTGTCCTTGAAATATTTTGCCGACTTGCCATCTACCACGTCGCCGTTGCCGATGATCGGGATGGTCATGCGAGGGTTGTTTTTCACTGCTCCGATGAGCGTCCAGTCGGCAGGCTCGCCCCATTTGGTGGTACGGAGTCGTCCGTGAATAGTAAGCGCTTTAATGCCAACGTCTTGAAGACGCTCGGCGATTTCCACTATATCTTTATGCTCGCTGTCGTAGCCCAGTCTTGTCTTCACGGTGACTGGCGTTTTCACTGCTTTCACCACAGCTTCGGTTATCGCCACCATCTTCGGGATGTCGTTCATGATGCCTGAGCCTGCGCCTTTCGACGCCACCTTCTTCACTGGGCATCCGAAGTTGATGTCGATGATGTCGGGGTTGTAACGCTCGGCATATTGCGCTGCCTCGACCATAGGTTGGATGGCGTTGCCGAATATCTGCACTCCGAACGGCTGCTCCGCCTCGGTGTATCGTAACTTGTTGATACTCTTGACCGCATCGCGAATCAGTCCATCCGACGAGATGAACTCGGAATAGACGATGTCGGCGCCGTAGAGCTTGCATACGTGCCTGAACGGCGGGTCGGTGACGCCCTCCATCGGTGCCAGCAGCAGCGGATAATGCTCGAAGCTCAAATTCGCGATTTTCATGTCGCAAAGATACAAAATATTTCGTATTTTTGCATTCGTGAAAGAGAATCCTATTTCATATTATAAAAACGATGGTCGGGTTTCGCAACTCGTTGATTGTCTTAATGGTAAGAAAAACGTTTTCTGCAAAGGCATTACGGGTTCTGCGAAGGCTTTCGTCGTGGCGGCGGCGTTCGAGAAGATTGGCGGACAGCATTTTGTGGTTTGCCCCGACAAGGAAAACGCGGCGTATTTCTACAACGACCTTGAGAATATCTTCGGCGAACGCGAGACCGACTACGCCAAGAAGATGATTCTGTTCTACCCGACGTCGTACAAACGTCCGTATGAGCCGGAAAAACCTGACAACACCTATATTCTGTCAAGGACAGAGGTTCTGCAGCGCGTATCAACTTCCGAAAGAAAGACGATAATAGTGTCGTATCCAGAGGCGCTGAGCGAGAAAATCGTCACTCGTAAGATATTGAGCAAGAATACTTTAAAGCTTGCTGTGGGCGAGAAGGTCGATATGGATTTCGTCACCGACACCTTGCTGGAATATAATTTCGAGCATGTCGATTTCGTGGTCGAGCCTGGCCAGTTTGCCATCCGCGGCGGCATCGTCGATGTGTTTTCGTTCGCTAACGACTATCCTTATCGTATCGTTTTCGACTTCGACGAGGTGGAGTCCATCCGCTCGTTTAACCCCGTTGACCAGCTCTCGATGGAGAAGCTGCAAAGGATAGTGTTGCTGCCGAATCTGCAAGACCATAACCTCTCTGAAGAACGTGAGACGATATTCCAATATCTTCAGAATCAGACGGTTATGTGGCTTGAGGAGACCGATTTCCTCAAGGAACGCATAGATGCGGAATATAAAAAAGCCGTTGAGGCTTTTGAGGCTTTCGAGGATAACGACAACGTGAAATCGCCTGAGACACTTTTCGCGCAAAGCGATGAGCTTTTGACACAACTCGATGATTTTAAATCAGTTACATTTGATATTTACTCCGATTCATTCGGAAAAGAGATAGTCAACTTCGACATAACATCGCAGCCGGTTTTCAATAAGAACTTCGAGATGCTGCTGAATAGCCTTAACTCGTTGAAAGACAGAGGCTACAAGATTTTATTCTTCTCGGAAAGCAAGCGTCAGCTGGAGCGAATCCAAAGCATTTTGAACGATTTGCAGCAGAAGGAGGACTCGAACCATGACTTTACGCCGGTTTTGTATTCGATGCAGGCAGGTTTCGTGGATAACGACCTGAAGATGAGCTGTTTCACCGACCATCAGATTTTTGAGAGATACCACCGCTTCCATCTTCGTGAAGGTTTTGCCGGCAATCAGGCATTGACAATCAAGGAGTTATACGATTTGAAGCCAGGCGACTACGTGACGCATATTGACCACGGCATCGGGCGTTTCGACGGACTTGAAATCATCGACCACAACGGCAAACAGCAGGAGGCGCTGCGACTCATCTATCAGAACGGCGATTTGCTGTATGTGAGCATTCATTCGCTGCACAGAATATCGAAATATTCGGGCAAAGACGGGTTTGAGCCGACGCTGAGCAAACTCGGCTCGAATGCGTGGAACAAGCTGAAAGCCAGGACCAAGAGCAAGGTCAAGGACATCGCGAGAGAATTGATTAAGCTTTACGCCGAACGCAAGAACTCGCAGGGTTTCCAGTTTATGCCCGACACTTATCTGCAGACAGAGCTCGAGGCGTCGTTTATGTACGAGGATACGCCCGACCAGCTCAAGGCGACCATCGATGTGAAACGCGATATGGAGAAAGAGTCGCCGATGGACCGCTTGGTGTGCGGCGACGTGGGCTTCGGCAAGACAGAGGTGGCAATCCGTGCCGCTTTCAAGGCTGTCAGCGACTCGAAACAGGTGGCGGTTTTGGTGCCTACCACAGTGCTCGCGCTCCAGCATTTCCACACGTTTTCGAACCGTCTGAAAGGATTCCCGGTCACCATCGACTACATGAACCGTTTCAAGACCGCGAAACAGCAGAAGAAGACGCTTGAAGATGTCAAAAACGGTCATATTGACATATTGATAGGTACGCATCGAATCATCAGTAAAGACGTGGAGTTCAAGGACTTGGGTCTCTTGATTATCGACGAGGAGCAGAAGTTCGGCGTTTCCGCTAAGGAGAAGCTTAAACAGATGAAAACCAACGTCGATACGCTCACTTTGACGGCTACACCTATACCTCGTACGCTGCAGTTTTCGATGATGGGGGCACGTGACATGAGCATCATCACCACGCCGCCACCAAACAGGTATCCTGTTGAGACTGAATTGCGTACATTTGCTCCAGATGTCATCAGAGATGCCATCCAGTACGAGTTGGCGCGCGACGGACAGGTGTTTTTTGTGCACAACCGCATACAAAACATTATGGAGGTCTATAACATGATTGTGAGCTGTGTGCCGGGCGCGAAGGTGGCGGTGGGGCATGGCCAGATGGAAGGCGAGAAACTCGAGGAGATAATGCTCGACTTCATCGACGGCAAATACGACGTGCTGCTTTGCACCACGATTATCGAGGCAGGTCTGGATATTCCGAACGCTAACACCATCATTATCAACGATGCGCATAAATATGGCTTGAGCGATTTACACCAGTTGAGGGGCAGGGTGGGGCGCTCCAATAAAAAGGCGTTCTGCTACCTCCTGACGCCTCCGATGGCGATGCTCAGCGAAGAGGCACAAAAACGTTTGAGAGCCATCGAGGAATTCTCCGACTTGGGAAGCGGCTTCAACATCGCTATGCGCGACCTCGACATCCGTGGAGCAGGCAATTTGCTTGGCGCAGAACAGAGCGGATTCATCAACGACATCGGTTTCGAGACATATCATAAAATCCTCGACGAGGCGATCATGGAACTCAAGGAAAACGAGTTCAAAGACCTGTTCGAGAAGCCCGAAGAAGAGAAGAAATTTGTCCGCGAGTGCGTCATTGAGTCTGATTTGGAGATACTGTTGCCAAACGAATACGTCGACTCATCGGCGGAGCGTATCAGCCTCTACAACGAGCTCGACCACATTGAAAATGAAGAGGGTCTGATGCGGTTTACCGACAACCTCATCGACCGTTTCGGACCTATTCCGCCGCAGGCAAATGACCTTTTGAACACGATTAGGTTGAGATGGATAGCCCGCGACCTCGGCTTTGAAAAGATATCGCTCAAAAAAGGCGACATGACATGCTATTTCCTTCAGGATCAGGAGTCGGAGTATTTCAAAACGGAGACGTTCAACAAGATTATCCGTTACGCCTCAGAACATTTGAAACGATGCCAGTTTAAAGAGCAAAATGGCAAAAACATATTGGTTTTCAAGGTTATAGATAGGGTAAAAGACGCTTTGGATTTACTTCGTGAAATAAATGGTTGACATTTTCAAACTTTTTCATATATTTGCAAAATAAAATTTAAAATATGACTACACTGTTATTAGGTGGAATAGGTACAGGCGAGTTACTTCTTATAATTCTTGCTATTTTGTTGATTTTCGGCGGCAAGAAGATTCCGGAACTGATGCGCGGAATGGGCAAGGGCGTCAAGGAGTTTAAAGACGCTGTGAACGAGCCGACGGAGACGAAAAAAGAAGAGAAAAAAGACGAGGAGAAAGAGGAGAAGTAGCCAGACATGGCTTCGCAAAACAAGACGGAAGACGCTGAAATGACCTTCGGCGAGCATCTCGATGAGCTTCGTAAAGTGTTGTTGCACATCGGGATAGCTTTTGTTTTGTTGTTTATTGCACTGTTCGCTTTCTTCAAAGGCGATATCATCGACCTTATTTTTTATCCTTCCGAAAGCGACTTTATCACAAACAGATTATTTGCAAAATTGGCAGATTTGACAGGTTCTGATGTTCTGAGAATCAATGCCGATCCTTTGCAGATTTATAACAACAAGCTCGCGGGGCAGTTTATGCTTCACATCAAGGCGTCGGCGGTCGGAGCGTTGGTGATAGCGTTTCCGTACATCATAGGGCAGCTGTGGGGTTTTATAAAACCGGCACTTTCGAAAGAGACGAAACGTCGTACTCGATTGATAGTGTGGAAGATAGTGTTCTGGTTCTTCCTCGGCGTGGCGTTCAGTTACTTCATAATCTCGCCTCTCGGAATCAACTTTTTGGCAAATTACGAGGCTAATGGAAGCATTGAAAACATCATCGATGTGAGCTCTTATGTGAGCACGGTGCTGGGCGTTTGTTTGGCAGGCGGACTGGTGTTTCAGCTGCCGCTTTTGATAAGATTATTGGCATCGGTGGGCATCGTAACCTCAAGCTGGCTGCGGAAAAACCGCAAATTCGCCATCGTGGTGATATTGGTGCTTTCGGCACTCATCACGCCGCCCGATGTCATGAGTCAGCTGTTGATTTTTGTGCCATTTTACATTTTATACGAATACGGAATTAGGATAGCGAAAAATATTGAAAAGCGAAATGCAGACAGATAGAACAAGGGAATTGGAGACGAAAGGTATTGGTACTCTGTTACTTATGTATGCCTTGCCGTCGGTGGTGAGCCAGATTATATCATCGGTTTACAACATCTGTGACCGTATCTTCATCGGGCACGGTGTCGGCGCGCTCGCCATTGCGGGACTTGCGATAACCATGCCGGTGATGAACATCATACATGCTTTCGGAACCCTCATCGGGGTGGGTGCGAGCGCGCGTATGTCGATAGTTTTGGGTAAGAAAGACATCAACTGGGCGGAGAATATCCTCGGCAACAGTATGATTTTCACAGTCGCGTTGAGCGGCATAGTGATGCTGTTTTCGTATATCTTCCTTGACAAGATTCTGCTTGCTTTCGGTGCTACTGCCGACACCGTCGCATACGCCCGCGAGTATATGCAGATAGTGCTGCCAGGTATGTTCCTGACCACCGTGGCGTTTAACCTCGCCGGTATAATGCGTTCGTCGGGATACCCGACAAAATCAATGATTATTCTTGCAAGCGGTGCGATTCTGAATATCGGTCTCGATGCCTTGTTTATCTTCGTCTTCAAGATGGGAATAGCAGGCGCGGCGTGGGCTACTACCATTTCGATGGCGTTTGCAACCGTCCTCGCGATGTCGCATTTCCTCAAGAAATCGTCGTTCATCCGTTTCCGCAGACACGGGTTCCAGCCTAAGGGCTATATCTTCAAGAATATCACCATGATAGGTCTGAGTCCGTTCCTCATGAACGTGGCGGCCGCAGGCGTGGTGGCGATATTGAACAAACAGCTCATCCGTTACGGTGGCGACTTGGCGGTGGGTGCCTACGGCATTGCCAACAGCTACATCCTCATCCTTGTGATGCTCATCCTCGGCGTGTGCATGGGAATGCAGCCTATCGCCGGCTACAACTACGGCGCGGGTCATCCCGACAGGTTGAAAAAAGTCTATGTCTTGACGATGAAAGTCTGCGTCTTGATAGGAATTATCAGTGCCATTCTCGGTTGCTCTATGCCTCGTATAATCTCGATGGCATTCACCAGCGACAGCACCTTGCTCGACATCTCGCAGATGGCGTTGCCTTACCTCACGGTGATGACGCCTCTTATTGCGTTCACGATAGTGAATTCCAACTTTTTCCAGAGCATCGACAAGCCGTGGATTGCCATCGTGACAAGCCTCTCGCGTCAGGTCATCTTCCTCATCCCGATGATGTTTGTCATGCCTACAATCTATATGGATTTAGGTCTCGACAGTCTCGACGGAGTGTTCTGCTCCTGCACTGTTTCCGATGTCTTTGGCGCACTTTTGGCATTTGTTTTGATGCTGACGCAAAAGAAGGTATTTAAATATACGGCTGAATAAAATGGTTAGCAGCTAACCTTGAAAAATTTTAGATTATGAACTGGATAATCATCATTATCGAAACAA
This sequence comes from uncultured Bacteroidales bacterium, assembly GCA_905236635.1. Lineage (GTDB taxonomy): Bacteria > Bacteroidota > Bacteroidia > Bacteroidales > F082 > Limimorpha. The sequence goes on from CAJOCJ010000006.1 coordinate 75,086, forward strand.
TTATTATGATCCTCGCTTTCACGGCGATGATACTGATTCCTTTGATTAAGAACCCTGTATGGTGGATTGCCGATTATCCGAAAGACATTCAGGAAGAGTACTTTAAGACCCATGAAAGGATACCTTCGGAGTTTTTCTCGACAACAGTGTTGCTGAAGAAAGGCTTCGCACTTTTGGTGGCTATAGCTCTGTTGCTCTGTGTGTTGTGGCTGGCTGGAGCATACGATTTCTGGTCGGCATTTCTGCTTGGTTACGGGATGTGGCTCGTCATCGACTGGTATGACTGCTTTTTCCTCGACTGGGTGTTGTTTGCCAATCTGAAAAAGGTGAGATTACCTGGAACCGAACACATGGATGAGGCGTATCATCAGAAAAAATACCACTTCGTGCAATCTTGCTGGGGAATGCTGATAGGTTTGATACCCTGCTTGATCGGCGCAGCGGTTTTTGCATGGCTGTTTTGTTGACTTGTGGAGGATACCGGACTCGAACCGGCCACCTTTAGATTGCGAACCTAACGCTCTACCAGATGAGCTAAACCCCCATCGCTTATTTGCGCTGCAAAATTACTAATTTTTTTAATTCCATCATATTTTTCTTAAAAAATCTTTTATCTATTATCTGTCATCTATTATCTAAAAAATTGTATCTTTGCAGCCAAAATTAAAACGCCATGGAAATTGAACTTTATATAATCAGAAGAGTAAACGCATTGCTTCACGCAACCGACGCGAAGATCGTAAAACGCCTCGAAGGTGGTATGAGCAACTATACATACGTCGTTGAATGTCAAGGTGTTATGTACACTTATCGTGTGCCTGGCAAGTTCGCCGAACGCTTCGTTGACCGCGTAGAAGAAGAGGCTAACATCCGCGAAGTCGAGAAACTCGACCTCAACAACGAGACAGTCTACGTAGAGATTCAGTCGGGCGAGAAGCTTGCAAAATATGTAGAAGGCACGATAATGTCGACAACAGATGTCGTCTCTTACAACGAGATGTCGGTCAAGGCATTGAAGAAACTGCACAACAGCGACCTGAAATTCAGCGATTACAACGCTTTCGGCCGTCTCGACACCTACGAAAACTACTGCAAAGAGATGGGTTTCGAGCATCCTCAGGAATACAAGGAGCTTCGTCATACCCTCGACGAGATGCGCAAGATGTACAAAGAGGTGAAAAAAGTGCCGTGCCACTGCGACTATCAGCCGACAAACCTCGTCATAGCGAAGGATAAATTCTATGTTTTGGACTGGGAATTTGCAGGCATGAACGACCCGTTCTACGACATCGCTTGCTATGGTAACGCCGGCTTCGACAAGGCTTTGTCGCTGCTTGAGGCTTACGTCGGCCACAAACCGACGCAGGAAGAGTTGAACCGTCTTTATTTCCACCGTGCTTTTCAGTGCCTGCAGTGGTTCAACGTCGCCATCTTCAAAGATAAAGTCGGCTTGAGCAAAGATCTGAATATGGATTTCAACGCTGTTGCCTTCATGTTCTTAGGCATGGCGAAGGATTTGATAGGAAACTGCAAGTAAAAACTAATACATCATATCGTTGAAGCCGAAGCCTTCGTCTAGGCCCAGCTCGGCACGCACCTCTTCGGAGAGGCTCGCCGGACTCCAGGCAGGCTCGAAGGTAAGCTCCACATCACACGACATAACGCCCATTATAGCGCTGACTTTCTCCTTGACGAAATTAGGGAGATAGTCGGCGACAGGGCAGTTTGGCGCTGTCACAGTCATAAGAATTTTCACCGCACCTTCATCGTCGATGTCGATGTTATAAATCAATCCCAATTTATAAATATCAACGGGTATCTCAGGGTCGTAAATGCCGCTCAACACAGCAATCACGCGCTCTTTCAGTTCATTTTTCTCTTCTTCTTTCATATCTTAAATGGACAAGACATGTCTTGTCCCAACGGGTTTTAGTTTTTATATCCTGTATGGATAAGGCATGCCTTATCCGTTCATTACTTCTGCATACAACATCATCTGTTTCACCATACTCAACAAGCCATTCGAGCGGGTGGGAGAGAGGTGTTCTTTCAATCCGATCTCGTCCAAAAAACTCATATCCGCTGCCAAAATATCGGCTGGAGTCTGTCCGGAGAACACTTTTATTAATAAATTGATGATGCCCTTGGTGATGACTGCATCGCTGTCGGCAGTGAAATAAATCTTGCCGTCTTTCTTCTCGGCATGGAGCCAAACCCTTGACTGACAGCCATTTATCAGATAATTGTCGTTGCGATACTGCGGGTCGATGATCGGACATTCCTTGCCCATCTCGATGAGCATCGCATAACGGTCCATCCAGTCGTCGAACATCGAGAATTCCTCGACAATGCTGTCTTGTATTTCTTTTATTGTCATATTGCTTTGTTTTATGACGTCATTTCGACCGACCGGAGGGAGTGGAGAAATCTCAAATAATAGGATGAGATTTCTCGATTCCGCTTCGCTTCACTCGAAATGACGGACTATCTCAGCATTGCTGCTGCTTTATTTACTGCCTTTACAAAAATATCAATTTCTTCTTTAGTGTTGTACATCGCAAACGAGGCGCGGACTGTTCCTGGGATGCCGAAGAACGTCATCACCGGCTCGGCGCAATGATGTCCAGTGCGCACCGCCACTCCCATCTTGTCGATGATTGTGCCCAAATCGTAAGGATGGATGCCGTCTATCACAAACGAAATCAATCCGTTGCGTTTCGGCGCCTCGCCGATAAATCGGATGCCTTCAATTCCAGCAAGTTGCTCGGTGGCATATCTCAAAAGCTCGTCCTCGTATGCCTCAACTTCTTGTCTGTCAATGCTCTGGATAAACTTTACGGCCGTCTCCAAACCCAAGGCGGCACCTACATTCGGCGTTCCTGCCTCGAATTTGAACGGCACCTTGTTGAAAGTGGTCTTCTCAAAACTCACTTTGTCGACCATCTCGCCGCCAAACTGGTATGGAGGCATCTTCTCGAGCCATTCCATTTTGCCGTAAAGTCCGCCTATGCCCATCGGGGCGTACATCTTATGTCCTGAAAACACGTAAAAGTCGCAGTCAAGGTCTTGAACGTCAATCACTTGGTGCGCCATCGACTGTGCGCCGTCAACGATGACGGGAATGCCGTATTTATGTGCCATCGCCACCATCTTCTTGACTGGGTTTACAGTGCCTAACGTGTTGGAAATGTGCGCGATAGAAACGATTTTTGGCTTCTGTTTGAGCAACTCCTCATAATGATTCAAATCCAGAACGCCGTTCTTGTCCATGCGGATGACTAGCAATTCGCCCTTAGTACGCATCAGCATCTGTTGCCAAGGCACCATGTTCGAATGATGCTCCATGGCGCTGACAACCACCTTATCTCCTTCATTAACAAGGAGTTGTCCTAACGATGTCGCTAGCAGATTCAGCGATTCGGTGGTGCCTCTCGTGAACACGATCTCCTCGGCCTGCCGTGCGTTGATGAACTTTGCCACGGTCTTGCGGGCGTTCTCGTAAGCCTCTGTCGCCATCTGGCTTAGGTAATGCACGCCACGGTGGATGTTGCAGTTCTCATGCAGGTAATAGTCGCGTTCGCGTTCTATCACGCACAGCGGTTTCTGTGTGGTGGCGGCGTTGTCGAAATATACCAACTGCTTGCCGTACACCTGCTGGTCCAGCACCGGAAACTGCTTCCTAATCTCGTTTATGTCGAAGTGATTCAAAGTCGAAAATTTTAGGTTGCAAAGATACGGTTTTTATTGGGATAAAATTAAAATATTATAAAAAACACAAAAAAGTGCCCCAGCAGCCAAGAGGCCACTGGGGAGAACGAAATTAAAATTATTTAACAAAAAGTTTCTAATTAAAAATGATATCCGATTCTCAAAGCTAACTCTGAGCACCGAAGAGCCTTGCTTTTAAACTTGTCTTTCTCGGTATCAGATACACCATCAATAGTTTCTTCAAATGTATAGTCGGCATTGACTTTCGAACTGCCTAACCCATAATAATCAACACCAATACTGAAATGCTCAGCTAACATAATACCAGCTCCAATTTTAAATGCAAAAGTGGCCGCTGTTTTATATTTGGCAGTAATAGTACTTTCTACACTATATCCATAATACGGATTATCATATGATGCTTCTTCTTTAAATTTTGAGATAAATCTCATATTTACACCCAATCCTGCTTCAGCAAAAACTCCGAAAGCATCATTTACTTCATACAAATACCTAACTCCCAACATAATTGGCGCGTTCATGATTCTTGGTTTTTTAAATGAGTAAGAATCATAGAATTCATTAGCTGCATCTTCTGAATCCGAAACCCATTCTTTCAGTTCGGAATTATAGCTATTATAGAAAAAGTCTGCCCCCAGAGTTATCCCCAGACCATCAACGCTGCTAATAGGGAAGAGAATCTCCATGCCAACATTAAAACCGATTCCTGCATATCCTTGGTCACCTTTTTCATTAATAAGAGCCCATTTTTCGGGTGATTTGTCTTTCAATTCACCTGCTTTGAGTTTTCCCATAGGGAATGCGCCTCCGCCGTAAAGTGAAAATTGTGCCTGTGCAAATACGCTGATGCTCGCCAACATCAAAACTGCGATAAGAATAAATCTTTTGTTCATAGTTGTTAATTTAAAGTCCAATCCTTTTTTGGACATTCGTTAATAATCACATCGCAAAATTATGTAATAGTATTGAAAATCAATAAAAAATGGCGTGACTATAAAGCCACAAAACATGTCGATATATTCATCAAAACATTGACTAATCAGCCGTGTTTTTTCTATTTTCTTTGTAATAATTGGAAAGGAAATGGAAGAAGTCTATCTCGAGAACGTTGGAAATCCTTAAAAGTAATTCTGTGTCAATGTGTCGTTTGCGTATGATTTTCGACACATTCGAAGGGTCAGTAAACAATTTCCGTGCTAGCCATGCGCCGCTGCGTTCTTGTTCCTTCAATTTTTGCTGTATAAGCTTTCCTATGTGGATTTCATTATTCATAAAAAGGCGCTAATTGCTTATCCTTATTGTACTTCTCAGGCTCTGGTAAACCTATGACATCAATAAGTTCAGACAATTCACGCCTTAAACGTGAACAATCACTCGCTTATTCCCGTGTCTAAAATTTACCAGATTTTGAGAAGTCGAGAATAAGAGCTAAGCTCTGTTATTTATATAATTACTTTATTTTTCTATATGTTAATCAATAATTTATATTTTATTTTTTTGCAAATATACCAAAAATTATATTTTTGACAAGTCAATCTTAAAAACTTTTTCTTTGTTGCTGCACTGGAAGATGCATGTGTCGCAGCTCGAGAGCTCGCCTTTCAGACGACGTTTTATCATGTCGTCGATGCTATCGTGAACGCTCTCAATCTTGATGTGGTTGCTTATTTCCGCTGCGAAAGCGTACATCAAAAGCATCCTCGCGTCCTCTTTCTTGATGCCGCGCTGACGCATGTAGAACATAGCATCCTGGTCGAGTTGGCCTGTAGAGGTGCCATGCGAACATTTCACGTCATCAGCATAAATCTCCAAAAATGGCATGGTGTTGATCTTCGCCTTGTCGGTCAAGATGATGTTGCTGTTGTTCTGATATGCGTTGGTTTTCTGTGCGTGTGGAGCCACCATCACGTGTCCGTTGAACACCGCCGACGCCTCGTCGTCCAAAATGCCCTTGAACTTCTCGTTGCTGGTGCAGTTCGGCACGTTGTGGTTGATCTTCATGAGGTTCTCGACGTGCTGTTTCTTGTCGAGGAGATACAATCCGTAGATTTGCAGGTCGGCGCCCTCGCCGTTGAGGTCGACGTGATAGTTGTTCTGCACCTTGCCGCTGTTGAACGTCACAATCACGAAGTGCACGCTGCTATTTGCGGCCTGCTTGATGTTGATATGTGTCGTGAGCTCCGAGTCGTCGTTGAGGTTCTGGATTCTGTACAGCTCAAGGGTGGAGTTTTCCTCCATCACAATGTCGCACTGCTCCTCGTTCGACTGCAGATGACTGCTGTCATCGAGTATCACGAGCTGCCGACTCTGGTTTTTCGCGACCGTTATGTTGTTTTCGAGATAAGCCATTGTCGTAAGTGTTAGAGATTCAGTTCTTTAACCCATTCGTAACCTTTTTCTTCAAGCTCGAGCGCGAGTTTTTTGTCGCCCGACTTCACGATGCGGCCGTCGTACATCACATGCACGAAATCTGGCACGATATAATCCAGAAGTCGTTGATAGTGAGTGATTACCACGAAGGCGTTATGCTCGTTGTGCAGCTGGTTGACGCCGTTTGCCACTATTCTCAATGCGTCGATGTCGAGGCCTGAGTCGGTCTCGTCGAGGATGGAGAGCTCAGGTTCAAGCATCGCCATCTGGAAGATCTCGTTTTTCTTCTTCTCGCCGCCTGAAAAGCCCACGTTGACATAACGGTTCTGCAGTTTCTCGGTGATCTCCACCATAGCCTGCTTCTGCTTCATCATCTTGGTGAACTCTATCATCGACATCGGTGGAAGTCCCTGATATTCGCGTTTCGCATTGACGGCTGTTCGCATGAAGTTCTGCATCGAGACGCCCGGAATCTCCACTGGATACTGGAAACTAAGGAATATGCCGAGGTTGGCACGCTCCTCTGGTGGCATTCCCACTATGTTCTGGCCTTTGTACCAGATCTCGCCTTCGGTGATCTCGTAGCCTTCGCGTCCTGTCACGGCAGCGGCCCAGGTGCTCTTGCCTGTTCCGTTAGGCCCCATGATGGCGTGAATCTCGCCCTCGTTCACTCCGAGGTTGAATCCTTTTAATATTTCCTTGCCTCCGATTGAGACGTGTAAATTCTTGATATTCAGTAACATATCTATAGTCTTTTATCTATTATCTTTTATCTATTATCCAACGGAACCTTCAAGTGTTATCGATAGCAACTTCTGTGCCTCCACGGCAAATTCCATCGGTAGTTTGTTCAAAACATCCTTCGCGTAGCCGTTGACAATCAATCCGATAGCTTTCTCTGTCGGGATGCCGCGCTGGTTACAATAGAACAGCTGGTCTTCCGAAATCTTCGATGTCGTGGCCTCGTGCTCGAGGATGCTGCTGTCATTGCCGCATTCCACGTAAGGCCAGGTGTGCGCGCCGCATTGGTCGCCCAGAAGCAACGAGTCGCATTGCGAAAAGTTACGGCAGTTCGAAGCTTCAGGCACCACCTTCACTAGTCCGCGGTAGCCGTTCTGGCTGTGTCCTGCCGAGATACCTTTCGAGATGATGGTCGAGCGGCTGTTTTTGCCTATGTGAATCATCTTCGTGCCGGTGTCGGCCTGCTGCCAGTTGTTGGTGACAGCCACAGAGTAAAACTCCGCCACGGTGTTGTCACCTTTCAGGATGCAGCTCGGGTATTTCCAAGTGATGGCAGAACCTGTCTCGACCTGTGTCCACGAGATCTTGGCGTTGTCGCCACGGCAAATGCCGCGTTTTGTCACGAAGTTATAGATACCGCCCTTGCCGTCTTTGTCGCCCGGATACCAGTTCTGCACTGTCGAATATTTCACTTCAGCGTCTTTCTCAGAAATGATTTCCACGATAGCCGCATGTAACTGATTTTCATCACGTTGTGGAGCGGTGCAGCCTTCCATATAGCTCACGTATGCGCCTTCGTCGGCAACGATCAAAGTTCTCTCAAACTGACCCGTATTTGCTGCATTTATGCGGAAATACGTTGAAAGCTCAATAGGGCAGCGTACACCCTTAGGTACATAGCAGAACGATCCGTCGCTGAAGACGGCCGAGTTCAATGCTGCGAAGTAGTTGTCGGTGTAAGGCACTACCTTTCCGAGGTATTTCTTCACCAAGTCGGGGTGCTGTTTTACCGCCTCGCTAAACGACATGAAGATTATGCCGTGCTTTGACAGTGTCTCCTGGAACGTGGTCTTAACTGAAGTGGAGTCCATGACGGCATCGACGGCGACACCCGAGAGTTTTTTCTGCTCGTCAAGCGAGATGCCTAGTTTGTCGAAGGTTGCCAGAAGCTCTGGATCGACTTCGTCGAGGCTCTTTGCCTTGCGCTGTTTTGGCGCTGCGTAATATATAATGTCTTGATAATCAATAGGTGGAATGGTGAGGTGTGCCCATGTCGGCTGTTTCAGTGTCAGCCAGTGACGATAGGCCTTCAGACGGAACTCCAGCAGCCACTCCGGCTCCTCTTTCTTATTCGAAATCAGGCGGATGATGTCCTCGCTCAAGCCCTTCGGTATCAAATCGGTCTCGATGTCGGTCACAAAACCGAACTCATAATCCTTATTGGTTACTTCCTCGATAATATTTTCCTTTGGATTTGAATCCATAAAAACAATTTCTAAAAATATTAATTTGCAAAAATACAAAAAAAATCTTTAACTTTGCATCATATTTTTTTTGACATGTCGGAAAGAAAATTTTGGAAAAAGATAAAAAGTAACAGGTTCTATCTCGCTTTGACGGGAATTATTGGGGTTATCTTATTGATAATCTTGGTGTTATATCTCGCCGTTCCTTCATATACCTTTGCGGAAATAGAACCTTTCAACGGCGACTTCATCTATAATCCTTATTCCGAAATCAATCGTATAAATTATTTCGATTTCCGTTCCGAAAATATTGAAAATCAAGGAGTTAAAGTCTATGAATACGGCTATGCCCTGACGGGTACGCGTTATCTTTGTTTTGGTTATAAGAATAAAAGAAAAATCGACTATCCGTTTCTGCAAAGCATTCATTATAAACAGTTTAACATCGATAAATTAAATAAAAACTGTCGCTTGGTGGCTCTGGCGCACCCGTCGAAGGGCTTTAAAAAAGGACAGCTGACACGTCTTGACCATTATCGGGTGATGGAGGCACTGAGCGAGAATGATAACTCGTTGTATTACTGGGACATAGCTCTCTCAAACGGGCATCGAGTGAATATCATCGCGACGGGTAAAAACCACATGACGGCCTGCATAGGGGAGAATGATGCCGAGTCGGTGTATAAATCACTGGAAACAGGTAATGCCTATGCTGTAAAATATAATGGCAGTCTTATCGAAATGCCTGAGCTTCAGGAAGTTACATTGAAAAATGACACTGTTATTGTCGCTGTTTCCGAAAAGGCGAAAGAGTTCCGTTTCATCGGTCAGAATGCGATGGTGAAAAAGACGGTTAGCGATGTCTCGGAGGCATGCTATGTGTTTCAAAAAGACGACACTTATATCAGGACTGAGGTTGAGTTTGATAATGGTAACACATTGTATCTTAATCCGTTAGTCCGTCATCAATATCAATATTTCTTTGATTTAGACAAGGTGAAAGTCATGAAAGGCCGTACCTATCTTATGTGGGCGGTTTATATCATCGTGGCAGTGTTTTTGTTAAGAATGTTTTATATCAACGTCACTACAAAAAATGAAAATTCAGGAGAATAAAATCGACAAATATATCGCTTGGTTGCTGATAATCAGTGCGTTAGTGCGCGGGTTCCTTGCCACTGTCATCGAGTTTGGCAACGACGAGGTCTATTACTGGACTTACGCCATGTACCCCGACTGGAGTCATTTTGACCATCCGGGGATGGTGGGCTGGCTGATGCAGATTTTTAGTCTTAACTTATTGTTCCACAGTGAGTTCGCCTTGCGACTGTCGTCGATAATATTCATGACAATCGATACCTATATTATATATAGACTCGGTTGTCTGGTGAAGAACAAACTGGCCGGTTTTTATGCGGCTCTGCTATACACCGCCTCGTTGTATTGCTTTATCATCACTGGCGTTTTCATCATGCCGGATACCCCGCTGATGATGTTCACGTTATTGTCGTTGTGGTTTTTTATCAATGCGATGCGTGGTGGCGTAGAGACGCACGGCCGTACGTCTCTACTTTGGGCTGGTCTCTTTGCTGGTCTCGCCCTATTGTCGAAATATTCTGCCGTCTTCATCTGGGCGGGCGTGGGGTTATATGTCCTGATTTATGACCGTAAGCAACTGAAAAACAAATACTTATATCTCTCGGCCTTGATTTCTGTCGTATGCATGCTTCCTGTCTTGATTTGGAATATGCAGAACGATTTCATCAGTTTCACCTTCCATGGCGACCGTGTCAGTCTGTTCGGACCACTGCAGCCATTGGATTTCGTCGCAGAGATTGCTGGTGAGTTGGGTTACAACAATCCTATCAATTACGTGTTGATAATCATAGCGTTAGTGGTGTTTTTCAAAGGCAGAAAATACTTGGACTCCACATGCGGGCGCCTCTTGCTTTGTTTCGCGCTCCCGTTCATCGCGGTTTTCTGGTTTTTCTCACTGACGCGCCCGATCCTTCCACATTGGTCGGCGCCCGCATTTTCGGTGCTCTTGTTGTTCCCGGCATCGTATCTTGCTGAGAAACAATCGATTACAGGCAAGACGGACAAACTGCCGAAGTCTATTGTCGCGACATTAACGCTGTTGATTTTTGTTCTGTTTTTCGGCGTTATGGAGATTGAGACGGGCATTGTGCCGTTGCGATTCGGCGAGCGTGCCAACACGGTGCAGTATTACGGTGAGGGCGATTTTACCACCACCATCTACGGATGGAGGTCGATAAAAGACGACTTCCAGAAGATACGTAAGCAGAGGGTTGAAGAATGCCAGATGAAAGAAACGGATGGCATGATTGGACTCCAGTGGTTCCCGATGGCGAATTTTGATTATTACGTAGCTAATCCATTGGGTATCAATATGTATGGTCTAAGAGACATCGATAAAATTCACAAATATTATTGGATCAACGAATATCGTGGCGGATTGCAAAAAGGCGCTGATTACTGGTTTTTGAACGAGAGTTCCGATTATTACGCCCCTGAGCGTTATCTTGATAACAAGTTTGAAGAGATTATTCCTTGCGACACTATTGTTGTCGACCGTTGTGGTACGCCTGCAAAATACGTCTTCGTTTACATGTGCAAAGGTCTGAAATAGGGCCGAATTGTAAAATTTTATTTAGATTTCTTGCAATAAAATGCAATTTATGTTAAAAATGACATAAAACGGTCGATTTTTGCCCAAAAATTTGACACGCTGTTTTTCATATAGATACATTTGCAGAACCAAAACGTGTTTTATGAAAGAGGAGTTTATCTATTATCTCTGGGAAAACAGGCTTCTGTCGAAAGATCTTATGACTGTCGATGGAGAATCTGTTGATGTGATATCGGTGGGAAATCGTAATTACGACTCTGGTCCCGATTTTCTTGACGCCCGCATCCGGATAGGCAACACTTTATGGGTTGGACATGTCGAGATTCACGTCAATGCGTCGGATTGGTTTCGTCATGGGCATCAGCATGACTGCGCGTATAAGAATGTGGTGCTCCATGTGGTGTATTGCAATGATACAGAGCGACTTGACATCCCGACGGTGGAGGTTAAAGGCAAGTTTGACGAGGATATTTACGAGAGGTACAGTGGCTTCATGAGGTCGCGGCGATGGATTCCGTGCGAGAAGAGTATTGCCGGAATACAGCAGTTCACATGGCTTTCGTGGCTTGAGCGTGTCGTGGTGGAGCGTCTTGAGGTGGAGGTGAAAGATGTTTTCTCAAGTCTCGCCATGAATCGTTACGACTGGGAAGAGACTCTGTATCAACGTGTTATGCGCTATTGTGGATTGAAGGTCAACAACGACGCCTTTGAGAGACTTGCCAAGATTTTGCCATTGCGAGTGTTGCGCAAGCACATCGACAACGCCATCCAGGTCGAGGCTATGATTTTCGGCTGTGCTGGCTTCTTTGAGCAGGAGTTCACGGAGGCTTATCCTGTCCTTCTCCAGAGAGAGTTCAAGATCTTGAAATCCAAGTTTAATCTTGCCGTGATGCCTAGGAGTTGCTGGAAGTTTATGAGACTGAGGCCGCCGAATTTTCCGACTGTCCGCCTCGCACAGATTGCTTCGATGGTGTGCATTTGTGACAATCTCTTGTCGAAGCTGCTATCCGTCGATAACCTGGATTCGATGCGAAATCTTTTTAATGTTGAAGTCAACGAATATTGGGACACACATTTCCTGTTTGAGAAGCCTTCTAAAGAGCGAAAAAAGAGTTTTGGGGCCACTGCTACCGACGTTTTGATCATCAATGCGGTGATTCCGATGCTGTTCAGCTATGGAATTTATCATGATAATCAGGAACTGAAGAACAGAAGTCTTAGTTTTTTGAATGACATGGCGCCAGAGGACAATGTCATAATACGGAGGTTTGGAAAACTGGGGATTGGTGCGTGTAATGCCCAGCAAACACAGGCACTTCTGCATATGTATAACAACTATTGCAGACGGCGGAAATGCTTGAGTTGCAGGGTGTTTAATGCGATAAAAACGGTCGATAGAACTGCTTATTGAAAATTTTTTCAAAAAAAGTTTGCGTAATACAATATTTTTGCTTATTTTTGTGGTCAAATTCTAAAGCAAACTGTAATATTAAAAATGGCTGATTTAAGTGTAAGACTTTCGGAAATAGAGGTAAAGTTGAGAAAGCTCATAGCGCTTAAGAATCAACTGGTTGAGAAAAACAGCGAGCTCGTTCGCGAGAAGGAGGAACTTCAACTGAAGGTTGACATTCTGCAGACCGAGAACGAAGAATTGAGAGATAAAATAAATAAAACAACTATTGTTAACGCACTCGGAAACGAGAAAGAAATTGAAGAAAGTAGGCAGTTAATCAAGGCATTGATGAAAGAGATAGATCAATGTGTTGCGATATTGAACGCCGAACAGTAATAAATAATTGACGGTCATGGCAGAAAGTGAAGAAATAAGAATCAATATTCAAGTTGCTGAACGCAATTACCGTCTGACTATTGACAAGGCTGATGAGGAGAAGGTGCGGAGAGCCGCGCAGATGATTGACGAACGGGTGAAGGAGTTTAAGAAGGTTTACACTGACAAGGATTACCTTTCGTTGGTCTCCATGGCGTGCATACAGTTTGCGACTACCGTCGCGAAGTATGAGAATGATTCCGCATTCAAGGATCAATATCTTGACAAGCAACTCGATGTCATCGATGACCTGTTGGCTGAAAACTTATAGGATTTGTCTGTCTGTCCACCGCATGATGTAACCTTAACAACAATAACAATATTCCGGTTGACTCATGGGTACAAAAACAGGCCTCATCCTAGCAATAGGAGCTTTAACGCCAGTGGACGTTTGCGTATCGTGGCAGCCATAAGCGTGATATACAAGGGTTTACGATCCCTTTGGGCAGACAGATTTTTTTTCTTTTTCGCGGATGAGTAAAACGAGTTTTTAAAATGGTTTTACTTACTGAAACAATCAACATTATTTTCTACGCAATAGCAGGCGTTGTCGGCCTTGGAATCGGTATTTTGCTGGCAACAACTATCATGCGTAAGGCTTTGACAAAAAAAAGCAACCAGTTGCTTGAAGAGGCAAAGGAAAAAGGCGAGGTGATAAAGAAAGACAAGATCCTTCAGGCAAAAGAGAAGTTCCTTCAGATGAAGGCTGACTATGAGAAAGAGACCAACGAGAAGAAACGTGAGCTGCAGAAGGTTGAGTCGAGGGTGCAGCAGCAACAACAGCAGGTGAATCAGCGTAGCGAGGAACTGAACCGTAAAGCTAACGAGCTTAACAAACAACAGCAGACATTAACAACGCAGCAGGAAAACATCACAAAACGCCAGGCAGAACTCGACAAGATCCAGGAAGAGCAGAAGAAGATGCTCGAGTCGATATCGGGTCTCACCGTGGCAGAAGCCAAGGAACAGCTGAAAGAATTGGTGAAAGACGAGGCTAGGGCAGAGGCCATGGTGCTCGCCAAGGAGATCGTCGAAGAAGCCAAGATGTCGGCAAACCAGGATGCCAAGAAGATCGTCCTCGAGACCATCCAGAGAACGGCATCGGAGCACGCCATCGAGAATACCGTGTCGGTGTTTAACATCGAAAACGACGAGATCAAAGGCCGTATCATCGGTCGCGAAGGCCGTAACATCCGTGCCCTCGAGTCACTCACAGGCGTCGAGATCATCATCGACGACAGCCCTGACGCCATCTTGCTCTCAGGCTTCGATCCTATCCGTCGTGAGATAGCTCGTCTCTCGCTGCAGAAGCTCGTCACCGACGGCCGTATCCACCCGGCACGTATCGAAGAAGTGGTGAAGAAAGTGGAGAAACAGGTTGAACAGGAGATCATCGAGACCGGTAAACGTACCGTCATCGACCTCGGCATCCATAACCTCGCCCCTGAGCTTATCAGAATGATAGGTAGGATGAAATACCGTTCTTCATACGGACAGAACCTGTTACAGCACTCTATTGAGACAGCTAAGCTATGCGCCACCATGGCAGCCGAACTCGGCTTGAACCCGAAAGTGGCAAAACGTGCAGGTCTGTTGCACGATATCGGCAAGGTCGCCGAAAACGAGGAGGAGCTTCCACACGCTATCCTCGGTATGAAGACCGCTGAGAAATACAAAGAGAAACCGGATGTATGCAACGCCATCGGCGCGCACCACGATGAGATAGAGATGGAGTCATTGATAGCTCCTATCGTCCAGGTGTGCGACGCTATCTCCGGTGCACGCCCTGGTGCGCGCCGTGAGGTGGTGGAGGCTTATATCCAGCGTCTTAACAAGCTCGAGAAGATGGCAATGTCGTATCCTGGCGTCGTCAAGACGTACGCTATTCAGGCGGGTCGCGAGCTCCGCGTGATAGTGGGTGCCGACAAGGTCAGCGACCAGGAGGCCGACAGCATAGCATACGACCTCTCACGTCAGATCCAGACCGAGATGACATATCCTGGTCAGATCAAGATCACCGTCATCAGAGAGACGCGAGCCGTACAGTTCGCGAAATAATCAACAAAAAAAGGACAGGTTGTTCGCCTGTCCTTTTTTATTTTAAACAATCTTAATTATTTTCTGATAATAAGTTTGCTGCTCTTCTCAGTCTTGCCATTCACGATGAGGCTGTAGAAATAGATGCCGTCGGCGAGGTCGCTGACGTTGATGCTTGCCTTACCGCTCATGCCGTTGAGCTCGTTTCTCAAGACTTCCTGTCCCATCATGTTGTAGATGGCGACCTCTGCATCCACGCTTGAAGCGAAGTTGTAGTCGAAGTTGACGACATCGCAGGCCGGCATAGGATAAGCGTTGCTGAACACCTCGGCGCTGTCGTAGTCTTCAGTGCCATCATAAGTGTATTTGAAGATGACATTGATAACGAAGGGGCTACCTGGAACGTTGGCATCGTAGATGTGATACGTCATGCTCTGCTCCTGGTTCAGTACGGTCATGTAATCGTCGGCCACATAATGCATGCTGAACATTTCACCCTGGTTTTCATATAACATGACGGGTGGTGTCACATAGACACTCGGACTCAAACACTGGCCGAAGCAGATGTAATTTGACGTGCCTGGAACGACGTTGTTCTCGATCTTCTCGCCAACCATACGAACCGGTTCGAAGGCTGTTACGCGGAACTCGATAACCAGCTCGCCATATGCGGCTGATCCGTCACCGAAGACCTCATAGGTGGCGCCGTTTGTTACGGTATTGCCGGTATCACTCTCTGTCACAGTGAACTGTGCCGATAACACCATCACCGACAAAACTAATGCTAATGTAAAGAATAATTTTTTCATACGCGATTCTATTTTAAATTGTTAATGTTTTCATTTTACAATCTTTTCAATCATCTTATCGTCTGCAATGTTAGGCATGGTGACCTTCAGCCTCGGCTCCACCTCCATGGCGCGTTTGATGGCGAACATGGCGGGTTCGTTTCTGGCCCAGCTTCTTCTAGCGATGCCGTTGTTGACATCCCAGTGCAGCATGCAGTGCAGACGACGGTCAGCCTCTTTACTACCATCAAGAACCATGCCAAAACCTCCGTTGATGACTTCGCCCCAGCCTACGCCGCCGCCGTTATGGATTGAAACCCATGTGGCACCGCGGAAGCTGTCGCCTATGACGTTTTGTACTGCCATGTCGGCTGTGAAGCTTGAACCGTCGTAGATGTTGGATGTCTCACGGAATGGTGAGTCGGTACCCGACACGTCGTGATGGTCGCGGCCTAACACTACCGGTGCGCTCAAACGGCCATCAGCGATGGCTTTGTTGAACTCGGCAGCGATCTTCGTACGGCCTTCGCAGTCGGCATAGAGGATACGTGCCTGTGAGCCTACGACGAGGTGGTTGGCCTGTGCGCCCTTGATCCATTGTATGTTGTCGTGCATCTGCTGCTGAATCTCCTTAGGCGATGACTTGGCGATGTCTTCCAGCACCTTGCAGGCGATGTCGTCGGTGACCTGCAGATCCTCCGGCTTGCCTGAGGTGCAGACCCAACGGAATGGACCGAAACCGTAGTCGAAGTACATAGGTCCCATGATGTCCTGGACGTATGATGGATAGCGGAATTTGCCGTCTTCTTTCAAGATATCGGCGCCGGCACGGCTGCTCTCGAGGAGGAATGCGTTGCCGTAGTCGAAGAAGTACATGCCTTTGGCGGTGAGTTTGTTGACGGCCGCTACGTGCCGGCGCAACGAGGCGTACACTGCGTCTTTGAACTTAGCAGGTTCTTCAGCCATCATACGTTTCGACTCTTCGAGTGAATAGCCAACAGGGTAGTAGCCGCCTGCAAATGGGTTGTGCAACGACGTCTGGTCAGAGCCGAGGTCCACCTGGATGCCTTTGTTTGCTGCATATTCCCACAAATCTACTACGTTGCCTTGGTATGCGAACGAACGGGCGATCTTCTTGGCTCTTGCCTCGTTGACTTTCTCAAACAGTTCGTCGAGGTTCTCGTGAATCTCGTCGACCCATCCTTGGTTGTAGCGTTTCTGTGCTGCTGCCGGGTTGATCTCCGCTGTGATTGACACCACGCCAGCGATGTTACCGGCCTTTGGCTGAGCACCCGACATGCCGCCGAGACCTGCTGTGATGAACAGCTTGCCTGCTGGTGTGCCACCTTGCTTACGCGATGCATTCAACACGGTGATGGTGGTGCCGTGGACGATGCCTTGTGGGCCGATGTACATATATGAACCTGCCGTCATCTGGCCGTATTGTGTCACGCCGAGTGCGTTGTAACGCTCCCAGTCGTCTGGCTTCGAATAGTTAGGAATCATCATGCCGTTGGTGACGATGACGCGCGGAGCCTCTTTATGTGACGGGAACAGTCCCATCGGATGACCTGAATACATCACCAAGGTCTGCTCGTCGGTCATGTTGGCGAGATACTGCATCACGAGGCGGTACTGTGCCCAGTTCTGAAAGATGGCGCCGTTGCCACCATAGATGATGAGCTCGTGCGGATGTTGTGCCACCGCAGGGTCTAAGTTATTCTGTATCATCAACATAATGGCTGCGGCCTGACGACATTTTGCGGGATATTCGTCAATCGGACGGGCATACATCTTGTATGAAGGACGATAACGGTACATGTAGATGCGGCCGTATTTCTCGAGTTCCTCATAGAACTCAGGAGCCAGCTGTGCGTGAAGCCTCTCCGGGAAATAACGAAGAGCGTTCTTCAGAGCCAGTCTTTTCTGTTCTTTTGTCAAAATATCCTTGCGTTTAGGCGCATGGTTGATGTTCTTGTCATACTCCTTTACTTCTGGCAGCTGTTCGGGGATGCCAGCAAGTATTTCTTTTTGAAAATCATTCATTTAGCTATATTTTTTATATATATTTTCAATATTTTAACCTGCAAATTTAAGAAATTTCTATCTTTGCAACATCAAAATTAACTAAAAAATGAATAAAAAATATTTTTACAAGATATTGTTTATCCTTAATGTGATGCTGTTTTCTGTAAATGGTTTGTTTGCACAAGGTATTGTGAGTGAATCATTTGCAAAGAAAATCGGAGAAAACTTCATCTCAAATAAGATGGAAAAAGAGAATGTCGCATTGAGTCTTTTCCATACTGAAAATGGTGCTGACAATCAGGCAAATCTGTATATTTTCAATGTCGAAGGCGGCGGTTTTGTCATAGTGTCGGCATCGAAAAACGCGAAGCCGGTGCTTGCTTATTCTCTGGAACACAGCTATGATGGCGAGATTCCTGAGCCAGCCCGTTATTTTATAGACAGTTACAGTCATAACATTGATTATTGCGAAGAACGTGGCATTTTGATGAATGATGCTGTGGAAATGGAATGGAAATCATTGGAAGACAATGAGTTGCCTGCTACAAAAAACACCCAAACCGTTTCGCCTCTCATTGAAACGTTATGGGATCAGGGTTATCCTTATAACTATTATGCACCGGAATGCGATAATTATTGGAATGGGAATCATTGCTATGCCGGTTGTGTGGCTTGTGCTATGTCGCAGATTATGAAATATTGGGATCATCCTGTCCACGGACATGGCTCGCATTCTTATACACATTCCGAATATGGCGTGCAGTCGGCGGATTTCGGTGCCACGACTTATAACTGGGCCATCATGCCGAATTCGCTTGGATGGTATGTGGATGATGCGGCATTGGCTGTGGCTTTGCTGATGTATCACTGCGGCGTGAGTGTGAATATGGATTTCGGTCCCAGCGGCAGTGGTGCGCAGTCGAAGGACGTTGAGACGGCTATGCGTAAGTATTTCGGCTACTGCTCGGCGATTTACAGAGAGCGTTCGCAATATTCAGAAGAACAATGGATTGCGCTCCTGAAGAGCGATCTAGACAAGTCACTGCCGATGTATTTCTCGGGTAATAACGGCTCTGTCGGTCATGCCATCGTTTGTGACGGCTATGACGATAGAGACTATTTTGATTTCAACCTCGGATGGAGCGGATCTGGTAATGGTTATTATAATATCAACGATGTGGCTGGGTATAACAGAAATGAGGCTGTCGTCATGAATATCAAACCATTGGAGATTAACTCCGATGACAACGGCATCATTTATGTGGCTTCTGACGGTGAGGGTGACGGCTCGTCGTGGACCAACGCTACCCATTATCTCGAATATGCTTCAGCTATGGCTTCAAATATGACTACAAAGATTTGGGTAAAGGCTGGAACATATTATGGCGATGTCGATAACGACAATGGCGCATTCATGATTTATAAGCGCAACAAGGTGTATGGCGGTTTCGCTGGTAATGAAGGCCCTGACTTCAACCTTGATGACCGTGATATTGAGGCCAACCCAACCATCCTTGACGGCCAAGGTGTACGTCGAGTTCTTTATCAAGCCGATAATATAACAACGACGGAAACGGCTGTGTGGGATGGCTTTACTATTCAGAATGGATATGCTGCCTCGGGTGGAGGTGCTAGTATTGGGGGAAACATGCGTTTTGAAAATTGTAAGATAATGAATAACCATTCAGATGGCTTCGGTGGTGGTGTCCATATCAATTCGCCATATTACAGCGGCTCTAAGGTGTATTTTATCAACTGCCTGTTTGAAAACAACAGTGGGTCAATGGGCGGCGCATTATGCGATATGATTGGCGCGACAATCCAAGATTGCCGTTTCACCAACAACACTGTAACCACAAAAGGTGGCGCTTATTATCTGTCCATGAATAAAGAAAGCAAGATCGTGAACTCCATTTTCGACAATAACAACGCGAAATTGGGCGGGGCTTTGTATAGCAATGGTAAAATGACCATTATCAACTGCGATTGTATAGGTAATAATGCACAGGAAAATGGTGGCGCGATGTATAACGAAAAGCATAATAGCAATATATTCAACAGTATCTTTTGGAATAATACAAAAAACGGCACTCCTAATCAGATTACTGGAGTGTCGAATTTCCACTATTGTGCAATACAAGGAGGTTTTTCGGGCGATAATATCATAAATCTGGCTAATGAAAATGACGGCTCGGAAAGTGGCAACTATCCGCGTTTCGAGAACCCTAATGAAGGCAACTATGCGCTTGACAGACTCTCGGTTTGCGTTGATGCGGGCGATAACTCTGTGTCAGGCATAACCGCCTTTGATTTCCTTGGCAATCAACGTATTGTGAATAACATCATCGATCTTGGTGCCATCGAATACCAATATGATCTCTCTGTCGATGAAGCTGAAGAAGATTTATTCTTTATCTATCCAAATCCATTTGATAATCAATTGGTTATTACAATGGATGGGCAGATAAATGTCGAGATTTATAATTCTTTAGGACAAAAAATCACATCTGCTGAAGCGCAAGACGAAATGACAATCGACACGTCCGACTGGAACAACGGAGTCTATTTCGTGAGAGTCAACGGAAATACTGTCAAAGTCGTGAAATAAACTACCACGCTTTGGGCTTCGAGATGGTGTTTCGGAGGCCTAACAAGGTCGTGAACAAAGTGAAAAAGATGTCGTAAAGAGGCGTGAAGAATAGATATAACTTCTTCTCTCCCAATTGTTTAGCCGATTTTATGTAAATCCAATCCATGCTGGCATAATGCAATGCCGCAAATCCCCCTATTGCCACATAATAAAGATAGCTCGCTGATATGAAATCGAAGGCGTGAGGCAGGCAGAACAGCAAAACCAATGAAAGATAATAGAACAACCTGCTTGACAACAGGGTCCCCAATATGATGTTGGTTGAGC
Organism: uncultured Bacteroidales bacterium; assembly: GCA_905236635.1. Taxonomy (GTDB): domain Bacteria; phylum Bacteroidota; class Bacteroidia; order Bacteroidales; family F082; genus Limimorpha. The sequence continues at coordinate 95,640 of CAJOCJ010000006.1, forward strand.
GTTTGTACATGTTGGCGGTGGAGTAATGGCGGCGTTTCTGATGGATCCAGCCGCTGAAGGAGTGTTTCGGTTCCGACTCCACACGACAGCTCGGGTCGATGAAGATCCGTGTGTTTCTGCTGTTTGCCACCTGGCTGATGAAGATGTCGTCGTCGCCCGACGGAATGGTATAATGCGAAGTGAATCCTTTGTTTTTATAGAAAAGCTCGCGGTGATACGACAGGTTGCGGCCTACACCCATGTAAGGCATCTTCGCCAATGCCATCGAGAGATATTGGATGGCAGTGTAGAGGGTGTCGAAACGTATCAGTTTGTTTAACAGGCCTTTACGGGTGAAATATGGTCCGTAGCCCAGCACCACCTCGGTGTTCTTGCGATAGGCGCTAACCATGCCTTTGATCCATTGGTCGTTTTCCGGCAGACAGTCAGCATCGGTCAATAAAAGCAGGTCGTGTTTTGCCGACTTGATGCCCATGCTGAGCGGGAATTTCTTGCCATGGAAGAAGTTGAGGCTCTGAGTGAGCGACACCACGTTGATGTCGGGACGTTTGTCGACGAGCTCCTTGAGATAGTCGGTGGTCTCGTCAGTGGAGCAGTCGTTGACGATGACGAGTTCGAAGTCGGGATAATCCTGCGACAAGATGCGTGGTACAAGGTCGATGAGATATTCGTAAGCGTCTTTGGCACAGACGATTACCGACACAGGCTCATAATGTGGCTCGTCGTTGTCGTATTTCTTTTTCTTGAAAAACGCCAGACGGCTGAAAAGACCCCAAAAGTAGCACATCTGAATCAGCCACATCAGGCCAAATATGCATAAAATAATAAAACTCAATGAGTTATAGTTAAAAGAAATCTCCATGGTATTCAATATTTACAATTTGCAAAGATACAAAAAAGCCATTAGCTATTAGCCAATAGCCATTAGTTTTTTTTTCGTCATTTTGACCGAAGCCGATAGGATTAATTCAGCAAATAAATTGATAGAAGATTTCTCCATTCCGTTCCATTTCATTACACTTCAGTCGAAATGACACTTGAGAATAAAATTCTTTTAACTTTTATCTTTTAACTTTTAACTAAATTCGTATTTTTGCACAAAATTTAGAGATGAAGTACAGCTTAGTTAAAAACGATGCGAAGAGCAATGCGCGTGCTGGCGTCCTGACCACTGACCATGGTGACATCGAGACACCTATTTTTATGCCTGTAGGCACGGTGGGAAGCGTCAAAGCCACGCATGTAAGGGACCTTGAAGATGAGATAAAAGCCCAGATAATACTGGGGAACACATATCATCTCTACCTTCGTCCGGGCCTCGACGTGTTGCATGAATGCGGCGGTCTGCATCAGTTTAACGGCTGGCATCACCCGATTTTGACCGACAGCGGTGGCTTCCAGGTCTTCTCGTTGACCGATATCCGTAAGATGAAGGAAGAAGGCGTGGAGTTCCGTTCGCATATCGACGGATCGAAGCATCTGTTCACCCCTGAGCGCGTGATGGACATCGAGAGAACCATAGGCGCCGACATCATCATGGCGTTCGACGAATGCGCGCCGGGCACTTCGGATTACAAATATGCCAAGGAGGCTATGGGTCGTACCCACCGTTGGCTCGACCGCTGCGTCAAGCGTTTCAACGAGACGGAGCCGCAATATGGCTACTATCAGTCGCTGTTCCCCATCGTGCAAGGCTGTACCTACCGCGATCTGCGCGAGGAGTCGGCGGAGTTTATCGCCTCGAAAAACTGTGACGGCCACGCCATCGGCGGTCTTGCAGTGGGCGAGCCAACAGAAGTGATGTACGAGATGATAGAGGTCGTGAACGCCATCCTGCCGAAAGACAAGCCTCGTTACCTCATGGGAGTGGGCACTCCTGCCAACATTCTGGAGGCCATCTCACGAGGGGTTGACATGTTCGACTGCGTGATGCCGACACGTAACGGAAGAAATGGCATGCTTTTCACATCCGAAGGCATAATAAACATCAAAAACGAGCGTTGGAAATATGATTTCTCACCTCTCGACGAGAATGGTAGCGTCTTCGTGGATCACCAGTATTCAAAGGCATATCTGCGTCATCTTATCATCTCAAAAGAGATACTTGGCCCGATGATTGCCACCGTTCACAACCTCGGTTTCTACCTCTGGCTGGTGAAAGAAGCGAGAAAGCACATTATCGAGGGCGACTTTACCGAGTGGCGCGACATGATGCTTCCAAAGGTGATAAATCGTATATCGTAAATGATAAAACATTGATAATGAGAAAGATAGACTGGTATATTTTCAGAAAATTCATTGGCACGTTCTTTTTTGCCATCAGTCTGCTCATTGTTGTGGTGATAGTGTTCGACGTGTCGGAAAACGTCGACAGCTTCATCAAAAACCATGCCTCGCTCTATGAGGTGGTGTTTCATTATTATATACCGTTTATCCCTTATTTTATTAACCTTTTCATATATCTGTTCACGTTTATCTCGGTGATTTTCTTCACCTCCAAGATGGCAGGTCATACCGAAATCATCGCCATCCTCAGCAGCGGCGTCAGTTTCAGGCGGTTTTTATGGCCATATATCATGGCGGCTCTGTTGCTTGCAGGAGGATCGTTTTACCTCGGTAATTTCATGATTCCAAGGATGGATACGATACGAAGGACGTTCAAGAACACCTATATGGAAAACCTGATGAAGAGTTCGGGTCAGAACATACACGTGCAGATAGAAAAAGGCGTTTATGCCTATATGTCGAACTACGATCTGAAGCGTGCCACGGGATATAAGTTTACCTTGGAAAAGTTTGACAATCATACACTTGAGTATAAACTGACATCCGATAAGATTGTCTATGACACCTTGAAAGACGAATGGCATATCTACAATTATATCGAGTATTATTTCATCCCTGAAGAGATGCTGACGCGTGGTAAGATCAAAGACACCACGTTGGCGATGAAACCCTCTGATTTTTATTTCGTGAAGGAGGATTTTGAGGAGATGAATCTTATCGAATTGAACAGGTATATCGATGAACAACGAGAGAAGGGTGCGGATAATATCCTGCCATACGAGATAGAGAAACACAAACGACTGGCATCGCCTGCCGCCATTATCATTCTGACGATTATCGGGGCGTCGCTGTCGAGCCGGAAGACCAGGGGAGGAATGGGGTTGAACCTCGGAATAGGCATCACCATCACCTTCGCGTATATCTTGTTCCTGGAGTTCTTCAGGGTCTTTGCCATCTCGGGCGTCATCTCGCCGTTCTTCGCAGGCTGGCTGCCGAATATCATTTTTGCCACCATCGGAATCTATTTCCTTGCTAAGGCGCCTAAGTAGTGCCGTCATTTCGACTGGAGTGAAACGAAATGGAGACCCGAGCAACGCGAGAGCATTCACCTTTGGTGAATAAATCCTCTGTCGTTGTGAGCTTTCGATATATGAGGATTTCTCGACTACACTCCACTATATTACGTTCCGCTCGAAATGACGATGAAAATTAATGTTTTTTTTTATTGTTGATTGAAATAATTTTCGTATTTTAGCGAAAAATTTGGAGTATTATGCATATTGCTATAGCTGGAAATATCGGCTCTGGTAAGACGACGTTAACTCGTTTATTATCAAAGCATTTCGGGTGGAAGCCTCATTTCGAGGAGGTCGACAACAATCCGTATCTGGAGAGTTTTTACGAAGATATGAAGCGCTGGTCGTTCAATCTGCAGATTTATTTTTTGAACAGCCGCTTCCGTCAGGTGATGGACATCCGCAAAAGCGGTGACGACATCATCCAGGACCGTACAATCTACGAGGATGCATATATCTTTGCGGCAAACCTCTACGACATGGGACTGATGGAGACTCGCGACTATCAGAACTATCAGGATCTCTTTGAGTTGATGAGCTCTTTCCTGCAGGCTCCGGACCTTCTGATATATCTCCGTGCCAGCGTCCCTACCTTGGTGCGCCAGATTCAGAAACGTAACCGCGACTACGAGCAGTCTATCCGTCTCGACTACCTTAAAGCGCTGAACAAACGCTATGAGAGTTGGATTTCCAGTTATAACAAGGGTAAGCTCCTGATTATCGAGAGCGACAACATCGACCTTGAGAAACCTGAAGACCTGAGCACTGTCATCGAGCAGATCAACGGCTCATTAAACGGATTGTTCTGATGAAGATCTTAGGAATAATACCGGCACGTTATGGCTCGACTCGTTTCGAGGGCAAGCCTCTTGCACTCATCAACGGCAAGATGATGATTCAGAGGGTGTATGAGCAGGCTAAGAAAGCTGACAAACTCGCGGAAGTGGTAGTGGCTACGGACGATGAGCGTATCTTTAAGGCGGTTGAAAGTTTCGGTGGCAAGGCGGTGATGACGTCGACAAACCATAAGAGCGGCACCGACCGCTGCTGCGAGGTGGTGGATAAGATAGGTAAGGGTTTCGATGCGGTGATAAACATCCAGGGTGATGAGCCATATATCAACCCGTTGCAAATCAACCAGATAGCGGAGCTGATATCGGATAAGGACACGCCGCTGGCATCGCTCTGCAAGCCGGTCCACGACGAAGACGAGCTGAAGAGCCCTAACGCGGTGAAGGTGGTGTTCGACAAAAACGGCAAGGCGTTGTATTTCAGCAGATTCGCCATCCCGTATCTGAGAAATAAGGTGGAGCGCACGTTTTACAAACATATCGGCATCTATGCATACAAATGCGACGTGTTGAAACAGGTGGCGGCACTTCCACAGTCGGGACTGGAGCTGGCGGAGTCGCTGGAGCAGCTGAGGTGGCTTGAGAATGGATATACCGTCCGCATGGGAGTGACGGAGTTTGAGAGTTTTTCGGTCGACGTGCCGGATGACATCGTTAAAATTGAAAAAATCTTTAAGGAATGATTACAAAATATATAGCAGAATTACTATACGAGCGTGAGTGCGTTATCGTACCTGAGTTCGGTGCTTTCATATCGAAAGAGGCAGCGGCGATGGTCGACTACGTCAACCACAGACTGACACCGCCATCGAAAGAGGTCGTGTTCAACAGCCAGCTTGTCACCGACGATGGCGTTCTCGTTGATTATCTAAGCGTTAGAATGAATGTTGCACGGGAGAAAGCCTCTAAGATGATCCACGACTTCGCGATGAAGAGCCTGGCCGTCCTCGAATCTAATGAGTCGTTGCATCTCGACGGCATAGGCACACTGACCCGCATCAACAGCAGAGATTTCTCTTTGAAACTCGACGAAGGCCTCAATTTCTTAGGTGACGCCTACGGATTGAATGAGTTCACGGTACAGCCGATTTACAGAAGAGAGACATATCAGCATATAGCAGAACAGATAGCTATTCAACAGAAGGCGAAGAGCACCCGTATGACAGTCCATGAAGAGGAGCAGGAGTCTAAGCCACATCACGTGAACCGCCATAACTACAAGTGGTTTCGTGCTGCAGCCTATTCGATGTTGATAGCGTTTGTCCTCGTGCTTCTGGGCTGGGGCGCCGACAAGAGCGGTTCAAGCCTGGCATCTTGGAACCCGTTCTTCTATTCTTCACCTAACGAATTCATAGCCAAATATTTAAATAATTCTATCGAGTCTTGTGAGTTTGCTAATGTGGCGACTCTTCCAGCTTTGGAAGTGACGGTGCCTATCGTTGAAAATGAGATTCAGCTGAAACAAATTGATTATGAAGAACTTAAGCCGGTTGATGTAAACTTGTATTATATCATCGGTGCCTCGCTGACCAATGAAACCGACGCTCAGAGATGTGCTAAGAAGTTCCAAAAACAAGGTTTCGAGGGGGCTGTGGCACTTCCGAAGAACGAGAAGGGCAACGTGCGCGTGGCATACGAGCTGGTGATGGGTCGTGCGGCCGCACTGCAACGCCTTGAAATCATCAAGAAAGACTATAATGAAGCGGCTTGGATGTTGCGTAAAAGATAAAAGCGGTGGGAAAGAAAAACAAACTCGAGCGTTTCGCCGAATGCAAGACCTTTGAAAACCTTTTCGAGTATTCATTTGAGCGTATCAAGGAGGAAGGCTTTCCTCTGAAAGGCCATTGGCATGAGTTTTTCGGCAACGACAATCCCATCGTACTTGAATTGGGCTGCGGCAAAGGCGAGTATACCATCGGTTTGGCGAAGGCTCATCCCGACATTAATTATATAGGTGTCGACATCAAGGGCGCCAGGATGTGGGTCGGACTGAAGCAGGGTATAGCGGAAGGCCTGAAAAACGTGGCATTTGTGAGAACCCGTATCGAGCTGATAGAACATTTCTTCGGGGAGAATGAAGTCGATGAGATATGGATTACCTTCCCTGACCCGCAGATTCTGAAGGCACGCAAACGTCTTACCGCCCCAATATATCTCGAGAGATATAAGACTTTCTTGAAAAACGACAGTTATATCAACCTGAAGACCGACAGCGACCTGCTTTATGACTTCACCCTCGATGTGGTGAAAGAGGCAGGATATCCTATCGTTTACAACTACACCGACCTCTACGCCAACGACGACGAACTCGAAGTCAAGACGATTCGCACCTACTACGAGTCGATGTGGCTGAAGCAAGGACTGACGATAAAATACCTGAAATTCAAGGTAAAATAGAGTTTAATCCTTTCCTAAATCCTTTAACATCGGAACGAAACGGCAGCCGCCCCACTCCTCGCGGAGCATGGTGCCGTCGGGTTGTTTCGTGAGACGGAGCATGGTCTGTTGGGTGGCGTCGGTCTCGTCGTTGAGCGGGATGACCATGATGCCGCCTACTTTCAATTGGTCCACTAGCGCTTGCGGTATCTCTGGGGCGGCTGCCGTGATGATGACACGGTCGAAAGGAGCGAAAGTCGGCAGTCCTTTGTTGCCGTCACCCAAGAAAGTCTTGATGTTATAGTTGAACTCCGCCAGGAACGGCTTGGTCTTCATATAAAGGTTGCGTTGCCGTTCGATGGTGAAAACCCTTGCGCCCATCTGGGCTAATACGCACGCCTGATAGCCTGAACCGGTGCCGATCTCCAGCACTTTCATGCCTCTCGTGACGTTGAGAAGCTGGCTCTGCATCGCCACTGTGAACGGCTGCGAGATGGTCTGGCCCGAGCCGATAGGGAAGGCCTTGTCCTGATAGGCGAACTCCACAAACGACGAGTCGAGGAAGACATGACGAGGCACAGTGCCGATGGCGTTAAGGACGTTGGCATCGGTAATGCCTTTATCCTTAAGCACTTGCACCAGCTGCTGGCGCATACCCTTATGACGATAGCTGTCTTCCTGCATATTTTTGATTTGAATTGCAAAGATAAACCTTTTTGGAAAATCTTTTAACTTTTAACTAAAATCTTTTAACTAATTTCGTATCTTTGCAAAAATTTAGTTTTATGTTAAAAATCGGAGTTTTAGGTGCAGGACATCTTGGAAAGATTCACATCAACTGCATCAAACAGATTGAGAAATACGAACTGGTCGGCTTCTACGATCAGGATGAGAATACCGCGAAGAGAGTCGCCGCCGAGGCAGGCGTGAAAAACTATACATCCATCGACGAACTTATTGATTCTGTTGATGTTGTGGATATCGTGACACCTACGATAGCCCATTATGCCTGTGCGTCGAAGGCCATCGACAAAGGCAAGAACGTGTTCATTGAGAAGCCTATCGTGGCGACCGTCGACGAGGCTAATAAGCTTATCGCCCTCGCCAAGAAAGCCAACGTGAAGGTTCAGGTGGGTCATGTGGAGCGTTTCAACCCCGCTTTCATCGCTGCCGAGCCGCATATCAACGACCCTCTGTTCATAGAGGTGCATCGTCTGGCGTTGTACAACCCTCGTGGCTGCGACGTGCCTGTGGTGCTCGACCTTACGGTGCATGATATCGACATCCTTCTCACTATCGTGAAATCGCCAATAAAATCAATCAATGCCAGCGGCGTGTCAATAGTCAGCCCGACGCCTGACATCATCACGGCGAGACTGGAATTCGAGAACGGAGCAGTGGCAAACGTCACGACGAGCCGTATCTCGTTGAAAAACATGCGTAAATTCCGTATCTTCCAGAAGGGCGCCTACATCACCATGGATTTCATGGAGAAGAAAGCCGACATCGTGAGGGTGGAAGATGTGAACGGCGTGCCAGGTCCTTTCGACATGACTCTCGACCTGCCGGACGGCTCAACGAAGAAGATTTCGGTCGAGGAACTTGAGACAAACCAGATCAACGCCATCAAGACCGAACTCGAACGTTTCCACGACGCCATAGTGACTAACACCGAACCGCCTGTAACCATTGAGGATGGCGTGGACGTGCTTAAGGTCGCATACATGATTCTTGATGAGATCGACAAGCATCAGGATTTGTTAAAAAAACATTTGAAATAAACAATATTTTAATTTCAACTACGTTAAAATTAAAAAAGATGCCTATGAAGTGTCTTCGTTACATTTTTTTATTCGGAATAATAATATTGCTGTTTTCTTGTAAGAAATTCAAGGGAAGTCAGGAAATCCCCGCTTACTTGAAGATAGAACCATGGACTTTTACCACGAATTATGAGATTGAAGGTGCGGCGACTCATGCCATCACCGATGCGTGGGTTTATGTTGATGGTAGCGTTCACGGCTGTTTCGAGATGAAACAACATGACGATGGCGTTTATTCCGTGATTCCACTGCTGAACAAAGGCAGTCACAAACTGCAGATATATCCTGGAGTGAAACTCAACGGCATTTCTTCGACGAGGATTCAATACCCGTTCTACCAGCCGTATGTTTGCACAAGAGACCTTGTGGAGGGTGAGATTACCACGATTTCCCCATCGACGAGATATTACAGCATTGACAGTACCAACATCGTTTTCAAGAGAGAGGCGTGGGAAGACTTTGAGGAGGTCAATAATATCCATATTTACAGAATCGACACTACATACGCAGAGTTGCATCAGATAAGCCATCGCGACAATCCTAATGCCTGGATGGATCCGCTTGACACCTTGAACCATTACCGTTCGGGTCATGTGCATGTGGGCGACAGCGTCAGACGTATGGCTCTGGCAAGTGCCGAGTTGTATAATCTGCCTAACGTCGGCAACTATGTCTTGATGGAGATGGATTACAAATGCAGTGCGGATATCCTCATCGGAATGTATATCCATTCAGCCCAACAAGGCATCATGGACAAGGAGCTTTATTATCTTAGATCTACGAATACCTGGAAGAAGGTTTATATCAACTTCAGTCCTACCATTACGGAAAACCAGAACGCCGATTATTTCAAGTTTTATCTGAAAGGAGCTGTGGCAGAAGGCGGTGAGGCTGATTTTTATTTCGACAACATTAAACTGATTTACGTTGAGTAAGACGATAAACAAACGGAAACAGACTTTCAAATACGTCATCTGGGACTGGTTCGCATCAGTCGTGACGTGGTCTATCTTCTTCTGTTTCAGAAAGACGGTGGAGCCTGTTGATGTTTTCGCTGATCTCAGCATCGTATTTGAAGATAAGAATTTCTGGATTGGTATCATCGTCATACCTTTATGCTGGCTGCTGCTTTATCTGATGGCCGGCGCATATCGCAACGTCTATACGAAATCGCGTGTTCGTGAGTTGGGACAGACAGTTCTGACTACCCTGATAGGTGCGATTGTGTTGTTTTTTGCCATCATCCTTGACGACTATATCGTAAATTATAAGATCTACTACAAGCTGTTTTTGGTGTTGTATCTGCTGCAGTTCTCGCTGACGTATATCGGCCGACTCATCATCACATCAACAACAGCAAGAAAGATTCACAACGGCGAGATAGGCTTCAACACCTTGATTATCGGTAGCAACGGCAATGCGTGTAAGATCTATAAAGAGATAACCGGACAGAAGTTCTCATCAGGAAATATCCTCGTCGGCTTTGTGAATGTCTTCGACAAAGATGTCTATAAAGTGGAGAAATACATTCCGCATCTCGGAAACTATAAAGATGTGGCTAAAGTCATCAAAGACAACGAAATAGAAGAAGTCATCATCGCTATAGAGCGTTCTGAGACGGAGACTATCGACCGCATCTTGGTGGCGCTTGAAAGTACTGATGTGACTGTGAAAATCATCCCGTTGATGCACGAGTTTGTGTTCGGCGCCGTCAAGCAGGAAGGCATCTGGCATGCCTCGTTGATTCAGATCACGCCGGAGCCTATGCCTGTATGGCAGCAGGTGGCGAAACGTGTGTTCGACGTGGTGGTGTCTATACTTGTGATAATCATCCTTTCACCAATCTATATCTTCACGGCTATCATGGTGAAACGCTCGTCGCCAGGTCCTGTGTTCTACAAACAGGAGCGTATCGGACAGCATGGCGAGCCGTTTAACATGCTGAAGTTCAGAAGTATGTACGTCAACGCGGAGGATATGGGGCCGCAGCTGTCGACAGATGACGACCCGCGTATCACGAAGTGGGGCAAGTTTATGAGAAAAGTCCGTCTCGACGAGATTCCACAGTTCTTTACTGTCCTTGGTGGCAAGATGTCTATCGTAGGCTATCGTCCTGAGCGTCAATACTATATCGACCAGATTGTGCAGAAGGCACCTCATTACAGGATGCTTCTGAAGATAAAGCCTGGCATCACGAGCTGGGGCGAGGTTAAATTCGGTTACGCCTCGACTGTCGATGAGATGGTGGAGCGACTGAAATACGATATCCTTTACATCGAAAACATGAACCTCGCCGTGGACATCAAGATTTTGATTTACACTGCACTTATTGTAATTCAAGGACGAGGAAAATAGTATTAAAACAATGTTACAAATCAGCTCCTAGTAAGCACAAGTGCTTGCATACCTGATTTGTAACATCATTTTAAATAATACTTAAGCTAATCTTATATATTTAGTTCGTTAATTTTCGATTTCTCAAACTTTTCTATGGCGTAGTTGAGGTCGACTACGAGTTCTTTTTTGCCTGATGATGGCATCTCGAACATGGCGTCGTTGAGGATAGCCTCGAGGATGGAACGCAGTCCGCGCGCGCCGAGCTTGAACTCTATGCTCTTGTTGACTATGAAGTCGAGCACTTCGTCGGTGATTGTCAATGAGATATCGTCCATTCCGAACAGCTTGGTAAACTGCTTGGTGATGGCGTTTTTAGGCTCGGTGAGTATGCGTTTGAGTGTCTCGCGGTCGAGTGGGTTGAGGTATGTCAAGATAGGGAAACGTCCGATGATCTCTGGGATGAGTCCGAACTTCTTGAGGTCGCTCGGCGCGATATATTGGAGCATATTGTCGCGGTCGATCTGTTTCTTGAGGTCGGAGCCGTAGCCTATGGCGTTGGTTCCCACGCGGTTGGCTATTATCTTGTCGATGCCGTCGAAGGCACCGCCGGCAATAAAGAGAATGTCCTTGGTGTTGACCTGTATCATCTTCTGTTCCGGGTGCTTGCGTCCGCCTTGTGGGGGCACGTTGACGACGGTGCCTTCGAGCAGCTTAAGCATAGCTTGCTGCACGCCCTCGCCGGACACGTCGCGGGTGATGCTCGGGTTGTCGCCCTTGCGTGCTATCTTGTCTATCTCATCGATGAAAACGATGCCTTTCTCGGCTGCCGCGACGTCGTAGTCTGCCGCTTGGAGCAGCTTCACCAGGATGTTTTCCACGTCCTCTCCGACGTATCCCGCTTCTGTCAGGACGGTGGCGTCGGCGATGGCGAACGGCACGTGGAGCATACGCGCTATCGTCTTGGCTAACAAGGTCTTACCTGTTCCTGTCTCGCCAACAAGCACTATGTTAGACTTCTCGATCTCCACCTCGTCGGCGGTCTCTTGTTGGTTGAGACGTTTGTAGTGGTTATATACAGCTACTGACAGCACGCGTTTTGCGGGGTCCTGTCCGATGACGTACTGGTCGAGGAACTGCTTGATCTCCAGCGGCTTAAGAAGCTTGAAGTCGGGTGTGGCTACCTTGCTGCGGTGCGCAAGTTCGGTGACAAGCATCTCATGTGCGCGATCCACGCAGTCGCTGCAGATGAAACCGTTGATGCCCGCCAAAAGAAGCGGTACCTCGCTCTCAGCGCGGCCACAGAAAGAACAGTGGTTTTCTTGTTTTTTTGACACAGTAGTTTAATTAGATTAATAAGACAATAATCTTTTAACTTTTATCTTTTAACCTTTAACTATTTATTCTTGATAAGAACTTCATCAACCATGCCGTATGCCTTGGCCTCTTCTGCTGTCATCCAGTAGTCGCGGTCGCTGTCGGCCCACACCTTGTCGTAAGGCTGTTTGGTGTGCAGGGCGATGATTTCGTAGAGTTCTTTCTTGATTTTCTGGATCTCGCGTGCTGTTATCTCGATATCCGATGCCTGTCCTTGCATGCCACCCATAGGCTGGTGTATCATGATACGTGAGTGCTTGAGGGCTGAGCGTTTGCCATCGGCGCCGGCGCACAGGAGAACCGCTGCCATTGAGGCTGCCATGCCTGTGCAGATTGTCGCCACGTCAGGCTGGATAAACTGCATGGTGTCGTAGATGCCGAGGCCTGCGTACACCGAGCCGCCAGGAGAGTTGAGATAGATCTGGATGTCGCGCTTCGGGTCGGCTGACTCAAGGAAGAGCAGCTGTGCCTGGATGATGTTGGCGACATAGTCGTCGATCTGGTCGCCCAGGAAGATGATGCGGTCCATCATCAAGCGTGAGAAGACGTCCATCTGCGCCACGTTGAGCTGACGTTCCTCGATGATGGTCGGGGAGATGTAGCTCGTGATGGTGTTGGCGTATTTCTCAAGGCCGAGGCCGTTGATGCCACGGTGCTTGGTGGCGTATTTATAGAATTCGTTATCCATTATTCTGCTTTTTTGGTGGTTTTCTTAGCTGTGGTCTTCTTTGCAGCTGGCTTCTTCTCGGCTTTTTCAGCCTTTTCTTCTTTCACTGCAGGTTTCTCTTCTTTCTTGGCAGTCGTTTTCTTGGCTGCTGTCTTCTTAGCTGGTTTCTCTTCCTGTGGAAGCACTGCCTTCACGAATCCTTCGTAGTCTGTGTCGATGACCTTCACCTTCATGGCTTTCTTCAAGAATGCCGTGACTTTGTTGTCAGCTACCTGGTTCTTGATGTTCTCGCGCTGGTTCTCGTCTTTCAACACTGAATCGACGATGCCGTTGAGACGTTTCTTCATGTCCTCATCCATGCCTGCGAGGTCGAGTTGGCCGAAGTACATCTTGGTCACGAACTCGCGGAGTTCTTCCTCTTTAAGGACGAGCTCTGGGTTGGCCTTGGCGATGTTCTCTTCGATGAGCTGCCATCTGAAGGTCTTTGAATAAACGCTGTCGTAGTTCTTCTCGACGTCTTCTTCGTTGATCTTGCCTTCGCTGTTAGCGACAATCCAACGTTTCAGGAATGCGTCAGGCATGTCAAACTTCACCTCGCTCACGAGTTTGTCGATGGCGTTGTTGAGGAACATGCGTTCTGCCTCAACGACGTACTGACGTTCCATCTCTGCTGCCACTTCCTTGCGGAATGCTTTCTCGTCTTTGATGTCCTTGGTAGGGAAGATGAGCTTGAAGAGTTCTTCGTTGAGCTCTGCCGGTTTGTCGTCTTTCTTGTTGCCTTCCTGGATGCGCTTGATGGTCTCGCTAACTTCCTTGTCGGAAGCTTTGATGTTGTAGTCGTTGATAGCAATCTTTGCAAGGTCGACTTTGATCTCAGGTTTCAAACCCACTTCGAAGAAGAAGCTCATGGTGTCCTGAGTCTCAGGATCTGTCGGCTGCTGCTTGTCTGGGTCGCTGAGCGGGTAGCCCATGATGTCGAGCTTGTTGTCGAGGATATGTTTGTTGAGAGCTTCGGAGACCTTCTTGTTGAGTTTGTCGAAAGTGACTGCTGAGCCGTACATCTTCTCAATCATTCCGAACGGGACTTTTCCCTGACGGAAACCAGGAAGAGTGGCCTTGTGCTGGTAGTTTTTCAATTCTTTTTTAACGTCTTCTGCATAATCGGCTTTGTCGATGTCGATTTGAATTGTGGCGAGAAGGTCGCCTTTTGCTGTCTGTAATGTCTTCATTATCAATAATTTATTTAATATTTTCGTGCGGATGAAGGGACTCGAACCCATACTCCTGACGGAACCAGATCCTAAGTCTGGCGCGGCTACCAATTACGCCACATCCGCATGATTTTTTTGAGGGTGCAAAAATACAAAAATTTTTGATTATCAAGTGAATAAAATTCAACTTTTTTTTACTAACTTTGCAGACTTTAATGATATTATTCAGCAATAATATGAAGAGAGCTCTTTCTGTTTTGTTTTTAGCATGCTTTTTTATCATAAGCAACGATGTCTCGGCCCAGTATCTTGGCACTTCTACAAACTATTCGGGTTCGCGCGGTCGTGCCATAAACCCGTCGCTTATGACCACATCTTTTGTTTACGCTGATTTTGGGCTAAACCTCGGTGTTATTGCATACAACGATGTTATTTATCTTCATGCCAGCGACTATCAGAATTTTATGAGAAGAGAATGGGTCACTTCCGATTATTATATCCACGGTAAAAAATTTGAGTTCGGCATCGACTTGAACGGAAGGCGCAAAAGTGTTTATGAAGCCCTTGATTTCAATATCCTTTCGGCAATGTATAACCCTAACGGGAAGACGGCGTGGGGTTTCTTTGTGAATAGCCGTGTCTATGCTAACGGTACGCGTATCCCGTGGGAGATAGCAGAAGCGGGTGCGGCTGGTATTGAGGAAGGTGATTTCATCGGCCATAATTTTGTATCTAAAAATACTAAAATCGGTCTGATGGCATGGTCTGAGATCGGCTTGTCATATTCCAGAGTGGTCCGTGAAAGTTTTCAGGATAAGATTGACGTCGGCGTAACTGCCAAAGGCTTGTTGGGACATGCCGGAGTGGGGGTGAATCTTAATCGTGTGGAGAAAAGTATTTTGAATAGGGACTCGGCAATGATTCATAAACTTGACATGACAGCTGTGATGTCGGGACCTGTTGATTATTCTGCAAGATTCGAAGACGGGGATGCAATATTCAACCCGGCTTATATAGTGAGTGGACTCGGTGCCGGTTTCGATATAGGTGTCACATATACCCGTAAAAGAGAAGACAAGATACATCCTACGGTAAAACGTCCATGTACCGCCAAGAGAGACTATTATTATTGGAGGATTGGAGCGTCGTTGCTGGATGTGGGAGCTATCAGTTTCTTTAAAAACACGCAGAATTATAATCTGCAGAGCGATGAAGACAAGCTTTTCGACGTGACGACTCTTGAAGGGGTGGAGACGTTTGACCAGATGATGGACACGCTTTGTTCTGTGTTTTACGATGATCCGTCGGAAGCTAAATCGGAAGATGGGTATCTCATGGGATTGCCAACGGCGGCAAGTCTTCAGTTCGATTATAGCATAACAAAGAACTTTTATGTCAATGCCACATGGATACAGCCGTTGAGGTTCTTCAAATACTCGGCCAGACGTGCTGCCATGCTTGTGGTTGAGCCGCGTTATGAGTCGAGTTACTTCGATTTTGCGGTGCCGGTGACACTGTACAACTATCAGAAAATCTTTGTCGGAGCGGAGGCGCGGCTGGCATTCCTGACTATAGGAACACACAACATCTTCAATTTCATAGGTGTTGGCGAGTCATATGGCCTCGATGTGTATGTGGCTTTGAAGTTTAACCTCTATAAGGAGAAATGTTTCGGCAGCGATAGAGACGCATGCTGGAACGCCGATTTCAGATAATCTATTTTTTCACGTTTAACGCTTCGCGTAAGGCGTTGCCCATCAACATGAATGCAAGCACCAGCAGCATGATGGCGATGCCTGGGAGGATGGCGAGATATGCGTCGTTGAGGATGATATATGCGTAGTTTTCCTTGATCATCGAACCCCACGACGGCATTGGAGGCTGTACGCCGATGCCAAGGAAGCTCAAGCCTGCCTCAAGGAGAATCGCAGTGGCAAAGTTAGCCGCCGAGATGACTATTATCGGGTTGATGATGTTAGGGATGATATGCCGGATAATGATGCGCGCGTTCTTGAAACCGAGAGCGCGTCCTGCCTCGACGAAAGTGGTCTCGCGGATTGACAAAATCTGTCCTCTGGTGACGCGCGCCACCTCGACCCACATGGTAAGTCCGACGGCTATGAAAACCTGTACCACGCCCTTGCCGAGAGCAAAGGTTATCGCTATGACTATCAACAATGTAGGTAGCGACCACACCACGTTGATGAGCCACATGGTGATGTCGTCGACACGTCCGCGGAAGAAGCCGCCGAGGCCCCCGATGAAGAGGCCGATGACGACGGAGAGCAGCACCGCTATGAAGCCCACACTGAAGCTGATGCGGGTGCCGAGGACGAGGCGGCTTAAAAAGTCGCGTCCGAACTGGTCGGTGCCAAGGTAGTACTTACGGTGAACTACAGGATTCTCAGGCAAAAGACTGTTGTCGATGACTTCCTCCTGCACTGCGCCTTCATGCTCTGGGTTGAAGATGTAAGCAATAGCAGATTTTTCGCCAAATCTCACGGAATCAACTGGAATCTGAAGGTATGGCGAGGGCTGTCCGTTGGCGAGTTTATGCCAGAATCCGACTTTCTCCACCTGTGTCGGTTTGTTGACAAGCAAGATGTCCACTTCGAAGCCCGGTTTCTGAGTTGAAATTTCCAGAATCTGGGTGTTGGCATCGGGAGTGTTGTCGGGGATAATGAAATAGGCGAAGAGTGCCATCACTGCGCATAAGATAATGAAAATCAACGAGATCATGCCCGCGATGTTTTTTTTGAAACGTCGCCACGCAATCTGCGAAGGGGAGAGAAACTCGTTGTTTTTCATTTGGCATTATTTTCATGCAAAAATACAAATTTTTTAAATGAGATTTCTCCACTTCGGTCGAAATGACGGAATAATTTATTATTTTTGCAAAAATTATTGTCATGAACACGATGAAGGACATCATAGAAAAAGCATGGGACGACAGGTCGCTGTTGGCGAAAAACGAGACGAGAGACGCCGTCCGTGAGGTGGTGAGGCTGCTTGACAGAGGCGAGGTCCGCATAGCGGAAAAGGTTGACGGCCAATGGGTTGTGAACGAATGGCTGAAGAAAGCGGTCATCATGTTTTTTCCTATCAACGACATGGAGGTGTCGAAGAGCGGCATCTTCGAATATTACGACAAGATCCCGTTGAAGAGCGGCTTCGAGCAGGCAGGAGTGCGTGTCGTGCCGCCGGCGACGGTGCGTTACGGCGCTTTCGTCGAGAGTGGAGCGGTGCTGATGCCCTCATATATTAATATAGGTGCGTATGTCGCCGGCGGCACTATGGTCGACACCTGGGCTACCGTAGGCTCGTGCGCACAGATAGGCAGAAACGTGCATCTCAGCGGCGGCGTGGGCATAGGCGGAGTGCTTGAGCCAGTGCAGGCGGCTCCGGTGATCATCGAAGACAACTGCTTCATCGGATCGAGATGTATCGTGGTGGAAGGCGTGAGGATAGAAGAAGAGGCTGTGCTAGGCGCTAACACCGTCATCACACAGTCGACGAAGATCATCGACGTGACGGGAAGCGAGCCGATAGAGTACAAAGGCGTGGTGCCGGCACGCTCGGTGGTGGTGCCTGGAACGTTTACAAAACACTTCCCGGCAGGCGACTACCAGGTGGCTTGTGCGTTGATAATCAAGAAGAGAAACGAGTCGACGGATAAAAAAACATCTCTCAACGAAGCGTTAAGAGATGTTCAAGTTTGAGGGTAGAAGGTCGGATTCGAACCGACGACCCACGGAACCACAATCCGGTACTCTAACCAGCTGAGCTACATCTACCATCTGTTCCGTTATTGCGGAATGCGGGTGCAAAAGTACACATTTTTTTAATACATCAGCAAAAAATTCATTATTTTTGCAAAAATTTTTTCAGGAATGGGCAGAATAATGGCAATTGATTATGGCAGAAAGCGTTGCGGCATCGCCGTGACCGACCCCTTGCGTATCATCGCCAACGGATTGACGACGGTGAGGGCGTGCGATTTGATAGCTTTTATTCAGGATTATGTGCAGAAGGAACAAGTGGATGAGATAGTGGTGGGCGAGCCGAAGGACATGCACAACAACCCTTCGGAGTCGGCACAATATATCGAGCCGTTTCTGAAACAGCTGAAAAAAGTTCTGCCAGAGATGGAAATAAAACGATTCGACGAACGTTTTACCTCTGTGATGGCGCATCAGACCATGATTGACGCGGGTCTGGGCAAGAAGCAGCGTCAGAACAAGGAACTCGTAGATACTATAAGCGCGACGATAATTTTGCAGTCGTATATGGCGTCTGTTAAAGTTTAGAGTTTGGAGTTTAAAGTTTAGAGTAGTCTTAAAGTTGAAAGTTAAAAGATAATAGAGAAATGGTATTACCTGTAGTGGCATATGGTCATCCGGTTTTGAAACATGTGGCCGAAGATATTGAAGAGAACAGTGCTGAGATTCAGCAACTTATAGCCGATATGTTCGAGACTATGTATTACACCGATGGCGTGGGATTGGCAGCTCCGCAAATCAACAAGTCAATACGGCTTTTTGTGATGGACAGCGACCCGTTCAAGGACAAATATCCTGAGGGAGCCGGCGTGAAGAAAGTGTTCATCAACCCAGAAATCATTGAGCTTTCGGGCGAGTCTTGGACTTTCAGGGAAGGCTGTCTGAGTCTGCCTGACATGGGCGAGGACGTGGAGCGGCCGAGCAAGGTCTTGATCAATTATCTGGATGAGAATTTTGTCGAACACGAAGATGAGTTCGACGGCATAGTGGCACGCGTCATACAGCATGAATACGACCACCTCGAAGGGAAGTGCTATGTCGACAGAATCAGTCCGATGCGTAAGATGTTGCTGAAGAATAAGTTACGTAACATTTCAGAAGGTAATGTCGATGTGGATTATAAGATGATTTTCCCGAATAAAAAACATAAAAGATAGTTTAATAGTTTAATAGAATTAAGAGATGAAGAGATTAGTTTTAATATTATTAGTGGCGTTGTTTTTCGTAGGTTGCAACAGTTACGACCCGACGCAGAGAATCGAGAAATTGGAAAAAGAGGTCTTGTCCGATGACAATGCCATTGTTCCAGAGGCTGCAAGTGAGCTGGTACAAGCGTATTGCGATTTCGCTGATGCCAATCCGAATGATGAAATGGCCCCAGAATATTTGTTCAAGGCGATGGATGTGTCGATGAACCTCAACGAGCCACAACGCACCATCTCAATTATCGACAGATTGATTAACGATTATCCTGATTATCCTAACACTCAGGCGGCTTTGTTTGTGAAGGCGTTCATTTTTGAGACCAAATATGGTAACCTCGACATGGCGAAGAAACTTTACGAGCAATATCTGGAAAAATATCCTGATGGCGCTTTTGCAGAGAGTTGCAGGGCTTCCATCGAGAACCTGGGATTGTCGCCAGAGGAGCTGGTGAAGAAGTTTGAGGCTCAGGAATAAAACTCCTGATTATACTTGTCGATCAAGTCAAGAATCTCATCTCTTCCGAGGCTTTTCTCGGAGGAGGTGACGATCATTGTGGGGAGTTCTTCCCACTCTTCCAACAGTTTTTTCTTGTAGTTTGCGACGTTTTCTGACAACTGTTTGTTGCTCAGTTTGTCAGCTTTTGTAAACACAATGGCGAACGGGACCTGGTTCTCGCCGAGGTTCGCTATGAATTCCAAATCTATTTTCTGCGGCTCGATGCGGCTGTCGACCAAGACGAATGTCATCACTAGGTTTTGGCGGCCAAGGATATAGGCGTCGAGCATCACTTTCCATTTCTCACGATCCTTCTGAGAGCGTTTGGCGAAGCCATATCCCGGCAGATCCACAAGATACCATTCGTCGTTGATGATGAAATGGTTGATAGTGATGGTTTTACCTGGTGTCGCTGACACTTTCGCAAGTTTGCCGTTGCCTGTCAGCATGTTGATGAGCGACGATTTGCCCACGTTGGAACGCCCGATGAAGGCATATTCCGGCTTGTTGGGTTTCGGAAGCTTCTTGGTGTCGGTGTTGCTTTGCAAAAATGTGGCCGTCTTGATTTGCATAATGAAATTTTTTGCAAAAATAATAAAAATAAACATACAAATCGTCATTTCTACTGAACATCGAACGCAGTGAGATGGTAATGGAGAAATCTCCTACAAATTGAATGAGATTTCTCGACTACGGCTTCGCCTGCGCTCGAAATGACAGTCTGGTGGTATGTTGAAAACGTCGCTGTTGATAAGTTTTTTGGGCTGTTGATAACTTTGTTGATAAATTTTTAAAAATTTTTTGTAAAAAAGTGGGAGTAAGTGGGAAAAAATGTATAATTTTACAACCTGAAAAATTTGTTAACAAATGGATTATCCGATAGGTGAATATTATTGCAAATTAGACGCCAAGGGAAGGCTCCTTTTGCCTAGTAGTTTCAAGGAACAACTGGGAGATGCACTGAACGAGGGTTTCGTATTGCGTCCGGGTCTGTTTGAGAAGTGCTTGGACGTGTATGGAAAGGACGATTGGCGTAAATTGCAGGAGAAACTCGGCAGGTTAAACCCGTTTAAGAAGGAAAATCTGATGATGATGCGTCGTATCAACGGCGGCGCAAGGGTGGTGATGATGGATGGCAGCGGTCGTCTGCAGATCCCTAAGGACCTTGTCGAGAAATGTGCGATGGTGAAGGAGGTTGTCATCACTTCTTTGCCTGATAGGATGCAGATTTGGGCGAAAGAGCAGATGGATGCCAGCAACGCCCAGATGACAGATGAGGAGTTCTCCGAGCTTTTGGAGGACCGCCTCGGAAATATTGATTTTGAGTAGAAAAGTTTTGATATGTACCACAATCCTGTGTTGTTGAGCGAGTGTATCGATGGCCTGAACATCAAGCCCGACGGTATCTATGTCGATGTGACGTTCGGCGGCGGCGGCCATTCGAGAGCCATCCTTGAGCATCTCAAGGATGGGCACCTCTACGCCTTCGACCAGGATGCCGCCGCCGCCGGTAACGTCATCGACGACGAGCGTTTCTCCTTCATACCGCAGAACTTCCGTTACATGAAGAACTTCATCCAGCTTTATGCTAACTCGAAAGTGGACGGGATCTTGGCGGACTTGGGGGTGTCATCGTATCAGTTCGACACGCCGGAGAAAGGCTTCTCAACACGTTTTGAAGGTCATCTTGACATGCGTATGAACCAGAACGACTCTGTGGATGCGGCTAACATAGTGAACACCTACGAGGTGGAGGCTCTGGCCAGTGTTTTCTCACGTTACGGCGAGTTGAAAAATGCCATGGCGATAGCAAGAGACATTGATTTGGCAAGAAGCATGCAGCCTATCGAGACGACGACAGATCTGAAGAACGCCGTGGCGTCGCATCTGCCGAAAGGTCAGGAAAACAAAGTGCTGGCACAGATTTTTCAGGCATTGAGGATTGAGGTCAACAAAGAGATGGAGGTGCTGGAGGCGTTTTTGTCGCAGTGTCCCGACGTCTTAAAGCAGGGCGGAAGACTGGTGGTGATGTCATATCACTCGTTGGAAGACAGGCTGGTGAAGAATTTTATGAAAAGCGGCAACGCTGATGGCGAGATAGAGAAAGATTTCTTTGGTAACCAGAACACGCCTTACAAGTTGATAACGCATAAGCCTATAGTGCCGAGTGAAGATGAGATAGCGAGAAACAACAGGGCACGCAGCGCAAAATTGAGAATAGCAGAATTGAGATAGTTTAATAGCATAATAGCTTAATAGTTTAATAGTTGCGGATGAAAAGGAAAAAAGGTTCATTTTTCAGTAACGTTTTGGGAGGCGATTTCTTCTCGAAAGAGTCGGTGGTGAAACAGCTGCCGTTTCTGTTGTATGTCGTCTTTCTGCTAATGATTTATATATCAAATACTTACATCGCTGAAGATATGAAACTGGATCTCATAAAGACAACTCAAATTCTTGAAGAGAGAAGGGTGGAATATATCAGCATAAGGTCGGAGATCACGACACGTACGAAACAGTCGGAGCTTGCTGCTAAGCTGAAAAACAAGGGAATCAAGGAGACTGTTGAACCTGTTAAGAAAATTATAATAAAGCAAAAATAGGAGAATCCTGGGTGGACAATACCAAATTTAACGATGTTTGGCGGGCTTTGCTTGTTTATGTGCTCGTCTTAGCGTTTGCAGTGGCAGTCGTGATGAGGATTGTGTTTCTGCAAGTCGCTGAGAGAGAGGAGCTCATGGAGAAGGCTCGGGAGATGGACATCAGGATGGTGAAGGTGCCTGCGGCGCGTGGTAACATCTTTTCGAAGAACGGCACTCTTCTTGCAACGACTATACCAGTTTATGATATCTACTTCGACCCGGTGGCGGTGTCGGACGATGTGTTTGAGAAAGAGATCGGCGCCTTATCTGACAGTCTCTCGCAAATGCTGAAAGGTGCTACCAAGGCTCAGTATGTGAGCAAGTTTACCGAAGCGCGCAAGAAGAACAAACGTTATGTCAGGATTGCCCGCCGCCTCAAGATGGATGACTACGACCGCATCAAGAAGTTCCCGATCTTCAAGGAAAAACTAGGCAACGGCTTCATCGCCGAGAAACAGCTTATCAGGGAACGTCCCTATGGCGACATCGCGATGCGTGTGATAGGCTACGTCAACTTCAACGACACGCTGAACCCTGTTAAGGTGGGTCTTGAGGGCGCATACGACACATGCTTGAGAGGTCATGACGGCATGCAGGTGCGTCGCCGTGTCAACGGTGGAAGGTTTATTGACATGCCTTCGTCGTCGAACGTCACTCCGCACAACGGCAACGACATCTACACCTCCATCGACGCGAAGATGCAGGACGTGGCAGAAGAGGCTCTACGCCGTTGTCTCGCCGAGAACAACGCACAGCAGGGCTGTGTGATTATGATGGATGTACATTCGGGCTTCATCGAGGTGATGGCGTCGCTGCGTTACAACGAGAAAAAGAAGAAATACGAAGAGTCGTATAACTTCGCCATCGCAGAGAACGTCGAGCCGGGCTCTACGTTTAAGGCCATCACCATGACAGCCTTGCTTGAGAACGACCCGAATTTCAACATCAACAGGGTGTTGAATCTGGGTACCAGCGGCAAGATGCGCTTCCATAACCGTGTCATGACCGACTCACACGTGGTGGGCGGCGGAACGCCTACGATAAAACAGTGCTTCTGGGAGTCGTCAAACATCGCATTCGGCTATCTCACGACGGAAGCATTTGGAAATAACCCTCAGCGTTTCATCGACTTGATTTACAAGACGAAGATCAACGAACCGTTGAACCTCGACATCAAAGGTGAAGGCAAGCCTTATATCAAGAGCACCGACAGCAGGCTGTGGTCGAAGGTGTCGCTGCCGTGGATGTCGATAGGTTACGAGCTCACGGTGACGCCTATAACGCTGCTGACATACTACAACGCCATCGCCAACAACGGTAAGATGGTGAAGCCACAGTTTGTTAAGGAGATCCGTAGAGGCAATGAGGTGGTGAGGACGTTCGACACCATCGTCATCAACGAGAAGATAGCCTCTGACAGGACCATCAAGACGTTGCAGGAGTTGCTGCGCGGCGTGGTGGAGAACGGCACGGCCAAAGCACTGAACAAATGCGAGTTCCAGGTGGCTGGCAAGACCGGTACGGCACAGATCTCGCAGCACGGCGCATATAACAAGAGAAACTATACCGCTTCGTTTGTGGGTTATTTTCCTGCCGACGACCCGAAATACACCTGCATAGTGGTGGTGAGTAACCCGATGGGTAGGAGCTACTACGGTGCGTCGGTGTCAGCGCCAGTCTTTAAAGAGATCTCGGAGAAGGTGTATGCCACTGAGCTTGGCGTCACCGACGAGAAGCGTGTGTATCCAGCCAACTGCGAGAGATATACCAAGGCACATCTGGCTTGGTATGACGACGTGGTGAGTTACTGCGAGATGGCGGGCATCAGGATGGTCGACAACGAATTCGGCACGAAATGGGTCGATGTCAGTGCCTCCACCAATGGTGGCGTGACATTCCAAAACGTGGAGCTGGAAGAGGAGGTGGTGCCTGACCTTGAGGGCATGAACGTGATGGATGCCGTCTATCTCATCGAGTCGATGGGATGGAAGGTGGAGTTCGGCGGACGAGGCCTCGTCGACAGCCAGAGTGTGAAGGCGGGGACGAAGCTCGAGAAAGGTAAGACGATAGTGTTGAAGTTAAAAGATAATAGATAAAAGTTAAAAGATAGATGAATATTGGTGAGATTATAAATGGTGCGAAGGATCTGGCTTTCGACTCGAGAAAATGTCAGGATGGCAGCGTGTTTTTCGCGGTGCGCGGCACACAGGTCGACGGCCACGACTATATTGGCAAGGCTATCGAGAACGGTGCGAAGACGATAGTGTGCGAGCAGATGCCGGAGACACAGACGGAAGGCGTGAGGTATTTCGTCGTCGACAACAGCGCTAAGGCGTTGGGACTGGCGGCGTCGGAGTTTTACGGCAGGCCTTCGGAGAAGCTGCACCTCGTCGGGGTGACAGGCACCAACGGTAAGACGACGATAGCGACGTTGTTGTATCGTCTGTTTACCGATGCGGGATATATGTGCGGACTCCTCTCTACGATAGAGAACATCATCGGGACTAGGGTGGTGCCATCGACGCATACCACGGGCGACCAGCTGGAACTCAACGCCTTGCTGGCACAGATGGTGGAGGCAGGATGCGAATACGCCTTCATGGAGGTGAGCTCACATTCTATCGACCAGGACCGCATCGCAGGTCTGCATTTCGATGGCGGCATCTTCACCAACCTCACTCAGGATCATCTCGATTATCATAAGACACTGGCCAACTACCGTGACGCGAAGAAGAAGTTCTTCGACAACCTGCCGGCGACGGCGTTCGCTCTGACGAACCTCGACGACAAGAACGGTATGGTGATGCTGCAGAACACCAAGGCGACGAAGAAGACGTATTCGCTCAAACACGACGCCGACTTCAAAGGCCTCGTGATGGAGAGTTACTTCGACGGCATGGAGCTGAAGATCAACAGGAAGGCAGTGTCGACATACCTCGTGGGACGTTTCAACGCTTACAACCTGCTGGCGATATATGGCGCCGCCATCTGCCTCGGCATGGCCGAGGAGGAGGTGCTGCGCGAGGTCAGCAAACTGCGCAGCGCCTCAGGCCGTTTTCAGATGGTGAACTCGAAAGACGGCATTGTGGGCATCGTCGACTACGCACACACACCCGACGCTCTCGAGAACGTGCTCTCGACCATCAACGAGATACGCACGCATAACGAGACGCTCATCACCGTGGCAGGGGCAGGCGGCAACCGCGACTCTGACAAACGGCCTAAGATGGCGGCGGCAGCAGTGCGTCTCTCCGACAGGCTCATCATCACCAGCGACAACCCGCGCTTCGAAGAGCCGGAAGAGATAATACGCCAGATGAAAGCCGGCGTGCCAGGCGAGTGTTATAACAAAGTGCTGTGTATCACCGACCGTCATGAGGCGATCCGCACAGCAGTGGCGCTGGCAAAGAAAGGCGACATCATCCTCGTGGCAGGCAAAGGCCATGAGACATATCAGGACGTGAAAGGAGTGAAACATCATTTCGACGACAGAGAAGAACTTGAAAACGCATTTAACGAAAAATAAATAAAACGCAGAGAATTATGACATTAGAACAGCTTGCAAAACAGGGAAGAAGAAAAGAGATTTACACTATCGCGATAAATCAGAACATCTGTAACGCCCGCAACGAGAACCTGAAGAACAGCTTCGTCGATTGTGAGCACATCAAACACAGAAACGAGTTTGTGACGATGCGCAACGGCGTGAAATATATCAACGACAGCGCGGCGAAGAGCCTCTCGGCAACATGGTTCTCAATAGAGAACGTCAACGAGCCGGTGGTATGGATAGCATTGGCTGGCAACGAAGATTACGAAGAGATGATATCCGTCGTCCGTCAGCATGTCAAGACTATCATCTGTCTCGGCGACAACATGGATCCGATACGCTCGTCGTTGGGATGCCTCGTCCGTGATGGGGTTTTGAAAGCTGAAAATATGGAGGATGCAATGAGGATGGCAGCAAACAAAGCCATCTCGGGATATAGCATTCTTTTCTCTCCAGGATGTGAGTCGGAAGATTTCGATACAAGAAAAATGGAGAAGACATTTATTAAAATGGCGAAAGAATAATTCTTTATGAGTAAGGAATCGATAATAGCTAGAATCAAAGCACTGTTCAGAGGCGACAAAATCATCTGGATAGTGACGTTGTTCCTTATCTTGATATCTTTGCTTGTCGTTTATACCTCTTCGGAGCAACTGGCAAACAGAAGAAATCAGAACAACACCTACATCCTTTTCCGTCATTTTGTGACGGTGATGTTTGGCATTGTGGCTATGATTATCGCTGCGAATATCAAATATAAGATATATTCGAAAGTGTTGGTGTTTTTCTTCTGGATTTCAATTCCGTTGCTGTTGTTTACGATGTTTTTGGGAAAATATGTCAACAACGCACAACGAGGCATCGAGATCTTGGGCATGACGTTCCAGACAAGTGACTTGGCGAAGGTGGCTATTGTCGGATATCTTGCACGTGTCCTTACGGTGCGACGAGATAGTATGGACAACATCAAAGAGCTAATAAAATGGGTTATGCTCCCGATTTTGGTTACTGTCGGACTTATCTTTAAAAACAACTTCTCAACGGCCGCGATGCTGTTTGTGACCTGTCTTGTCGTGATGTTTTTAGGTAGGATTAAACTGAAATATATCTTCGGGTTTGTGGGTGCTGTCGTGGTGGCGGGTGCCATTGCATTGCTGGTGCTTCTGGCAATAAAACCTGCCGATGCGAAGGACACCAACCGAAGCAGGACATGGCTAGCACGTGTGGAACGTTTCATGGGAGGCGGACAGGAAGAAGAGGAGCAGGAAGACAAGTTCAACCAGGTGTTACAAGCCAAGATTGCCGTCGCTGGCGGCAGTGTCTTAGGCAAAGGTCCTGGAAAGAGCACACAACGTAACATCCTGCAGCACTCATATTCTGACTTTATCTATGCTATAATAGTGGAGGAATACGGCTTGGTGGGCGGCGCTTTCGTGCTGATACTCTACCTCGTGCTGCTGTTCCGCGCCACTCGTATCATGATACGGGCTCCACAGTCGTATGGAGGCCTCCTCGCCATGGGACTGGCATTCAGCCTGGTGTTTCAGGCGATGCTGAACATGGGAGTCGCCGTGGGCTTGCTGCCTGTGACAGGTCAGCCGCTGCCTTTTGTGAGCATGGGCGGCACCTCGCTGATGTTTACAGGATTGTCATTGGGAATAATTATTAGTGTTTCGAAAGGTATAAATAAAAATAACAACGATGAAAGAGACTCAGAAATCGAAGTCGCAGACGCCGAGGTCACCGAGGCTGATAGTTAGCGGAGGAGGCACGGGAGGACATATCTTCCCAGCGATAGCCATCGCCGACGCCTACAAACGCCGTCATCCCGATACCGAGATTTTGTTCGTCGGAGCAAAGGGCAGGATGGAGATGGAGCGTGTGCCTAAGGCGGGCTATCCTATTGAAGGACTGTGGATTAGCGGGTTTAAACGCGAGCTGTCGCTCGATAACCTGAGTTTCCCGTTCAAGCTGATAAGCAGCCTCATCAAGGCTCGTAAGATAGTGAAACGTTTCAAGCCTGATGCGGTTGTAGGCGTCGGCGGATTCGCCAGCGGCCCTACTATGCGTAAAGCCACTTCTCTCGGTGTCCCTGTGATAATACAAGAACAGAACTCCTTCCCGGGCGTCACCAACAAGATTGTGGCTCCTAAGGCAGCGAAGATCTGTGTGGCGTACGAGAACATGGACCGTTGGTTCCCGAAAGACAAGATAGTGTTGACGGGTAACCCTCTGAGAAACAACGTGGTGTCGGTGGAAGGCAAACGTGAGGAAGGTGCCAAGTTTTTCGGGTTGGATCCTGAGAAACCTATCATCCTTCTCGTCGGCGGCAGCCAGGGCGCCCTGGGTATCAACAAAGGCATATCGGCAAAGCTCGCAATGTTTAAAGACGTTGATTATCAACTGATTTGGCAGACAGGAAAACATTATATTGAACAGGCACAGAAAGAGATAACGGATCTCGGCCTTGAAGACAGGGTGAAAGCCACGGTGTTCATTGACAGGATGGACCTCGCATACGGATGCGCCAACGTGGTCATCTCACGCGCCGGAGCCATGTCGATTTCAGAGCTGTCGCTGGTGAAGAAAGCGGTGATATTCGTGCCGCTCCCGACGGCCGCCGAAGACCATCAGACCAAGAACGCACAGAGTCTGGTGGAGAAAGACGCCGCGATGATGGTGCATAACGACGAGACGTCGGAGAAACTCATCCCGGCTGTGTTCGACCTGTTGAAAGACGAAAAAAAAATACGCAGGATGGAGGAAAATATTGCTAAATTTGCAAGACCTAACGCTGCGGAAGACATTGTAAATGAAATAGATAAGGTATGTTGTATTTCTTAGGTATCGGTGGCATCGGGATGAGCGCCTTGGCGAGATATTTCAAGGCTAAGGGCTGCGCTGTGGCCGGCTACGACCGCACACCGTCGCCTCTGACGAAACGTCTGGAGAGCGAAGGCATCAGCGTGCATTATACCGATGACCCATCACTGATACCTGAGGATATCGACTACGTAGTGATGACACCTGCTATTCCATCTACCTTGTTGGAACTGAATTATTTACGCGAGAAAGGCGTGAAGATAATTAAACGTGCCGAGGTGCTTGGCATGATATCGAAAGAGCATAAGTCGCTCGCTATAGCAGGCACACACGGCAAGACCACGACGACGGCTCTGGTGACGCATATCCTCATGACCGCCGGCGTGAAACTATCAGCATTTATTGGTGGGATAGCGAGGAACATCGACAGCAATGTAGTGATAGGAGAGGAGCACGATGACTATGTGGTGATGGAAGCCGACGAGTTCGATCACTCGTTTCTGCAGCTGTCGCCATATGTCAGCATCGTCACCTCCATGGATGCCGACCACCTCGACATCTATGGCGACTATCAGCATCTCAGGGCAAGCTTCAACGAGTTTGTCGACAAGTCTGACCCTGACGGACTTGTGATTTATCACGCCGCCTTGCCACTTGATACGACGAGAAAACACATCACCTACGGCTTGGCGAACGCCGATGTGCTCGCTGAGAATATAAAAGTTGTTGACGGCGAGACCTGTTTCGATCTGGTGAGCAACGTGAGCACTCAGAACTCTATGAGTTCGTTGAGGATGAGTCTTTATGGCAACCACAACGTACAGAACGCCCTCGCGGCAATCATAATGTGCTCGCACATCGGCGTGAGCGAAGACGACATTCGCCGTGGCCTCGCTTCTTTCAAAGGTGTGCAACGCAGGTTCGACATCCGTGTCAAGAACGAGAAACACATCTACGTCGACGACTACGCTCACCATCCTGAGGAGATCAAGGCGGCGTTGACGGCAGCGCGTAATGCCTACCGCGGGAAGGAACTGACGGTGGTGTTTCAACCGCATCTCTTCACGAGAACCCGCGACTTTATGGACGGCTTTGCGGAGAGCCTGTCGCTAGCCGACAGGGTGATACTGCTCGACATCTATCCGGCCCGTGAACTGCCGATACCAGGCGTGACATCGTCGGCGCTTCTGGAAAAGATAACATCGAAAGATAAGATGTTGTGCTCAAAAGAAGAGCTGCTTAATATTATAAAAGGTATTGATCCTGAATTGATTATGACGGTGGGAGCGGGTGACATCGACCGTTTTGTGCCACAAATTGAAAAGTTATTAGGAGAATGAAGAAATTTTTGAAAATAACGGTATGGGTCTTGACAATCGGAGCGATTGGCTGCTTGTGGTATTTTACCCGCCAAGATCATGTCGAGCATTCTCTTAAGAGTGTTGAAGTGGCACTATATCGCACTGATAATCAAGGATTTATTGATAGTATTGAGGTCTATGATAACATTATTAAAATTTGTGATACGATAAATAATAATGATGTGACGAAGATCCCAATTGACGATGTCAGGAAATATCTCAATACTATTCCGTGGGCCATCTATACCGATGCAAATATCACTCTTGATGAGGTGTTGGTTGTGAAAATCGTTGAGTGTCAGCCGATTATGCGAATCTTTAATAAGAAAGGGCAGTCGGTGTATCTCGATGAAGACGGAAGGGTGTTCCCAGTGAAGTCGACATATCCTCTGCATCTTCTGATAGGTAGCGGAAACCTGGATTTCGCAGCGATAACAAGACATTCGGCGACTATCTACGACAGTCTGTATCGTTCTACCGACCTGCCGAAGATTTATGATGTAATGAAGAGAGTTCAAAGAAATCCATATACCAATTGTTGCGTCAAGCAGGTGTATTTCGATGGAAAAGAATACGAGCTGGTGATGAACAATGTCGATATGAGAGTGATTCTAGGCAGCGACAGCAATGTCGACCTGAAACTGCGTAATCTCCAGTATTTCTTTGAGCGAATGCAAGGTTCTCCAGATTTGAAGGACTATAATAAAATCAATTTTAATTTTGAAAATCAAGTTGTTTGTACGAGAAATAAAAACAAAAAGAAATGAGTAATCCTGTGTATATCGTAGGCCTTGATATCGGCACTACAAAGATCGCCTGCTTCGTCGGCGAAAAAGTTGAGAATGGAAAGATTGTCATCCGTGGTTATGGTAAGACGGAATCGACAGGTGTTAAACGTGGTATGGTTTTCAATATTGAGGAGACCGTCAATGCTATCAGAAGGGCTGTAGATCAGGCATCTGAGCAGTCGAATGTCGACATCAAGACTGTCAATGTCGGTATTGCCGGCCATCACATCCGCAGCGTGCAGCATCGCGGTGTGTTGATGCGTGACAACCCTAATGTGGAGATCACGGAGGAAGAAATCGAAAAGCTTCGTCAGGATGTCTTCAAACTCGGCATGACACCGGGCGAGGAGATTATCGACGTCATACCTCAGGAATATATCGTCGACGACGAGATGGGCATCCGTCATCCGAAGGGCATGCTTGGCAACAAGCTGGAGGCTAACTTCCATGTCATCATCGGTCAGGTGTCGGCGGCACGCAACATCATGACATGTATCAAGCAGGCTGGTCTCGAGATGGATCACATGATTCTCGAGCCTATCGCCTCGGCGGAGGCTGTCCTCGGCGAGGAAGAGAAAGAAGCTGGTGTGGCACTCGTCGATATCGGCGGCGGCACCACCGACATCGCCATCTTCTACGATAACATCATCTACCACACGGCAGTCATCCCGTTTGGCGGCAACGTCATCACCGACGACATCCGTCAGGGCTGCTCTATCATCAAGAAACATGCGGAAGAGATAAAGGTGAAGTTCGGCTCGGCGGTGGCTAGCGAGAACCGCGACGACGAAGTCGTCTCAATCCCAGGAATCCGCGGCCGCGAGCCGAAAGAGATATCGTTTAAGAACCTCGCCCAAATCATCCAGGCTCGTCTGACAGAGATCTTCGACGTCGTGAACATGGAGATACAGAAGGTCAACAGCGAGCATAAGCTCATTGCGGGCATAGTGCTCACGGGCGGTGGCGCGATGATGAAACATATTCAGCAGCTGGCGGCGTTCAAGACCGGCCTCGAAGTGCGTATCGGTTATCCTAACGAATATCTCACCAACGACACGGCCGGAGAGCTCGCGAGTCCTATGTATTCGACAGGCGTGGGCCTCGTCATCGAGGGTATAGCACGCTATGAACACGCCTTGAGACATGGGCAAACAAAAGGAAGCAACGAGCCTATCGTTGATGATACTCCTGCTATTCTCGACCCGAAGAAATCAGATAAGAAGAGTGAAGGCAAGAATGATGGTGAAAAAGGCACTGATGGCAACGGAGACGGCAATCCATGGTGGAAGAAAATCATCACTGGATTTGGAGAAAAATTCCTTAAAGACGATGAAATAGACAATGACAATGTTAACAACTAAAACAATAAAGATAGTATGACAGACATAGTAAGATTCGACGAACCAGAGGTAAGACCTAATATTATCAAGGTTATGGGTGTAGGCGGTGGCGGTAGCAACGCTGTCACTCACATGTTTTCGGAAGGCATCACCGGTGTTGACTTCATCCTTTGTAACACCGACGACCAGGCCCTTCAGAAAAGCCCTGTTGAGAACAAACTTCATATAGGCGACAAGGTCTTGGGAGCAGGCAACGTTCCCGCTGAAGGACGTAAAGCAGCGGAGCAGACGGAAGGCAAGATCCGCGAGGCACTAGAAGGTGACACCAAGATGCTGTTTATCACAGCTGGTATGGGTGGCGGTACAGGCACAGGAGCCGCCCCTGTAGTGGCAAAGATAGCAAAGGAACTTGGCATCCTTACAGTGGGTATCGTGACACTGCCATTCAGCTTTGAAGGCAAACGCCGTCAGCAACAGGCAGCAGAAGGTATCGCTGAACTGCGCAAACAGGTCGACGCACTTCTCGTGATAAGCAACGACAAACTCCGTGAGGAATACGGCGATATGAAGCTCACCGAGGCATTCAAGAAGGCCGACGACGTGTTGAAGATAGCCGCCAAGGGTATCGCTGAGATCATCACTGTGACAGGCTACGTCAACGTGGACTTCGAAGATGTCAATAACGTGATGCGCGACAGCGGAAAAGCCATCATGGGCTCGGGATATGCTGTGGGCGAAGACAGAGCTCTGCGCGCCGTGGAAGAGGCAGTACACTCGCCACTTCTCGACGATTCCGACATCACAGGAGCAAAGAATATCCTCGTTTACATCACCTCGGGTACAGAAGAAGTGAAGCTCGACGAGGTGACCGAGATCAACGAATATGTACAGGAAGCTACCGGTAAGGTCGCAGAGATCATCTGGGGCAACGGCGAAGATATGACTCTTGAAGACGGACTCCGCGTGACACTCATCGCCACTGGCTTTGGCGATGTGCCTGAAGACAAGAAAGAGATTCATAGAGTGTCTTTTGAAGATAACAAGATAAAAGACCCGGCAAAGGAACTCGAACGCAACCAGCCAATTATTATCGCCCCTGCCGACTTCGAAGAAGAGCAACAGACTGAACAAGAGGAAGCTCCGATGAAGATCGAACCGGACGACACACCACGTGTGACACGTCATACACTATACGATGACGAAGAGACTCCAACGAACGATAAAAAAGACGATGATGTCGAGGATTTTAGCGGTGACAGCGGCATCTCCGTTAGGAGAATCAGTCCGGATGACACTCATACTACAGAGACATCAGGTACGTCGATAAAGAAATTCGACAACCCGTTCTCATCTGACGACGACGATGTCGATGTCCCAGGTTTTAAAAATATGTCTGATACCCAGGGAGTTACGATGATGAAGATAGAGACGAAGCCAGTCGAAACAAAACAACTCGACCAGAAAGAGATGCTTCGTCGCCAGCGTTTCATGTCATTCAACACCGACTTTAGAAATCAGGCTAACCTTGAGAACTTGGAGAATATTCCGGCATACGCTCGCATGGGAATGAACATCGCAAAAGACGATAACGAGATATCACATTACTCTGTTAACAAGGAGTCGGGACTTCGTGAGGAGAACTCGTTCCTTCATGACAACGTTGATTGATAATGAAGAGGTTAGCGGTTTTTGTGTCGGGAGGCGGCACCAACCTGCAGCGGATAGCTGAATACTTCGCCCCCAACCCCGAGGTGGAGATTGCCTGCGTAGTGAGTAACAACAAGGAGGCCTATGCCAACCAACGTGCGAAGAACCTCGGAATACCACTGTTGTCGGTCGATAAGGCTTATTTTACCAGCGATTTGTTTGTTGAGAGAATGAAATCTCTTGACATAGATCTCATCGTCTTAGCAGGATTTCTGTGGCTCATCCCGCAGAATCTCATCGACGCTTTCCCGAATAAAATCATCAACATTCATCCGGCATTGCTGCCAAAATACGGCGGCAAGGGGTTCTATGGGCATCACGTCCATGAAGCGGTGGTGGCGGCACATGAGAAAGAGTCGGGCATCACGATACATTACGTCAACGAGAAATACGACAGCGGCGACATCATCTTCCAGAAAACAGTGGCACTTTCGCCATCCGACACCCCCGACGATGTGGCAGCGAAGATCCATGTCTTGGAACAAGAAAACTTCCCTGTTGTGATAGAAAGATTGCTATTTGACAAAAAATAGTTATTTTTGCAAAAATTTTTAAGATGAAAAAGTTATTTCTGACAGTGCTGTTTTTCGCAATAGCGTTGATTTCCAATGCCCAGATTGATAAGATCTTGGGCGAATGGCGCACTGTTAACGACAAGACTGGCGAGACGGAGGGTGTCATTTTGTTTTATAAAGGCGATAATGGACTTTATTACGGAAAGACCACACACGTTTATGATAAAGGTAAGGAACTCCATGATCCTCAGTATATTGGAATGGTTTTGATCAAGGATTTTAAGTTGGAAGACGGCAAGTTGGTAGGTGGAACGCTTTTCGAGCCTCACGAGAACAAGACTTATTACGGAAAAATCTCATATAACGCCAAGAATAACACTTTGGAAGTCAGGGGCTCCCTCGACAGATATGGATGGATTGGGCGTACTCAGATTTGGGTAAAATGAGGTTTTAAAAGATTAAGATTATGAATAAATACGTAAGAAGATTAGTGGCTCTCGTCAATATCAGGGAGAACGTCGATTATCAGACTGCTGATACCACAATTCGAAATGGTATTGCATTTAAAGGCCCTAATGTCATTATTTTGGCGTGTGCCATCATCATCGCTTCGGTAGGTCTGAATGTCAACTCCATTCCGGTCATCATCGGCGCCATGTTGATTTCGCCTGTCATGGGTCCTATCTTGGGACTGGGTCTCGGCCTCGGCACCGAAGACGGCCAGCTGCTGAAAGACTCTCTGAAGAACTTCGCCATCATGGTGCTAATCAGTATCATAGCATCGTCGTTGTTCTTCCTGCTGAGCCCTCTCAACCTTGAGTATCAGTCGGAGTTGCTGGCACGTACTAATCCGACAATTTATGACGTGCTGATAGCCTTGTTTGGCGGTTTTGCTGGTATCATCGAGACATCCCGCAAGGAGAAAGGTACCGTGATATCGGGTGTTGCCATCGCTACAGCCCTCATGCCTCCACTCTGTACCATCGGTTATGGTATCTCAGAGCTTAAGTTGGTGTATATCTTCGGAGCGTTATATCTCTTCCTTATAAATACTATTTTCATTGCTCTTGCGACATTCATCGGCGTGAAGCTGTTCAAGTTCCCGGCAGTGGAGAAGGCCGACGAGAACCATCAGCGTCTGTCGAAAGGCTGGTACGCAGTGATAATGATCGTTGTGTTGGTACCAAGTATCATCACCGCTTTCAATGTGGTGAAGGAGAATAACTTCAAGATCAACGCCTCGACTCTCGTGAAGAACAACAAAAACATGGGTAAGAGCTTTATCTACGACTATAAAGCGAACTATTCCCGAAAATCGCAAACCATCGATTTGTTTATTGCAGGCGAAAATTTGACCGACGATTTGAGAGAAAAAATATACACCGACGCCGAGACGTACGGCATCATGCGTGGTCAGATTCGGATTCACGAAGACGCTACCATTATGAGGAAAGATATCTCCGAAACAGAGATAATGAAGAGCGTCTATGAGCATACCGACAGGCAGATCAAGGCATTGAACGACAGTATTGTCAAGTTGAATTCACAACTCGTAAACTATCGAGAAAATGAGATTCCGGTGCAGTCGGTGGCACAGGAGTTGTTTGCACAGCATCCACAGATTACCAATGTGAGCATCACCCGTGGCTCATCGGTCGCTGTGGAGAATGATTCAATATCAGAACAGATTGTGGCTTTCATCACCTATGATGGTAAGATGGATGCTGACCTTTGCAACCAGATCGAACGCTGGCTGAAGGTGCGTCTGAAGAACGATAATGTTTTAGTTGTAGAGGCTGAATAGCATAAACGCCACATAGCCCAAAGTGAGGATAAGACCCTCGAAACGCGATATTTTCCTGCCTTTTCCTGTAAAAACGACAGTTAGCATAATAGCGTTGGCTGCGAATAGTATCAGCAGTTGCTGATTCATCTTCGTGTCGAATGGCAGAGGTGTGATGAGCGAGCTGATGCCGAGCACCATAAAGATGTTTAAGATATTGGACCCCAGCACGTTACCTATGGCGATGCTGGAGTTCTTTTTTAATGCCGCCACTATTGAAGTGATGAGCTCGGGTAGGGAAGTGGCTGTCGCGACGACGGTGAGCCCCACCGTGCTCTCGCTCATGCCCCAGTTTATTGCAAGGATGCTGGCGTTACGCGAGACGAGTTCGCCGCCGATGTAAAGGCCGATTATGCCGAACACGAGTTCTAAGATGGTCTTTCCCCATGGCATAGATTCCTGACCTTCGGTGAATTCCTCACTGCCTCCTTGTTTGAATGTAAGATAAAGATACCCGAATCCAAACAGAATAAGCGCCAGACCTTCAATCCAGTTTATCGTCATGGAGTTGCCTATGAAGTAATCGTTGGCCATCAATGTGATAGCCGCTGTCGCTAGGAAACCTGCCGGGATGTCTCTTCTTATTGAAATGCGACTCACATCAATGGGAAAAATCATTGAACTCACTCCCAAAATGAGCAGGATGTTCATTGTATTACTCCCGATGATGTTGCCAATTGCCAGTCCTGGACTTCCTTTGATGCATGCAAACACGTTGACAATCATCTCTGGCAGTGATGTGCCGAATGCCACTATCGTCAAGCCGATGATGAGCGGCGACAGCTTGGCCTTTACGCCAATGGAAGTGGCACTATTCACCAGCCAGTTTGCACCCAAAATCAGCGCCACGAAGCCGATTGTCAAGAGGAATAATGGTAGGAGTGAGGTCATAATCGTTATCTATACAATAAAGGAGAACCTTGCGATTCTCCTTTATCTCAATGTTAGCCGTTATTTCAGAAGTTTCTTCTTCAGCGTCTCAATCATATCGACTGTCATCTTGTCGAGGTCGTACTTCGGGTTCCAGCCCCACTCAGCACGGGCGCAGCTGTCATCCATCTTGTTAGGCCAGCTGTCGGCGATAGCCTGACGGATAGGATCGAATTTGTACTCCATCTCGAACTTCGGATAGTACTTCTTGATGGCGTTGTAGATGATCTCTGGGTCGAAGCTCATTGCAGTGACGTTGAATGAGTTGCGGTGCACCAGCTTCTTAGGGTCAGCCTCCATTATATCGACCATGGCATCCAAAGCGTCAGGCATGTACATCATGTCCATGTAGGTGCCTTTGCTGATAGGGCAGTAGAACTTCTCGCCCTTCACGGCTGCGTAGTAAATCTCGACAGCGTAGTCGGTGGTGCCGCCGCCAGGCAATGTCAGGTTCGAAATCAAACCTGGGAAACGCACTGAACGTGTGTCAACGCCGAAA
>CAJOCJ010000007.1 GCA_905236635.1 uncultured Bacteroidales bacterium
GCCATAACCGCCGTGAGCACTAAAGCTTTTAATGTTTTTTGTTTTTTCATTTGTTTTAAGTTATTATTTATCAATACTTTTGTTGTTTTCCAAAATCGGCTGCAAAATTACAACATTTTTTAATATGCCCGACAAAAAAATTTTAAAAATAAAAAAGGGACGTGGTGTGCCACGTCCCTACAGTGTTTTATAGTCGTATTTTTTTCGTTAATGACGACTGTTATCTTTTTATCACCTTGGTGATTGCGCCATCAGTTCTCACGAAATACATGCCGGCACTCATGCCTTCCAAATTAACCTGAACGGTGCCAGAGGCGTTTTCCATGCGTCTGATCTCCTGTCCGAGGCTGTTGTAGATGACAACATCCGACATCTCTTCACCTAAATCGACATTCAAGACATCGTTGGCTGGATTAGGATAAACTATGACACCATGTCTCTCAACGACTTCGTTCACGTCGGTGATGATGGTTGTAGGCGGGAACACCACGTTGTCGATCCATGCGCAGTCTTGGCCGCTCGACACTGAATAGTCTTTAGTATACTCCCATCTGAGTTCATGGGTGCCAGGTGTCAGGGTAAATACGGCCTGTGTCCAAGCCACTTCGCCTGACCATTCGCCCCTTGCTGTGCCGTCGATCTTGAAGAACATCTTGTCCCAGCCGCCTTCCGATGATACCTTATAATAGAAACTCATCTCGCACTCGCTTTCCGTCATCACGTTGATATACAACGATGATGTCTCACTGTCCGAAATGTTCGTCGATTTGGCGCAATACTGTCCTTCGTAAGGGTTCTGTGTGGTCACCTCCCAAGCGTAAATGATGCTCGGATAAGACCAGTTGTAAGCGCTCAAGTCGCCTGTCTCAAAGCCTTCCATCGTCTGTCCGACCTGGATATAATAGGTCTCGTGACAAGTATAATTCTCGTCATAGTATGCGGCGATGCTCAGCTGATACAAAGCACCCACTTGAGCCTCGTCGCTCAACGTGAAGTCCATGTCGGCGGTAAACTCCCCACCTGCCACGATAGTTCCGAAGTCCCATTCAGTTGTTGGAATATTTATCACATCGTGGCCGTTGAACACCACAAATGTTGCCGTCGGCATGTCGGCGCCGCCGTTGTTTCTCCATGTAAAATGTACTATTCCGCTGCCGCCAGGGTTCAAAGCCTGTCCGGATGGCGTCTCAAGCAATGCTGCGACAAATTCTATTTCAGGAGCATAAATCCTGGCATCGAAGTGGCTCTCCCATGTGTCGGTGCCGTCGGTGCAGACAATGTTGAAACGGACCATGGTGTTGTTAGGCACGTTGTCACTCACCGTGAAGGCGAAGGCATTGTCAAGGGTAATCGTCGCATGTCCTGCCATATTACCGATGTTGGCTGTTGGCTGGCTTATTGTCACATACTCACTCTCGCAGGAGATGGTGGCAGTCACGTTGCTTGCGTCAACGCTGCCGACGTTTTCCAACACCATATCAAATGAATAGTCACCGCCAAACTCCATCTGGCTGCCGCCATTGAGTTCATAGCTTTCATAAACCACGTATGGGGTGGTGCTTGGCACAGCCATTATCTCAACATCCTGAGGATATGAGTTCACGCCTGTCACCTTCATTATCATGTTGCCTACGTTCTGCAGACCGCCGTCGATGTTGATTTCTGCCACGCCGTTCTCATCGGTAACGCCCATTGCTATGACTTCGTCATCCATATAAAGCAGACAGCGGTAGTTCTTCAGTCCGTTGCTGTTAGGGTCGGTCACGGTGACTTCGAATGACTGTGTGCCTACGACCAACTGTGATGGGGTCTCCACCATAGCTGTAAACGGCTCGTCGAGCCACACGTTGACGGCGCCGTCGCCGAGTACGTTCAAGTCGTAGAAGTTCCAACGCAGAGCGCCTTCCTCCCACTGTCCTGGAGCTGTCACCCATGGTGCCGTTGCGCATTTGCCTTCCGAGATGGCGTTGCCAAGCAGTCCGATGCGGTCGTTCCACTGTGCGTCGGTCATCTCACGCTGCAGGTGCGGGGCTGGACCTTCGGTCTGACCCTCATTGAACCAGCCGTAACGCGAGTTGCCGATGACGGCGACGGCGAAATTCTGCATGGTGACCATGTCTTCGAGGATACAGTTCTCATCGAAAGCGCCGCAGTCGCAACCATGAGTATGGAAGAAGGTGTAGTTATGGGTTGTGCCGTTGAGGTTAGAGAAATCGCTGTTGGAGATGCCATACCAGCCGGCCACGTAATTAGTGTTGGCGTGGCCCACGTGATGCACATAACTCGTGCCAGCGTTGATGGCGTTGCGGAAGCCCGAAGCGCTCCAGTTGCCCTCTTCATCATATAACTTAGTGAAGTTGTATGTTGCAGGATAACCCGTAGTGGTATATCCGTTGTCGTCATGTGTGCCTATGAGCAGCTCCAGATAATCAGAGCCGTTTGTGACCGGGTTGTTATAGAGATTCTCTCCGCCGAAACACACCTTATGGAACTCGCCGAGGACCGGGGTCTGCTGATATGACAAGGTCTTATGAATTATATTCTGTAACTCCGTGGCAGTCTGGAACGGCATACGACTGATACCTATCTCCGGATAGAGGTCGTCTTCGCCTGGCTCACCATAGCGGTTGTTGCCATTGTCGTTCCAAGTGCCGTCAAGACCTGAATAATAGAGGTCGGCAGGAATTGTATTGCTCTCCTGGTCGCCGCCACCCGATGTTACATAGCAATAGAAACCGCGGTGAGGAACGATATTGATATCGCCACCCAAAACCACCATCATGATACCGTTGGTCTGGTATTCCTGGATGATGTAATTACGGATCTTGTCCTGGTTGTCGTTGCCCGTCATCTGAGAGTAAATATCTGACACTGCGACGATTCTGTTACGCAGACCGATGCTGTTGTAATAATTGCAATATTCGGTGTAGCCACTGACATACTCCGAACTTGTGATGATAAGCAGGTCATAAGCTGTCACTTCACGACCTTTTGTCTGATAATTATCCACCATCTCTGGGTTCTGTGCAAGACGCTTCACGCTGTTTTTCACCTCTTGTGTACCCCAAAGCATATCGTCATGGCTGACCTTAGAAGCCTTAGTGTTTACACGCACTTTTGCACTTTTAGCATACATCACCCTGCCTTCCGAAGGGATATATTGCACAGGAGTGAATGAAGCTAATGCAAAGCCGTATCCATTTTTGTATTGTGTTGTCACAACGCCGTGATTCTCGGCAGGATACACACTTTTTGAAGCATAAACATCTTCATTAACTATCAGATCTCTTACCACATTATCGCCAACGGTTCTTGAAGGCTGATAAGGGAAAAGGTTGACATTTCCTTTAATCTCTTGAAAATCAGAGAGTTCGACTTCGATTGACTCCGCTTCAGTGCCTTGTGGCAGCATCAGGCTGACCATCTGATATGGCAAGGAAGGATTACCAGCTATAGCGGTCTGCATACAGCCATCGAAACCGATTTGCTGATAGCCGCGAAATTCTGTAACTTTCGGATTATCAAAGTGATAAGTCATCTCTACTGTCTGAGCCGTCATCAAAAGACTCATCATAGACAGAAGCATTACGAACATTAATTTTTTCATCTTATAATTTTTAATGATTAATCTTTTAAAAGTCTGCAAAGGTACATTTTTTTTTAATATGTGAAGATTTTATTTGTAATTTTGTAGTATGAAAATGAGAAATTTTGCCATAATAACGCTGTTTTTGTTGGTGTCGTGTTCGTCGCCGAAGCGTGATGATATTGATAAAAAAGTCGATAACTTATTGAGTCAGATGACTTTAGAGGAAAAAATCGGGCAGCTATGTTGTCCGATAGGCTTTTCGCTCGATGACGAGGCGTATCATCGTTTGATGGACACCCTGCCTGTTGGTGGTTTCTGGGCGGTGCAGCGTGCTGACCCATGGTCGCGGAAGACTCTCGAGACAGGTCTTGATGCGAGAGAATCGGCCTCGAAGTTCAACGAGATGCAGCGTTATGCGGTAGAAAACACGCGCCTCGGCATCCCGATCTACTGGGCTGAGGAGTGTCCGCATGGCCTCATGGCTGTGGGCGCCACGGTGTATCCAACCGGTCTCGGGCTCGCGGCGACATGGGACGAGGAGTTATTATATAAAGTAGGTGACGCCATTGGCGCCGAGGCCGCAGGCCGAGGCGCTCAGTTTGCGTTCGGACCGGTGATAGATATAGCACGAGACCCACGCTGGTCGCGTGTGGAAGAGACATTTGGTGAAGACCCTTACCTGTCGGGAACCCTCGGCGGCGCCGTCGTGAGAGGCATGCAGAACCATCTGGCGGCGACGGTGAAACACTTCGCGGCATACGGCATCCCTGAAGGCGGGCACAACGGCGCCGCCTCGATGACGGGACCAAACATGCTGGCGTCGGACTATATCTCCAACTTCGAGATCGTTGTGAAAAACGGCGCCAAGAGCATCATGACATCATACAACGCCATCGACGGAACACCTTGTACGTCAAACAGTTACCTCCTTAAAGACATCCTCCGCGAGCAGTGGGGATTCAAAGGCATAGTGTTCTCCGACCTAGGCAGCATCTGGGCGCTGCACAGCACTCACAGGACGGCAAAAGACCAGACCGAGGCGACGGCACAGGCATTGAATGCAGGCGTTGACATCGACCTGGGCGCATCAAATTATAGGGTTTATCTTAAAAACCTTGTAAGGACGCGGCGCGCCACGTCCCTTCAAATCGACGACGCCGTGCGGCGCGTACTGCGTTTCAAATACGAAATCGGACTGTTTGACAACCCGTATATCGAGGTGCCAGATACCAAAAATAACGAATCATTGAGTTTAGAAACATCAAGAAAATCTATCGTTTTGCTAAAAAACGACGGCATTCTTCCTCTGTCGAAAGATATCAAAAAAATTGCCGTCATCGGACCTAATGCCGACAACACCTACAACCAGTTGGGTGACTACACCGCGCCGCAGGATCCAGACGACGTCGTCACCGTATTAGAAGGCATCAGAAATCGCGCCAGTGCCGACACTAAGATCGTTTACGCCAAGGGATGCTCCATCCGTGACACGCAAGATGCCGACTTCAGCGAGGCCATCGACGCAGCGAAATATGCCGACGTCACAATACTGGTGGTCGGAGGCTCAAGCGCCCGCGACTTCAAGACGTCATACGAAGAAACTGGCGCCGCTCTCGTCAGCGATCACATCTCCGACATGGACTGTGGCGAAGGCTACGACCGCGTCTCGTTGGAGCTCTCAGGCTTGCAAGAAGACCTGATAAAAGAAATAGCAAATCTTCACAAACCATTGATTATCATCTACATCGAAGGACGTCCATATCTGAAGAACAC
Source organism: uncultured Bacteroidales bacterium (assembly GCA_905236635.1). Classification (GTDB taxonomy): domain Bacteria; phylum Bacteroidota; class Bacteroidia; order Bacteroidales; family F082; genus Limimorpha. Next base: position 5,363 of record CAJOCJ010000007.1, read on the forward strand.
AGCCAACGCATCGGCAAACGCCCTGCTCACGGCATTCTACCCTGGCGAGCAAGGCGGCAACGCCATCGCCGACGTCATCTTCGGAAACTACAACCCAGCCGGGCGTTTGCCGATTTCGCAGCCCCGTCATACAGGCCAGATTCCAGTGTATTATTCGCAGCCAAGACCTCACGACTACGTCGAATGCGAGAGCTCTCCCCTTTTCTGTTTCGGCCACGGCCTGAGTTATACGGATTTTGAATATAAAAATCTGAGTGTCAATAAATCAGATAATAAAATAGTGTTCTCGTTCGATGTCACCAACACCGGCGACTACGACGGCGACGAGGTGGTGCAGCTCTATCTGCGCGACGAATACGCCACCATCACGCCAGCCGAGAAGCTTCTGAAAGGCTTCAAACGTGTATTTATACAAAAGTCTGACACTCAACACATTACTCTCACCATCTCAACACAGAATCTCGAGTCAGGGGAGTTCACGATAATGGTCGGCGCCTCGTCGGATGACATCCGTTTGAAAGAAAAAATTGTAATTTAATTTGATTTTTTAAATAAAACTTGTAATTTTGCGGTATGGATATGCTCATTTTAGTACCGAAAACGACCAACCGTCTGCATTATATCTTTGACTTGATAATCAAAGACTTACTCGGTATTTCGTTTAAGCTGACGACCGACAACGAGGTGTTTACGTCGCACAACGGCCCAAAATTTCATTACGGCGAAAACCAGTTTTGGAACGAGCCTTTTCAGAAGGCCGCCACCATACTTTATGAGCACGACATCACAGAGAAAGAGCTGAAAATCGTTGATTATAAAGACGTTAAGGCGATCTTCCCTGTCTATAACGAGAAGTCAATCTTCCCTTTTGACCTCTTCGCCGCCTCATTTTATTTCGTGTCGCGTTTCGAGGAATATCTGCCACACATCAACGACAAGTTTAACCGTTTTCAAGCCAAAGACTCTATCTTATTCAAAATGAATATGTTAGAGAAGCCATTGGTCAACATCTGGGCAATGGAATTGGGCGAGAAACTAAAGGCTTTTTATCCCGATCTGCAGCTGAAAAAACACACATTCCATTTCGTCCCAACTTACGATGTGGACGCCTCGTGGGCATACCGCAACAAAGGCGTTTTCCGCACCACCGCAGCCTTGACGCGTGATTTCTTCAACTTTGACTTCACAGAGTTCAAGCGCAGATGGCGTGTCATCACCGGCAAGGAACACGACCCGTTTGACACCTTCGACTACCAGCTTGAGGTCCAGAAAGAACTAGGACTTCACCCGAAATATTTCATTCTCTGCGGAGAATACGACCTTAACGACAAGAATATCTCATTGAGAAACAACGAGTTCCAGAACCTCATCAAGCGTCTCGGCGACTATGCGGAAGTGGGCATCCACCCATCGTATTCGTCATATCTCAACAAGGATAAAGTCAGAAAAGAGGTGAGAAACCTCTCCAAGGTGCTTAACCGCGAGATTCTCATGAGTCGCCAGCATTTCCTGAGACTCCAGATGCCTCTGAGCTATCAGATTCTCATCGACCTTGACATCACCGACGACTACACTATGGGGTACGCCACACAGGCGGGATTTCGTGCCAGCATTGCCACTTCGTTCCGTTTCTTCGACCTCGAACACGACAACGTCACCAACCTCACCATACACCCGTTCACAGTGATGGACGGCACCTTGCGCGACTACCTCGACCTTAGCATCGACGAGTCGTTTGACAAGACCGCCAAACTCATCGACGAGGTGAAGAAAGTCAACGGCACATTCATACTTCTTTGGCACAACGAGACACTCAGCGACGAGAAACGCTGGACTGGCTGGAAGGCATTATACAGACGAATACTCGACTACGCACTCGACAAGTCATGATACGCTATTTAACTCATAATCAGATAGATACGCGACGTTGGGATGAATGTATCGAGCAGAGTCCCAACGCCTTGGTCTATGTCTGGTCGTGGTATCTCGACGTGGTGCATCCTGGTTGGGAAGCGTTAGTCGAAGACGATTATGAGGCAGTCATGCCCCTTGCCGGAAATAAGAAATTCGGAATAAATTACCTGTTTCAGCCATTTTTTACTCAAAAATTCGGTGCTTTTGGCAAAAATGAGGTAAAAAAAGAAAAAATCGAAGCGTTTTTGAAAGCAATTCCGGAAAAATTCAAGTTTGCAGATTTCAGGATTGACGGAATCGACGGGAATCATAGGAATATCGAACTTTCGTTGAAACAGGACTATGCTGATATTTTTGAGAATTACAATTCAAATACAAAACGAAATCTGTCGAAGGCGAAAAAAGAGGATATTGAGATAACTGAAGACGCGGAACCATCAGTAATTATTGACCTTTTCAGAAAAAACAAAGGTCAAGAGATAAAACACTGGGGCGATAAAGAATATGAGAGGCTGCTGAAACTCGTCGAAGAGGCCAAGAAACACGAAAAATGTTTGGTTTTAGGAGTTAAAAACAATGATAATCAGACAGTTGCAGGCGCATTTTTCATGATAAGCCACAACAAGATAGTATTTCTGTTCTCAGGTGCCGACGAGTCGAACAAAGACAGCCACGCTCTGACATTTTTAATTGATTTTGTCATAGGAAAATATAGCGGCACGGATAAAATTTTGGATTTCGAAGGTTCTGACAATGACGGATTAGCTAGATTTTACAAGGGATTTGGAGGAGAAGAAAAAAATTATGCCGGCATAAGGTTCAACAAGACAAAAGGCTTGACAAAACTTGCATTGAAAATCTTTAAAAAAATTTAATAAACCATGGTAAAAGTTATTGAATTAAGCAATTACAACAGCATTATCAACAATTACGTAGCTGAGTTGAGGGATGTGGAGGTGCAGCAGGACAGGATGCGTTTCCGCAAGAACCTCGAGCGCATTGGCGAACTGATAGCATACGAAATCAGTAAGACCCTTGATTATGAGAAGGTTGCTGTCACCACACCACTTGGCGAGAAGGAGACACGCATCATGGTCGAACAGCCTGTTTTGGCCACCATCATGCGCGCGGGACTGCCACTGCATCAAGGCTTTTTGAATGTCTTCGACAAGGCAGACAACGCCTTCATCGCTGCATACAGGAAATACGACAAAAACGAGGATTTCGAGATTCGTATTGAGTATTATTCCGCCGCTAACATCGACGGCCGCGTGCTGATGCTCGTCGACCCTATGCTCGCCACGGGATCGTCGCTGGTGCAGTGCCTCCATGGACTGCTTCATGACGAGATGAAGCCCAAGAAGCTGCATCTGGTGGCTGTCATTGCCAGCACCGAGGGCGTGGAATACGTGAAGAAGAAACTGTCGAGATACAACGCCACCCTGTGGGTTGCCGACATCGACGACGAGCTGACGGCGAAGGCATATATCGTGCCGGGATTAGGCGACGCCGGTGACCTCGCATACGGCGAGAAGGAATAAAGTTTAGAGTTGAAAGTGTAGAGTTTAGAGTAGTTTAAAGTTTTAAGTTTAAAGTTCAAAGCAAGGCATGAGTAACAAAGAAAATTTCGGTTCGAAATTCGGAATCATAGCCGCGGCGGCAGGTAGTGCCATAGGTCTCGGCAACATCTATCGCTTCCCGTGTGAAGCTGGCGCCAACGGTGGAGGCGCGTTCTTCATCGTCTATCTGGCCATCGTGCTCTTCATGGGGTTGCCACTGATGCTGTCGGAGTTCGTTATAGGCCGCCGCTCTGGCAAAAACCCAGTGGGAGCGTTTAAAGCACTTGCTAATGGATCTAAAGGCTGGGGAGTAATAGGATATTTAGGTGTTTTAGCCGCATTTCTCATCCTTGCTTTCTACTCCACAGTGGCAGGATGGACCATCGACGCCGTCGGCAAATCTATCATAAACTATTATCATGGTTTGGATAAGGCCACCATCCAAAATGACTTCCAAAACCTGCTTAATGAGACATGGCAACCTATCCTTAGTGAAGGTATTTTTATCTTCCTCACCGCCTTTGTTATCGTGAAAGGTGTGACAAAAGGCATTGAGAAATACTCGAAAATACTCATGCCTATATTGTTCGGCATACTTATCGTCCTTTGTATCAAATCGCTGACTTTGCCAGGCGCCAAAGACGGTTTGGTGTTTTTCCTTAAGCCCGATTTCTCAAAGATAACAGGCAAGGTGCTCATCAACGCGCTCGGACAGGCATTCTTCTCGTTGAGTCTGGGCATGGGAGCCCTCATCACCTACGGCTCATACATCGCAAAGAAAGACAACCTCACATCCACCGCATTCGCAGTGTGTATCAGCGACACGCTCATCGCTGTTTTGGCGGGCATCGTAATCTTCCCGGCAGCATTCACATTCGGCATCAGACCTGAAGCAGGCAACGAGCTGGCCTTCGTCACCCTGCCGATGCTTTTCGACCAGATGGTTGGAGGTTATTTCTTCTGCCTGATATTCTTCTTGCTTCTTACAATCGCAGCCCTCACCTCCTCCATCTCATTGCTTGAAGTGCCGGTTTTATATCTCACAGAACAGCTGAATATGAACCGCAAAAAAGCCACCACATATACGGCAATAACAGTGTTTATACTATGTGTCATTTCAAGTGAGAGTCTGCACGACGGATCGCCACTGAGACTTTTCGGAGCAAGCATCTTCGACACACTCGATATGGTCTCCTCGACATTCCTGTTGACCATCGGTGGTTTGTTGACCGTGATTTTCCTAGGCTGGAAGATGAAAAAATCAGATTTCATGGACGAGTACACCAACGGTGGCACCATCAGCATGCGATTGAGAAAACCCATTTATTATATCATAAAATTCCTTGCCCCATTGGCTATTACGGTGATTTTGATATCACAGTTCATTAAATAAATTTAATAGTTTATTAGCTTAATAGTTTAATAGATTATTAAAAGAACTAAGAACCAAAATTTATGAAACAAAACACCTTTAAGAACTTCATGTCTTTTTCCCGATCCGAGCGCATTGCGATAATCACGATAGTCTCGGCAATTGTTATTATATTGATTATCAAATACTTAATTACTAATAACCCTCCCGAAAGAAACTACTACAAACACGATTTGGACTCAATAGTGGCGAGAAGGGAATTCGTGATGGACTCAGTGAGAAGAGCCGATTCGATTGAGAGAGCGAATGTTAAGCGCAATGAGATTCCTCGCTACGCTCGGAATGACAAGGAGTCGTCATTTCGACCGAAGCGTAATGAAATGGAGCATAGCGGAGAAATCCTCAATAGCGCAAAGCAACTGAAAAATAAGGATTATCAGATTATCATCGACCTCAACGCCGCCGACACCACATTGTTGAAAGAGTTGCCAGGCATCGGAAGCTCGTTCGCAAAACGCATAGTGGAATATCGCACTAAACTCGGCGGTTTTTGCGAAAGTGGGCAACTGCTGGAGGTTTACGGCATGGACAGTTCACGTTATGAGGGCATTAAGGATTTTGTGAAAACAGATTCCACATTCACACCTAACAGGTTAAGAATCAATTCAGATGAGTTTAAAAAACTGTTAAAACACCCTTATCTCGAATACGAAGATGTCAAGAAAATCGTGAACCACCGCGAACAGAAAGGACTGATAACGTCGTGGGAGCAACTCAAAAAAGTCGTTGGCGACGGGATCAATCCCAGGTTACAATATTACGTTGATTATCAATAATTAAATAGGACTCAGTCTCACCATCAGCACTCCGTGTGAAGGGATGCTGTTTACCACATTTTTCTTTGTCGACTTGGCAATGTTTTTGTGCTGCCAAAGGTCGTAGACTTTATAATAGAAGCCGGTTGCGCGAATCTCAGGGATGTCGTTCCAGTTGAAGTTGAGGTCCCAAGTATCGTCGCCGCGGTTGAAGAAGCATACAGCCCATTCGTCGTCAGCAAGCTGTTTCACCCATATCTGGCGGTCGCCCATCGCTACCGACAGATGTGCCTGGATTCCAAGCGGGTCTTGGTCGATGGCGATGACATCCTTGTTGGTGAGGATACGTTTGGTGTCATCATTCATATTGCCGAGGTCGTTGCCTGCCATCAGCGGTGCTGCCAGCATGCACCACATCGAGAAGTGGCTCTGGTCTTCGATGGCATTCATGCCGCCGTTGCCCACCTCAAGCATGTCGGGGTCGTTCCAGTGTCCCGGTCCGTTGTAAGGATACAGATCCTGCACCAGGTCGATGATGTTGACCATGCCGTGACCGCCCCAGTCTTCGCGTCCGTCCCACATATTGATGATGTCGCCAGTGGCTCTCCAGAGGTGACCGATGCCTTTGCCCCATTCCCATGGCTTGGTGCTACCCCATTCGCAGATGCTGAAAACGATAGGGCGACCGGCTTCTTTCAGAGCCTCGCGCATGATGGTGTAGGCAGTCTTGGAGTTGGTGCCACGGTTGTTGCAGAAGTCGTATTTCAGATAGTCGACGCCAGTGCGCGCATAAAACAGCGCGTCTTGGTATTCGTGACCCATGCTGCCTGGCCGTCCGGCGCAGGTGTAGGCGCCCACACATGAATAGATGCCGAATTTCAGCCCTTTTGAATGGATGTAATCAGCCACATATTTCATGCCATGTGGGAAACGCTCAGGGTCGCACACGATGTTGCCGTCAGCGTCACGGTCAATCTGCCAGCAGTCGTCGACGACGATATACTCGTAGCCGGCGTCTTTCATGCCAGAAGCCACCATAGCGTCGGCAGCCTCCATCAGCAGCTGTTCGTTAACGTCACAGCCGAAGCGGTTCCAGCTGTTCCAACCCATCGGCGGGGTGGAACACAGAGCCTCAAACTCGTCTTGTGTCAATGGTTGCGGTTTGGTGTTTTGTGCCGTCGCCGTGAAAGCGAGCATCATCATTAAAAGGAAAGTGAAGATGTTTTTCATAGTGGTATTTTTTGCAAAAATACAAAAAATTGAACAAAAAACTATTACTTTCCACTTTTTCGCCTGTTGCACTCTTTGCATAGCATTTGGCAGTTTTCGGCAGTGGTTTTACCACCGAGATGCCACGGAGTGATGTGATCAGCTTCCATCTGATTTAACTCAAAATGATGACCGCAGTCGGCGCAGATGCCAAGCTGACGCTCGTAAGCCGACAGTTTCTGTGCATCAGTGAATGCCCTGATGGAAAGATGCTTTTCCTTCCCAGTTAAAAGATATGGATAAATGCCAGTTTTCTTGGTAACGTCATCATCAAGGATGAGTCGGCTAACTTCTGCATCAATCTTATGATAATCAAACACTTGATCTTTGTATTGCTTATAAAGAAAGCCCCAATCCACGCCTTTCATTATCTTTTTGCGCTCTTTCGTTGGGCGGAATGTGGTCTCAACCCATGTTATAACCGATTGGAAAAACTGCCACAATGGTGCAGCGCTCGGATCGTGCTGGTGGTTCGACATATACACCTCAATGTTTCCGTCTGATATCCATTTTATTGCAGTTTCCAGATACTCCTGTCGGATTGCCGAGCCAGTGAGGTAATCGGCACCAATCTTGGCTGCTGGAGCACCGTTTTTGCTAAAATAACGCTTGGCGTCGCTCACCCACGAGCCAGCGTAAACAGCGTTACGCAATTCTTGTTCGGTAAGCTCCTTTCCAGCGATGTTAATAGTACGGAACCATTTCAGTTTCTCGCTGTCGGTGCCGCTGCAGATATACACCTGAAGCTCGTAGTTGAGAATCTGCTCTTTCTCGTCGTCTTTGAGATTATGGAAATAGCGGAAATCGAAGGCGAAATCACATGTCACATACTGGCAGATGCTGATTGTGCGCTGTTGTCCGTCGATTATCTCAAACGTACCGTCTTCCCTTGTGGCCCAATACATTACGTTTAGCGGGAATCCCTGTGTTAGCGTGTCGATGACGGCGTTGCGTTCTTTATCGCCATAGACAAACTCACGCTGGTAAGGAGGTCGCACATCCAGTTTTCCGCCGTAAGCGCGCACTCCGTTTTCGTTATTGTCCTGATAGCCTTCAGTGAGCTCACGGACTGTTATTTTATGCAGTTCTATTTCCATAATATGAAGTTTTAATATTTCTCAAATTTCTCAGCCGCCATTGGGAGCTCTGTTTCGGGTTGCTGGTATTGGACTAGTTGACGACGACGGATTAAAATACGACTATATACTCTTTTATTATTAAGCACAGCACAACCGCCTCTATCTTCTGGATGAGGTGTATAAGGAACAATTCCATAAAATTTGTTTAATCTGCTATTACCAGCACAAATGCCCAATATCTCGAATTGTGTTGGGTTATATTTGTCCATAAATGTTATTGGAACTCCCATAAAGCCAGTATAATCCACCGGAATATCCGAAGTCTTGTCTATATTTATTGCGTCATAATTATCATATTTCGGATAATCATCAGGATTATACTTTTTAAACAGAATCAAGTTTTCGTTTCGTTTTTGTATCTCTAGATTAGTAAACCAATTAACACCAGAAACACGAATCATTCCCTCCCTATGGTCACCAGCAGTAGCCACATCCTCGTATTTGCTGTAAAAATGTCCAGCACCTCCTTTAAAACCATAACCAAGCCATATTTTATTATCTCTTATCAAAGGAAAGAAATCCTTATTTGTAATAGCATTTTGATTTCCTATTATAACGAACTTCTTATCATATTCTATAAGTTGAGCCACATATTCTCTAAACAATGAAAAAGGTGGATTTGTTACAACAATATCAGCTTCTTTTAATAATTCTATACATTCAGGAGAGCGGAAGTCGCCATCGCCATTAAAATAATGAATACCAATTTCTTCAGGGTCAGGCACCCGATTGCCATTTTTATCGCCATAATATTCAAGCCAAATAGCTCGTTCAGAATCATTTTGACTAAATAAATCTCTGTTTTGGTTTTTATAACATGTTGTGATAAGCTTTTTCAGGCCAAGTGCTTCAAAATTATAACTAAAATAGTGGAAAAAATTGCTAACACGTGGGTCATCACAATTACAAAGTACAACTTTATCTTTAAAATGCGTTTTATAGTGTTTTAATTCATTTTCAATATCAACAAGTTGAGTATAAAACTCATCTTTTTTAGCTTTACTTGCCGCATGAAGATTAACGTTGCCTGCCATAATAGATTGATAGATTGTGCAATGCTATCAATCACAGAACGGATATAATGAAAGGTGTAAGACTTACACTTATCCGTTCGCCGAGGTATGTAGGAAAACCTGTACTCAGAATAAGCCGCTCACACCTTTTACAGGTATGAGCATCAGCCTACAATTTCTGTGAGTACACGGTATATTACAATACCTCTAACTAATTATTTCAGTAGTTCATTTGAAAACTTCCTACATTTCCGGCGAACGCGAAATAATAGCTAATGCTTTGTTTTACAATATGTTAAATTTGTTTTACTCTTCTATTTTTTACAATAATCGTTTATAACTTTGCAAAATTACAAAGTTTTTGGAATAAAAAGAATTTTTTGGTGAAATTTTAGAAAAATGGCGGCGATTTAATGAAAAAAATCAGAAAAATAATACTGCGTATTGAAAAAAGTTGTATCTTTGCAGCGTCATATAGGGGAATTCGCAGAAAGGACGACAACCTTTATGGCTCTCAAAGCCGTTTCGAGCCCCAAAATCTACAAGCCATCACTCATTTGAGACGATGGCTTTGTTGTTTATCTGCGGAACCGTTATACAATATTGCACCAATTCTTGGTTTGAGCGCTGCAATCCGACAGTAAGCCTTATGTTTTCATAACCCATAACGAGCATTTTTTCAAATTGCTTCTGGTTTGAAGTATTTCGTTTAGGTGGAATCTCTTTTATAAGTCGTGCGTTTTTCATAATCTCTGTCAGCTTTAAAACAGCCAATGTCGAATCATAACTTCTGGCAGCTTTTTCGTAAGTTTCATTAATGGATAAGAACTTGACGCAAATGTATCGTCCCAGTTCATTGTTCATAACTTTTTTGGTCGGGTTCTCTGCTATCCATCTTGCGTAAAAATCCTTAATAATTCTTTCCCTTGTCTTTATGTCTTCCCTTGTTTTTCCTACTGGTATATCCGGTTTCATAATCCAATTCCTTTCAAATGCAAAATTACAAAGTTTTTGAAATAAAAGGGAAATTTTTGATAAACTTTTTGTTTGAGAGGAAAACAAAGATTTCTCCACTACGCTATCGCTGCGGTCGAAATGGCGGGAAGAACATTATCGTCTGTATCCTTTAGGATATCTCGGTTGGGTCAGTTCTTCTTTTGGAGGCTCGGGGACATCCCAATAAGGGTCTTCATCGTCGAAATCGTCTTCGTCATCTTCAGGCTTTTCGCGCTGAGGTCCTTCGTTGCGATAGACGATGGCGAGAGCCACTCCCATAATCAAGCCGGCGAGATGCCCTTCCCATGAGATGTGGTTTTCGATGGCGTAACGCGGATAGATACCCCAGATGAGGCTTCCGTATAGGAAAATCACCAATAACGAGACGATAACGAGGTTGCGGTTGCGCCTGATGAAGCCGCTCAACATCAGGAAAAACGCCAGTCCATATATTAAGGCACTCGCCCCGATGTGGACGCCGCCGCGAGCGCCACACCAAGTGAGCAAGCCCGTAGAGAACATCAGCAAGAGCCATATCTTGGTGGCAATCGGCTTGTAAAAATAATACAGACAAGCACCTAACACGATGATAGGCAATGTGTTGGCAAACAGATGACTCCAGCTTCCGTGGAGGAAATGAAACAGGAATATGCCAGGTATGCCGTCAACTTCCAACGGCTTTATGCCGAGAAACGAGAAATCGAGGTGAAAGACCTCCTCTACCCCTTTCACCAGCCAGCAGACGACCATGAAAGCCAGCGGCACGATGAAGCTGCGCAGGAGTTGGTTTCGTTCCTCCTTGATTTCCTCGCGATACATCAATTGGTTTTGAATTTGTAATGAACCTCCTTCAGCTCCTCGTTGGCTTTAGCGATCTTTTTCTTAAGGTTTTCCTTATAGATAACCACCTGTTTCGCTATCGAAGGGTCGCCTACCGCGAGAATCTGAGCCGCGAGTATAGCCGCGTTCAGCGAGTTGTTGATACCCACCGTCGCCACAGGGATTCCCGGAGGCATCTGCACTATCGAGAAGAGGGCGTCCATGCCGTCGTTACCTGATTTTACAGGTATTCCGATGACAGGTATAGGCGTCATCGCCGCTATCACGCCAGGCAGATGAGCTGCCATTCCAGCCGCCGCAATGATGACTTTTATGCCACGTTTCTGGGCGTTTTTAGCAAATTCTTCAACCAGTTCAGGCGTGCGGTGAGCGCTCAAGGCATTCATCTCGAACGGTATCTCCATCTCATCGAAAAAGTTCAGCGCCTTCTCCAAAACAGGGAGGTCGGAGGTGCTTCCCATTATGACACTTACTAAAGGATTCATTTTTAAAATTTTATTTTTTGCAAAGGTACTAAATAAATTTTTTATATTTGCAAAATTAATAATGTATTTAACATAAATTTATAACACTTTGATTATGAGCATCATAAGAGTTTCCGACAAGGATTTTGCACCTTTTATCCCTCAGGAGAAGATTGAAACCGAAATTCACCGAATGGCTAGAGAAATCAAGCGAGACATGGCAGACAAAGAACCTCTGTTCCTCGTTATGCTCAATGGCGCGTTTATGTTTGCCGCCGAGCTATTCAAGAACCTCGACATGCCTTGCGAGATGGCGTTTGTGAAGTATAAAACCTACGAAGGAACACACAGCACAGGCAAGGCCAACGCCCTCTTAGGCCTTGATGCTCAACAAATTAATGGCAGAAACATCGTCATAGTGGAAGATATTGTCGACTCAGGATTTACCATGAGCCAGCTGCTGAAAGACCTTGAGGCAAACGGGGCCAAGAGCATCCGCATCGCCACCATGATGTTCAAGCCGAAGGCCTTGAAACACAACATCAAAATGGACTACGTGGGAATGGAAATCGGCAACGACTTTATCGTCGGATATGGCCTCGACTACAACGAATACGGAAGAAATTTAAAAGAAATCTATAAAATTGTTGAATAATGAATATCATACTTTTCGGACCTCCAGGTGCTGGCAAAGGCACTCAGTCACAACAACTTAAGGAAAAATATCATCTCACATACCTCTCGACGGGCGACATTTTGCGCGAAGAGATGGCTGCTGAGACAGAGATCGGCAAGAAGGTGAAAGACATCATCAGCAAAGGCGGCTTGGTGTCGGACGAGATCGTCGTTTCTATCATCAAAGGCAGAGTTGGAGCCAACCTGAAATCTCCTGGATTCTTGTTTGACGGCTTCCCGCGCACGGTGAAACAGGCTGAGATGCTCGACGAGATTATGAAGTCGTTCTCATTGAAAATCAACGCTGTCTTGAGTCTGGAAGTGCCAGAAGACATCCTCATCGAGAGGATGCTCGAACGTGGCAAGACCAGCGGCAGGGCCGACGACAACATCGATTCCATCAAACACCGTTTCGTGGAATACAAGGAGAAGACCGCTCCAGTGCTCGACTACTACAAGAAACAAGGCAACCTCAAGGGTATCAACGGCGTAGGTGAGATCAGCGAGATTTTCGCAAACCTTTGCAAGGAGATAGATAAGCTTTAAACGTCATTTCGACTGGAGCGAAGCGAAATGACGGCTATGATATGAATACTGCATTACCATATCACGCTGGCGTCGCCGTTCCTGTCTTTTCGTTGAGAAGCGAGGACAGCTGCGGCATCGGTGAGTTTCTCGACCTGAAGAAACTTGCCGATTGGTGTGTTTTGACTGGTTTGAAACTCATTCAGATTTTACCTATCAACGACACCACCACCGACGGCGGATGGGGCGATTCATATCCTTATAAGTCCATCAGTACCAAGGCCTTACACCCCATTTATCTTAATCTTGAGAAGGTCGGACTTTTAAAAGACGCAAACGACAGGAAGCGTTTCGAGGAGCTGAAGAAAGAACTCAACGCCAAGGAGTTTGTCGATTATCCGGCGGTCTTCGAGACGAAGATGTGGTATCTGAAGAAGGTGTATGGCCAGAAACGCGGAAAGAAACGTGAGTTTTACGAGTTTCTGCAGGAGCACTGCGATAAGCAGCTGTCGGAAGCCGTTGCCTATCTGCACGAAAGAGGCATCATGCTGAAGGGCGACCTGCCCATCGGGGTGAGCCGTGACAGCGACGACGTGAAGAAGCAGCCACATCTCTTCAACCTCGACATGGAAACCGGCGCTCCGCCTGACGGCTTCGCGCCTCAAGGCCAGAACTGGGGATTCCCTACCTACAACTGGACCGCGATGGAGGCCGACGGATTCAAGTGGTGGAAAGACCGCGTGGAATGGTTCAAGAAATATTTCGACGCATTAAGAATAGACCATATCTTGGGATTTTTCCGCATCTGGGAGATCCCGAAAGGCAGTCCGGACGCGTCATACGGACATTATTCGCCTGAAGACCCGAGGACATGGGAAATTGAGGGACGAAAGAGGTTGTCGCAGATTTTCGATTTACCATCAACGTCATTTCGACTGGAGCGGAGCGGAATGGAGAAATCTCATTCAATCACAGGAGATTCCTCGACTTCACTTCGTTACGCTCGAAATGACGGGCTCCTAATTTGTGGCGAAGACCTCGGTATGGTAGCGCCATGTGTGCCTGGCGTGATGCGTGAATTAGGCATCCTCAGCCTCGAGGTGCAACGCATGCCGAAGCAAGGCGGCAGACCGTTCAGCGACCCGCGCGAGAACCCTTACCTCAGCGTCGACACCACAGGGACACATGACATGCCGACGATACGTGGCTGGTGGGAACAGGACCGCGACCTCTCGGCGAGGTTTTACCGCGAGCTGCTCCATCACACCGACGGTGCACCCTATTTCTGCGAGCCTTACGTATGTCAGGAGATAATCGAACAACATTTCCGAAGCAGCTCGCGGTGGGTCATCATCCCGATTCAGGATTACATCGCGATGGACGGCGACTTCCGTTGGGACCGCACCTGGGACGAACAGATCAACGACCCAAGCAACCCGAACCACAAGTGGAAATACCGCATGCATCAGAGTTTGGAAGCTTTGATCGGAAATAAGAAACTTATAAAAATAATGAAGGATTTGAAAAAATGCAGTTCCCGATAATAAAAAAAACAACAACCGGCAGTAAGATCTTGATATTCTTACTGTTATTCATCTTCGGACTGGTGTTTAGCACCGTCTTGGGCATGTTTTTCGTCAACATCGTCGACGTGGACATGACGAGTGTCAGAGGCTTACAGATATTGCAGATTTGCAACCAGGTAATCGGCTTCCTTCTGCCGTCACTGTTATATGTGATGCTAGTCAAGGAAGAACCATTTAACTATCTGGGACTCAAGAAGTTACCTATATGGTCGTTATTGGGAATCGTGATGATGTTCACCATTGTGCCATTCAATGCATGGATTGCGGAATGGAACGAAGGCATCGCTTTCCCCGAGTCAATGAAGGCTATTGAAGAGTCGTTGCGCAACCTCAAGGAATTGAACGATGCCACAGCTGAAAAACTGATGCTCGGCAGCAATCTGGTGGTCGGAATACTGATTTTCGGACTATTGGCAGCTATCAGCGAAGAGATTTTGTTCCGCTCGGTAATACAAAAAGCGTTTATAAGATTATTCAAAAACGCCCATGTCGCAATCATCGTGACAGCCTTTGTTTTCTCGGCTTTCCATGGCGATATATACGGATTCTTCCCACGTTTCATCCTCGGACTGATGCTCGGATACATGTTCTGGTTGTCGAAGTCCATCTGGGCCAGCATCATCATGCATTTCACCAACAACACCACCATCGTGATGCTGTACTTCTTAAATAAAAAAGAGGTAATCAACATCGATGTTGAGAATTTCGGCAGCACCGACAACGTTTTATTGATAGTTTTGAGTTTGGTGGTGACAGTTGCAATATTTATAATTTGTAATCGTTTGAAGTGTAAGTATGACAATTGATAAGTTTCTGATATATAAATTCCTTAAGTTCGGAGTCGTAGGATTCTCGGGCGTTTTCGTCGATTTCAGCATCACGTGGCTTTGCAAGGAAAAGATAAAAATCAACAAATACGTGAGCAACGCCATAGGGTTCATCTGCGCCGCCACTTCGAACTATATCTTAAACCGGATTTGGACTTTTGAGAGCGAGAATGCCGAGATTGCCACCGAATACGGCAAGTTCATGCTCGTCTCCGCTATCGGATTGGGTATCAATTCGTTGACGCTATATCTCTTGCACGACAAACTGAAATGGAATTTCTACCTCAGCAAGATTTTCGCCATCGGCGTGGCGACGCTGTGGAATTTCTTTGCAAATTTATTGTTTACGTTCAGGTAAACCTTATAGATCTGTATATTTCTTCAGGAAGTCCTCGGCGAAAATCAATGGCATCAGGTTATCCATTTTCTCGCTGATGATGATGGGGCCTTCCTCACCTTGCATGATGACGCGCAAAGGTGTGTTATGACGGCTCTCCACCTCGATCATAGCCTGACGGCAGCTGCCACAAGGAGGCACTGGCTGCGTTATCTTGCCGTCGCTGCCGATAGCGGTGACAGCAAGGGCCACGATAGGCTGGTCGGGATGCTGCGCCTGGGCCGAGAACAGCGCCACGCGCTCAGCACATAAACCCACTGGATAGACGGCGTTTTCCTGGTTAGAACCGATGATGATAGTGCCATCTGCGAGTCGCACCGCAGCGCCGACTCTGAACTTGGAATATGGTGCGTAAGCATTTTTTGCAGCCTCTTTTGCTCTTAACAAAAGTGAGCGGTCGTCGTCGTTTAATTCGTCAACAGAATTAAATTCCAAAAATGAGAGTGTAATTTTATGTCTTTTCATGTCGGTTATTTTGTTCCTTTCAGGATGTTTTTGTATTCCTCTTTATTTAATATGATTTCGAAAGCTTTCGCCAGCTCAGGGTCATCGTCCAAGGCAGCAATGATTCTGCCTTTCTGATAATAATAACGGCTCACTATCTCGGTCTCAAGCATCTTCTCGATCTCATCTCTATTGTTGACGAGGTCGTTGGCCTTCTCCTCCTCTATCTTGGCAACAGCCTGATCCAGAATAGGCTGGATGTCGTCGAGATAGCCCTCGAGCTTGGCGATCTTTTCCAGTTCCTTAATCTCTGTCTCACACTGTGATGTAAACGTAAAGCCCTCATCCTTAACGAATTGCATAAAGTCTGCATACGTCTTGTCGTCAATCTTGAATTCCTTTGCCGGCTTTATCGACTTATGCTCACGATAGAACTTGTTGGCATATTTGAAGAAGAGATTCTTCGCATAGAGGTATGTCGTGATTGTCGACACCATCTCCGGCTCGATCTTCACGTCGGGCATGATGCCGTGGCCTTCATAGACGATACGGCCGTTGGCGGTATGGAACTCGGGTCCAAGGGTGTCGGCCTTCGCCACTGTGTCAGTGACGTTTTTCTTGTTCTTTTTTGAATAATCAATCTCCTGGATGCAGCGGTTGCTTGGAAGATAATAATGTGCCACTGTCACCTTGATTTGGGTGTTGTAACTCATCGGGAAGATGTTCTGCACTAAGCCCTTGCCAAAGGTGCGCTGCCCTACGATGACGCCTCTGTCGAAGTCCTGGATCGAGCCGGAGACAATCTCCGATGCCGACGCACTGCCTTCGTTGACAAGTATCACCAGCGGGATGTCGAGGTCCAGCGGTTCGTGCTGTGTGTAGTGGTTGTAGTTGTTGTCTTTCACCTTACCCTTCTGATACACCACGAGTTTGTTTTTCGGTACGAACATATTAACTATATCCACCGCCTCGTTGAGCAAGCCTCCGCCGTTGCCTCTGAGGTCAAGGATGAAGCCTTTCAGCTCGTGTTTCTTCTTCATGTCGACGATGACGTCTTTTAGTTCCTTGGCGCAGTCTTTGGTAAACTGTGAGAGGATGGCGTATCCTATGCCGTTGTCAAACACTGTAGAATAAGGTATGTTGTCGATTTTTATCTTCTCGCGTTTCAGCTCTTTCACAAACGGTTCTTTCTCACCAGGACGCTGCATCTTGAGTGTCACGGTGGTGCCAGGCGTGCCTTTCAACAACTCGCTCACCTCGGCGGTGTTTTTGCCTTCCACGTTGATTCCGTTGACTTCCAGGAAGATATCGCCTGGGATGAGTCCTGCCTTGGCGGCCGGGAAGCCCTCGTAAGGCTCCGCTATCTGTGACTTGCCCTCGAAATATTGGATGATGGCACCGATGCCGCCGTATTCGCCTGTCGTCATTAGCCTCACGTCCTCTATCTGCGACTCGCTGATGAACACGGTATATGGGTCGAGGCCGTCAAGCATGGCTTTTATGGCGCTCTCGTTGAGTTCGGCGGGGTCAATCTCGTCGACGTAATTCATGTTGAGCTGACGCAACACATTATTATATATGTCGATGCTCTTCGAGATCTCAAAATTGTTCTGCTTTTCCTGTGCGAAGGCGTTCACCGTGGTGAAGACCAACAAAACCAATAACAATCTTAAATATTTCATATTCCTATATTTTCCTCTTTTTCTTTCCCGTCGGGTTTTACCCGACTCTGTATTCTTGTCACCACTTCGTGGTTCTATGGTACTGGGTCGTATCCTGAGCCGCCCCATGGGTTACACGACGCTACTCGTTTTATCGTCAGCCAGCCGCCTTTGATGGCGCCATATTTCCGTATAGCCTCGATGCCGTAGTTGGAACATGTCGGGGTGTAGCGGCAGTTGCGCCCGATGAACGGAGAGAGCGTGTATTGATAAATCTTTATCAACAGAATCAGGAAGTTAGCCGGCAGCTTTACTATGAATCTCCAAACTTTTTTCATAATTTCTCGACCAGTCGTTCGACAACCTTTTTCATTTTCTCCTCAATCTCACCGTATGTGTGGATGACTGTGGCGTTATATACTAACGCAACATCCAGCGTTTTGTTGTTTGCTTGGCATAATTTCATCAGCTCCGCCTTGTTTTTTCTCCAGCTTTCGCGGATGAGACGTTTCACGCGGTTGCGTTTTATGGCATGATGAAATCTTTTTTTGGATACCGACACTAGGATTCTTGGAATCGCAACATCTTGACTATCAGCGTCATAGAGATGCACGACAACACGAAAAGGATACAACGAGAATCCTTTTCCTTCTTCAAATAAAGTCTGGACAGCTTTTTCGTGATAAATGCGCTGCGATTTCGGTAATCCTTCCTTTAATTCCAATTATCTCTTCTTTGCTTTTTTAATTTCAGCCTCGAGATACTCTTCAATAGCCATTGTTATTGAAGGGGCGGTCTTGGTAGGTGCGTTGAGGCTGAGGTTGAAGCCGGCGTCGGTGACAGCTTTGGCGGTGGCGGCGCCGAGGGCTCCGATAGCCACCTCGCCTTGCACGAAGTCAGGGAAGTTGATCTGCAGCGAGTTGATACCTGCAGGGCTGAAGAACACGAGCATGTCGTATTTCGAGATGTCGAGGTCTTTCAAGTCGGACGGCACGGTGCGGAAGAGCATCGATTTCTTGTAGTTGAGCTTCGCCTCGTCCATCATAGCAGGATGGTCCTCACTGGTGACGATGTTCGAAGTAGGCAGGAAATACGTCTCTTCGCGGTGTTTCTTCATTATCTCAATAAGATCGGCAAAAGTCTGGTTTCCGTAGAAAATCTTACGTTTGCGGAACTGTATATAATGCTGGAGATATAATGCTGTCGACTCGTTGACGCAGAAATATTTAAGGTCGTCCGGCACAGTGTAACGCATCTCTTTCGCGATACGGAAGAAATGATCCACTGCGTTACGGCTCGTCAGGATGATGGCAGTAAAATCGGTGAGTTTGATATGATCCTGCCGTAACTCTGACGCTTCCACACCCTCAATCCTGATAAATTTCACAAAATCAATCTTGACATTGTATTTTTTGATGATACTTTCGTAATGTGTCTTGGAAATATCAGCTGGTTTTGGCTGTGAAACTAGTATGTTTTTAATCTTCATCTCTATAATACACAATTAGTTACAATCAATCTGCATAGCATCGTAATAGCCACTGCAAGTGGTATAATTTCGAGGGTGCAAAAATACAAAAAAATATTTAATAAATTCATCTTTGATAATATTTGGAACTCAAAAAACGTCTTTAGGATTCTTATTCCATTGATTATCAATACTATAATGCTAATAATTATTAAAATAAATTTTGTTGGGTAAAATATCATAATAAGCCCCATAACTATCAACGCAATGTTGAGAAGAGCCATGATGGAAAGATGTGTCACGGCATGGTGTGTGGTAGCCGATTCTATGCCGAAAAACCATCCGTAAATGATGATAAACAGGTATTGTATGATACACAGTGCCATGATGAAGGTGCAGACGTCGATATAGAAGCTGAAGCTGCTGTAAAGCATAGTGTTTCCTGAGAAAACGAGAATAATCTTCTGCACCACAAGGCCTAGCAGAGCCACATACGACACGAACATCGTCAGTCCGTTGATGCTGATGACAGGGTTCCATTCACGCGTCATGCGGTCACCATCCGACGACTGCGACAGCACCGACAGCATCATACGGAAACGCGAGGTGTAAAGCTGCTTGTTGACCACCATCAAAAGCATGGCAGCGAAAACGACTATGAAATTCCAGGAAGGCGAAATATACTCCACCACGCGAAGTGTCGGCTCGAGTGTTGAAGCGAGATTTTCTGTAACTATCTGAATATCAATCATTTCGCTTGTTGAATTTCATCTCAATTTTATTTTGCAAAAATATTGAAAAAATTTGGATTTTTAAGATAAGATTTGTAATTTTGCGAAATAATTTTTAAGGAATATTTCAAATCATAAATAATTGAACTATGGGACTTATTGAAGAAATCATTGCCAATGCGCAGGCCAACAAACAGCGCATCGTGCTCCCTGAGGGAGACGAACCGAGAACGTTGAAGGCCGCCGACCGTATCGTCGCCGACGGCATCGCTGATGTCATTTTGATCGGACCGGCCCAGAAGATTGCCGATATGGTGAAGGAATTCGGGCTTAAAAATATAGGCAAGGCACGTGTCATCGACCCGCAGACCAACCCCGACCGCCAGAAATATGCCGACTTGCTTTTCGAGCTTCGTAAGGCAAAGGGCATGACGCCAGAGCAGGCTTACGACCTTGCAGGTAACTTCATGTACCTCGGCATTTTGATGGTAAAAGCCGGTGAAGCCGACGGCCTCGTCAGCGGCGCCCGCTCAACCACAGGCGACATGCTCCGTCCCGCCCTCCAAATCATCAAGACTGTACCAGGCGTGACATGTGTTTCGGGAGCTTTCACTATGTTCTTGCCTGAAGGCTGCCCTTACGGCACCAACGGACGTATGGTGTTCGCCGACTGCGCTGTGACACCAATGCCGACAGCAGAGCAGCTCGCCGAGATAGCCATCTGCACCGCCGACACCGCCAAGGCCATCGCCAAGATCGACCCTGTCACCGCCATCTTGAGCTTCTCAACGAAAGGCTCAGCAAAGCATGAGGTTGTGGATAAGGTCATCGAGGCCACACGCATCGCCCAGGAACGTCGTCCTGACCTCGTCCTCGACGGCGAGCTGCAGGCCGACGCCGCCATCGTGCCATCGGTGGGTTCAAGCAAGGCTCCGGGCAGCCCAGTTGCAGGAAAAGCCAACACCTTGGTGTTCCCTTGCCTCGAGGTGGGTAACATCGCTTACAAACTCGTCCAGCGTCTCGCGGGCGCCGAGGCAGTGGGCCCAGTGCTCCAAGGTCTCGCCAAGCCATGCAACGACCTCAGCCGCGGCTGCTCAATCGACGATGTTTATAAATTGGTCGCAATAACATGTAATCAAGCAATAGCACAAAAGAAATAATTATGAAGATATTAGTTTTAAACTGCGGTTCGTCATCAATCAAATATCAGCTGATTGAGATGGACGAGAAGAGCCACTCAGTGTTGGCAAAAGGCCTCCTCGAGCGCATTGGCCTCGAGATGGGCGAGTTTACTCACAAATGGAACGGTCAGAAGCACTACGAGCAGCTTCCTATCCCGAACCATACCGAAGGTATCAAGATTGTGCTTCAGGCACTTACCAATAAAGAATACGGCGTTATCAGCGACCTCAAGGAAATCAAGGCCGTAGGTCACCGCGTGGCACACGGCGGCGAGAAGTTCAAACAGAGCGTCCGCATCGACGACAAAGTCATCGGCATGATTAAGGACCTCTGCGACCTCGCTCCTCTGCATAACCCAGGCGCTCTGCAAGGCATCGCAGCCATGCAGGCCGTGCTTCCTGGCATCCCGATGGCAGCAGTGTTCGACACATCGTTCCACGCCACCATGCCACCTGAGGCATACCTCTACGCCATCCCATACGAATACTACGAGAAATATCGTGTACGCCGCTACGGATTCCACGGCACCAGCCATAAATACGTCGCTGAGAAAGCAGCAGAATATGTCGGAAAAGACTGGAAAAACTGCAAAATTGTCACATGCCACCTCGGCAGCGGCGCCTCCATCGCAGCAGTCGAAAACGGCAAGTCAGTGGAGACATCCATGGGATTCACTCCTGTCGAGGGCCTCGTGATGGGCAGCCGCACCGGCGACCTCGACCTCGGAGCTTTCATGTATATCATGGACAAGGAAGGCTACAACACCAAGGAGATGAACACCCTCGTGAACAAGAAATCAGGACTCATCGGCATCACCGGCAACTCACAGGATATGCGTGACGTGCGCGCTGGCCGTGACGCTGGTGACGAGCGTTGTACCTACGCATTCAACATGTTCGCCCACCGCGTGAAGAAATACATCGGCGCCTACGCAGCCATCATGAACGGCATGGACGTCCTCGTGATGACAGGCGGCATCGGTGAGAACGCATGGTTCATGCGTGAGGCTATCCTCGAGAACATGGAGTTCTTCGGCATCAAGATCGACAAGAAACTCAACGAGAGCATCATGGGCGACGCTGCCGTGATCTCAACACCTGACTCAAAAGTGAAAGTGGTCGTATATCCTACAGACGAGGAATATATGATTGCTAAAGATACTTTTGACTTGGTGAAATAAAAAGTGACATTGATACGTTAGACCTTAGACTTTAGCAGAATTCTGACTAAGGTTTAAGGTCTAAGTATATAAGCCAATATTAACCATATTCATCCGTTATGAAAAATAATCGTAATATGAAGAAAATCAGTGGCATCAGCTTGATAATCAGCATGTTGCTGATAGTGTTCTTGTCGGGATGCGGCAAGAGTGGATCAAACAAGATTGTGGAACAGATCAATCCGGTCAGCGAGGTCTTGCTGCCGTTGCTCGACAGCTACACCTCAGGCGTCATCACCGAAGGCGAGCCTATCGTAGTGCGCTTCAAATACCCGGAGACGCTGAAGAAACAGCAAGGCGAGGCGTTGTCAAACAAACTGTTCAACTTCACGCCGAACCTTAAAGGACAGGCCGTCTGGCTCGATGATAAGACCGTCGCCTTTAAGTATGACAACATCGACAAGACAAAACAGTACGTCTGCCGTTTCAAAGTGTCGGAGATACTCGACGTCCCGGAGTCGGAGACCTTGAATTTCAGCTTCGGAGTGCGCCGTCAGTCGTTTAACGTGAGCGGTGTCTATCCGATGTGCGAGAACGCCGACGCGATGGATTATGAGATTGGTGTGACATTCGCTGCACCGGTAAATACCGACGATGCCATCAAGATTTTTGATGACGATGCCATTAAAAAATACCAGATAAACGCAAAAGAAATCGCCGAAAACACGTATACGTTCACGCTGCCGTCAATTCAGCGCAAAGAGATGGATTATGACATCAATTTGACTTTAAACGGCAAAAATATCGGTTCGGATTCGAAGACAAATATCAAAATGACCGTTTATGCCAGAGACAAGTTCGAACCCGTGAAATTTGAAGTGGAGAAAGCATCAGGACAAGCAGTCCTGTTTTTCACCCAGCCGGTAAAACGAGACCAAAACCTCAACGGACTCGTCAGTTTCAGCGAGAACAAACTCTCAGGAAAATATGACATTCAGAATAATGTTATCATTTTCTATTTTGACAAATCGAATCTTTATTATTCCCAGATGGAAAACATCACCATGTATGTGAGTGGCATCCGCAGCGCTGCCAACGACATCATGCAGGAAGACAAGAGTTTCAAGTTCTCTTTGAACGACTATGAGCCAAAGGTACGCTGGACCAACGATGGTGTCATCGTGCCAGATATCAAGGCGACAACGGTTTATTTCGATGCTGTATGTATCAATTCCGTGACACTCAGAATCATACGTATCTATGATGATAACATTTTATCTTTCATACAAGACAATGAGCTGAGCAACACTTACAACGTGCGCAAGGTGGGCCGTCTAGAGAAGAAAATCCGTCTGGAGCTCGACAACCCTAACCTCACACAATGGAAGACCTACCCTATCGTTCTCTCCGACTACATCGACGTGGAGCCAGGTGCGATGTATCAGCTGAGTCTCAATTTCGGTCCGGCCGACTATATTCTGGCCTCTGACGAGATGAAACGCGACGTGATGGAAAGCGCCCGCCGCGAGGCAGAATACTGGGATGGCGACAGATGGGACTACAAAGAATATCGTTACGAAGGCAACTGGGGTGACCCGAATAACTACTATTATTACAACTATGTAGAACAGAAGACCAACATCGTCGTCAGCGACCTTGCCGTCACCGTCAAGTCGGGACGCAACGATGTCGTTGATGCGTATGTCTATCATATCTCTGACGCCAAGCCTGCCTCGGGTGCCGAGGTGACGGCATATAACTATCAGAAACAGCCTATCGCCAAAGGCAATGTCGATAGCAAAGGCCATGTGCAGCTACAGTGCCCCAACAAGGCTGCCTTCATCATCGCCAGCGACCGCAAAGGCAGCAAGTCGGTGATTAAGATCAACGATGGCAATGCGCTGTCGTACAGCCGTTTCGATGTCGACGGCGAGCCAGTGGAGAAAGGCGTCATCGGCTTTGCGTACTCCAACCGCGGGGTATGGCGCCCAGGTGACGAGATACAGCTCAACCTCATGCTTGCCGACGCCGATGGACAGCTGCCAGAGAACTATCCAGTAGTATTAGAGGTCACCGATGCCTCTGGTCGTCTCTATGCCAAGCAGGTGAACGCAAAGCCGATGAACGGCATCTATTGCTACACCGTGCCTACCGACCCGAGCGACGAGACTGGACTCTGGGTCGCCTGTTTCAAGGCGGGAAGCACCATCATCACAAAGAACCTCCGCGTGGAGACAGTGAAGCCTAACCGCCTGGAGATCAAGTTCGAACTGCCAGATGTCATATATCTGACACGTCCTGAAAAAGTGACATTATCATCGAAATGGCTCAACGGTCTGAAAGCCACAGGCCTGAAGGCTGAAGTAGATGTGAAGGTACGTAACGGCAGGACACAGTTCAAAGGCTTTGAGAACTATTGTTTCGACAACGAGGCAGAGCATTTCGAAGCCACCGAGCTCTCAATATTCAGCGGTCCGCTCAACGACGAAGGCACTGCCAACGTCAGCTTCGACCCGTTGAAGAACCTCTATTCACAGCAGATGATGAACGCCACATTCACCACCAAGGTGTTTGAGAAAGGCGGCGACTTCAGCATAGCATCGTTCCAAGCCATGCTGTCGCCATTCGCCCGTTATGTCGGCGTGGAGTTGCCAGAGACAACATCGAAATACGGCAGCTATTACGACACCAACAAAGACTGGAACTTCAACGTAGTCATGGTGAACGACAATGGCAAGATCTGCAACGCCACCGTCTCTCTCGACTACGCACTCTATAAACTCGACTCATACTGGTGGTGGTCGGGCGACGATGACTACACGTTAAAACGCTATGTGTCAGGCACATACAAGCGCCCAGTGAAGAACGGCAAGCTGACATGCTCAGGCAACACGACAATAAAACTCAACATCGCTAACGCTGATTGGGGCTGCTACCTGCTCGTCGTCAACGACCCGCAAGGCGGACATACCTTCGCTAAGGTCATCAGCTTCGACTGGGGCTACGGCCACTCGTCATCAGAGTCAGGAGCACCAGCGTTGCTATCGCTCAAAGCGTCTCATAACAGCTATAACGTAGGCGACAAGGTAGTGGTGACCTTCCCTGCCAACGACAAGGCCAAGGCTCTTGTCACGGTGGAAGCCAACGACAAGGTGCTGGAGACATATTTCCTCGAGAATCTCGGCGAAGAAGGCAAGGTGGAGTTCACTGCCACTGCCGACATGATCCCTAACATCTATGTATATGTCGCCCTGATACAACCTCACGACGCAGGCAACAGCATGCCTGTCCGCCTCTACGGCGTATTGCCAATTAAGGTTGAAGACAAGAAGCTACAGCTGCAGCCTGTCATCGACGTGCCTGAGACCACCAACACCAAGAAGACCATCGAAGTGAAGGTTGGCGAGGCCAACAAGCAAGCCATGACATACACCCTTGCAGTTGTCGACGAGGGCATCCTCGGCTTGACCAACTTCAAGACGCCGAATCCTTATGGATACTTCAATAGCAAGCAGTCGCTGATGGTACGCACATGGGATAACTACGCCTCCATCATCGACGCCTTCAGCGGTGAGTTCGGCTCGGTCTATGCCATAGGCGGTGACGGCGTCGTCAACCAGGAGATCACTCTTGACAAGCGTTTCAAGGCATACGCCATCACCTTAGGCCCATTCGAGCTTAAGGCCGGCGACACCAACACCCATGAGTTCGAGGTGCCGGCATGCTCCGGCGCTCTGCGCTTCATGGTGGTGTCTCATGGCAAAGGCAAAGCCTTTGGCGGCGCCGAGAAGAAGATGACTGTCATTGATCCGATAACGCTCTACGCCTCGGCGCCGCGTGTGGTGTCGCCGGACGACGAGCTAACACTGAAAGTCCAGGTGCTCGCACCTACACTCAAAGGCAAGAACCTCGAGGTGACGTTCAACAACAAGAACCTCACCGCCGTCGGTGAGCTCCCGACAACCGTCAGCATCGACAAGAACGGCGAAGGCATGATAGTCGTCAAGACGACCATCCCTGAGACAACAGGCAACGCCATGCTGAACGTCTCGGTGACAGGCGCAGGATACACCGCCGTCTCTACGACAGAGATGCCGATAAGGATGCCTTACTCCGAACGTCGTAACACCATCACCAACGAGGTGGAAGGCGGACAGACACTCAGCATCCCGTTCGAGCTCGAAGGCATAGCAGGCACACAACAAGGCAGAGTCACAGTGTCGTCGCTGCTGCCTGTCGACCTCTTCAGCCGCCTCGACTACCTGACATCGTATCCTCACGGATGCCTCGAGCAGGTGACGTCAAAGGCGTTCCCACAGCTTTATCTCAACTATTTCGTACAGATGAACGACGACGATAAGGCCAACCTCAAAAACAACATCGAAGACGCCATCACAGCGCTGAGATCTTACCAGAAGTCAGATAACTCGATGACCAACTGGGTCGGCGGAACCTACAGTGACCCGTGGACAGAGATCTACGCCCTGCATTTCCTCGTCGAAGCCCAGAAACAAGGCTATAACGTGCCACAGTACTTCATCGACGGATTGAAGACCTATCAGGCCAACAAGGCTAAACAATGGCGCAACAACGTCGACTTCCCGCAGGGTGAGACCATCCAGGCCTACCGTCTCTTCGTGTTAGCTCTTGCTGACGCTGCGGAGATGGGTGCCATGAACCGTTTCAAAGACCTCGAGATGCAGTATCCGCTGTCGAAAGTCCTCGCCGCCGCAGCCTTTGCACAGGTCGGCAAGACCAAGATAGCACAGAACATGATGCCTGTCGTGACTGACGACGAGAGAATGTCAGACTATTACACCTCGTTCGGCTCCAAGACACGTGACCTCGCATTCCTCACCTACGCCCAGATGCTCTGCGGCGGCGAGGATCAGGCGGTGAAAGACAACATCAACTCCATCTGCGGCATCCTCAACACCGGACGCTGGCTCGACACCCAGACTACCGCCTTCACGCTCTTCGTCTTAGGCAAATATGCCGAGAAACAAGGCGTCCAGAGCGAGAACCTCTCTGCCGTGATCAACGCCAACGGCGAGGAATACACCATGAACACCAACATGAGCTCAGGCGCCTTCAGCTTCATCCCGAAAGTGGGCGAAAACACAGTGGAAGTCAAGAACAACGGCAGCCAGAAGATAGTCGTCAACACCTTCACTAAGACCAGCGTGGCCGAATACGCCAAGGAGGAGAGCGGCAACTTCATCAATATGAAAGTAGCTTATACCGACAAGAACGGCAACCCGTTGAACGTAAGCAGTATGAATGTAGGCACCGACGTGACTGTGTATATGACGGTACAGAACCCGAGCGAATACCGCGTCACCGAGCTGGCATTGTCGTACTACCTGCCTTCAGGTTGGGAGCTTGTCAACGAGCGTATGAGCGGCGATGACGCCAACGCAGGCGCCAAACACATCGACTACCGTGATGACCGCGCATACTTCTACTTCGACCTCGCACCGAAGTCAAGCAAGACCTTCATCTTGAAGGCCAACGCCACCTACGAAGGCAACTACATGATTCCGGCAGTGCGCTGCGAAGACATGTATAACGACGAGATCTATTATCAGATGCCAGCCAAGGCTTGCGTCGTGAAATAATTATCGTTTGAACGATGAAATGGCTCGCTAGACATAAGAAACTCAAGATTACGCTTCTGGTCCTAGCGGGCCTTTTCATTGCCTTTATATGCATACCTGTCCCGAGATTCGACAAACCCTACTCCACCGTCCTGACGGCACGTGACGGCACCTTGCTGGGTGCTAAGATCGCCGACGACGGACAGTGGCGTTTCCCAGCCACCAATAACTATTCGCAGAAATATGTTGACTGTCTCTTGGAATACGAAGACCGCTGGTTTTACTACCATCCCGGCTTCAACCCCGTGTCGTTTGTCAAGGCGTTGATCGACAACATCAAAGCCGGCGAGGTGGTTCGTGGAGGCAGCACCATCTCGATGCAGGTGGTAAGGATGTCGCGCGACAACCCGCCTCGCACCTATGGCGAGAAGCTGTGGGAGGTCATACTGGCTATGCGCCTCGAGTTGCATTACTCCAAGCAAAGCATCCTCGACATGTATGCCGCCAACGCCCCCTTCGGAGGCAACGTGGTAGGCATCGACGCGGCTGCATGGCGTTATTTCCATACCACGCCCGACGAGCTGTCATGGGCGGAGGCGGCGACGCTGGCGGTGCTGCCGAACTCGCCTTCCCTGATACATCCAGGACGATCGCGAGAACGCCTGAAACAGAAACGTGACGAGCTACTGAAACGTGTCCTCGACTCCGAGGAAGACCTGGAGCTAGCCATGATGGAAGACATCCCCGAGCGGCCGTTCGAGATACCGATGTCGGCATATCATTACCTTTCGGAACAAGACAAAAGACATCACGGAGAACATATCAGCTCCATGATAGACGCCACCCTGCAGCAGTCGGTGACCGACATCATGAAGCGTCATCACGAGATGAACATTCAGAATAGCATCGACAACGCAGCGGTGTATGTCGTTGACTATCTCAACGATGAGGTCATCGCATACGTCGGCAACAACTGGGACGCCGACGACGCCCGCATGGTCGATATGATTCAGGCGCAACGCTCCACGGGAAGCATCCTGAAGCCTTTCCTCTTCGCTGCCATGCTTGACGAAGGCACCTTGTTGCCCGAGATGGTCATCCCCGACATCCCGATGAGCATGTCGGGCTTCACGCCGAAGAACTACAGCGGCGAATACTGGGGCGCGGTGACGGCCGACAAGGCGTTGCAGAACTCGCTCAACGCCCCGTTTGTCTATCTCTTGAAAGAATACGGACACCAGCGCTTTCACGCATTGCTGCGGCAGCTGCCGTTGCGAGGCATCGTTTTCGATGCCGAGCATTACGGCCTCGCTATCATCTTAGGTGGCGCGGAGGCGTCGCTGTATGACATCACCAACGCCTATGCGAAGATGGGACGTAAGCTCGCGTCGTATGTCAACGAAAGCTATAACGAAGAGGTCGACGACGCCGTAGCGCCGTTTTCTGCGGAGGCTATCGCCGAGACCTTCCATGTGATGTGCGGCCTCACGCGTCCTGTCAGCCAGATAGGATGGGGAGGGTTCGCCTCGTCACGGCAGGTGGCATGGAAGACCGGCACGAGCTATGGATTCAAGGACGCGTGGGCGGTCGGTCTCACCGACCGCTACGCCGTCGGCGTGTGGGTCGGCAACGCCGACGGCGAGGGCCGCCCCGGACTGACAGGCGTGGGAGCAGCGGCGCCGCTGCTGTTCGACGTCATCGGGAGACTCAACGACAGCTACACATATCCAGCAAATACTAACGAAAGCATAGAGATAGAGGTGTGCGCCGAGTCGGGGTATCCGAAGTCGGAATACTGCCAGCATACAAAGAAGATCAGCGTGGTGGATGTCGAGAACCAGACAGGCGTCTGCCCTTACCACAAAAAGGTTTTTCTCGACGAGTCAAGGCAATATCAAGTCAAGCCCGACTGCTATGACATAGACCAGAAGAGATTTGAGATATATTACGTGCTGCCGCCCGTCATGGAGTGGTTCTACAAGAAACACTCGCCGTTGTTCAGGCCGCTGCCAGCGCTCTACCCAGGTTGTGGCACGGCGCATCCCGACGACGTGATGGCTTTCGTATATCCTAAAGACGACGCCAAGGTCACCATACCCATCGGCATACGCGGCGACCGCCAGCAGGTGGTGTTTGAGATAGCACATCGCAACCCGCATAAGACCATATTCTGGACGCTGAACGACATCTTCTTAGGCCAGACACGTCACAACCACCAGATGCCCATCGACGTGGAACGCGGCACCTACACCCTACGCTGTGTCGACGAAGACGGCATAGAGTTAATCAGGAGAGTCATCGTTCAATAAAGCCAATAGCCTTTACCCTCGGTCGTAATGCGGCATCTCTTCAGGGATGATGATCGACAACTCGACAAGGCCTTTCACCTCGCCATTTTCATACCAAGGCGTCTGATAAATCAGCTTCTTCTTGCCTTTTTTCGAGATTGTATAGACATTGGTAGCAGCATCATTGAGCATATGCATGATGATCTGCCGTGAGCGTTCGTTATGGCAACCCATCATGTTCTTTCCACGTACGTCGCCGTTCACATCACACGAGCTATCATTCTGATACACAACGTTTCCGTCTTTGTCGCTCACCGTCACGGCGAGGTTCACCTCTTTGAAAAAATCGATGTTCATTTCCATCAAAATTTTAATTTTTTTGCAAATTTACATATTTTTATATAAAAATCAAGAAATAATCGTTATATTTGCAGATTATTTCGTTTGCTTTGAAGAAGCTGAACATCTATATCATCAAGCAGTACATTGGCACGTTTATCTTCACGTTTTTCGTTGCCATCTTCATCCTTTTGATGCAGTTTTTGTGGACTTGGGTCGATGAGTTTATCGGCAAAGGCGTGGAGTTTGCGGTGATGTTCAAGCTTCTGTTCTATACCTCCGTCACCTTCGTCCCCATGGCGTTGCCTCTGGCGATTCTGCTCTCGTCGTTGATGTGTTTCGGCAACCTCGGCGAGTATTATGAGCTCGTCGCCATGAAAGCCAGCGGCATCTCGACCTGGAAAGTGATGCGTCCGCTCCTCTATTTCTCCTTGACAATGAGCATCTTAGGATTTTTCTTCTCGAATAACGTGATGCCTGTCGCCAACCTGAGGATGCAGTCGACGCTCTATGACGTCAGTCATAAGAAGATGACCCTTGAGATTCCGGAAGGCGTGTTTTACCGCGGCATCGACAAATATGTCATCAAGGTGGCGAAGAAAAGCAAGGATGGCAACTGGATGTACGACGTGATGATCTACGACCACACCGACGGCAAAGGCAACGTCAAGGTCACGGTGGCCGACTCAGGTTATATGGCTATGACGCCGAGCCAGCATGACATGATCTTCACCCTTTATGACGGCTACAACTACAACGAGATGGTCGATGACAAGGACTATCGTAACCGCAGGCCGTTCCAAAAGATGTCGTTCAAACGCCAGCTGGTGTCGTTCGACATGTCGCAGTTCGACATGAAACATATGAACGAAGACGCTTTCAAAAAGCATCAGACAATGTTGAATATCAAGCAGTTGAATGTCGCCATCGACTCGCTCAACGTGGCATACGAAGAGAAGATCGAGTCGAACAACAGGACGCTGGTAGGCAAGTTTCAGTATCTCAACCTCGGCAAGGACGACTTCGTCACCGCCGACAAGAAACTCAAGAAGAAATACGGCGATGCTGTGAAAAAAGACACCATTGAGGTGTTTCAGTGGCCGTTGCTAAGCAATATGCCAAAAGACGAGCAGCAGCCTATAGCTAACATCGCCATGGTGAGCACCACCAACATGAAGGAGAACCTTACCGTCATCAGCAACAACATGCATCGCGACCGCATCAACATACGGAAACACGAGCAGGTGCTGAACCAGAAGTTCACGCTCAGCGTGGCGTGTATCCTCTTCTTCTTCATCGGGGCGCCACTCGGAGCCATCATCCGAAAGGGAGGACTGGGCATGCCCGTGGTCGTCAGCGTGGTATTTTTTGTGATATACTATGTCATCACAATCATTGGCGAACGAGTGGCGGTGAACGGCGATATGTCGGTGTTCCTCGGCGCCTGGATCTCGTCGATAGTGCTCTTCCCTATCGGCATCTTCCTGACATTCAAGGCCACCACCGACGCCGCATTGCTCGACGCCGAGTCGTGGAAGAAGTTTTTCACCAAACGCAAAAAAAGTACAACGATATGAATATCCTTCTGTTATGTAACAAATCGCCGTTTCCGCCCAGCGAGGGCGGCCCGATGGCCATGAACAGCGTCGTGACAGGACTGCTCGAGGCGGGACACACCGTGAAAGTGATGGCATTCAACAGCGAAAAGTATCATGTCGACATCGACAGCATACCGGAGGATTATCGTAAGAAGACAAGGATAGAGTTTGTCGACATCGACTTGAAGATAACGGCTAAAGAGGCATTTAAGAACCTGTTTTCCGACGAGTCATATCATGTCAAGAGGTTTATCTCCGAAGAGTTCAAAGAAAGGCTCATCAAGGTGTTGAAGAGAGAGCGTTTCGACATCGTGCAACTCGAGATGATTTACATGACGCCGTATATCGACATCATCAGGAAATACTCGAAGGCGACGATAGTGTTACGTGCCCATAACGTGGAGCATAAGATATGGGAACGCATGGCGAAGAAGACGTTTTTCTTTGCTAAACGCTGGTATCTCAACCACCTGGTGCGCACGCTGAAAAAATATGAGATGGGAGTCCTCGACAAGGTGGACGGCATAGCGGCCATCACCCTCACCGACGCCGCCTACTTCCGCCGCGTGACGGCGACACCGGTCATCGATTTGCCATTCGGCGTCGACATCGACAAGTTTAGCCCTGTCTTTGAGGTAGGCGACACCCCGACGTTCTATCACATCGGCTCGATGAACTGGATGCCTAACGAAGAGGGTATCAAATGGTTCCTGAAGAACGTTTGGGACGAGGTGTCAAAACGTATACCCGACGCACAGCTGTATCTGGCGGGACGCAACATGCCACGATGGCTACGCAGGACGAGGAAAAAGAACGTATTCATCGTCGGCGAAGTGCCCGATGCACATGAGTTCGTAAACCAGCATAACATCGCCATCGTGCCTCTGTTCTCGGGCAGCGGCATGCGAATCAAGATTATTGAGTCGATGGCGTTGGGTAAGACCGTCATCACCACGCTGGTGGGCGCCGAAGGCATACAATACAGCGAGTTTGAGGATATCATCATCGCCGACAACGAGCCGAAGATGGTGGAGAACATCTGCAGGCTGTACAAGCACCCTGAAGAAGCCGAGGCGATAGGTCTCAACGCCCGCCGTCTGGTGGAAGAATTATATGATAACAAAAAGATTATCAACAGGTTGGAGATATTCTACAACGAGTTGATGTCAAAAAGAGAAATAACGATATTAAACTAATGAAGATCTTTGTACTATTACCCCGAATCCCGTGGCCGCTCGAGAAAGGCGACAAGCTGAGAGCTTACAACCAGATCAAGCAGCTCGCGAAGAACAACGAGATAATACTCTGTGCCTTGAACGACGACAAAAAAGTCGACAAGCAGGCAGCCCTTCAGGCGATGCAGCCTTATTGCAGCTCGGTGCATTTCATCGACCTGAAGAAGACTGGCATCCTGTTTAATGTCATAAGGTCGTATTTCCTCGGTCTGCCGATACAATGCGGTTATTTCTACAGCTCGAAGGCAAAACACAAGGTGCATAAGCTCATAGAGCAGTATAAGCCTGACATGCTGTTCGGCCAGCTGCTCCGTGTGGCGCCATATCTCCATAAGGTAAAACTGCCTAAGACCATCGACTATCAAGATGTCTTCTCGATGGGTATGAAACGTCGCGCTGAGATAGCGGGCATCTTCGCCAAGCCGTTCTTCGAGATGGAATACGGCCGCCTGCGCCATTATGAGCGCCGTGTCTTCGACGAGTTCGACGTGAAGACCATCATCAGCGAGCCCGACAGGGCAAATATCGACCACCCGCAGAGAAAAAAGATACTCATTGTGCCTAACGGCGTCGACCACGACTATTATAAGCCGATGGAGATGGAGAAGAAATACGACATCGTGTTCACCGGCAACATGGGCTACGCTCCTAACGTCAACGCGGTAGAGTTCCTGGCATACGAGATCATGCCGAAGGTGTGGGAGAAACTGCCTGACGCAACGTTGTACATAGCCGGTGCCCAACCCGACTTGAAGGTGAAGAAGGTGGCAGGCGACAACATCATAGTGAGCGGCTGGATCGACGATATGCGCGAGGCCTACGCTCAGAGCCGTATCTTCATAGCCCCGATGCGCATCGGAACGGGATTGCAAAACAAGCTTCTCGAGGCAATGTCGATGAAGATTCCTTGCATCACCACGGCGCTTGCCAACGGCTCACTCCATGCTGTCAACGGCAAAGAGATCCTTGTCGACAACAGTTCCTCCGAGCTCGCAGCCGACATCGTATATCTCTTGAAACGCCCCGACAAGGCCTCCGAACTAGCAGAAGAAGGTTATAACTTCGTAAATCGCGTGTACGACTGGGAAGCAGCGACTAAAATAATGGAAGACGCGATGAATCAGGTGTTGGATAAAAACAAATAGAATATGGCTCAGACTGACGACAAAAAGATAATCTTCTCGATGGTGGGCG
Organism: uncultured Bacteroidales bacterium; assembly: GCA_905236635.1. Taxonomy (GTDB): domain Bacteria; phylum Bacteroidota; class Bacteroidia; order Bacteroidales; family F082; genus Limimorpha. The sequence continues at coordinate 39,650 of CAJOCJ010000007.1, forward strand.
TGAGCAAAATCATACCGCCGTCACGACAGATTTTAAAAGACATATACCTCTCATTCTATTACGGCGCCAAGATCGGCATCATAGGCTTGAACGGCGCCGGAAAATCAACTCTTCTGCGTATCATCGCAGGCAAGGAGAAGTCGTACAACGGCGAGGTGGTGTTTTCGCCAGGCTACTCCGTCGGCATGCTCGACCAGGAGCCGCAGCTCGACGACAACAAGACCGTGCGGCAAGTGGTGGAGGAAGGTGCTCAGGAAGTCGTCGACTTACTTAAAGAATACGAAGAGATAAGTAATAAATTCGCGGAGCCTGATGCCGACTTCGACAAGCTCATCGAACGTCAGGGCGAGCTGACAGAGCTCATCGAGCAGCATGACGGCTGGAACCTCGACAGCAAGCTCGAGCGTGCCATGGATGCACTCAACTGCCCAGACGGCGACACCCCTGTGAAGAACCTCTCGGGTGGAGAGCGACGTCGTGTGGCGTTGGTGCGACTGCTACTGCAAGAACCCGATATCCTGCTGCTCGATGAGCCCACCAACCACCTCGACGCAGAGGCCATCGAATGGCTCGAGAAACACCTGCAACAATATAAAGGCACCGTTATAGCGGTGACTCACGACCGTTACTTCCTCGACCATGTCGCAGGATGGATTCTTGAACTCGACCGCGGTGAAGGCATTCCATGGAAAGGCAACTACTCGTCGTGGCTCGACCAGAAGACACAACGCATGGCGATGGAGGAAAAGACGGAGAGTAAACGCCGTAAGACCCTCGAGCGTGAACTGGAATGGGTGCGTATGGCGCCGAAGGCCCGTCACGCCAAAGGCAAGGCACGTCTGGAGTCGTATGAGAAGATGCTCAACGAAGACGTGAAAGAGAAAGAAGAGAAACTCGAGATATACATCCCTAACGGCGACCGACTCGGCAACAAAGTCATCGAGGCCAAGAACGTCACGAAGGCCTTCGGCGACAAGGTCTTGTTCGAGAACCTCAGCTTCAGCCTGCCACCAGCGGGCATAGTGGGCGTCATCGGCCCTAACGGAGCCGGCAAGACCACCCTCTTCCGCATGATAATGGGACTTGAGAAGCCCGACGCGGGCACCTTCGAAGTCGGAGAGACGGTGAAAATCGGCTACGTAGACCAGCAACATGCAGAGATAGACCCCGAGAAGACCGTCTGGGAGGTTATCTCCGGCGGCAACGAGCTGATTCAACTGGGAAAACGCACCATGCCATCGAGAGCATACGTGTCGCGTTTCAACTTCGGAGGCGACGCCCAGCAGAAAAAGGCAGGAGTGCTCTCGGGCGGCGAGAGAAACAGGATGCATCTAGCCCTGACGCTGAAACAGGAAGCCAACGTGCTGCTTCTCGATGAGCCGACGAACGACATCGACGTCAACACTTTGAGAGCGCTAGAGGAAGGCTTGGAGAACTTTGCCGGATGCGCCGTCATCATCTCGCACGACAGATGGTTCCTCGACCGTATCGCGACACATATCCTGGCATTTGAAGGCGACTCACAGGTGTATTTCTTTGAGGGAAGCTATTCGGAATACGAGGAAAACAAGATAAAACGTCTTGGCAACCAACAGCCTAAGAAGTTCAGATATAAAAAACTGATGTAATGAGCGACGAACATCCAACAAAACTACAAATCTACAGATGGTACAGGCGCGGCAAGAAAGCCTTCCGCGGCAATTTCAAAAACCATTATGAGGTCGCCGTTGAGTGGTATCGTAAAGCCGCCGAGGCAGGTCACAAAGACGCACAGTACGAGCTCGGAATGTGCTATCTCCGTGGAGAGGGCGTGCCAAAAGACGACTACACAGCATATAGCTGGTTCAGAGAATCAGGACACAACGGTCATCCCGAGGGACAATACCTCGCCGACGACATGCTGAGAGTACATGAAATGATGCTATAGGCTCTCGTCATTTCGACCGAAGCGAAGCGTTGTGGAGAAATCTTAAAAGATATAAATATGAAGAAAACTATTACATTATTAACAGCTATTTTATTAACAATCAATGCTTTAGCGTTGGATGTTTGGGATGGCAGCGCGGCACCGTGGACCAACGGCAGTGGCACCGAAGACGACCCTTATCTCATCGAGACAGCGGCAAACCTTGCATATCTCGCCCAGAAAGTGAACGAAGGATATCAGGCACAGGGCATGGAAGTCTTTGCCAATGAATATTTCCTGATGACCGACGATTTAGACCTTAACAACATCAGTTGGACGCCGATCGGCAACGTCGACTATGACGGCTCATCATTGTCCGGCTTTTATTTTGCAGGCATTTTCGACGGATGGTATCATAACATCGACCATCTCAGAATTCAGACAAGCGCCAGCCTCACCGGGTTGTTCGCCGGTCTCGGCGGCAACGGCGTCATCCAACATCTGTCGCTCACCAACGGCAATATCAACTCATCAGGTTTTGGAGCCGCAGGTATCGTGGGAGCTACAGCGGGGTCGGCAATAGTAGGCCAATGCAGTTTCTCGGGCACCATCAGCATCAGCAACAGTGATCAGTTCTGTGGTGCGGGCGGCATCGTAGGTGCAGCAGCAGAAAACAGCGCCGTCATAGAATGCAGCTATAGAGGAAGCATCACAGCATCCAACAGCAACTTCATGGGTGCAGCAGGTGCAGGCGGCATCGTAGGAGTGGCAATAAACCAAGCCAACATCCGTGCATGCTACAACACGGGCAATATCACGGGCAGTGCCATGATAATAAGCGTGGCAGCAGGTATCTTGGGAGCCACCTTAGATGACGCAAACATAAAAATCGAGGACTGCTACAACACAGGCACACTAAGCGGCAACACCAAAGGCGGCATCTTCGGCATGGTGAGCCCGATAAACCCATTCAAAGGAGAGGCAGAAATCAACGTCACAAACTCCTATTACCTCAACACCTGCGGAGGCACAACAAGCTACGGCACAAGCAAGACATCAGCCGAGATGCAGACAGAAGAGTTCAAAAACACATTGGATGGAGCCTCTTATGTCTTCACCATGGATAACGGCGGCAACAACGACTACCCGATACACACTCTCGTCGGCGTGAGACTTAACGACGCCGAGAGTGTCACGGCACATTCAGCCATACTGTCAGCAGAGGTACATAAGGTGAACCTCACGTTTATGAACCTCACCTTCGTTTATGCGGAAGAAAACAGCACTGACTATCAGGAATTTGAAGTCGCTCAAAACGACCACGTCGAACTCGCTATCGAAGATTTGGCAGGCAACACCACCTATAGCTATTCTATCGTATGGAGATTCGATGATGTGAACTACAACCAATGCGGTCCAAAATACTTCACCACTGAGGTTGACGACATCAATGAGGTTTACTATCTGGATATAAATATCTATCCTAATCCCACCTCAGACTTCATTTATATAGAAAGCATTGAGCCGCAGCAGGTTACAATTTATTCTCTTGACGGAAAAATGATAAAATCCATTGAGAACACCAATATTGTTGATGTCAGAGATTTGGATAAAGGTATTTACCTTATTAATATAGACGGAATTGTCAAGAAATTGATAATTGAAAATTGATAATTGAAAATTCTATTTTAGTTAATCAATTGTCAACTGTCAACTATCAATTGTCAACTATTTGGTAAGTTCATCCATCACCTTGCCGGCGAGACGGCTGGTTCCGACACGGAAGTAGTTCTTATTCAACCACTTATCACCTAAGACGTCCTTCACTATGTAATAATATGTAAGGGCGTCTTCTATTGTCGACATTCCGCCGGCAGGCTTGAAGCCGACCATCTGACCTGTGGTCTCGTAGTATTCCTTGATAGTGTCGCACATTATCAAAGCCGCCATTGGCGTCGCGTTGACTGCGATTTTTCCTGTCGAAGTCTTGATGAAATCCGCCCCTGCCAAGATAGCTAACTCACTGGCTTTGCGAATATTTTCGACGGTTTTGAGTTCACCTGTCTCAAGGATGACCTTCAGATGAACCGGCGCTTTGCAGATCTCGCGGATTGCCTCAATCTCATTATAAACCTCATCGTAATTGCCCTCTAGGAAAGTACCTCTCGAAATAACCATATCGACCTCGTCGGCGCCCTGCTCAACGCAATATGCAACCTCTTTCTTCTTCAAGTCGAACGGCATCTGTCCCGACGGGAAACAGCATGCCACCGTGGCGACCTTTATTCCGCTGCCTTTCAACAAGCCTTTCGCTTGTTTCACAAACGGACTGTAGATGCAGATGGCTGGAACCGAAATCCCCATGCTATTCTTTTGAAAATCAATGGCTTTAGCGCAAAATTCCTCAATCTTCTTAGCATTGTCGAAAGCCTCGAGAGTGGTGAAGTCGATGCTCTGGAAAATGGTCTTCAAAGCCTCACGACGATCGCTGTTTTTGCTTTGTTTTTCAATAATTTTCTCAATCCTGACCTGAAGATCTTCTTCGGTATGTTTATAAGGTTTGAAATTCATAATTTTAAATTTATAATGACTTGCAAAGATACTGTTTTTTTTACTAATTTTGCAGCAAATTTATAACGAGTAAAAAATTATTGATGAAAAAATATATCCTTTCGGCTGTTTTCATGATTTTTGCCATGTCGTCGTTCGCTCAGTTAACGAAGGAAAACGACTACGGTATCAACAACTTACGCATCGAAGTGCGTACCGATTTCGACTGTTTCTCGGATGACGGCAAACTCAAATCGGGATTCACCGGAAAATATCTTAATTTCATCCTCACTGGCGACATCACAGATAATCTTTACTACGCTTATCGTCAGAGAATCAACAACATACAGAATCAGGCCAAGTTTTTCGACGCCACCGACTACCTCTATCTCGGATGGCGTATCACGAAGAACCTCTCGCTGACGGCAGGAAAGGAGATTGTGGCCATCGGCGGTCTGGAATACGACCTCGCCCCTATCGATATCTACTTTAACTCGCGTTTCTGGGATAATATCAACTGTTTCCGCTTCGGAACGAACCTCGAATACACCACCAACAACGGTAAAAACACCTTCGTGCTGCAGTTCACCAACTCGCCTTTCGACAACAGCATCGTCTACGGCAGTCTCTACGGCTACAGCTTCCTCTGGCGCGCCAACTTCAAATACTTTACCCCTGTTTGCTCGGTCAACATGTTTGAGGTGAAGAAAGGTGATTTCCTCAACCTCATCGCACTCGGAACAGCATTCGACTTCGGTGCTATCGAGGGTTATATCGATGCCCAAAACCGCGCTCATGGCGACCAGAAAGACTATTTCTTCAAGGACATCACCGTCATCGGACGTATCGGAGTGAAATTCTGGGGCGAGAGGATGCATATCTTCGTCAAGGGCGGTACGGATATCAACGACTCGCAGGACTACACCATGGAAGCCATCCGGATTCTCGATCCGCTCGTGATACCGGGCACCAACGTGATGTTTTACGGCGGCGGCATCGAATATTGGCCTCTGCAAGGTAAAAACGACGTACGAATACACGCCTTCTTCGCAGTGAGCGACGTGCGTCAGGATGCGAATGTGGACCAAGGAATGCTCACCGTCTCAAAAGAAGGCGAGATATCGTATCAGGCCAACGTCGGCTTGACATGGCGACTGAAATTCATCGACAAATAACATTTCATTATGAAGATAAAAAACTGGCAGTTTTTAAGTAAGAGACGTCTTGAGGCAGGTATCTTCCTTCTCATCTTCGCCGTCTTTTTCGGATTCTTAGGAACAAAGATGGGCACAGCCAATATGCTGAACACCATCATGCAGACCTCGTATCACCTCCTTTTGGAGACCGTCTTCTTCCTGATGGCGGTGTGCGTGGTGTCGGGTGCTCTTGGCAAGCTCCTCGTCGAGTTCGGCGTGGTACGACTCATCGAATACATCCTCCGTCCGTTGATGAAGCCTATCTACAACCTCCCAGGCGTCGCCGCCCTCGGTGGTATCCTGACGTTCCTGTCGGACAACCCTGCCATCATCACCTTGTCGAAAGACAAATATTTCTCTCATTATTTCAAGAAATACCAGCTCGCCTCATTGACCAATTTCGGAACCGCTTTCGGAATGGGTCTGGTGGTGATTTTCTATATGCTCGGTCTCGGATTCCTCAAAGGAGCCTTGGTCGGCTTGCTCGGCGCCATCATCGGAAGTATAGTATCCACAAGGCTTATGCAGCGTTTCACCCTGAAGGCATATCCTGAGCTCGACACCCTGGAAAACCCCGAGGGCGGCGACGAACAGAAGATCTCATTCAAGTCGCAAGGCAACGTGTTCCTTCGTTTTCTCGACGCCATCCTCGACGGCGGTAAGGAAGGCGTAGCGATAGGCTTGGCTATCATCCCTGGCGTGCTTATCATCTCCACCATCGTGATGATGCTCACCTTCGGTCCGGCTGTCGGCGGCGAATACTCTGGCGTGGCCTACGAAGGCGTGCCTGTGCTGCCTTACCTCGCAGGAAAGATCGACTTCATCTTCGACTGGCTCTTCGGCTTCAAGAACCCTGAACTCGTGGCATTCCCTATCACCTCGTTGGGTGCTGTCGGCGCCGCCCTCGGTCTGCTGCCTAAGTTCATCGCCGAAGGCATCGTCAACAACAACGCTATCGCAGTGTGCACCGCCATCGGCATGTGCTGGAGCGGATTCCTCAGCACACATACCGCCATGCTCGACTCACTCGGACACCGCGAGCTCATCCCTAAGGCCATAGGCGCCCACACCATAGGCGGCCTTGTGGCAGGAGTGTCAGCCCACTGGATTTATGCCTTGTTGGCATTTATTTTTTAAAATTCAAAATTTTTCTTATTTTTGTGACGTTATTTTAGAAAAATCTCAATTTCGTCATGATAAAAAGAGTCTATAAGTTTGGTGGAGCCTCGGTGAAAGACGCCGACGCGGTAAGAAATCTCAAGAATATCATAGAGAAGGAAGACCGTAGCGACCTGATGCTCGTCATCAGCGCCATGGGTAAGACCACCAACGGCATCGAGAAAGCCCTCAAGGAGTTCCGCGACAACGACGGACATCTCCCCATCGGAGCCTTGAAAGACCTCATGGAATATCATGAGAAGATAATGCTCGAGCTCTTCAATGGCGACAGCGAACATCCTGTGTTTGAGGCAGTTACGAATCTTTTCCTGGATTTATATCTCAACCTGAAAGAGACAGGCTACGACTACGACTACCAGTACGACCAGACCATCAGCTTCGGCGAGATGCTGTCGACGACGATAATCTCAGCTTATCTGAACGACAACGGCATCAAAAACCAGCTTCTTGACGCACGAAATTACATCATCACCGATCATACCTTCCGTGCCGCGAATGTCGACTTCGACGAGAGCCGCTTGAGAATCGAGAAATTACAGCAGGAGCATGACGGTACGATGTATATCACACAAGGTTTCATCGGCTCGTCGACGAAGCCCGTGGTGACGACAACACTCGGTCGCGAAGGCTCCGACTACACTGGTGCCATCTTCGCCAACCTATTGGATGCCAAGGAGTTATCAGTATGGAAAGACGTTGACGGAGTGCGTAACGCCGACCCGAAGCGTTTCCCGACCACGGTGAAGATTCCGCATCTATCCTACTCCGAAGCCACCGAGCTGACGTTTTATGGAGCAAGTGTCTTGCACCCGAAGACCACGAAACCGTTGCAAAACAAGAACATCCCGCTGAAGGTGCGCTGTTTCCTCGATGCCTCATTGGAGCCTACAATTGTCGATGGCAGCGACGAGTTCATAAACTACGTGCCGTCGTTCATCGTGAAAGACAATCAGACGCTTGTGACAATCCGTCCGCGCGACTACTCGTTCATGAACGAGCAGAACCTCGGCATCCTCTTCGCTATGCTCAACGAGCTGAACATCCACGCCAACATGATTCAGACCTCCGCCCTCGACCTCTCCATCTGCATCGACGAGAATGAGAAGAAGCTCCAGCAGCTTATTTCATCACTGGAGCAGTCGTTTATAATTCGCTATAATATTGGTTTACAATTATTTACAATCCGCCATTACCAACCAGGCATCGAAAACGATTTCATCAAAGGGAAAAAGGTGTTCGTGGAGCAGAGAAGCAGAAGCACGCTGCAGCTTGTAATAAATTAATTTTTCAAATTTTTAGTTGCTTGATAATGAATATTTTATTACTTTTGCAAAGTAAAAGGAGAAAAAAACATGTCAACAATTACATTAAGTTACGATGCAAGAAACAGCAATGCAAAAAATCTTGTCAACTTTCTCAAAACACTTGATTTTGTGATAGTTAGCGATAGCGATGGTTATAATGATGAGTTTGTTAAAAAAATTGAAAAAAGTAAAGAGGAAGCAAAAAACGGTAAAGTAAAAACCATCAAAACCGAAGATTTATGGAAGTGAAATACACCCCGACCGCACTTGAAGACAGGGATTTTTGGAAACGAAGCGGTCAAAAAATTGTTATTGAAAAGATAACAAACCTGATAATTGACATCTCAGAACACCCAACAACAGGAATTGGAAAACCAGAACAACTGAAACATCGACTTTCCGGATTATGGTCCCGTAGAATTGATAAAGAAAACAGAATTGTTTACGAAATCCAAGAGGACTGTGTTATAATTCATTCATTGAGAGGACATTATAATTAAAATCTTTCTTGCCATGAAAAAATATGCTATAGTATCGTTATTGTTTTTCTTTTTCAATGTGACGTTGTTTTCTCAAGAGATTAAAATTGATAGCATTTCTTTAGTTTACGAATTTCCCGACAACTCAATCTTTGAGGATTATACAATCATCTATTCAGAATCAAACGGATTAACTGTCCAAGGAGATTCTAGGATGAAGGATAATCCTTACAAGCTAAGCTTCCCAAAATACAAAAAGAAGTTTCTTTCTGATATAAATGAATTTTATATTGCAAAAACAACACCAATTATAGAAAAAAAGATCAATAAGAATGAGGTTTGGGTAACAGACCATGCCTATTTTAGAATAGAATGTTTCTATTATAAAAAAGTATTATCTGAGCGCACACCATTATCACATGAAGTTTACGATTTGATTTTTAATAAAAAATATGAAGATTTCGTTGATTTAATAAAGACAATGACTCAAAAATACGATAGAACAATCTACGATACAGATACACTTAGACAAAAATATTGGAAAACTTATTAAATTTATAAAAAATGGGACGTGGCGTTCCACGTCCCTACTCTAAACTCTACACTCTCAACTCTAAACTACTCGGCCCAATTGAGGATCTTCCTGAAATCGTATTCCTCCGGTCTTTCCACGTATTTCTTAGCGCCTTCGTAATCGGCTGGGGTGATGTACTGCATGCAGTGGTTGAACACCAGCTTCGCCTTTTCGCCTTGCATGTTCACAAGACGCGGTTTCACCTTGCCATTCTCATCTTCCACATCCTTCAGATACAACGGGCTGACCTGTCCCTTCGGGTCGGCGGTAACCATCGCGCCTGTGATGCCCTGATCGAACAGCTTCTTCACGCCGTAGCCGAGGATTGAGCAATATTGCAGGTCGAAAGCACATGGATCGACACAGCGGATCTCATAACCCACCTCCACCGGACGGCTCTTGATATTCAGACCTAACATCTTCAATCTCTGTTGCAGCAACATATTGAAAATATGAGCCTTACTGACGTTGCCAAGCTCCGGATGGCCGTGCTCGTCGTAAGTGAAGTTCACGCCCGAGTTGTGAATCTCCTCATCTGTCATGAAGTGGAACACTCCTTCTGAAACGCTCGCCACGCCGTAGTTGATACCCAGCATCTTACGTTTGATCATCGAGCTGATGATGAGCTTCAAAATCTTATCGAATGTCACCTCTGTCTTGTAGAACATCTCTGGGATGATAATCATCGGGTAATGGCAGGCATAACCCATTCCAAATGCCAGGTGACCTGCCTCACGGCCCATGGCCGACACCACGAACCAGTTGCCGCTGGTGCGTGCGTCTTCGTAGACGGTCTGCAGGATCTTCACGCCCGCTTCCTTGGCTGAATAATAGCCGAAAGTAGGGCTGCCTTCAGGCAACGGAAGGTCGTTGTCGATAGTCTTCGGCACGTGGATATTTTGCACATGCACGTTGTTTTTCATCAAGAACTTGGAGATGCGGTTCGCTGTCGAAGCAGTGTCGTCGCCGCCGATAGTCACAAGCAGGTTGACATCGTTTTTCACGAAGAAATCAACGTTAAACTCCTCGTCTTTCGGTTTGTAACGGCTCATCTGCAGTGCCGAGCCACCCATCTTCATAATCTGGTCGGCATAAATAAAGTCTATATCGACAGTCCTAGGATTCGGTTTGAACAGGTTTTTATAGCCTTCATGGAGTCCTATGACACGAAAACCATCGTTCAAAAATGTCTTAGCAACAGTGGCGACCACCGTGTTGATGCCTGGTGCCGGACCGCCGCCGGCGAGAATTACTATTGATTTCATATTCACGAATATTTATTAAACTTTCAATTAAACTTGTCATTTCCTTGTCAAGACCTGAGCTTTGCGAAAGCATTCACCTTGGTGAATAAATCCTCCATACCTATATGCTTTCGTTGATAGAGGATTTCTCCACTCCGTTTCACTGCGGTCGAAATGACGAATGCAAATTTACAAAAATAGTTTTGAAAACAAACAAAAAATATTCGTTTTTCGTACTGAAATTTTTATTATTTTTGCAAGTTTAAAGATAACAGACAATTTTTGATATGTATAGTTTCATTTCGGGAACCGTTGTTGAGAAGAATCCAACTTACGTAGTGCTTGATAATCAAGGGATTGGGTATTTTATCAATATCACCTTGAACACATTCACGGCCATTGGCGAACAGCAGCATGTGAAGCTCTATGTGCACCTCGCGATACGTGAAGACGCGCATACTCTGTATGGATTTTACACCGAGAGCGAGCGCGAGTTGTTCCTCCAGCTCATCACGGTGTCGGGAGTGGGATGCAACACCGCCCGCCTCATACTATCATCGATGACGGTGAAAGAAGCGGTTGACGCCATCGCCACCAACAACATCCGGATGATTCAAGGCGTGAAGGGCATCGGAGCGAAGACAGCACAACGTATCGTCGTCGACCTGCATGACAAGGTGGGCAAGCTCGAGGCGGGCGGTGATGAAATTTCTCCATCAGGAAACAATACATTGAAAGATGAGGCGTTATCAGCATTAATGGTCTTAGGTTTCAACAAATCAAGTATCGAGAAAGCCCTTGACAAGCTGCTGAAACAGATGGAGAACCCGTCGGTGGAGGATCTTATCAAGGAATCGCTAAGGCTTTTGTAAAAGTAACGAAATGATTATCAGGAGGTTAATATATATTTTAACTGTTTTACTGGTCTGTGCGACATATACTGTTCAGGCACAGAGCGGCGACGACCCGTTTGGACAGGGCGAGCAGTCGGGCATCATACTCCATGACCCGGACAACATCACCCGCACCATAGAGTACGATCCCCTCACAGGACAATATGTCTTCGTCAGCAAAATCGGCGACTTCGTCTATCGCGAGCCATACACGATGACGCAGGAACAGTACTCCGACTACATGCAGAAAAAAGCAGTTAAAGACTACTGGAAAGAACGTCGCGAGTCGTCGATGGGCAACAACAACGGCAACTCTCTGATACCTCCTATCTTCATCGGTGGCAAGGTCTTCGACAAGATCTTCGGCAGCAACACCATCGACATCAAGCTGCAGGGTTCCGCAGACGTGACATTCGGTCTGAAATACCAGCGCCGCCGCGACCCGTCGCTCACAGTGGCACAGCAGCGCACCACCAACTTCGACTTCAACGAGAACATACAGATAAGCGCATCGGCGAAAATTGGTGAGAAGATCACGTTCAAGATGAGCTACAACACCAAGACGCAGTTCTCATTTGAAAATAAATTCACATTGAAATACGAAGGTGATGAAGACGACATCCTGCAACTCATCGAGGCAGGTAATGTCAGCATGCCTCTGCAAAGCACCCTGATCACAGGTACCCAGTCGCTTTTCGGCTTTAAGACCAAGCTGAAATTCGGAAAGACGACAGTCACCGCCATTGTGTCATACCAAGAGAGTGAGACACAAAACATAGCAGTGAGTGGCGGCGCCATGACGCAGGAGTTCGAACTCGAAGCCAGCGACTATGAGGAAAACCGCCACTTCTTCCTCAGCCAGTATTTCCGTGAAAACTACGAGACGGCACTCTCCACCTTGCCCACCGTGTCATCCGACATCAACATCACCAAGATTGAAGTCTGGGTCACCAACACCAACTCAAACTACGAAAACTGTCGTAACATAGTGGCATTCACCGACTTAGGCGAGGGCAAGGAAGAATGGATATACAACAAGACGAAGGTTCATTCCAACGTATATGCAGGTCAGAAAGCCTTCCCAGACAACAACGCCAACGACCTCGTACAGAGGATGGACACCACGCAGATACGTAACCTCAACACGGTGACAGCGTATCTTACCGGCGAAGGCTACATCTCGGGTCGTGACTTCGAGAAGATTCAGAAAGCCAGAAAACTTAACGCCAACGAGTATACCCTGAACCGCAAATTGGGTTTCATCACCTTGAACATCACCCTCAACTCCAACCAGACATTGGCCGTGGCATACCAATATACCGTCATCGGACAAGATGGGGTGTTCCAAGTCGGTGAGTTTTCCGATCAAGGCATTCAGGAGCCTAACCTGCTGACAGCAAAGATGTTAAGAAGCACCACCATCAACACCAAGATGCCGATGTGGAACCTTATGATGAAGAACGTCTATAACATCCGTGCTTTCCAGGTGGCTTCTAACAACTTCACGATGAACATCCTTTATCTCGGCAATGACAATGGCGTCGCCACAGGTTATTTTGCCGACGCTCCTGAATCCATAAGGGAATATTCATTGTTAAACCTCATGGGCATGGACCGCTTGAACAGTCAGAACAACCCTATTGAGGGCGGTGATGGAATGTTCGACTTTGTCAACGGGGCGGCTACCACCGGCGGTACCATCAACGCGGCGACAGGACGTATCTATTTCACTGTGCTGGAGCCTTTTGGCGGGACGATCCGAAAGATCTTCAAGGACAATCCGGAGCTAGCCGAGAAATACGCCTACGATTCACTGTACGCCCTGACCAAGGTCATGGCGCAGCAATATACCGAGAAGAACAAATTCCGTTTGGAAGGTCGTTACACCTCCTCTTCCGGCAGCGAGATCAACCTTAACGCGCTCAACGTACAGCCAGGGTCCGTGCGTGTCACGGCAGGCGGCATCCCACTAGTGGAAAACGTCGACTATACCGTCGACTACACCCTCGGACGCGTGACGATACTCAACGAGGCGCTGCTTAACTCGGGTACGACCATCAACGTGTCGCTCGAAAACAACACAGCGATATCGACGATACGGAAGACGTTCCTTGGGGCGCGTGTGGAGCATGAGATCAACCCGCAATTCATACTCGGAGGAACGATACTCCATCTGAGCGAGCGTGCCTACACCACTAAAGTCAACTACAGCGACGAGCCTATATCCAACACCATCTACGGCTTTGACGTCAACTACCAGACACAGTCGCAATGGCTCACCGACATGCTTGACAAACTGCCGCTCTACGAGACCAGCACGCCGTCAAGGATCGTGGCATCAGGAGAGTTCGCTCGTTTCATCCAAGGTATCAACAAAGACTCCGACCAGGCAGGCACCTCATACATCGACGACTTCGAAGGTGCCAAGTCGACCATCGACATGCATCAATGGAACTTCTGGCGTCTCGCCAGCACGCCTCAAAACCAGAGCAACCTCTTCCCTGAAGCAAGCATGGTGGGTCTCGATTATGGCAAAAACCGCGCCAAGTTAGCATGGTACACCATCGACCAGTCGGTGTTCTACGACAGATATGGCAACCTGTTGCCTCCTAACATCACCAACGACGAGCTGTCGGACAACCGCGTGCGTCAGGTGCTCCTCACCGAGGTCTATCCTAACAAAGACATACAGGCGGGAACATCGACGAACATGTCGGTGCTCAACCTCGCATATTACCCGAAAGAACGTGGTCCTTACAACTACGACACGCAACACCTCAACGATGACGGCACCTTCGACAACCCAGAAGACCGTTGGGGCGGTATCATGCGTGCCATCGAGTCATCTGACTTCAACTCCACCAACGTGGAATATATCGAGTTCTGGATGATGGACCCATTCTATGACGGTCAAGACCAGACCAACGTAGGTCAGCTGTATTTCAACCTCGGTGACGTCTCGGAAGACATCCTCCGTGATGGACGTAAAGCCTATGAGCATGGCTTGCCTACCACTGCCGTCGTCGAGAACGTCGACACCACAGTATGGGGACGTGTGCCGTCGCTACAGGCTCTCGTCGACGCCTTCAACACCGACCCCGACTCACGTCAGTATCAGGATATCGGCTATGATGGTTTGAACAGCACCGACGAAAGTGACTTCTTCAGCACCTACCTTGAGAATTTAAGAAACAAGGTCAATGACGATGCTTATAACTTAGCAGCTGCCGACCCTTCATCCGACGACTATCACTATTTCCGTGGCAGCGACTACGACAGTAACCCTGTGTTTTCAAGCATCCTCGAACGTTATAAGAGATATAACGGCAACGAAGGCAACTCGCCGTCAGAGACACAGTATAACGAAGATTATACCACCAACAACAGCACGCTTCCAGACCAGGAAGACATCAACAACGACAACACCTTGAGCGAGTCGGAGAACTACTATCAGTACGTCATCGAACTTGACCCGACCAAGATGCAGACCTCGGGACAGAACTTCATCTCTGACATCCGCGAGGCGGTGGTACAGGTAGCCAACGGCACGACAAAACGTGTGAAATGGTACCAGTTCCGCATCCCTGTGCGCGAGCCAAGCCGTGTGGTGGGTAACATCGAGGGATTCAACTCTATCCGTTTTATGAGGATGTTCCTCAAAGGCTTTAAAGACGATATCGTGCTTCGTTTCGCCACCCTCGACCTCGTGAGAGGCGAATGGCGTACATATACCAACGCCATCCAGGCTCCAGGCGAATACCAGCCAGGCGACCAGACCAACCATACGGTGTTTGAGATGTCGGCTGTCAACGTGGAAGAAAACAGCGGCCGTTATCCAGTGCCTTACTGCATCCCTCCAGGCATAGAGCAGGAGGTATATACTGGTGCCACCTCAACGGTGCGTCAGAACGAGCAGGCACTGCAGCTCACAGTGAAGAACCTCGTCGACGGCGACGCACGAGGAGTGTATAAGACAACGGAGTTTGACTTCCGATTCTATAAACATCTGAAGATGTTCGTACACGCCGAGAGCCTGTACGAAAGCAGCCCAGTACAAGACAACGAAGTCACCGCCTTCATCCGCTTCGGCTCCGACCTCACCGACAATTACTACGAATACGAGGTGCCGTTGAAGATCACTCCATGGGGCACGTCAATAACCGACGAATATGGCATCTGGCCTGAATCGAACAACTTCTACATCGATTTCGATAAGGTTGTGGAGGTGAAATCGAACCGTAACACCGCCATCGCCAACGGCAACACCGAGGTGCGCCCTAACAGACTCTACACCGAGAGCGACGGCAAGAACACCATCAAGGTGCTCGGTAACCCGACCATCAGCGAGGTGCGTTCCATGATGATAGGTGTCAGAAACCCGAAAGTCGAAGGCGAGGTGCCGCAAGACAAGAGCGTGATAGTGTGGGTCAACGAGTTACGAATGACCGACCTCAGCAGCAGCGGAGGCTACGCCGCCACAGGACGTGTGGAAGCCTACCTCGCAGACCTCGGCCGCGTGGCAGTGGCAGGATCATATAAGTCGGCAGGCTATGGCTCGCTTGAGACCAAGATCACCGACAACGACATGCGTGCCAACAGATACTACAGCGTATCGACCGACCTCGACCTCGGTAAGTTTATGGCACCACAGAAGACCGGCATTACAGTGCCAGTGCACTTCGACCATAACAACACCACCATCACACCGGAATACAACCCTCTCGACCCTGACGTGAAGCTGAAACGTTCGCTGCAAGACCTTGACCAAAGAGGCAAAGACTCCTTGAACGCATTAGCGAGAGACGTGACGCGGCAGACCAACTTCAACGTCACCAATGTGCATAAAAACCGTGTGGGACAAAAGAAACCGCATTTCTGGGATGTGGAGAACCTCAACGCGTCGTATGCATATACCAACCAAGAGCAGACGACACCTGACATAGAATACAACCGACAGAAGTCGCATCGTGGCGGAATAGGCTATTCCTATACCACGGGCGCCAAGCCATGGACACCGTTCGCACAGAAGAAATGGGCGGCATCGCCATATATGGCACTCCTCAAGGACTTCAACCTTTATTATCTGCCAAAGAGCTTCTCGTTTAACACCGAGATGTACCGACAGGTTCAGACACAGAAGATGCGTAACAAGTCATCAGGCTTGATAATACTTAAGGAAACGACTGCCAAGAGTTGGGACTGGACACGTAACTACGACTTCCGTTACGACATCACGAAGAACCTCAACTTCACTTACACGGCACAGTCACAGGCTTACATCTACGAGCCTGCAGGAAATCCCGAACGTGACAGCGACGCATGGAAGGCAAACAGAGACACTGTACGCAATGAGCTCATGCGCTTCGGTTCAATCTCACGATACAACCAGTCGGTGAAGCTGAACTACACCATACCTATTAATAAACTGCCGTTCTGCGACTGGCTTGGCTCGACAGTAAGCTATACTGGCAACTACCGCTGGATCGGCAACTCACGTTATACCCAGGCACGCCTCGGTAACACCATCGAAAACGACAAAACCATACAGTTTACCGCCTCTGCCGACATTACAAAGCTGTACAACAGGTCAGAATATCTGAAGGAACTATTCACGCCAAAACGTACCGCTCCAAACAAAGGCAAACAGGGTTCAGGCATGTCGCTCGAAAACCCCAAAGATAATAACGACACTATCAAGAAAAACAAAAAGGACGGACCTAAGTTCGGCAAGGTCATCATCGATAACACCTTACGCATACTTTGTAGTGTCAAGAAAGTATCGTTCACCTATAACAAGACCACAGGCGTCGGATTGCCAGGTTTCATGACAGAGCCTAATATGTTCGGTTTGGACCATGCAGGGGCACCAGGCTGGGGTTTCGTAGTGGGACAAAAGAACAACGTGCTCAACAACGCCATCAACAAAGGATGGCTGACCACCGACTCCACCTTCAACCAGGCATACGTCGAACGACTTAGCGAGACATATAATTATAAGGTAAATCTCGAGCCATTCCAAGACTTTAAGATTGAAGTCTCAGGTAACCGTGCCTATGCCGAGAACTTCTCGGAGTATTTCCGTGCCGACGAGATGGGCATCTTCCAGTTCTACACCCCTACCAATGGCGGCAACTACAGCATCTCATATATGATGGCTAGCACCTCTTTTGCCAGCGGTGACAAGCTCTTCGAGAACCTCTGCAAATACCGTCTGGAGATAGCCGAACGTCTCGCTCACGATAATCAGACATGGGTCAATATGGGCGAGCCATACGTCGACGACGCGGTGGGACACGCCAAGTACCCTTACGGTTATTCCGCATCCTCGCAAGAGGTGTTAACATATTCATTCTTAGCAGCTTATAGCGGCCAGAGTCCAGGTCATGTATCACTCGGCCTGTTCAAGACCGTAGCATTGCCAAACTGGAATGTCACCTTCACCGGATTGACGAAGATTCCTGCCTTGAAGAAACGCTTCAAGACCATCTCGCTCACCCACGGATACAAGTCGACATTCGCCATCTCGGCATGGTCAGCTAACGTCAACTACAACGCCAGCAACAACATGGCGGTATATGCCGGAACCAACACCAGAATACCGGAATACGACATGTCGCAGATACTCCTCAGCGAGCAATATACGCCTCTCATCGGCGTCACCTTGGCGTTTAACAACTCCCTCACGCCTTCGTTTGAGTACAAGAAATCGAGGACGATAACGCTTGGATTCAGCAACAACCAGATCACTGAAGTCAACGGACGCGAGATCATCATCGGATGCGGATACACCTTTAAAGACTTAGGCTTCAGCCTGTCGCTCTTCGACGGCAGCGGCTCAAAACAGGTAAGCAACGACCTCAAGCTGAAACTCGACATAGGATTCAGAAGAGATGTCACCACCCTGCGCAGCATCGACGAGCATCACAGCCAGGTCTCGGCAGGTCAGAACAAGGTCAACATCTATCTCACTGGCGACTACAACTTCAGCCAGCGTCTCGGCATGCAGGTGTTCTTCAAATACGACATGACCAACCCATTCATTGCCAATGCCTACAAGACAACCAACGTATTCGCAGGCATCACGGCGCGCTTCAGCTTGACGCAATAAAAAATATTTTAAAATATTTATTTTGATGCAAGAAAAATTGTATTTTTGCAGTGAAATTTTGTGATTAAATTTTTGAATTTCAATTTTAAATAAAAGATATGAATATACCTACAAACTTAAAGTACACTAAGGATCACGAATGGATCCGTTTAGAAGGAGACAACGCTTATGTCGGCATCACCGACTACGCACAACACGAACTTGGCGACATCGTTTTCGTTGACGTTGACACACTTGACGAGACACTCGAGGCAGAAGAGACATTCGGCACCATCGAGGCAGTGAAGACATCATCAGAGATGTTCATGCCAGTGGGCGGCAAAGTCATCGAATTCAACGAGGCTCTCGCCGACGCTCCTGAGAAAGTCAACACCGACCCATACGGCGAAGGCTGGATCATCAAAGTCGAAGTCACCAATGCAGCCGAGATGGACAACCTCCTCGACGCTGAAGGCTACAAGGCCCTTATCGGATAATTGGAACGTCTGACAAGACATATCTACCCCGGTTTGATCTGTGGTATCATCATCATGATACTGTGCGGTCTGCCGGGGTCTTACTTTCCTAGAGTCACGACATTTTGGGAATGGCTCGGACCTGACAAGATACTGCATTCTGTCATGTTCGTATGCTTCGCTTTGTCAATCATGTCCGGCTATAGAAAAGAATACTGCGAAAGAGGAAAAGCCTATCGCATTAAGCTTCAACTGATTACATTGCTCGTCTCGATGTCTTACGCAGCTTTGACAGAGATACTTCAACGCTATGTTTTCATAGGCAGATGCGGTTCTATCTACGATTTTTTCGCCGACGTAATCGGCTGTGTATTAGGCATTTTCATCTTTAAAATTATTTTTCGAAAAAAAATGATAAAAAATTAATTCATTATTCAATAATTTTTGCTAACTTCGCAGCGTTAATTGTATAGGAATAAAATTTAGAATCATGGAAATAAAAAAATCACCAAAAGCGGATCTTGACAGCAAGAAACTGACTTTTACGCTTATCGGACTGGTTATTGCATTATTTGTCGTTTGGCGTGTGTTTGAATACAGAAGCTACGACAAGCAGAACCTCGACGCTTTTGCCCGTCAGGTGGAAGTGATGGAAGAGGAAATGGTTGAAATAACCAAGCAGGAGCAGCCAAAGCCTCAGGTCCAGACTCCTAAACCACAGGTGACTCAGATCCAGGTTGTGGAAGACGACGTCGAAGTCGAGGATATCGATATCAACGCTGAGGTCGACCAGAACGAGGAAATCGAGGAATACGTCTACGAAGCTCCAGAGATCGAAGACGAGGATATCCAAGAAGAGGAAGTGTTCCTCTCAGTGGAAGAGAACCCTGAGTTCCCAGGCGGTCCTGCCAAGCTTCTCGAGTATGTCCAGAAGAACCTCAAATACCCTATGATGGCTCGTGAAAGCGACATCCAGGGCAAGGTGTTCGTGGGCTTCGTCGTCGAGAAAGACGGTTCCATCTCCAACGTGAAGGTGCTCCGTGGCATCGGCGGCGGCTGCGACGAAGAAGCAGTACGCGTGGTGCAAAACCTGCCTAAGTTCAAACCAGGTAAACAACGCGGTAACCCGGTGCGTGTGGCTTACACACTGCCTATCGTGTTCAAACTTCAGTAGTGGATACTAGAAAGTATAAGCTAAAGATTTTTGGTAACAAGGAGCTGCCAAGCTACCTCCTTGAAAAAAACAATGTGGTGAGGATGATACTCTTCACCACTGTTTATTCTTTGATATTCATAAACATCTTCCGGCCATTCAACTCGGAGACATGGATTCCCAACATCAACGGCACCAACTACGTGCTTTATTCGTCACTGATGGTGCTAGTCGGCATGGTGGTGGTGTCGCTCAGCCGCGTGGTGATGAACCTCGTGGTGAAGAAAGTGCAGATCACCTACCCCGACTACGTGCTATGGCTGGTGCTCGAAGCAGTGGTGCTGTCGATGTTTTACGTATTCATCGCCTATAAGGTGGGATTCATCGACAACTACATCAAAAGCAGCAGCGAGGACATCAAGTTGTGGGAGGCTATCTTCGACATCTTCCGCAAATCCAGCGCCAACACCGTGATGATGCTCCTCATACCCTACACCATCTCACTGCTTTTCCTTGATAATCAATATCTTAAAAATAGAATTAAAGAACTTGACACCCACAGCGGTGAGAGTAACATCGTGCATCTGAAAGATGAGAAAGGCGAGGCACGTCTGGCCATCAACATCGAAAACGTTCTTTATGCCGAGGCAGCGGATAACTATGTGATTATCAAATACATAAACAACGATAAAATCGTCGACTTCTTCTTGCGCACCAACCTCAAGAAACTGTCAGAAGACCTCCGCAACACCCCGATACAGCGCTGTCACCGCTCGTATATGATCAACCTGCTCCATGTCACGTCGCTCAAGAAAGACCAGACGGAGTTCACCATACAGTTCGACACCACCAGCATCAAAGACATCACCGTGTCGAAGACCTATCAGGAAGCCATCATGGAGGCTTTCATGAAATACCAGAAATAGTTTTGAAAAAGCTTCTCGTCATAGTGTTTCTCCTCATTATCCCCTTTGCGGAAATGAGCGCTCAGATCAACCACAAGCATTATGTGCTGATGGGTAAGATAGAGCTGTCGAAGGAGAACTACACCGAGGCGATACAGAATTTCAACGTCGCCGTCATCGCGAAACCCAACGACTTTGAGGCTTATTTCCTTCGCGGGATAGCAAAATACAGCCTCGGTGACTACAGCGGCGCCGTCGAAGACTTCACCAGGACCCTCGAGATACACCCGTTGTATGTTCGCGCCTACCATTACCGTGGCGTCGCCAACGACCGCCTCTCGAACTACGCCGACGCCATGGCCGACTATAAGAAAGCCATCAGCCTCGACCCGTTCAGCGAGGAGCTGCACATAGCCTCCGGATCCACCCTGATGCATCTCAACGACTACCCCAAGGCCGTCGCGGAGTTCGACACCGCGCTGATCATCAACCCGGAGAACGCCAACGCATACATCTCACGCGGCATAGCCAAACGATATCTCAACGACCTCGACGGATCGCTCGCCGACATGAACAGCGCGGTGTATAATGACTTCTTCAATATAGAGGCGGTCGTCAGACGAGGCATGATAGAACTCGAACGCGAGGAATACGAAGCCGCAATGCGCGACTTCAACGCCGCCCTTCGGATGGACAAGGACAACCCGCTGATATACTTCAACCGCGCGGTGGCATACCTCAACCTCGGAGACACCACGGCGGCGTTGAAGGACTACGAGAAGGTCAACAACCTCGACCAACGTAACGCCCTCACCTACTTCAACCGAGCCATCATATACTCCATCCGCAACGAATACGACGTCGCTCTCGCGTTATATAATAAGGTGATAGAAATCAACCCGCAA
Source organism: uncultured Bacteroidales bacterium (assembly GCA_905236635.1). Taxonomy (GTDB): domain Bacteria; phylum Bacteroidota; class Bacteroidia; order Bacteroidales; family F082; genus Limimorpha. The sequence goes on from CAJOCJ010000007.1 coordinate 61,501, forward strand.
AACATCTACGGATACTTCAACAGAGGCATTCTTTACTATAGGATGAAACAATGGGACGACGCCGAAGACGACTTCACCAGAGTCATCGAGCTCTTCCCCGACTTCATCGACGCATGGATCAACAGAGCGGTGGTGAAATACGAGAAAAACGACGTCAGAGGAGCGGAACAAGACCAATGGCATGCCAAGCAGATCATGGCATTCGTGAGCCAAGACGAGGCTAACGTCGACTCGCTCTACGCCCAGTATTCCAAGATGGACTACAACAAGATCATCAGCTTTGAGTCGGACTTCGTCGACGGCAACAGGACGAAAGCACTGGTGCAGTTCTCCGACATCAACATACGGCCGCGCGGAAGCCTCATCGTCAATATCACCGACAAAAAAGATTACTACATCGATGCCACGCTCAGCCAGATATCAGAGAGCAACGACCTCGGCGGAAAGCTTGCATTCGTGGTCAACGACCTGTTTGACGAGAACCATAAGTCGTTTATCAACGACAAAGTCATTGAAGGTGTTGACAATGAATCGCTTAAGAAATTCTTAAATGCCTTATATAACTTCGAAATCTTCAACTACCAGCGTGGCGAGATCATGTTTACCGAGCTCTTGGACGACCCTGTATTAGGCGTGTACGCCGGCATCAACCTGTCGGTGCTGCAGAATGCCAAGGCCGAGCTCGTGGTGACCGACAAAAACTACGACAACTCCATCTACATCACACAGAAACGTGCCAGCGAGAGCTTCACCCAGACGCAGGAAAAACCCGACTATCAGCAGTCGCTGACAACAATAACAAAGCTTCTAGGCAAAAACAAGAGAAACCCGTACGTGTGGTATAACATGGGCAACATCCACTTGCAGATGCAGGAGTTTGAGAAAGCCATCGACGACTACACCAAAGCAATACAATATGAGCAGAACCTCGCCGAGGCCTATTATAACCGCGCGTTGACTCTGCTTTATCTCAACAAGAAGTCACAGGCTATCAAAGACTTAAGCAAGGCGGGAGAGCTGGGCATCCCCGAGGCTTACGTCGTGATGAAGAGGTTTACTGAATAAGCTGGAGTTCTTCCACCTTTGAGAACACGTGCTTCACCCCATAGTCATCTTCATATCTCATAGTATCAAGCTCGAGTTCCTTCATAGTATAAGCTTTTGGGATGATTCCGCCAATCTCCATCAGATAATAATGGGTGAATAAATCGCCTTCCAACGTCCATGTGAGTTCAGTGCCTTCGTCTTCCATCACATCGTCGGCGAGATCCCAGGTAACAGCGGTACCGTCATCGTTATAACGATAATAGACCTCGTCTTCCTTCCATAACCCTATCAGCAATTCCTCGTCGAACTCAACATCGTGATATGTAGGGGCGATGTCAACCTCAGGTTCCACGTAGTCTTTGTGAAACCAGATATAATACGATGCCACTGCGACACCTGCTGCCGCCAATATTATTATGATTATTATCCAGATTTTCTTTTTCATATCATCAAATAATCTATTAAACTATTTCTTAGAAACCTTAATCACCTTCGGCGTCTTTCCTTTGTATTGTGGCATTGTCATGCCTATTGACGCGTTGATGTATGTAGGGTCGCAAACGTAATATTTCTTGCCGCCGTACATAAACCCGTCGCCTTTCACGTCGGCGTTGTCGCCGAAATAAACCGCGGTGGCTACGTGTCCTTCGTACTGCAGTCCGATGACTTTCGCGTCGGTGTATTTCTGCACCAGCCAGGCGAACAACGCCGACCGGTCTTCACAGTCGCAGTAAGGATATCCTATGACTTCTTCAGGATAGAAATACTTTTCATACCCAAACTGTTCCTCGTCAGTTTTATATTCGAAGGCGGTCTGCACGAAATGCAGCAGCATGCTGATAAACTGCGTCGGGGTGTAGTCTTTTTTCATCGCGTCGAAGTTCTTAAGCAGCACTTTCTGAGCCTCTATCGACACCGGCGAGGTGAAATAAATCGGGAACACCGTCATCGGGACGTCATTGAGATATGCCATGTGCGACTTGTTGTAAGGCAGTGTTATCTGCTTGTCTTTGGTAAGTTTCAGACTTCTGTTCATGTCGCACTCGCCCATATTGAGGTTCTTGGTAAAGTCGAGTGTCATCTGGCGTTTCGCGGCATCCTGTTCCGAGAAGCTATACGAATACACCGGCTCTTTGGCCTTGCCGCCACCATACACGCAATAGTATTTCACCTTATTGCCTTTCGCGTCGTCGTCGAAGCGGAAGAAGGTGTAGGTGTACACCTGTTTGCTGTTGTCGAGGGCGAGCAGCAGCGTGAGGTTGCCGGATTCTTTGCCGCGACCGATACGGGCCTTGAAGTTACCTTCATTACGGAGCATGTAGAAGCAGAACATCACCCTCTCGTTGACGTCGGTGAAGACCTTTTCCGACAAGGTGCGAAGCAGGCAGAAATAGCCCCATTCGTTGAGTCCGAAATTGTTGACAATGCCAGTAAGTTCTTTCCATAAGGACTCGGTCTCATTCTGACATTTTGATATCTTTTTGAAATATTCCGCCACATTTTTCTCGTCGATGCCAGTGCTTTTTATCCTCAGTTTAGGGTCAAAATGCACGTTGACCTGACGGCCGTAGAAGTTAAGCAAAAGGTTGGTGCTGTTGTCTATCGGGAGTCTCTTCGACTTGTCAAAATCCGCTGTCGGCACATCTTTCACGCCGTCTTTGTCGATCTTCACCTTCTGTTCATATGGGTCCTCGTTATTTTCCTCAATAGTCATCGCCGTAGCATGTGTCACTTTTGGCAGTTCCACTTCTTTCGTATAAGAGATCTCTTCGGATGAGAATGTCGCTTCTTCCTTATTTTCTTTGGCGACAGGCACCTCAACCGGCTTAGGCTGGGTCATCTCTATCCTGTCTTTCGCAAAGTCATTGAAAAGCTCCCACTGTTTCGCCATAAAATCGGCAAATTCGGCATTCTGCTTATCTCTGAAATCCTTGAATTCCTGATTTCTCTGCTTAATATCATTCTGGTATGACTGCATACTCTGCTGATATTGCTTTTTCTGCTCTTCCAGATATTTTTTATATGCTTCGTCGTCCTGTGTATATGCGGCCATTCCGACGAATGTCAAAATCAAAGCAAAAACTAGTTTTTTCATATCGATTTTATTATTTACACTGCAAAATTAACAAAAAATTATTACATAATCAAAAATGTTGAAAATAAGTTACGAATTTGGAATAATCTTACGAGAAAATTTTTTATTTTTGCAAAAATTTAGACAATGAGTTTTAAAGAGGTTTTAAAGAAGTTTTCGAACAAATATATCATAGCGACGCTGATATTCGCCGCACTCATTGTTTTTATTGACCAGTATAACGTTTTCGAGCAGGGACGAAGCTACCGCAAGCTCCGCAAGGTGAAGAAAGAGGTGAAATATTACGATGCTGAAATCGAGAAGGAGATGAACACGCTCAACGAGCTGAAGACCGACACCGCATTGATGGAGAAGGTGGCCCGCGAGCAGCATCTGATGAAACGCGATGACGAAGTTGTCTATATTTTGGATATCAAAGAATAAATGTTTAACAATTTAAATTTATAAAAAGATGAAAAAATTATTCTTAACATTAGGTCTTGCAGCATTTTTGATGACATCATGCTGCGACAAACAGGAAAACAAAGAAAATTGCGAACAGAAAGAGTGCTGCAAAGACAAGAAAGAGCAGTGCGAGAAACATCATGAGTGTGACCATCACGAGATGCCGGGCATGCCAGGTATGTGCCCTGAAATGATGGCTGCAACAGACAAAGTCCTCGAAGCTGTCGCCAACTGGGAAAACCTCGACGAGGCTCAGAGAGCAGAAATCATCGGCTTGGCAAAGGCTCTCAACGAGCATAAGGCCGCTATGAAAGCTGAATGTGAGCAGCACAAAGCAGAGTGCGAGCAGCACAAGGGCGAATGCAAACATCATGAAGGTTGCGAGAAAGACAAGAAGGATTGCGGCAAATGCCATGAGAATGAAATGAAAGGCGAGTGCCAGCACCAGCATGAAGGTTGCGAACACGCAGAAAAATAAGAAACAGATCTAAATTTTTAATAGAAATATGGCAGAAAAAAAGTTTATGACATGTGATGGTAACCAGGCTGCGGCCCATGTTGCCTACATGTTCAGTGAAGTTGCCGCCATTTATCCTATCACCCCGTCATCACCGATGGCAGAGTATATCGACGAA
>CAJOCJ010000008.1 GCA_905236635.1 uncultured Bacteroidales bacterium
CATGTGTTCATACGGCACCTACGTGTTGCTCAAGGCATTCCGTCTGCAGTACCTCGCCGATATGATTGGCGCCGTCTCATTGGACGCTTTCGATGGCCGCATCGAGCCGTTCTTCGACCAGATTCATCAGATTCGTCATCACCGCGGACAGATTGTCACCGCTGAGCGTTTCCGTAACTTCCTGAAAGGCAGCGAGATGATTGCACGCGAGAAACAGCACGTCCAGGATCCTTATTCATTCCGTTGCATCCCGCAGGTGCACGGCGCTTCAAAAGACGCCATTAACTACGTGTCGCAGATCCTCGGTGAGGAAATCAACGCCGTCACCGACAACCCTACAGTGTTCCCTGATGAGGACATGGTCATCTCGGCAGGTAACTTCCACGGACAGCCTCTGGCATTGAGCCTCGACTTCCTCGCCATCGCAATGGCTGAGCTCGGCAACATCTCAGAGCGACGTACATATCAGCTCATCGCCGGAAAACGTGGTCTGCCGTCGTTCCTCGTCGCTGAGCCGGGTCTCAACTCAGGCTTCATGATTCCTCAGTATGCCGCAGCAGCTATCGTGAGCCAGAACAAGCAGCTCTGCACGCCGGCATCTGTCGACAGCATCGAGTCGTCGCAGGGTCAGGAAGACCACGTGAGCATGGGTGCTAACGCAGCCACCAAGGCATTACGCGTCGCCAACAACCTCGAGCGCATCCTCGCCATCGAGCTCTTCAACGCAGCACAGGCCCTCGACTTCCGCAAACCTATCAAATCATCAGCATTCATTGAGAACTTCGTCGCCGAATACCGTAAGAAAGTGGAATTCGTGAAAGTCGACAAGGTGATGTACACCGAGATCGCCAAATCAGTGAAGTTCTTGCAGGAATATGAGCTGGGCGAGAAGATTTTTGAGAAATAATAGTTTAAAACATAAATGATATGGAAGAATTCACCGACAACCAGCAAATAAAGGAGTTTGAGAACCCGGTGCCACAGCGTCCTACAGGTCTCACTATACTTTGTATACTCTCGTTCATCAACGCGGTATGGCAGTTTATAATCAATTTCATATCGTTTTCATCGTTTAATATGATGAAAACCGTGACCACCGATGAAAACTACGCTGAATTGTTTGAAAATATGGGGGTTGATGCGGACCAGATGGAGACTGCTATGGCGGCGTTTTTTGCTCCGGGTAAGTTCTATTATCTCTTCACTGCTTTGATTTACATCGGCTCGTTCTTTGGCGTTTTATACATGTGGCGGCTACAGAAGAAAGGTTTCCATATCTATACCATCGCCCAGATTTTATTGCTGATTGTGATGGTTTTGATGTTCACAAGTGTCACCGGTGCCTCACCATGGAGCAACGTCGTCTTCACGGCGATATTTATCGGTCTTTATTTTATATATTATAGAAAATCAATGAATTAATGGAAGAGGTCAGGGAACGGCAGAGTATCTTTAAGGAGCGCAAGCACGTCACGCTGGGCATGAAATTAGTGTGCGCCTTCGCCATCACTTATTATATCCTGTTTTTCGCCTTCACGACCTATATTTTGATAAAATATAACACCGTTTTTGACGAGGCATATTTTGACGAGAGCCTGAAAGAGATGGTGGTGTCGAACCATCTTGCCATCTTCGTCTCGAAATGGGCTTTGCTGGGCTTGATAATCACCAGTCTTTTCCTCGTATTCTTCAAGAAACGCTGGGGAAAATTCCTGTTTATGCTGTTCACTATCGCGCTTCTCATTTTGCAGATTGAGACGACATATCCTCCAGCGTGGCTTTCGTATATCCTTGAGGTTCTGTTGGTCTTGATAATTGCGCCTCTGCGGGTTTTGTCAAGATTTACCGAACGTATTCAGACTGAGACACAGAAAATAAATCCTTTTAAAGATAAAGATAAAAAATGAACCATATCACATTGTCGGGAGAGTTGGGCAGCGGCAAGAGCACCGTCGCCAACTATTTGATCAGTAAGATGCCTTTCAGAATCGTTTCGGCAGGTCTTTTGTTCAGACAATTAGCCGCAAAACACGGCATGTCGGCGAAGGAGTTCAACGAGTTTATCGAATCCGACCCGAAATACGACCATTATGTCGATGACACCATGGCGGAACTGGGCCGCACCGACGAGAAAATCATCTTCGACTCTCGTATGGCATGGCATTTTGTGCCTTCTTCGTTCAAAATTTATCTTTATGTCGATGTGGATACGGCAACCGAAAGAATCTTCAACGACACGGGTAGGGTGAGCGAGTCGTATTCCGACAAGGCGACGGCCCGTCAGGAGATTATCGACAGACGTAAGAGCGAGTTGCTGAGATACCAGAATTTCTACCACTGCAACCTCGATGACTACAGCAACTACGATCTTATCGTCGATACCAGCCACGCCACTCGTGATGAGGTTAACGAATTGGTTTTCAATAGTTTCCGTGCTTTTGAAGAAGGAAAAGAATATACCAAAATCTGGCTTTCGCCAAAGTCATTAATATTAAAAGGTGATGAGCCTGACGACCCCGATGCAAAACTCGTTATCAACAAAAAAGATGGCAAATTTGTCGTCGAAAGTGGTTTTTCGAAGGTAAAAAAAGCACTCGAAATTCGCAAAAGCCTTGTCGCTGTTGATGTTGTAAAATGTTCATAATTTTGTTAATAAAAACCTAAAAAATTGTTAAACCAAACGAAAAGTTTTGTATAATTTTGCAATGAGAAATTAGTAAAGATTATAAAAATATAATCCCTAAGATTTACTAAACAAAACGAGCATTAATATATAAAACATTCAAGTAGTATGGAGTTTAACCAGGTCTTTATTATCAAGAGAAATGGTAAGCGCGAGCCTTTCTCAGTTGATAAAATCAAAAATGCAATTCAGAAAGCCTTCTTGAGCGTCGGCAGCTTCGCACCGCAGGAGGTCCTCACCAACATCATGAGTCGTGTCAGCATCCACGACGGCATCTCGGTGGAGGAAATCCAGAACCAGGTGGAGAACGCTCTCATGGCGGAACGTTATTACAACGTCGCGAAATCGTACATCCTTTATCGTCAGCGTCATTACGAAGATCGTGAGGTGAAGGATAAACTCGACTTCCTCATCAACTACTGCAACGCACAGAATGCGGCAACAGGCAGTAAATACGATGCTAACGCCAATGTTGAGAAGAAAAACATCGCCACACTCATCGGAGAGCTTCCTAAATCAAACTTCATACGTCTCAACCGCCGTATGCTCTGCGACAAGATTAAAGACATGTACGGCAAGGAAGTGGCCGACAAATACATAGAGCTGCTCAACCATCATTTTATCTACAAGAATGATGAGACAAGCATCGCCAACTACTGTGCATCAATCACCATGTATCCTTGGCTGCTCGAGGGCACTAAGTCGATAGGCGGCAACGCTACACGTCCGACTAACCTTAAGTCGTTCTGCGGCGGCTTCATCAACATGGTGTTTATGGTGTCGTCGATGCTGAGCGGCGCCTGTGCCACACCTGAGTTCTTGATGTATCTTAACTATTTCATCCAGATGGAATACGGTAAGGATTATTACACTCGCGCTAACGAAGTGGTCGAGCTGTCGAACCGCAAACGCACCCTCGACAAGGTCATCACCGACTGCTTCGAACAGATAGTGTATTCCATCAACCAGCCTACTGGAGCCCGTAACTACCAGTCGGTCTTCTGGAACATCTCCTACTACGACAAGTATTATTTCAAGAGCCTCTTCGGTAACTTCTACTTCCCTGACGGCAGCCAGCCTGACTGGGACTCACTCAACTGGCTCCAGAAACGTTTCATGAAATGGTTCAACGCCGAACGTCTCAAGACCGTCTTGACATTCCCTGTCGAGACCATGGCACTCCTTTCGGAAAATGGCGATATCGCCGATAAGGAATATGCCGACTTCACCGCTGAGATGTACGCCGAAGGCCACTCGTTCTTCACCTACGTCAGCGACAACGCCGACTCACTGAGCTCCTGCTGCCGTCTCCGCAACGAGATCCAGGACAACGAGTTCAGCTACACCCTCGGCGCCGGTGGCGTCTCCACAGGCTCGAAGAGCGTGCTCACCATCAACATGAACCGCTGCATCCAGTACGAAGAGCAAAACCGCCTGCCATTCCTTAGCTTCGTGGAAGAAGTCATCGACCTCATGCACAAGGTGCAGATGGCTTACGACACAAACCTCCGTTACCTCCGCGACAAAGGAATGCTCCCGCTGTTCGACGCAGGTTACATCGCCATCGACCGCCAGTACCTCACCATAGGTGTCAACGGCATCGTCGAGGCAGCCGAGTTTAAAGGCATCGAGATCAGCGACAACCCTGAGTATCAGCACTTCGTGGAACAGATCCTCAGCCTCATCGAGAAGTATAACAAACAGTACAAGCAACCAGGTCTCATGTTCAACTGCGAGATGATCCCAGCAGAGAACGTCGGCGTGAAACATGCCAAGTGGGACAAGGAAGACGGCTACAAGGTGCCTCGCGACTGCTACAACAGTTACTTCTATGTCGTTGAAAATCAGAACACTAACGTACTCGATAAATTCAAACTCCACGGCGAGCGTTACATCAAACACCTCACTGGCGGCTCGGCATTGCACTGCAACCTCGAGGAACACCTCACACAAGAACAGTACCGTCAGCTGCTCAAGGTGGCATCGAAAGAAGGCTGTAACTACTTCACTTTCAACATCCCTAACACCGTTTGCAACGACTGCGGTCACATCGACAAACGTTACCTCAAGAAATGCCCGAAGTGCGGCAGCGAGAACCTCGACTACCTCACACGTGTCATCGGCTACATGAAACGTATCAGCAACTTCTCACAGGCACGCCAGGTGGAAGCAGGCAAGCGTTTCTACGCCAAATTCTAAACCGGGAATGCTGAAGTACTACAACTATGACGTCGTGTTTCAGGAAGTACCTGATGAGGTGAGTCTGGCAATAAACCTTACCAACTGCCCGAATCACTGCCCTGACTGCCATAGTAAACATCTCTGGGAGGATATAGGCGAGCAACTCTCAGAAGATGAACTAACAAGACTCGTTGAGATATACAGAGGCGACATCACCTGCGTGTGCATCCTGGGTGGTGACGCCTCGAAAAACGAGGTCGAAGCACTCGCACATTATATCAAACATTCATTGAACCTTAAAGTCGCTTGGTATTCGGGCCGTTATGACAAGCCGTTGAATATCAGCGACTTTGATTATTTGAAGTTCGGTCCTTATCTCACCGACAAAGGAGGACTGAAAAGCCCAGACACCAACCAGAAGTTTTACAAGGTCGTCGATGGCGAAATGATTGACCAGACCTACAGATTTCAAAGACGATAACAATGGAACAAAGAGCGGCAAATCATATCGACCTCGCCAAGGTGCTGGCAGCGAAAGGCATCAAGCCACGCCGTTGGCTGGTGCGTCTGCTCAACCGTCTGCTGCATGTCGATGAGATGAACGAATGCCTTGACCTGTACGGCCATCTGGAAGGGGTGGAGTTCGCCCAAGCCATCATGGACCACCTCCATATAACCTTTGACATACGTAACATTGAACGTATCCCGAAGGAAGGCAACCCCATCGTCATCGCCAACCATCCACTCGGCGGCCCCGACGGCATGGCACTCATCGCTGCCATAGGCTCTCTCCGCAGCGACATCCTCTTTCCCGTCAACGACTTCCTGATGTATGTGGAGCAGCTTAAGTCGGTGTTCGTGCCTATCGACAAGGTGCATGGCAACCGTAACACCGCCAGCGGCATCAACGCGGCGTTTGCGGGCCAGAACCTGCTGCTGTATTTCCCGGCAGGCCTATGCTCACGCCGTATCAAAGGGAAAATCACTGACCTAGAATGGAAACCTACGGTTGTCAAGAAAGCCATCCAACATCACCGCGACCTCATACCTGTCCATATAGAGGCCCGCAACCGCCGCCGTTTCTACACCATTGCTAACTGGCGCAAACGTCTCGGTATCAAGTTCAACTTCGAGATGGCACTACTGCCTGGCGAGATGTTCGCACAACGAGGCAAGACTTTCCGCCTCACCGTGGGTGAGCCTATACCATGGCAGACCCTCGACGACGGCACACCCGCCACCGTGTGGGCACAACGTTTGCACGACATGATATATACCATTGAATAATTATAAAACCATTGAAAACCATGGACTTATCCTATATCATCTCTCCGATACCCCGCGAGCTCATCAAGAAAGAGCTGACAAGGAAGATTTTCCTTCGTAAGACCAACCACGGCGGCAAGGAGATCTACGTCACCACAGCGCATATCTCGCCTAACATCATGCAAGAGATAGGTCGTCTGCGTGAGCTGTCGTTCGTCAGCGAAGGCGGCGGCACAGGAAAACCTGTCGATATCGACGAGTTCGACGTACTGCCGGAACCGTATTGCTTCAAGCAGCTCTTCGTGTGGGACCCTGAGAACGAAGAGATTGTCGGAGGCTACCGTTTCATTCACGGCTCCAACATGTTCCGCAGCGTCGACGGCTCCATCTACACGCCTACAGCTGAGTTGTTCCATTTCACCGACGAGTTTATCAACAAATATCTGCCTTACACCCTCGAGCTCGGACGTTCGTTTGTTCAGCCTGCCTACCAGCCAGGCACTGACATCCGCAAAGGAATGTACTCGCTCGACAACCTATGGGACGGCCTCGCCACGCTGGCATTGGAGATACGCAATACAAGATACTATTTCGGCAAGATCACCATGTATCCGCAGATGAACCGTCAGGCAAAAGATATGATTCTTTACTTCTATCAGAAACATTTTCCTGACAAAAACGGACTGGTATGGCCTAACGAACCGCTGGTCATCGAGACTGACTACAACAAGCTCCACGATATGTTCAGCGGCCGTAACTACAAGGAAGACTACCAGATTCTGCAGCGTTCGGTGCGCGAGCTTGGCTCTTATGTACCGCCACTCGTCAATGCCTACATGAACCTCTCATCTACGATGATTTCGTTCGGCACGGCCTACAACCACGCTTTCGGCGAGACCGACGAGACGGGTATCCTCGTGGCGGTCAACGACATCTACCCCGAGAAGGGCGAGCGCCATTTCAAATCGTATATTACCCGAAACCCTCTGTTTATGAGGCGTAAGCTGTTTAAGATAAACAGAAAAATAAGCACACGTCGCAGGATTCTGTTTAAAAACAGGGGTAAAAAACAAAAAGAGACGCTTTGACGTCTCTTTTTGTTTCTAAACTAAAAATATGGCCTGTTTTTGTCATTCATTCTGATTGCAAAAATATCGCGATTTCCCGACATGGCATCTCCCCATAATTAGTGATTTTTTACAAAACTTCTAACCTGTTTTGGTTATTTATATAAAAATCTAAAGTCTAAGGTCTAAAGTCTAAGGTCTTTTTTATATTTTTGCAAAAAATAATTATCAAAATGAAAAACATCTTTTCAGAAAATATGAAAATGGCCGACCTAATCCTCGGCAATTCCAAGCTCCTACTGATGCTCCCACGCTTCGGCATGGACCTGGGCTTCGGCGACCACAGCATAGCAGAGGTGTGTAAGAAAAACGACGTATCGCCGCAGTTCTTCCTCCTGATATGCAACGTCTATAGCAATCCCGACTTCACACCTTCATCCGAAGATATCAAATCCGTTGACCATAAGGCGTTGATCAGCTATCTCTTGGAGTCACACAAATACTACCTCCACGAGCGTATTCCGCACATAGAGGAGCACCTCAACCATATCATCGAGGCTTGCATCCCGAAATATGGCAACACCCTGCGCCGTTTCTTCGAGGAATACAAAAACGAGGTGGTCGATCACTTCGTCTATGAAGAGAAAAACGTGTTTCCATATCTGCAGCAGATAGTCGAAAACAACGTCAAATCCGACTATAAAATCAAGGTGTTTCACGAAAACCACACCAACATCGAGGACAAGCTTCTCGACCTGATGAACATCCTGATAAAATACCTTCCGGCTGAAATCTTCCCGAAGGAACGTATTGAGATAGCATTGGATATCAATGAATTATCAGCCGACCTGATGAGTCATGCCCTCATCGAGGAACGCGTGCTTATACCGTTTGTCAAAACTTTGGAGGCCTAGACGATGAAAACCGACAACAAAATAATCATTGTGGAGCCGTCACCGATGCTGAGCGGCGGCCTCGCCTCGTATTTCGACGACATCAAACAGGTGTCCATAGTCTCCCAACTCGACAGCCTCGATAGGGTGGAGGAGAAGCTCGCTTCGTACAACCCTGAGATATTGATAATTAACCCGTTGCTGGTGTCGTTCGATGCCAACGAGACGTTCCAGAAACTCTTGAAAGACTTCCCGAATGTCGTTCCGGTGGCGCTTGTGAGCTCCTTCATCGACAAAAACATCCTCAAACAGTTTAAGGAAGTCATCGAAATGACCGACAGCAAGCAGAAAGTTGTTTCGAAGATTTTTAACTTGTTGAATGACAGTAATTTAGCTCAAGATAAGACTGAAAGTATTGAACTCTCTAACCGCGAAATAGATGTGCTTGTAGCTCTTGCTAAAGGTTTGACTAACAAGGAGATAAGCGACCAGCTCTTTATTTCGGTCCACACCGTCATCACGCATAGAAAGAACATCATCCGCAAAACCGGCATCAAATCGGTCTCCGGCCTCACGGTTTACGCCTTGCTGAACAACCTTGTGGATGAAAGCGAGATTTATAAATAACTAATGCTCTTTCAGCACTTGCATCAATGAATCGACAGCAATCTGGTATTGCTCCATGTTTTCTTTTTTGACAGGATCGGCACTCGGCGACTTGAACTTCAACGGGTCGATGTAGGTGCCGTTCTTCTGTAACCTGAAGTCGAGATGCGGTCCCGTAGCGGTGCCTGTCATGCCTACATAGCCTATCGTCTGTCCCTGCTTTACCTTGCATCCTTTCGAGATGCCGCTGGCAAAGCCTTTCAAGTGCATGTATGTGGTGGTATAAGTGCTGTTATGCTTGATTTTCAAATAGTTGCCTCCGCCTTTCTTGTCCCAGCCCTTGTCGATGACGGTGCCGTCACCAATAGATTGTACAGGAGTCCCTGATGGCGCCGCGTAATCGACCCCATGATGCGGACGGACGATATGGTGCACAGGATGCATCCTTGCCTCTGAAAACGTCGAGCTGATGCGACGGTAGTTGAGCGGCGCCTTTAAAAACGCCTTCCTCAGGTTCTCGCCTTTCTCGTCGAAATATTCCTTTCTACCGTTCTGCTCGAAAGCAAAGGCATATTTCCCTTCTCCTTTGTTCTTGAAATATGCCGCATACACATTGCCTATGCCGTATGGCACGGTGTTGCCGGCAATATAATTTTTCTCAAAAATGACCTTGCACGAATCGCCTGCCTGAATGCCGAAGAAGTCGATGGTCCAAGCGTAGATGTCCGATAATTCAAGGATAAGGTTGTAGTCGCATCCTGCTTCTGTCATGGCGTTCCACAGGCTCGACTTGATCTCCACGCCCACATGCTCAATCTCTCTTATCACCTCTTTTTCGCCCCTCCATGCTGCCAAAGAATCAGTCAGCTGGAACACGGCATAACTCGTCCTGTCGATCTCATAAATCCAGTATTTGGCAGTCGGAACGCTGTCGCGTGTCATCAGAAACGTGTATTTGTTTCCGACTTTGATCTTTCTTGCATCAAAGACATTACGCTTGTTCCGGTCGATGTCGTTGATGGTGTTGTAACTCACGCCCTCCCTCAATAATATGTTCGCCAAAAACTCATTTTTCTTGACGCAGTCTTCCTTTACGTCAAGCGAATCGATGCATATGCCGTACAGATATGTCGGCTCTGCTGGCTTTGCCGGTTCATGTTTTGTAGTGTTTTCTTCATTGTTTCCACAAGAAAACAAAAACAACAATATTATCAGAAATGGGGTGATTTTTTTCATAATGATTTAATTCTGAATTAATCAAAGTAGGGACGTGGCGCGCCGCGTCCCTACAAATAAACAGTAAACGGTAAACCGTAAACTATTATTTCGTTGCAGCGTCGTATCCCGCTCTCACTGCCTTGATGTTAAGGTCAACCACGTCCTGGCCTTTCTTGCCGAAGATGTGTGCTATGGCCTCTTCCACCTTGGCGAGTTCAATGCCGAGATATGGGATGGTAGCTCCGAGAAGCACCATGTTAGAACGTGCCTTGAGCTGTTTGGCAATCTCGCTGGCATCGAACGACACCACATGTGGGAGTTTCTTCAACTCAGCATGAACCTTCTCGATGTCAGGGTAGTTGCTGATATTGATGAACGGGTCGGAGTTGGTTACCACCCAGCCTTCCTTGCTGAGCCATGGCAGATAACGCAGAGCCTCCATCGGCTCGCTCGACAGAATAATGTCGGCCTTGCCTTCTGGAATGACATCGGCGAAAATGGGCTCGTCCGACAAGCGCAGATGCGAGAACACTGAGCCGCCGCGCTGCGACATGCCGTGGATTTCCGATTGTTTCAGGTTCATACCCATGTTGAGGGCAGCATCTGAGATGATTTTGGCAACTGACACAATGCCGTCACCACCAACACCACACAAAACGATATCTTTTTTCATATTGACTTCTTTTTTAAAGGTTATTTCTTCAAATGTTTCTTAAGCTCGACGATGCAGGTGCGGTGAGGAATGATCACGGAAACGCCGTTGTAGTTCACTTCTTCTTCGATGATCCTCACGTTCTCGTCATGGTTCTTTGGCAGCGGCACTATGTCGCGGATATGCTCCGGTTCCACGCCGAGGCCTTCGCAGATGCGGCGGATCTTGTTGTGTGCCGACGAAGGCTGGCCGCCTGTCATAGCTGTGATGTCGTTGTCGAGAATCATCACCACGACATTGGCTTTCTCGTTCACGCAGTCCATGAGACCTGTCAAGCCGCTGTGTCCGAAGGTGCCGTCGCCGATGACTGCCACGCTCGGGAAGATACCCACTTCGCTAGCGCCCTTGGCCATGGTGATGGATGCTCCCATACACACGGTGGTGTTGATGGCACCCATGTTGAAGCCCAAGGTGTAGCATCCGATGTCGCCGAACACCTTGCCACCTTTATGTTTTGCCATAACCTCGTTCAAGGCGGTGTAGCTGTCAACGTGAGGGCAGCCCTGGCAGAGCGCTGGAGGACGGTTGGTTACGACTTCCGGCACTGCTAACGTTGCCTCTTTCTTCATTCCTAATGCTTTTGCTACCTTCTCGGCGTTGAGCTCTCCGTCACGACGAATGGTCTCATCCAAGCGGCCGAACACTTTCTTGCCCTTGCCGAGGAAACCTTTAATCTGCTCCTCTACGAATGGCTGTCCGTCTTCGAGAACGAGGATCTCGTCGCACTCGTCGTACAACTTATTAATCATGTCGTATGGCAGCGGATACTGCGTAATTTTCACCACTGGATATGGGCACTTGCCATCTGGGAAGTTCTCCATCAGGTAGTTATAGGCGATACCTGTTGTGATGATGCCGATGTTCTTCTTAGGTCCGTCGATGTATTTGTTGTAGCCTGATTTCTCTGATGCTTCGGTGAACTTAGGCTGCTTGTCGATGAGGTCGCGATAAAGACGTTTTGCGTTGGCTGGAAGGAGCACAAATGACCTTGCGTCTGCTGGTTCTGTGAGCTCGTTCTGCTTGCGGGTAGGCCTCAGTTCTACACCCGCGCGGCTGTGTGCCAGACGTGTAGGGATACGGTAAAGCACCGGCGTGCCAAGCTTCTCGCTCAAATCAAACCCGTAATGTACCATGTCATAAGCCTCTTGCTGGTTCGATGGCTCCAACATCGGTATCATGGCCCAGTGACCATAGAAACGGCTGTCTTGCTCGTCCTGCGACGAGAACATGCTCGGGTCGTCGGCAACGACTATCAATACGCCCTTTGTACCAATGATGGCGGCGTTCATAAACGGGTCGCCACACACGTTAAGACCGACATGCTTCATACATGTCATGGCGCGTTTTCCTGCATAAGCCACACCTAAAGAAGCCTCTAGAGCAGTCTTCTCATTGGCACACCAATTTGCCCTTACACCGAGCTCCTTGGCCTGTTTAGAGTTAATGACATACTCCGTAATCTGTGTGGAAGGAGTGCCTGGATAACTGTTGATGGCACTGCCTCCGGCATCAATAAAGCCCTGCGCAATGGCCTCATCACCAAGTAATAAGATTTTCTTCATTCTTTTATGTATTTGATATTTATGATTTCCTAAAATTAGAATTTTGCAAATTTATGAAAAAAATTTTAAATGACAATGCGATTTTAACATTTTACAAATAAAATTTAATTTTTTGTTGGTGTTAAAAAAAATTGTATATTTGCAGTTTAAAACGAGTGATGAAGAAGCTTATTACAAGTGACGATCTTGTGCGGTATTTCAAATGGAGCCGTCTGACCAAGCCCTTGGTGGCATTGGCTTTGAACATTATGGGTTTCCGTAAGATAAACCGCCTGTATTCTCCCTCGGCCGACCTGAAAAACAAGGAGTTTACGGTCGATATGCTGCGTCGTTACAACATCACTTACGATGTCAATGAAAATGAGCTGAACAGCATCCCGAAAGAAGGCCCGTTCATGCTCGTCTGCAACCATCCTTTCGGAGCCATCGAGGGTATTATCCTCTACGACGCCATCGCCAACGTGCGTCCCGACTTCCGAATCATGGCGAACTTCATCCTCGGCTTCATCCCGAACCTGAAAGACGTGTTCTTCTCTGTCAACCCGTTTGAAAACAACCCCGAGTTAGGCGGCAGCGCTGGCGGCATCAGAGCGTCACTGCAACAGCTCAATGAGGGACACGGACTCGGAGTGTTCCCGGCAGGCGAGGTGGCACGTTATCATGGCCATAGCTTCCCGGAAGACATCGACTGGGCACCGTCGATAGCGAAGATAGTGCAGAAGACCAAAGTGCCGGTGATACCTGTATATTTCGACGGTAACAACTCGCACAAGTTCTATTTCTGGGCAAAGATATACACGAAATTGGCCACCTTGCGTCTGGTGAAGGAACTTCTCAACAAACGCAACAAGAAGATTATCATGAAGATAGGCAAGCCTATCCTTCCTACCGAGGTGGCGCAATACGAGACACCACAGGCACTCGCGGCATATCTGAAAAACAGAAGTTATGCTCTGCAGGCCAACATTCCGAGCGAGATACGTCATTTCCGCTCGCGCGTGTCCGATCCTATCGACCCGCCGTACAGAGCCTCCACGCTGGCACGCGAGCTGCACGCCATACGCGGGAAATCGTTGCTGTTCAAGACCTCCGACTTTGAGTGCTATCTCGCTGACTATGAGGATATTCCGCATGTCATGCACGAGATGGGACGCCGCCGTGAAGAAGCGTTCCGCGCCATAGGCGAGGGCACAGGCAAAAGCATCGACACCGACAACTACGACACATATTACAAACATCTCGTCCTTTGGGATACTAAGGAACAGACCATAGCAGGCGGATACCGCATCGGTCTGGGTAACGAGATTTATGAAAAATACGGCGCGCGCGGCTTCTACGTCGACTCGCTGTTCAATATCGACCCTGCGTTTGAGCCTTACCTCAAAGAGACGATCGAGCTCGGTCGTTCTTTCGTGTCCGTCGATTACCAGAAAGACCTGCTGCCATTGCTGCTTCTCTTGAAAGGCCTTATGGAGACAATCATGCGTAACCCCGACATGAACTACTTCATCGGACCTGTCAGCATCAGCAGCTGGTTCCCGAAGTTCTACCAGAGCCTCATGGTGTATTATGTCACCACAAAACACACCAACGAGGAGATGTCGAAGCTGTTCCATCCGAAGACCCCGTTTGTGCCTAACTTCAACAAGTGTAACGTCGATATTCTGATGGAGAAAAACATGGAGACAGTCGATAAGTTCGACCGTTACATCATGAAACTCAGCAATGGCGACTACCGTATGCCGACATTGTTTAAGAAATATCTCAAGATCAACTCCAAGTTCTTGTGTTTCAACGTCGACCCTGACTTCAATGACACCCTCGACGGACTCCTCTTGCTCAAGTTCACCGACTACCCGAAAGAAGAACTCGACATGATGCTCAAAGACATCCCTGAGGAGAAGCGCCCCGCCTACTATAAGAGATTCGGAAAAGAATAGTTTTCCCGTCATTTCGAGCGAAACAAAGTGGAGTCGAGAAATCCTCCACCAGTGTAAGCATTGTGTGAAAGTTTTTTGCCAAAATGTCATATTTTTCATCATATGATGCAGCAAAATCAAAAATTTTTCGTATTATTGTCGGAAAAATCAGTTTGGTATGATTTTTGATAGGATTACTATAAAAATTTAAAACTATGGAAGAAAAAGAAGAAAAACAACGCAACAAAGGCTCAGTGATAGCCAGTTCTATCCTGATTGGCCTTGGTTTGATCGGTCTGGTGGGCACATATGGGTTCTCGGAATGGCTTTGGAAGCTGTGGCCGGTGTCCCTGATTGTCCTTGGTGCTTTATTAATTTTCAAGAAATCTAAAAATAACAAAGAAAATGAGTGAAACTAAAAAAAGAGGGTATGGAGGTGGTATTGCCTTGATACTCAGTGGTATAGTGTTATTGATGATTACGCTCTTCGACATCGACCTCGATGCGGAGGCGCTGTTTGAATTATGGCCGTTCGTGCTGATTATCATTGGTGTCAGCATCATGCCTGTCGAAAGATGGCTGAAAACGACATTGCTGGTTATTGTCGTGGCGGCGGCCTGCATAACCTACGAATATAAAGTTGATGATAGTATATTCAATATTGATGAAAAGGTGGAAGCTGTCGATACGACGCGAGTCACCAGGTCAAGCAACGGGATATACTAGAAAGGAGTTAAAACAATAAGTGGAATATAAAGATTATTACAAGGTTTTAGGTGTTGACCGTTCTGCAAAGCAGGACGAGATCAAGAAAGCTTACCGTAAGCTCGCTGTGAAGTATCATCCGGATAAGAACCCGGGTGACAAGGCGGCAGAGGAGAAGTTCAAGGAAATCTCGGAGGCTTACCAGGTGTTGGGTAACGAGGAGTCGCGTAAGAAATACGATGAACTCGGCGCCAACTGGAAGCAGTACGAGAACATGAACTACGGCGGCCAGGGCTTCCAAGGCTTTGAGGGCTTCGAAGGCTTCGGCGGCAGCGGGTTCTCCGACTTCTTCGACATGTTCTTTGGCGGTCAGGGTGGAGGAGGCTTCGATTTCAGCAACATCAATTTTGGTGGCGGTGGTCGCCGCTCTCGCTCCAGAGCCATGAAAGGACAGGACTTGACGGCAACCATCGACATGACGCTGCAAGAGGCATACAGCGGCTCGCAGAGAATGTTCAAAGTAGGCGGCGAGACCATCAAAATCAGCATTAAGCCGGGAGTGAAAGACGGCCAGACACTGAGGGTCAAAGGAAAAGGCAACCCCGGCGTCAACGGTGGCGAGAGCGGCGACTTGCTGATGAAGATACATATCTTGCAAGACCCAGTGTATCAACGCGATGGCGACGACCTGATTAAGACTGTCAACATCGACATCTACACTGCTATCCTTGGCGGGAAGATCGAGATCGACACCATGAAAGGCAACGTCAGCGTGCCGATAAAACCGCAGACGCAAAACAACAGTATGCTACGACTCAAAGGCCTCGGAATGCCGCATTACGGCAAGGAAGGTGCAGGCGCACTCCTGCTGAAGATTCAGCTGGTGCTTCCAAATCATTTTTCCGATAAGGAACTTGATTTGATAAAAAAAGCCAAAGAGGCATAATTTGAGAAAAATTGTTGCATCGTAATTAAAAATTCGTTATCTTTGCACGTTTTTAACATTCGTTAACGACTGCTAGATAATGAATTTTTTTATGACCAGAAAAAAACATATCCTATTGCTGGCTATCATTATGATAATCAGCGTATTATCTTATGCTCAAGGCGACAACTCCATCAAGGGCTTTGTGTATGAGAAAAACAATGGCGAGCCGGTGATGTTTGCCAACGTGTTCCTCAAAGGCACCACCCACGGCTCAACCACCGATATCAACGGATATTTCAGCATAACACGTATCCCTGACGGCAGCTACACCCTCATGGTGACATCCATAGGCTACGACACCATCGCCGAGCATATAACGGTAAAGAACAGCCAGATTCTAAACAAGAAATTCCATCTGCAGGAGACTTCAATCCAGCTGCAGGCTGTCAACATCACAGCCGATAAGATAGAGGCAAAGACCGAAACCAAGACATCTGTCGTTTATATCACTCCGAAGACCATCACCAAGATTCCGTCGGTGGGCGGTCAGGCCGACCTTGCGCAGTATCTGCAGGTGCTGCCAGGTGTGGTGTTTACCGGCGACCAGGGAGGTCAGCTCTATATCCGTGGCGGCTCGCCGATACAAAACAAGGTGCTCCTCGACGGAATGATAGTGTATAACCCGTTTCACAGCATCGGACTTTTCTCTGTCTTTGATACCGATATCATTAGAAATGCTGAGGTTTACACGGGAGGTTTTGGTGCGGAATACGGCGGCAGGGTGTCGTCGATAATGGACATCACCACACGCGACGGTAACAAGAAACGTATCTCAGGAAAGATAGGCGGCTCGACATTCGGCGCCAAGGTGATGGTTGAAGGCCCGTTGAAGAAGGCCAAGACCGATGAAGACATGACGATCTCGTTTATAGTGTCGGCGAAGAACTCATATCTCGAGCAGACGAGCCAGTCGATATACAACGGCATCCTGAAGGGTGAGATACTGCCTTATAACTTCCAGGATGTGTACGGAAAAGTGTCGCTCAATGCGCCGAACGGCAGCAAGATCAACTTCTTCGGATTCAACTTCAACGATCAGGTCAACAAATATATGCCGAAAGGCTACACCAAACCTCTTGACTATAAATGGCTCTCATACGGCGGCGGCACCAACTTCGTGCTTATCCCGGGCAAATCGCCGGTGCTCATCGAAGGTAACGTGGCATATTCGAAATACGACGCATCCATCGACGACGGCGAAGGCACCCCGAGGTCAAGCTCTATCGACGGATTCAACGCAGGCTTCACCTTCTCATATTTCCTTGGCAAAAACACTTTGAAATATGGTATCGAGATGCTCGGAGTCAAGACGGTGTTCGACTACCAGAAGGCTAACGGCATCAGGCTGAACCAGACAGAGAACACCACCGAGCTGGGCGCTTTCATCAAATACAAATGGCAACTAAACAAACTCATCATCGAGCCGAGCATGCGTATCCAATGGTATGCCTCCTTGGCGGAGATATCACCTGAACCTCGTCTGGCTGTGAAATATAACGTCTGCGACTGGTTCCGCGTGAAGGCGGCGGCAGGTATGTATTCGCAGAACCTCATCGCTGCCAATAGCGACCGTGACGTAGTGAACCTGTTCTACGGATTCCTCTCGGGACAAGATAATATCCCGAAGAAGTTCGACGGCAAAGATGTGAAGACCAGGCTCCAGAAGGCAAATCATTATATCGTGGGAACCGAGTTCGACGTGTTCGACAACATAACCCTCAACGTGGAAGGCTATTTCAAGGATTTCCGCCAGCTCACCAATATGAACCGCAACCAGATATACTCCGAGACAAATCATCCGAACGACGTCTCCGAGATCGAATGGCGTGACTTCATGATTGAGAACGGAAAGGCTTATGGTATCGATTTCTCTTTGAAATATGAATATCTGAGATGGTATGTGTGGGCTGCCTATTCATTGGCATACGTCAATAAAAACTACGAGAATGCCGATCGTGAGCTTATCAACTACCGCACTCACTACGACCGCCGTCATAACATCAACGTCATCATGACATACACAGGCGGAGCGCGCAAACAATGGGAGTTCAGCGGACGTTGGAACCTCGGCTCGGGCTTCCCGTTCACCCAAGTCGCCGGATTCTATGAGCATTATCCATTCGATGACATGAGCATGAGCGTCCTCCAGACCAGCGGCGACATAGGCATCATATATGGCGATCTTAACAAAGGTCAGTTGCCATGGTATCACCGCCTCGACCTCGACGTGAAACGTAAGTTCTGGTTTAGCGACAACATCGTGCTTGAAGCAGACCTCAGCGTCACAAATATCTACAACAGAAAGAATATCTTCTACATCAATATCCTGACGGGTAATGAAATATACCAGCTTCCGCTGATGCCAAGCTTCGGTCTGACCCTAACATTCTAAACATGACTAAGCCTTCGTTGAAAAAGATACCGCACGAGATGACAATACACGGTCATACTCGTGTGGACAACTATTATTGGCTTAACGAACGCGAGAATCCCGAGGTTTTGGAATATCTGAAGGCGGAGAACGCCTATCAGGAAGCGATGATGAAGCATACCGAGCCGCTTCAGAATGAGTTGTTTAAGGAGATAACTGGACGCATCAAGCAAGATGATATGTCGGTGCCTGTAAAACACAAAGGCTACTGGTATTATGCGAGATTCGAGGAGGGCATGGAATACCCGTTGTATTGCAGAAAACCAGCGAAAACAGGCGATAACCCGACTGCCATCTTGACCGAAGTGCAGAAAGCTCCTGAAAACGAGCAAATACTTCTAAACGGCTACGAGATGTCGAAAGGCTACACTTTCTTCGATGTCGGCGGCTATAGCATCAGTCCCGATAACACATTGATAGCCTATAGCATCGACACCGTCAGCCGGCGCCAATACCAGATATTTTTCAAAGAGATAGCGACAGGCAAGATGTTTTCGGAAGTGATACAAAACACTAGCGGAAACATGGTGTGGGCAAACGACAACAAGACTATTTTCTATACCGTCAAAGACGAGTCGCTGCGTCCATGCAGGGTGATGCGACATACCCTAGGCACCGACCCGAAAGACGACGTGGAGGTGTATTTTGAAGACGACGCGACCTATGTCTCGTTTGTAAGTAAAACGAAGTCAGAGAGATACATTGTAATAATATCCGAAAGCACCTTGACATCGGAGGTGAGATACATCAACGCCGACAATCCGAACGACGAATTTAAGGTGTTTAACAAGCGCCAGCACGACTTGCTCTATGGCATCGGGCATTACGGCGACCATTTTTATATCCTCACCAATGCCGATGGTGCGCAGAACTACAAGCTGATGCGGACGCCGGTGAACGCTACCGAAAAAGAGAATTGGGAAGAGGTGATTCCACATCGTCCCGACGTGCTGATAGAGGACTTCGACCTGTTTTCGGAGTTTATGGTAGTGGAGGAGCGTTCGAAAGGTCTGGTCAACCTGCGAGTGATGTCATGGGACGGCAAAACCGATTATTACATCAACTTCGGCGAGCCCACATATACAGTGGAGACATCAGCAAATCCTGAGTTTGACACACATCTGCTGAGATATGTATATACCTCGATGACAACGCCGGCCTCGGTGTATCAGTACGACATGAAAAAGAAAACGTCGGAGCTTCTGAAACGTCAGGAGATCGTGGGTGGATACGAGCCGGCGGATTATGTCACTGAGAGGCTTTACGCTCCTGCAAAAGACGGCGTGACAGTTCCTATTTCATTGGTCTACAAGAAAGGACTGGTGAAAAATGGCGATAACCCATTGGTTTTGTTCGGGTATGGATCATACGGCAATAGCGTTGACGCATATTTCTCGACAGCGCGATTGAGCATGTTGGATAGAGGCTTCGTGTGGGCGATAGCACATATCCGCGGAGGCGAGGACCTCGGCCGACAATGGTACGAGGACGGCAAACTGCTGAAGAAAAAGAATACTTTTACCGATTTCATCGCTTGTGCGGAATATCTTGTAAGTCAAGGATTTACGAATAGCAAGAAGATGTTTGCGATGGGCGGCAGCGCGGGCGGACTGTTGGTCGGTGCGGTATCAAACATGGCTCCGCAGCTGTTCAGAGGCATCATAGCACAGGTGCCTTTCGTCGATGTTGTCACGACAATGTTGGATGACACTATCCCGCTAACTACAGGCGAATACGACGAGTGGGGCAATCCTAATGAAAAAGAGTATTACGATTATATTTTGTCGTACTCGCCATACGACAATGTGGAGGCTAAAGAATATCCAGCAATGCTTGTAACTACTGGACTTCACGACAGCCAGGTGCAGTACTGGGAGCCCGCAAAATGGGTGGCGAAACTGCGCGAACTCAAGACCGATGACAACCCATTGTATCTTAGGACAGAGATGGATTTCGGCCATGGCGGAGCGTCGGGACGTTTTGAGCCTTACCACGAGGTGGCGATGGAGTACGCTTTTATGCTTGATTTGCTTGAAAAATGATAATATACCAGCTTTTCCCACGGGTCTTTGGTGCCAACGAAAACAAGAAATGTGGCACTTTCAGCGACATCAACGATGCTGAGATAGAACGTATCAAGTCGCTGAGCGTCAGCCATATATGGCTCACTGGCGTGATACGGCACTCGGGCTGGCGCGACACTAATCCAGCCGTCACCAAGGGAAACGCAGGTTCGCCTTACGCCATTGTCGATTACTACGACATTGACCCTGATTTGGCAAAGGTGAAAAAGAACAGGATGGCGGAATTTGAGCAGACTGTCGAGAGGATTCACAAGCACGGACTGAAGGTTATTATCGATTTCGTGCCTAACCACTTGGCACGCGAATATAAAGGCGACTTCACTGACGAAAACTTTTATATCTTGCCAAATCAGAAGTTTGTGGCACCTACCGAAAATGGCGATAAATACTACGAGTTTCCTGCAAAAGCCACTGGCAATGACGTGTTTTCACCAAAGCCATCGCTGAACGACTGGTACGACACCGTAAAACTGAACTATAACAACCACGACACATGGCAAAAGATGCTGAAGATCATGCAGTTCTGGTGCTCAAAAGGCGTCGACGGATTCCGTTGCGATATGGCTGAGATGGTGCCTGTTGAATTTTGGAGATGGGCTATTGAAGAGCTGCGGAAGTCGTTCAATGTCACTATGATAGCAGAGATTTACCAACCAAATCTGTACCAAAGCTACATTGAGGCAGGTTTCAATTATCTGTATGACAAAGTTGGGCTGTACAACACATTGGAAAATATTTATCGTTACGGTCAGCGTGCCGATACCATTTCTGATGTATGGAAAGGCTTTAATGGATTGGATGACAATATGTTACGATTTATGGAAAACCATGACGAGGTTCGTCTCGCGTCACGGTTATTCATGCAGAAACCGGAAAATGCATATCCGTTTGTGGCGTTGTCAGCATTGATGAACCGCGGTCCTTTCATGATTTACAATGGACAGGAATATGGCGAGGATGCAGCTGATTCTGATAACGGCAGGACATCGATATTCGATTATTGTTATATGAAAATCAAAAATTTACAGGTTTTTGATTTTTACAAAAATTTATTGAATTTCCGTGAATCGCATCCTGCTATACATCAAGGCGCATTCTACGACCTGATGTGGGCGAATCCGTGGTATAACAATTTCGATCCGCAATATGTTTACGCTTTCTTACGCTATTATGACAATGATAAGCTGTTGATAGTCATCAATTTCAACCTTCATGAAGGCCGCAATGTGACGGTGACAATCCCCGATGACGCACGAAAATTGATTGGTGGTTGTAATGAAAAATATAATGTTGAATTGAAACCTGGTGATTATAAAATAATACAATTGTAATCCTATGAAAATCGTTGACAATGACAATTGGTTGGCGCCAGTGGCGGAAGAGGTTCAGAAGCGTTACGACCGTTTCTGTAACCGATTGAAAACCATAGAGAAAGAATATGGCAGTTTGAACCGTTTCGCCTCGGCACACGAGTTTTTCGGTTTCCACTACGACCGAGTCCGCCGAGGCTGGTGGTACCGCGAATATGCTCCGGCAGCCCATTATATGTCATTGTATGGCGACTTCAACGGTTGGAATAAGTACGAAGATCCGCTCGAAAACGTAGGCAACGGCATATGGGAGCTGTTCCTGCCTGATTCAGAATACAGTACTAAACTTGTTCACGGAAGTTTGCTGAAAGTGCTAGTGCAGTCAAGCATTGGTGAGCAGGAGCGCATCCCTGTTTACATCACCAGGGTGGTGCAGGATGAGAACACCAAGGACTTCTCGGCACAGTTTTGGAATCCCGAAAAGGCGTATAAATTCAAGAATAAATCCCCTAAGATTGACGATGAACCCCTGCTGATTTATGAGTCACATGTGGGAATGGCGCAAGAGAAAGAAGGTGTTGGGAGTTATGACGAGTTCATTGCCAATGTGTTGCCTCGCATCAAGGCGGACGGATACAATGCTGTGCAGCTCATGGCAATTGCTGAGCATCCGTATTATGGTTCGTTTGGTTATCATGTGTCGAATTTCTTTGCTGCCAGTTCGCGCTTCGGTACTCCGGAAGAACTGAAAAAGCTGGTGGATACGGCTCATGGAATGGGTCTGCGCGTTATCATGGATCTCGTGCACTCACACACGGTCAAAAACGTCCGAGAAGGCATCAACCTCTTTGATGGTACGGAATATCAATATCTGAAACCTGGTTTGGAGGGCGTGCATCCTCAATGGGATTCGAAGCTTTTCGATTATGGCAAGATGGCGACACTACAACTGCTGCTCTCGAATGTGAAATATTGGATCGACGAGTATCAATTCGATGGCTACCGTTTCGACGGCGTGACCTCGATGCTCTATAAAAACCACGGAATAGGGGAGACTTTCGACAGTCCTTGGAAATATTTCGGCGACAGCGTTGACAACGACGCTGTGACATACCTACAGCTCGCTAATAAACTAATCCATGATATTGACAATCAAAATGTTACGATAGCGGAAGATGTGAGCGGCATGCCTGGAATTTGTGCAAAAATCGAAGATGGCGGCATGGGTTTCGACTATCGCCTTGGCATGGGCTTGCCCGATTTTTGGATAAAGGTGCTCAAAGACCAGTCTGACGAGCAGTGGAACATGCATGAGTTCTTCTTCACCATGACAAATCGCTTGCAAGACGTGAAAACCATAGCATACGCTGAGTCGCACGACCAGGCGCTGGTGGGCGATAAGACATTGGCGTTCAGGCTCATGGATAAGGAGATGTACTTCGCTATGGATAAGGCGTCGCCGAATTTAGTCATCGACAGAGGCATCGCCCTTCATAAGATGATACGGTTTTTCACCATAACTCTCGGCGGCGACGCCTGGCTCAACTTCATGGGCAACGAGTTCGGACACCCCGAGTGGATCGACTTCCCGAGATATGACAACGGCTGGAGCTACAAATACGCAAAACGCCAGTGGTCGTTGGCAGATAACAGCTATCTGAAGTACCATTGGCTGGGCGATTTCGACAAGGCTATGCTTGATTTTGTGAAACAAACCAAGGTGATGCAGGCCGCTCCGGCGTGGCTTCTGAATGCCGATGAGGACAACAAAACCATTGTTTTCGAACGCAACAACCTGATTTTTGTGTTCAATTGGGGACAAAAATCGCTGCCGGGCTATATTATAAATGTGAAGCAGACCGGCGACTATGAAATCGTCTTCAGCACCGATGAAAAACGCTTCGGAGGTTTTGAAAATATTGATAAAAATGCCGTTTTCCCATCTGAAAAGAAAGGCGATGAGGTTACAATGAAGGTTTATAACGTGGCCCGGACGGCAGTGGTTTACGAAGTAAAAAAATGAGATTTTTTTTGAAAAAAATTGTCGGACGTAAAAAATATTTTTTTAACTTTGCCGAAAATAACAATTTTAAATTAAAATCCACAATATGAAAAAATTTACTATCGTAGCATTTTTAATGTTTTTAAGCGTAATCGCTTTTGCACAAAAACCAGTTAGATTTGGCGTTTATTTAGGAGGAGCATCCCCATTGGGCAACGTGGCTGATGGTGAAGCTAAAAAAACAACACTGATGCCTCTTGGTGACTACTCGCAATGGGCAATGCTCAACGAAGAAGGTTCCGAAGGCTATGCCGGTGTCGGTGCGGATTTGGGTTTTGACGTCACAGTGGCTCTGCCGGTTGAAGGTCTCGGCGTTTTCGGAGGTATTGATTTCTTCTTGAACTCCAACAAGCAGGTTTTAAGAGACTGTATCGATGAAGAAATTAAAGAGTGGGAGAAAATCTCAGGTAACTCAAAAGCCAAAATGAACCTGCCAGAAATGATGAATATTCCGATTCTATTTGGTGTCAATTATATTCATAACTTCAATAATGTCATTGGCATTTGGGGAGAGGCAGGCATCGGTCCGAACTTCAGGCTCATTTCAAAATATGAGCAAAAACTTGAATATTCAGCAGCACAACCGGGAGTACATGGAGATTTTACTGAAGAGACAACTACATTGAAATACAAGACCGCCACAACGCTTGGTTTCAAGATCGGCGGAGGTGCCATCCTTTGGGACAAAATGAGCATAGGCCTTGATTTCTATGCACTTGGCAGCGCTAAGATTGAAGGATCGGGTACGTATAAACAAGGAGACAATGAAGTAGACCTTGGTGATATGAAAAACTTCAATGGCAAGAAGGATATTTCAACATCAGAACTTGTCGTGAGAGTGGGTTATCACTTCTAAATCATTGTTGATAACTATTTTCGATGTTGATAAAAAAATGTTGAAGATATTGATATAGAGCGTATCTTTGCGGTGATGTTTTGAAAAATTCATAAAAAAATAAAAGAGAGGATGCCGAAAATCTCATAAAGAGTAGGCGTAATTAAAATTATTTAACAAAATGAAAAAATTATTTATCACAATTGCTTTCGTAGCAGCAACAATGTTTGCATCAGCTCAGCTTTATGTTGGCGGTAGCCTTGGCATGAACACTGAAAGTGGTAAAGTTAAAGCCGAGAATTCAGGCACAACAGTTGAGCAGGACGCTCCTAAGACATTCGTTTTCACATTTGCTCCTGAAGTTGGCTTCATGTTCAATGACAACATGGGCGTTGGTCTTCAGCTCGGTTTCGGCATGGGTAAAATGACACAGAAAGACTACTCATTTGATCCAGCTGCAACTCTGACAGTGAAAACAACCACAATCGCTTTTGCTCCTTACTTCCGTTATGTGTTTGCAGAAGTTGACAACTTCAAATTCTATGCAGATGCTAAGGTTTCTTATGCAATGAACAAGCCGAAAGCAACTTTCGAGCAGGATGGCACAACCGTTACACAAGATGGTGACAAAACTACCACCCTCGGCTTTGGTATCGTTCCTGGTATGGCTTATCAGCTCACAGACAACATCTCTATGAACTGCGCTCTTAACATCCTCGAGCTCGGTTTCCAGACAGAGAAAACTATTGAAAAAGACGTTGATGGTGCAGGTACAGACGTTACAACCACTACCAACGATTTCGGTTTTGGCATCAACATGCCAAGCCCAATCACAATTGGTTTCTTCTACACATTCTAATATTTGAAGTGTAATTATAAAAAAAGACCGCCGATTGGCGGTCTTTTTTTTATTTGCATCCCTCGCAACTGCCTTCACAACTACCGCTGTCGCAACTGCCACCGCAGTGGCCGCAGCCTCCTCCGAAGTCATCCTCCTTTAGCTCGCGCACTGCGAGAATCTCGCCCTCGAAATAGAGCGGAACACCTGCCAGCTCGTGGTTGAAGTCGATCTCGACCAATTCGAGGCTTACCTTTTTGATCTTGCCTGGCATGATGCCGTTGCCGACATTAAACTGAAGGGTGTTGCCTTCCTTGCAAAGCTCGCTGAGCGTGCCGTTTTCCATAAACATGTCTTTCTTTACGGTGAAGACCATGTCGGGATTGTACTCGCCGTAACCCTCGGCAGGAGTGAGGTGGAAACCGTATTTGTCACCTGGTTCCAAGCCCTGAAGGTTCTCCTCAAAACGAGGAAGGAACATGCCGTGGCCGAAGATGGCCTCCAACGGTTTCTCTTTCGTGGCTTGGTCGATGACCGCGCCGTCTTTAGTGTCGTTGTGCAACGTGTAAGTCAACGTCACAAATGTGTTATTCGCTACTTTCATAATTTGATAAATTTATTCTCTTTTAACTTTACTCTTTTAACTTTTAACTAATAAACTCCGAACATCTTCCTTAGCACCCATTCTATTGTTATCAGTGCTAAGATGCTGACAAACAACCACTTAAGGTTTATTAAATCATCATAACGTGTCTCTTGCCGAGAGATTGAGGTGATGCGTTCGTCGCTTTGCAAATCTTTCGTAAGTTGCTGAATGTCAGTGATATAATAATGCTTTCCGCCAGTCTGTGATGCCAATGAACGCATGCGCTCGATATCGGCGGTAAGGTCTTGTGCCTCAATGCCGATGGATTCCACGGTGAAGGTGCCGTTGGCGTTGTATTCCACGCCTCCGAAAGTGGTGTGGGCATGATAATTGTATATGCCTTCCGGCAACATGCCGATGTTAAGTTGATAACTGTTGTCACCTTTTGAAAACACGTATTCGTATGAACCGATTTCGATGAACAAATCAGGTTCATTCACCAATTCACGGCTCGGGTTGCGCAATTCCGCTGTCAACGTAATGTTTTCGGTGGTGATATAACTGTCTTTATGGTTGACCGTCAACTCCTTGTCCTTTTCGGTGAGGAGATACTTCATCGTCTTGCTGAAAATCTCGTTGAATCCGTCGTTGTTTTTGTGGTGGAAATATTCGTAGAGTTTCCAGCGCCAGCAGCCTGTCCCGAAGAGATATGCATGTTTTGTCCCCTCGTTGTCATTGGCAAATGCCAAAAGTGGGAGTGGGGTTTCAAGATCCATCACGTTCATCAGGAAAAGCTCGTCGTGGTGTGTGTTGAATGTTATCTCGGAATGAGGCAGCGCCAGCGGCGGATATGAAGATATCTCATTTTTGATGTCGGAATTGATGGTGAACAAGCCGAAACCATTGTTGAAACGGCCCTTCACGTCGAGGTTGGTGTTGGCGGAACCACGGTTTATCGTCAAAACATCCTGCGACTTATTGAAACTGTCATAGCCGCTGGCGCTGCCGATTATCGTCAATGATGGTAGAGACGTGCCATGGCGCGTCTCTACGATTTGATGATAAATCACCAAATCGTAATCATCAATATTATCAGCGTCTTCGTCATAAACGACATCGAATTCGAAGTGGTCGTCCAATGCTGATTTTATCGCGGCGATGTCGGGATGCGGCGCGCCGGCGATGCACAGGACACGGTATTTTTTGTCGGTGACGGTGATGAATATGCGTCGGGACGTAGGGACGTGGCGCGCCGCGTCCGTACAAATTATTTCAATTTGTTTTGTCCCGGCATCGCCGGAATTGATATTGAAATCAAAGGTTTTCGAGAATTGGTTCGACGTCACCGGCACAGTCACGTTCTCCACCTCGACGCCATCCATCTTGACAACGACATTCATGTCTTCACCTTTGTAATTCAAAGCGTTGGCAGTCACACGAAGCGGAAACAGCATATTACCCTGCACCGTTTTGTTGTATTTCACGTCTTTAATCGTCACGCTGGGAAGCGCAATGGTGTCGCCAATTGTTATTGAATATATCGGGAATGGATAATTCTCGATATTCAACTCGGGGTTAACTCCTTGATTGACAATGCCATCGGATAATAAGACGACCGCACCGACGTTCTTTTTGTAATATTGGCGCGCGATGGTGTTTAATGCCTCGGAAATATTGGTATACTGGTCGCCAAAACCATAATAATCAACATCATAGCGTTGTTCCAAATCAAATTTTACAGAATCGACGGCTTTCGGGCACTCGGGCATCGACTCGGAATTGTCTTGGGCGAAAACGATTATGGGCTTCTCTATCTTATTGGTTTTCTGTTTGATATACGGGTTGATGAACAGCATCACCACGGTGGCGACGACGATGGCTCTTAATGCAAAAAGCAAAATGGTCAGTCCCTTGCCGTATTTTTTCGAAAAAAGATACAGCAGTGACGCGTAAACCAAGCCTATTGCCAATGCAATCAGAACCAACCCCATTTTTTAATGAAAATTTTTGCAAAAATACGAAAAATAATTAGTATTTTTGTAGTTTGTAATTGATTCTTATGAAGAAATTTCTTGTCATACAAACCGCATCGATAGGCGACGTCATCCTTGCTACGGCAGTGCCCGAGAAGCTGCACGCCTATTTCCCTGACAGTCAGATAGATATGATGATTAAGAAAGGTTATGAGAGCCTTTTTGAAAATCATCCCTATATAAATAAGGTGTATTCGTGGGACAAGAAAAAACACAAATACAAAAACCTGTTCGGGATACTTCGTCAAGTGCGTCGTCAGCGTTACGACCTGATAGTCAATATCCAACGCTATGGCGCTACTGGATTCCTTACTGTTTTTGGCAAGGCGAAAGAGACGGCAGGCTTCAACAAGAACCCGTGGAGCTGTTTCTTCACTCATAAAATCAAGCATGAAATCGGCGTTCCTGGCGTGCATGAAGTCGATAGAAACCAGAAGCTGATAGAGCATATCACCGACAATAAAGCCATGCGTCCGGCGTTATATCCCAGTGAAGAGATCTTTGAAAAGGTGAAGCATTACAAGGCCGACCGATATATCTGCGTGGCGCCGTGTTCGCTATGGTTTACCAAGCAGTTTCCGGAAGACCTCTGGGAGCAGTTTTTGCGTCAGGTTCCCGATGACTTGAAGGTCTATCTCCTTGGCGGAAAAGATGACATCGCCATCTGCGACCGTATCATTGCCAACGTGCCCGACAAACATATGGAGAGTCTCGCAGGCCAGCTGAACCTGTTGGAGTCGGCGGCGCTGATGCGCGATGCGGCGATGAACTACGTCAACGACTCGTCGCCAATGCACCTCGCGAGTTCGCAGAACGCACCGACGACGGCTATCTACTGCTCGACGGTGGCCGACTTCGGCTTCGGTCCGCTTTCGGAAGACTCGGTGGTGGTGCAGGAGAACCACAACCTGAAATGCCGTCCGTGTGGACTGCATGGCTATAAGAAATGTCCGAAAGAGCATTTTAACTGCGCCTATTTTATTGATATAAAAGAACTTACAGATAGATTATGAATACTTTTGAACAAGAAGTCAAAATCTGTGTGAAGCTGCTCCAAGAAGGCAAGGTCTTCATTTACCCGACCGACACCATCTGGGGAATAGGCTGTGACGCCACTAACGCCAAAGCCATCGACAAGATTTTCAAGATTAAGAACCGTCCCGCAGGCAAGGGTCTGATAATTTTGGTCGATTCCGTCGAACGCCTGAAGGACTACGTCAAGAACCCATCGCCCATCGCGGCTGACCTTATCAATGCCGCTTGTAACCCGTTGAGTATCATATACAAGGAGTCGAAGGGTCTCGCCAAGAACCTGTCGGCCGACGGCAGTGTTTGCATACGTGTGACGAGCAACGAGTTCTGCAAGGAGGTGATACGCCGTCTCGGACATCCGATAACTTCGACATCGGCCAACCTCAGCGGAGAGCCGTCACCGGCTAATTTCACCGACATCTCGGAACAGATGAAGAAGTCGGCCGACTATGTGGTGAGTCTCTATCACGACGTCATCGTGAAGCCGAAGGCCTCGACAATCATTAAGATTAATGATGATAATACGTTCGATATAGTAAGATCATGAAAAAAATACTGGTTGTTATATTATTGAGTATCAGTGCGATAGCTTTTGCGCAGAACAGGTCAAACCCTGCTGAGACCACGCAGAAGCTGGCGACGACGATGTATCTCATAGAGAATTTTTACGTCGA
Source organism: uncultured Bacteroidales bacterium (assembly GCA_905236635.1). Classification (GTDB taxonomy): domain Bacteria; phylum Bacteroidota; class Bacteroidia; order Bacteroidales; family F082; genus Limimorpha. The sequence continues at coordinate 29,686 of CAJOCJ010000008.1, forward strand.
CAGTACAGATATGCCTAAGCTAACTGAGGAAGCCATCATCGCGATGCTGAAAAGTCTTGACCCCCATAGCGCATACATCGCGCCCAAGGACGTGGAGAAGGCCAATGAGGAGCTCGTGGGCAGCTTCGAGGGCATTGGCGTGACATTCCAGATATTACGTGACACCATATTGGTTGTCTCCGCCGTGCCTGGCGGCCCGTCGGAGAAGGTCGGCATTATGGCTGGCGACAGGATTGTGACCATCGATGGGGAAGATGCGTTCGGAAAGAAGGTCAACAATGAATACGTCACCAAGCATCTGCGCGGGAAGAAAGGTACGCACGTTACGCTGGGGATAAAGCGAGGGGAGGACCCTGAACTTATTGATTTTGAAATTGTTAGAGATAAGATTCCGTTGAACAGCATCAACACTTATTTCATGGTCGACAAAAAAATTGGCTACATAAAGCTCGACAAATTTGCCGCGCAGTCGGTGGAGGAGTTTGAGCAAGCTCTGAAAGACTTGAAAAAGCAGGGCATGCAGTCGCTAATCTTTGATTTGAGAGGCAACAGCGGCGGGTATCTGCAGACGGCATTCGGGCTGGGCAACGAGTTCCTAGGAAGCGGTAAGACGGTAGTGTTTACTGAGGGTCTGAAGAGTCCGAAACAGGTGTTTGACACCGACCGTAACGGCAGCTTCCGTGACGGCCGTCTGGTGGTCCTTATCGACGAAGGCAGTGCCTCGGCCAGCGAGATCGTGTCGGGCGCTATCCAAGACTGGGACAGAGGCGTGCTCATCGGGCGCCGTTCCTTCGGAAAAGGCTTGGTGCAAAGGCCTTTCAACCTACCTGACGGAGGGCAGATCCGCTTGACTACGGCACGATATTACACCCCGACGGGCCGCTGCATACAGCGTTCCTACGACAAAGGCTCGGAGGACTATTTCAAAGAGATGACGAAACGTCTGGAGCATGGCGAGTATTATCATGCCGATAGCATCAAACTTGCAGATTCTCTTAAATATTTCACGCTTAACAGTCATAGGGTGGTCTATGGTGGTGGAGGTATCATGCCCGACATCTTCATGCCTTTTGACACTACCTATTCTACCAAGCTTTTCACTGATTTGGTAAGAAAATTGGTGTTTAACGCCTATTGCATCGACTATGTCTTGAAAAATAAGGAGACAATTCTTGTGAAATACAAGGATTTTCCAACTTTTGACAAAAAATTCAACGTTGATGACGTAATGTTGGAAGATTTTAAGAAGGCAGCCGAGCAGAAGGAGGTGAAGTGGGATGAAGAGCAGTTCGAACGCTCTAAAGACTGGATAAAACTGAGAATCAAGGCTATAATAGCTCAGGACGTTTGGGATATTGACAAATTCTATCAGGTCGTGGCCAAAGACGACAAAATGATTCAGCAAGCCGTTAAGGTATTGAGTTCCAAGACCGAGTACAATAAGCTACTTGGGAAATAGTACTTTTTTCGCATTTTTATAAAAAAATAGATGTACATATTTAAAAAATGTGTATTTTTGTAGCTTGTATTGAACATACGTGTTCTTTGAAGATAATTAACATTTAATATTAACTTAGTTTAAACAAAAAAATGAAGAAAAATCAACTCAAAAAGATGGCAATGGCACTGGTAGTCATTATGTTAGGCTTCCAGGCATTAGCACAGGGCCGTATCGACCTCAATCCGATGGGTGCAAAGTCAACCAAAGCGGAAAACGTGTCGATGAGCGGCTTCAAGGCCACATTCTCATTCAACAGCATTGAGAGTGCGGAGATTTCAACAGAGAAAGGCGCTTTCTCAATCATCAGCATGGACAACTCAGTTTTCGGTGGCAACATCGGAGAACCTGAAGTCCCGGTAAATCGTGAAATGATCGCTGTCCCATTCGGCGCAAAACCGGTTGTGACAGTTAAAAATTACACAGTAAACGAGTACAATCTCGCTGACTACGGCATCGAGAGACTCTTCCCACACCAGCCTTCAGTGAGCAAGAGCGAGAAGAATCCTAAGTTTTACTATAACGAGGCCGCATATTCAGCAAAAGGTTACAACGAAGAGCTTCCACTCGCCACAGTGACAGTGGAAGGTACAATGCGTGGTATCCAGATTGGTGCTCTCCAGCTCAACGCAGTGAGATACAATGCTGCAGCAAACACAATCCGTGTCTATAACGACATTGAACTTGAAGTGACATTTGAAGATGCTGACCTCGCTCTCACAGAGAAGACTTTGGTCAACACCTACAGCCCTTACTTCAGAACAGTTTATGCAACATTGTTCAACGACAGAGCTATCAACGACATCTATGATGATCATCCGGACCTCTGGGCAGTGCCAGTGAAGATCTTGGTCATCGCTAACAGAATGTTCGAAGATGCAATGCAGCCATGGATTCAGTGGAAGACCGAAAAGGGTTTCTACATGGATGTCAACTACACCGATAATATCGGAACAAATGCTACAGCTATCAAGAATTTCATCATCAACAAGTATAATGAAGGTCTTGCAGAAGGTCAGACCCCTACATGGGTAATCATCGTGGGTGACAGAGGCCAGGTGCCTGAATCACAAATGGGTTCTGCTACAAGTAAGGTTACCGACCTTTACTACTATGCAGTAGCTGGTGGCTCATCAGACTACTATCCGGATATGTTCCACAGCCGTTTCACATGCGAGACAGTTCAGGAACTCCAGAACGTTCTTGATAAATCTTTGATGTATGAGCAGTACACCATGCCGGATCCAACATATCTGAGCAATGTTCTTCTCATCGCAGGTTGGGATAGCGGCTGGAACCCGAGAGTCGGTAAGCCAACCATCCAGTATGCAATGAACTATTACTACAATGCAGAGCATGGATTTGCTAATGTTTACAATTTCTTACAGACTCCTTACAACCAGCCATACGCAAGTATGAACACTGGTGTTCAGTTTGTGAACTACACCGCTCACGGTGGCGATACAGGTTGGTCGGATCCAGGTTTCTCTGTTAGTAACGTCAACTCATTGACAAACAACGGAAAATACTTCCTCGCAATGGGTAACTGCTGCTTGGCAGCTAACTGGGGTTATTCAAGCAAGAGCTTGGGTGAGGCTATGATCATCGCTCAGAACAAAGGTGCTTACGCATACATCGGCTCACCTGTTGAGACATACTGGTGGGAGGATTATTATTTCGGTGTTGGCGCAACGAATACCACAAATGCCATGCCTTCATACGAGGGTTCAACAATGGGCGTTTATGACGCAGTGTTTACAGATAACTTCAACAGCATTTCAGCTATCCCATTTATCGGCAACGTGGCAGTTTGCTATGCACATGCAAATGGTTATCAAAATGCTATCAGCAGCGGTGCTACCAACCAGTATTACTGGGAGGCATACCATGTCCTCGGTGACGGTTCTGTCTGTCCATATCACACCAACCCTGTTGCAAACAGTGTGAACCACCTTCCAACACTTCCTATCGGAATGGACTTCTTCACCGTTGAGGCAGATCCGGGATCATACGTTGGTATCTCAAAGGACGGCGTTCTCTATGGCGCAGGTGAAATCGGTGCAGAAGGTGTAGCCAACATCCCGATTGAGCCTATCACATCAGGTGGTGACGTGAAGGTAGTGGTGACACATCCACAGCGTCAGCCTTACATCACGACAATCCCAGCTGCAGCTATGACAGGCGCTTATGTGGCAGTCGATGCTTACGCACCAGGCAATGTCCCTTGCAACGAACAGCAGTCGATGTCAATCACATTCAAGAACGTTGGTGCTGCTGCAACAACAGGCACAACAAATGTGGTTTTGACATGTGCTAACGACGACCTCACCATCATCGACGGCGAAGGTTCATTTGGTGCTCTCGAGCCAGAAGCAACAGTCACACTGACCAATGAGTTCTCATTCATCGTGGCTCCAGGTCTTCCTGACAACACAAGGATCCAGATTGACATAACAGCCACATGCGGTTCGGACTCATGGACTGGCAAGGCATCAATAGTGGTGGGTGCACCTATTATTGAATACTCTGGTTTACAATGGGCTGGCTCATTCGTGCCAGGCGAGACATACACCATTGCCACAAGCTTCCGCAACAGAGGTCATTATATGGCTACAAATGCAGAGGTGACAGCATCAAGCACAAGCAGCTATGTCACATTTGCCGAATCAACAGCAACACTCGGTACCATTGGTGTTGACGGCACTGCTGTCGCAATCTTCGACATGACTATCGATGCAGCATGCCCATCATCAGAAGCTCTCACCATTAACTTCAACCTAACAGCTGACAATGGCGTTACGGCAACTGGTTCAGGCATTTTGAAGAACAGCTGCAATGTGGTGTTCGCCCTTGCCGACTCATGGGGCGACGGTTGGAACGGTGCTAAACTGACGGTAGCATACAGCGATGGTACTCCATCAGAGCAACTTACAATATCATCAGGTAGTGCCGCGACATTTACACGTGAGATCAGTACTGGTGTCACAGTGACATTGGGTTGGATCTCAGGTAGTTATGACTCTGAATGCTCATTCACGATTTCATATCAGGATGGTGACGATATTACAAGCAGTCCTAGTACTCTGAATACAAGCTATCACTATACATTCGTCGTGAACTGCGCTGGCGAGCCTGTGACTGTTAACCCTGTCCAAAATCTTGAGGCAAGTGTCGTCGGCAACGACGTGACATTGACCTGGGCAGCACCGGCAAGCGGCACACCAACATCATACATCATCAAACGTGACGGCGTCCAGATTGACGAGGTGACAGACCTCACATACGTTGATGAAGACCTCTTTGACGGACAATATACATATTACGTCATTGCAAAATATACTGCTGGTCAGTCATTGCCATCACAGGTGATTGTGACAGTAGGTACAGGTGTCGAAGAAAACGAGGTTGTCATCGGCGTGTATCCTAACCCGGCAGAGAATTTCCTCAACATCAGTGCAAATGTCAACAAGTATGAGTATCAGCTCATCAACAGCGTCGGTCAGGTCGTTATGAGCGGCAGCGCCAATGGCGACGAGACACTCGACGTGAGCAGCCTGAACGGCATGTACTTCTTGAGAATCGTTGCTGATGGTGACGTTATCGTAAGAAAAGTTACTGTTAAGTAAATAAAGTTACTGTTAAGTAAATAATAAACGAAAAATGAAAAAAACAGCATTATTAACAGCATTGCTCCTGGCATTCTCATTTATGGGATTTGCACAGGAATGGCATGGAATCACAAGCAACACACCTTCACAGATGAAGAAAGCTTTGATTTCATCGACAGAGACAGAGACAGTCGTTGAGGTCAGTATCGACGGCTATTACACACAGAACGTAAAGACTCCGAATGGCAAGCAGGTCATCGTCAGAGTTGACAGAATGGCATCAGTGCTTGAGGCAGGTGCTCCAGATCTTCCATACGATGCAGTCCCGGTTATGATTGGAGACTTGGCAGAGATGAAAGTCAGCGTTTTGAAGTCAAATTACGTTGATATCGAGAACGTTGAGGTGGCTCCTTCAAAGGGCAACATCAGCCGTCAGATCGATCCTGAAGACGTACCTTACACCTATGGTGAGATGTACTCACAGGACGCTTTCTGGCCGGCAGCACAGGCCACTCTCGATGCTCCATATATCATCAGAGACTTCCGCGGTCAGAACATCGTGGTTTACCCATTCGCTTACAACCCGGTGACAAAGACATTGCGTGTCTATACAAGCATGACTATTGCCATGACAAAGGTCAGCGACAACGGCGAGAATCCTAAGGCTGCCCGTAAGAGCAACACCATCAAGATGTCGAATGAGCAAAAAGCTCAGTACGAACGTCGTTTCATCAACTTCGGCGAATCATCGGCAAAATACACATTCCTTGAAGATGAAGGCGAGATGCTTGTTATCTGCCCTGAGCAGTATATGGCAGGAATGCAGCCTTTCGTTGACTGGAAGAACCAGTCAGGCCGTCCTACTACGATGGTGAGCGTGGCGACAGCAGGTGGCAACAACGCCAATAACATCAAGAATTACATCACAAGCGTTTATAACGATCCAAACCGTAACCTCGCTTATGTTCTTTTCGTTGGTGACTATGCTGACATTACACCTCATCCATTCACAGCAACATGTCTCGGCTATTCTTCTACAGAGTATTCAGACAACTGGTTTGTACAGATTGAGGGTACTGACCACTATGCAGAGTTGCTCATCGGCCGTTTCTCGGTACAGAACAACACACATCTTGCAACACATGTCAACAAGGTGCTTTATTACGAGCGTGATATGCCAGCCAGCGTCACATGGGTTAACCAAGGCTTGGGTATAGGCAGCACACAGGAAGGTTCTGGTGGACATAATGGCGAGTATGACAACGTTCATATCCATTATATCACCGAGAAACTGTTGGCATACACTTATGCAAATGTGACAGAACATCATGCACCAAGCGCTAATGCAACAGGTATCAGCAACACCATCAACCAAGGTGTCAGCATCATCAACTACTGCAACCACGGTTCTGAGACAAGCTGGGGCGTGGCAAGTTACAGCACCAGCCATGTCAACGCATTGACGAACGACAATATGTTGCCTATCGTGTGGTCGGTGGCATGCTTGAATGGTAAGTTCAACTATGGCTCAGAGTGCTTTGCAGAGGCTTGGTTACGTGCAACAGACAACTCTAACGGCACACCTACAGGTGCTGTCGGCGGTATGTTCTCATGGATGTCGCAGCCTTGGGCTCCACCGATGTGGGGACAGGACGAGATGGATGACATCTTGGTGGGAACACATGGTGCAGCATATTATAACCATACTTTAGGAGGTGCTTCTTTGAATGGTAGTATGTATGTTATGGATAAGAGCAGCGGCGCAAACGGAACAGATACATTTGATACATGGATCCTCTTCGGTGACCCATCAATGATTGTCCGTACCGATAACCCTACAGCGATGAACGTCAGCACAAGTCCTTCTGTCTTGATGGTTGGCATGTCGGAACTTGAGGTTACAGCTGATGCTGAATATGGTATTGCAACTTTGTCGGGCAGTGATGGCGTTATCGCCTCAGCGAAGATTGTCGGTGGCGTTGCTGATCTGACATTTGCTCCAGTGAGCTCGGTTGAAACACTTACACTCACAGTGCTTGGTTACAACAAGGTTACTGAAGTTTTGAATGTTGAAGTCCTTCCAGCAGAAGGTGCTTACGTCACTGTTGACGCATTCACACCGGGCAACGTGCCAGTGGCAGAGGAACAGAATATGAGCATGACATTCAGAAACGTCGGTGTTGAAGCCACAACGGGTACGACAAACGTTCTTCTCTCAAGCGAGAGCGGAGATATCACGTTTGCTGACAACGAAGGCTCATTCGGTGCCCTCGGCGCTGACGAGACAGTTACATTGAACAATGAATTCAGATTTACTATAGCATCGGGCGTTGCTGACGGAACAGTGATTCAGATTGATGTGACAGCTACATGTGGTTCAGAGGTCTGGACAGGCAAAGCTAGAATCACCGTGGGTGCTCCAATTGTTGAGTTTGACAGCTTCCAGGGTGCTGGAGGCTTCGATCCAGGTCAGACATTTATAGTGGCAGCCAACTTCAAGAATGTTGGTCATTACATGGCAACAAATGCCGTCGTTACTGCGTCAAGCACAAGTTCATACGTGTCATTCGCATCAGAGACAGCAACATTAGGCACTATCGATCCTGATGGTACAGGAACAGCATTGTTCACTGTTACAGTTGATGATGCATGCCCGACATCGGAGACACTTTCGTTCAATTTCAACCTCACAGCTGACAATGGCGTTACTGCGACAGGTTCAGGCGTTTTGAAGAACAGTTGTGTCATAGTGTTCACTCTTAACGACTCATGGGGTGACGGTTGGAATAACGCCAAGCTGACAGTGGCTTACAGCGATGGCACACCAACAGAACAGCTTACATTCACTACAGGCAATTCTGAAACAATTATACGTGAGATTGGCACTGGTGTAACAGTGACATTAGGCTGGATTTCAGGTACCTATGACAGCGAGTGCTCGTTCACAGTAGCTTATCAGGATGGTGACCAGATAACTTCTGCCTCCAACCTATCTACAAGTTATAACTTCCAGTTTACTGTGAACTGCGGCGGAGAGCCTGTGACAGTCAACCCTGTCCAGAACCTCGTTGCTGAAGTAGAAGGCACAACAGTGACCTTGACATGGGATGCACCATCAGCAGGTACACCGATGGGATACATCGTGAGCCGTAATGGTGTTGAACTTGAGGAAGTCACAGATAGAGTTTATGTTGACGAAAACCTCATGTCAGGTGTTTCATACAACTACACTGTGGTCGCTCATTATGACGCAGGTAACTCATTGCCAGTGTCGGTGATTGCTGAAATCAACGCTATCGGCGAGAACGAGATCATCGCTGGTATCTATCCGAACCCAGCAGAAGATGTGTTGAATATCGTAGCAAATCAGAGCTATGAGTATCAGTTCATCAACAGCGTCGGTCAGGTGGTGTTGAGCGGTAACGCCGAAGGCAATGCCGAACTCAACGTCAGCGACCTCAACAGCGGCGTTTACTTCTTGAAAGTTGTTGCAAACGGCAGCGCAAGCATCAACAAAGTCGTCATCAAGTAAACGATTTACAAAAAAATTATGAAGGACGTCGTCAACGGCGTCCTTTTTTTATTATATTTGCAGAAAATTACTGACATGAAAATCAAGTTTATAGGCGCGGCACGCGAGGTGACAGGCAGCAAGCATCTCATTGTCACCGACAAAGGCAAGAAGCTTCTTTTGGATTGTGGAATGTTTCAGGGCAAGGGACTGGAGACCGATGCCATGAACCGCAACATCATGGTAGAACCGTCGGAGATCGACTGTATAATCCTGACGCATGCGCATATCGACCATTCTGGACTTATACCTTATTTCTATAAGAAAGGGTTTCGTGGCTCGGTGATATGCACTCCTGCCACACGTGAGCTGTGTTCTATAATGCTTCCCGACAGCGGTTTCATCCAGGAGAATGATACCCACTGGTTCAACAAGAAACGCTCACGTCAGGGTTTGAAGCCGGTGCAGCCTATCTACACCGAAAAAGACGCACGTGACTGTATGGAGCTGTTCATCACCACGGAGGCGAACCGTCGTTTTTATATCGACCATAACGTCAGTGTGAAGTTTTACAACACAGGACACATGCTTGGCAGCGCCTGCGCCACCATCAGGATTGACGAGAACGGACATATCACGCAGATTGGATATACAGGCGACATAGGACGTTACAACAGCTATCTCTTAAAGGCGCCGAACGCATTCCCGCAGTGCGATTATATCATCACTGAGAGTACGTATGGCGACAGGCTACATGAAGACAGGGAAGGCGCCGAGGACAGGCTGTTAGAGATTATCAACCACACCTGCGTCGAGAAGAAGGGCAAGCTTATCATCCCGTCGTTTGCAATAGGCAGGACGCAGGAGATTGTCTATATCTTAAATAACTTCTACAATGCCAATAAGTTACCTAGGATTCCAGTGTATGTCGATAGTCCGCTGGCGACCAACGCCACGGGTATCTTCAGGATGCACCTCGACCAGTTTAACAAAGACGTGGCGGAGGTGTTGCGTTATGACGACGACCCGTTCGGCTTCAACAGCTTGCATTACATCACTGATGTGGCGAAGAGCAAGGCGTTGAACGAGACGAAGGAACCATGCATCATCATCTCGGCATCGGGCATGATGGAGGCGGGACGTATCAAGCATCATCTGGCGAATAACATCGACAACCCGAAGAACTCGGTCCTCTCGATAGGCTATTGTGCTCCGACGACTCTCGGTGCGCGCATCGTGGCGGGCGAGAAAGAGGTCTCTATCTTCGGCATGCCTCACAAGGTGAACGCCGACGTGTATAACATCGACACCTTCAGCGGTCACGGCGACTACAGGGAGATGGGAGAATATCTGAAATGCCAGAACCCAGAGAAGGTGAAGAAGGTGTTTATAGTGCACGGAGAGAAGCAGGTGCAGGAGAAATATGCCCAATATCTCGGGAAGAACAACGGGTTTAAGGATATTGTCATCCCTGAAGCGGGGGAGAGCTTTAAAATCTAGGCGTTTGCCGTTTACTGTTTACCGAGGTTAAAAGATTAGAGATAAAAGTTAAAAGAGTCTATTGGGACTAATCTTTAAATTCTTTTAACTTTTTCTCTTTTAACTTTTAACTTTTTTTGTAATTTTGCGCCCCGAAAGGCGATTGTCGCGGGCGGAAGCAAATCCGCGTGAGGAAAGTCGGGACAGCGCAGAGCACCATGCTTCCTAACGGGAAGGCGCCGGAGACGGCGACAGCAAGTGCCACAGAAAATTACCGCCCGCAAGGGTAAGGGTGAAAACGCGAGGTAAGAGCTCACGCCGTCGTGTGGTGACATGCGACGGAGGTAAACCTTATGGGCTGCAAGACCAAATATACCGGCGTTTGAGGGCTGCTCGTCCGAGCCGGGAGGGTAGGTTGCTAAAGGCAAGTGGCGACGCTTGTCGTAGAGAAATGACAATCACTCAGCAATGAGTACAGAATCCCGCTTATGCCTTTCTTTTGCCTCTGGTTTTTTCGGAATCCAGAGGCAAAATTTTTATAATATTCTTGTAAAAATCTCGTTTTTTTATGTATATTCGCAAAAAATTATTTCTTATGTCGTTTTTAAGAAAAATAATAACATTAATCATATTAGTCGTAGCTGTAACATATTCATTATCAGCGCAAAAGAGGTCTGGCGACTACACCCCTTCATCGGTGTACAGCGAGGCGAAAACTCTTTTCGACAATAAGAATTACAGCTCGGCGGCGGAACTTTTCCATAAATATCTTGGCATGACCAAAGGTCAGAACACACAGAAGACGGTGGAGGCCAAGTTTTATGAGGCCGCATGTTCGTCTTATATGGGGGCGGGCGAGGAGCAGCTGATGCTTTTCTCGAAAGAGAATCCTACCAGTATCTTCGCCGCAAAGGCCGACCTGATGTATGCCAATATGCTTTTCCAGAACAGGAAATACCGCGACGCGCTTAAGGTTTATGAGACGATAGACGATGAAAACCTGTCGGAGCAGGAGAAAGCGGAGTTTTATTTCAAAAAAGGTCTTGCCTATTATCAGACCAACGACATGGAGAAGGCGGCTCCCCTGTTTTACAAAGCGTCGTTCATAGGAAGTTCATATAAAGACGATGCGCGTTACTATTATGCTCATATTCAATATGTTAACAAGAAATATGATGATGCAAAATATCATTTTAAGAAGATAGAAAACTCGCAAAAATATAAAGATATCGTCCCGCTTTACCTGATGCAGATCGATTATGTGGATGGCAACTACGCATCGGTCACCGCCGATGCTGAAAAGGTGCAGGCAACCGCTCAAGGACAGCGTAAGGTCGATATGGCACTGATTATTGCGGAGTCGTGGTTCCAGCAGAAAGATTACAGCAAGGCGTTGCATTATTACAATGTGGCAAGGGAGAACACACGCAGGACATTCCCGCGTGAGGTCGATTTCCGTATCGGCTACTGTAAGATGAAAAATGACGATTTCGCTGGTGCTATTACCAACTATCAGAATGTGACGAAGAAGATCAACAACGACGCGCTGGCACAGTATGCTTCCTATTATCTCGCCCAGTGTTACATGAAGACTAATCAGGAGAAATTTGCGAGAAGCGCATATCTGACGGCATATAAGAGCGACTTCGACCACGAGATGAGCGAAGATGCGTTGTTTAACTATGCCAAACTTAGCTTTATCAGCGGCGTCGACCCGTTTAACGAGGCGGTGGCACAACTCGAGGACTATATCGACAATGCTCCATATTCTCCAAGAAAAGACGAAGCCAAGAAGCTCATCATACATCTGTATCTGAATAACAAAGAATATAGCAAGGCCATTGCCGCTATTGAGAAATATGCGGTTATGGATGCAGAGATGCAGAGAATCTACGCTCAGCTGACGTATAACATCGGCATCGAGAGCTACGACAACATGGATTATGACAAGGCTGTGAGTTATCTCAGCAAGACGGCCAACAATAACTATGCTGACGCGAAACTCAAGGCAGAGGCACTTTATTGGCTCGCTGACAGCTATTATCAGAAGAAAGATTATAACAATGCCGAGAATTATTATGTGGCATTCCTGAAGTCGGGTGGTTCGGGACAGTCTGACCTGCTGCCGATGGCATATTACAACCTCGGATATCTTGCATATCAGAAAGGTAAATTCGCTGATGCCGTAAGGAATTACAACTATTTCTTTAACATGGCGCAAGGCGACAGGGACTTTGAGTCGGATGCATGGATGCGTATCGGCGACTGCTACTTCATGGAGCGCAACTACCAGAAGGCCATAGTGGCATACAGCAACGCTGTGAAGCTCGACAACAAAAATGCCGATTATGCCTTGTTCCAGCAGGGTATGGGCCAAGGCGCACTTGGCAACATGAACGCGAAGGTTGAGTGTATGGACAATATCGTGAAGAACTACAAGACCTCGTCATTTTATGACAGAGCTATGTATGAGAAAGGCATGGCACATCTCAGCACCAACGACGAGCGTTCGGCGATAGCGGCATTCAACCAGCTGGTGAAGGAGCGTCCGAGGTCGGTGTATGCTCGCCAGGGACAGATGAAAATAGGCATGTTGTATTACAACAACAACCAATACGACCAGGCGCTGACGGCGTTAAAGAAGGTCATCGACAACTACCCTAACACGGAGGAGTCACGCGAGGCGCTCAATATCATGAGGAACATCTATATGGAGCAGAACAATACGGCTGGTTTTTATGCTTACGCTAAGGAGAAGGGCATAGCGACGAGCGTGACGGAGCAGGACTCTGTGTCGTTTGTCACCGCTGAGAACTTCTTCCAACAGGGCCAGTACGAGAGCGCGTTGAGTGCTGTCAACCAATATATCTCACAGTTCCCTAAAGGCGCTTATCTATTGAAGATCAACTATTACGGATATACCTCGTTGGACAAGCTCGGCCGCAGTGGCGAGACGAGGCCTTATCTGGAGTATATCATATCACAGCCCGACAATGACTATACCGACAACGCCTTACTTAAGCTGGCGGGTATGGAGAAGGCCGACGGCGCTTTCGAAAATGCCAGGGGCTATTACGAGAGAGTGTTGAATATCACCGAGAATCAGAAGACCAAGATGCAGGCTCTCGAGGGGCTTGCTGACTGCTGCTATAAGCTGCACGATTATAATGGAGCCATCGAGAGGAGCAACCAGCTTTCGGCAATGCCTGACATAGGGCAGAACCGTAAGAACCTGGTGAACTATATCTCGGGTATGTCGTATTATAAGAAGAACAACTATTCCGAGGCATTGCCGAAACTGCTCGAGTGCTCGAAGAAAGACCGTACCGAGCGAGGTGCTGAGGCGGCATACCATACGGTGCTGGCTAACTACAAACTCGGCAACCTCGACGAGACCGAGAACCGGGTGTTTTACATCTCTGACAACTTCGGAGCTTACAGCTATTATGTGGCAATGTCATTTGTCACCCTTGCCGATGTCTATGTGGCAAAAGGCAATGTCTTCCAGGCTAAAGCGACGCTGAAGAGCATTATCGACAACTATCCGGGCGGTGAGCCTAAGACCTTGGCAGAACAACGTCTTGCAGCAATTGAAAAAGATGAATCAAATAATGAGGAGGACGAATAATGAGAGCTAAAATATTGATACTAAGCATATTATTTGCTTTTGTTGGATTGTTCGCCAATGCACAGTCGCACAACGAGCAGGTGACGGTGGAAGGCTCGTATCGTCCTCAGATCAAGCGTTCGGAACGAATGACGAAGTCGCCAGAGAAGCCTGAAAACAAATTCAACATCCCGAATTATAAGGTGGAGACACAGGACTTCGATTACGGCAATAATATGGAGCTTGAGACAATGAGCGCTGTCACATACAAGGCGGAATATGGCGTTGAGAGCAAGAACAACTTCCTGAAGGCGGGTTTAGGCACTCGTTTATCGCCGGTGTTCCTTTTCCGTCATTATTCTGACATTTCGAAGAGCATGAGTCTGGGCGTGGGCGTCCATCATTATTCATCGTGGCTCAACATGAAGGACTATAAGAAGTCGTCGTTCATGAACAATGCCTTCAATGTGATGGCCGTCAACAAGTTCCGTGGCGGACAGCTTCGCTCGTTTGTCGATTACAAATACGACATGTATCATCTGCGTGCATACGATGGCGTGGATAACCCCAACGGTCGTAACATCCATTCGGTCGATATGGGGGCTAAGTGGCTGTCAAACGGTTCAAGTTACCGCGATCTATACACTGAGTTTGGCGGCATGTATGGTGCCACTTGGATTATGGGCGGTACTAGTGAACATCGTCTCAGCGCACAGGCGCATCTGGCATATTCTGACAATTGGTTTGACAATAAGAAAATCAACGACTTGCAGACTGTAGCGACAGATGTGGATTTGAATTATAACAATGTCTATCAGAGCCAGCTGCTTATCGCTGTGAATCCTTATTTCATGATGAGCGGCGATTTCTATCACCTGCATGCCGGTATTCGTGTAGACTTCAAGACAGGCGACGACATGGGCATATATCCTGATGTGTTGGGAAGCATCTTCGTGCTTGACGATATGCTCGAGTTTTACGCTCATCTGGGCGGCCGTTCGAAGATCAATACTTTCTCAGACATTATTGAAGAAAATCCTTTTGTCACTACCAATTTCACCAACTTTGGGGAGTTCGGCTATGAGCAGACCAAGTTTGACTTCCAAGGTGGTGTTAAGTCGAAGATTACCAGCAACATAGACGCTCATATAGGAGCGCGTTACCGCTATATCAAAAACACGGCGTTCTTTACTCCTGACTACGACTTTTATGCCACTTATGGTGACGATACAACGCTGTATCATCTTCAGACGTTCGGCATGGTGTTCAACAACTGGAACGTGTTTAATTTCATTGCCGACGTGCATTGGAAGGCTATGGAAAAGCTTAATGTCGCGGCCGAGATGTCAATCAACAGGTGCTCGTTCAGCGATAAGGATTTCAAGCCTTGGTACAAGCCAGCGTTCACTATGACGCTGCGTGGCGACTACCAGCTTGACGAGACGTGGAAGTTCAATGCCTCGTTAGGTGTTGTAGGCAAACGCTGGGCTATGAATCTTGATGGCAATGCAGAAAGGCTGAGACCGGCTATCGACGTCAAGGTGGGCGCTGACTATAGAATTATGGAAGACCTGTCGGCTTTTGCCGAAATTCATAATCTTTTCCATCAGAAATACCAGCTTTATTACAATTATCCGAGCCTTGGATTTGAGATTTTTGCGGGTATAAAATACCGTTTCTGATTTTTTTCAAAAATTGCTAAAAATTTTAGTAAAAAAAGCTAAAAATCTGTCATTTTTTTCATTGTTATTTCAAAGAAATTTCTTAACTTTGCCAAGTTTAATTTTGAAATAATAATTAAAAAAAGAAATACATAGAAAATGACAGAAGAAGAGAAAATCCAGAATGCTGAAAGCAACTACGGTGCCAATAACATTCAAGTCCTTGAAGGTTTGGAGGCGGTGCGTAAACGTCCTGCCATGTACATCGGCGACGTCAACGTAAGAGGTCTGCATCACCTTGTGTATGAGGTGGTCGACAACTGTATCGACGAGGCCATGGCTGGCTATTGTGACACTATTGATATCGAGATTTTACCGGGTAACTCAATCTCCGTCGTCGATAACGGACGTGGTATCCCGACAGGTATGCACGAAAAAGAGAAACGCTCGGCTCTCGAAGTCGTGTTGACGGTGCTTCATGCTGGTGGTAAGTTTGATAAGAATTCATATAAGGTTTCAGGCGGTCTGCACGGCGTCGGCGTCAGCTGCGTCAACGCGCTTTCAAAATATCTGAAGGCCGAAGTGCACCGCGAAGGCAAGGTTTTTGTGCAGGAATACGAATACGGCAAGCCACTCTACCCGGTGAAAGAAGTGGGTGAGGCAAGCGACCACGGCACACGTATCACCTTCACGCCCGATGACAGCATTTTCATCACAAGTGAATATAGCTACGACATCCTTGCCGCACGTATGCGCGAGTTGGCATATCTTAACAAAGGCATAAAAATCACTTTGACAGATAAGCGCATCGACCCTGAGACGGGTCAAGAAGGCAAGAGCGACGAGTTCCATTCGGCAAACGGCCTTATCGACTTCATCAACTACCTCGATGAGAACCGCGAGAAGCTCACGCCGGAACCGATAGCAATTCAAGGCGAGACCGACAATGTGCCAGTTGAGATAGCTCTGGAATATAACACTTCTTACTCGGAAAATCTTCATTCATACGTCAACAATATCAACACTCACGAAGGTGGTACACACCTCGCGGGCTTCCGTCGTGGCTTGACACGTACCTTGAAGGCTTATGCCGACAAGGAAGGTATGTTTTCGAAGCTGAAATTCGAGATCAATGGCGACGACTTCCGTGAAGGTTTGACAGCTATCATCTCGGTGAAGGTGCCGGAGCCTCAGTTTGAGGGTCAGACCAAGACCAAGCTCGGCAACAACGAGGTGATGGGTATCGTCGATAAGATCGTGAGCGAACATCTGTCAAATTATCTTGAGGAGCACCCGAAAGAGGCAAAGATGATCGTCGATAAGGTCGTCCTTGCAGCTACGGCACGTCATGCCGCACGTAAGGCACGTGAGCTGGTGCAGAGAAAAGGCGCTCTCTCAGGCGGCGGACTCCCAGGAAAACTCGCCGACTGCTCGGAGCGTGACCCAGAGCAGACAGAGCTTTATCTCGTCGAGGGTGACTCAGCAGGCGGATCGGCAAAACAAGGCCGTGACCGTAGGTTCCAGGCTATCCTGCCGTTGAGAGGTAAGATCCTGAACGTAGAGAAAGCAATGCAGCACCGCGCCTTCGAGAGCGAAGAGATCAGAAACATCTACACCGCACTCGGCGTGACCATTGGTACAGAAGAAGACAGCAAGGCGTTGAACATCGAGAAGCTGCGTTACCACAAGATCATCATCATGACCGATGCTGATGTCGATGGTAGCCATATCTCGACTTTGATTTTGACGTTCTTCTATCGTTATATGCCTGAACTCATCGAGAAAGGCTATGTTTATATCGCCACACCGCCTTTATATCTCGTGAAGAAAGGCAAGAAAGAGAAGTATTGCTGGACAGAGGAACAGCGTCTGCAGCTCCTCGAAGAGATGGGACAGGATGCCCACGTGCAGCGTTACAAAGGTCTTGGTGAGATGAACCCAGAACAGCTCTGGATGACAACAATGAACCCTGAGTTCCGTACCTTGAGAAAGATTCATATCGAGAACGGTGCTGAGGCCGACTATATTTTCTCAATGCTGATGGGCGATGAGGTGGGTCCGCGCCGCGAATTCATCGAACAAAACGCCACATACGCAAATATCGACGCATAAAACTTTGAATTATGGATAACAAACTTGATATTTTAACAAAGAAGATCTACGAACAGGGTGTAGAGAAGGCCAATCACGACGCTGTGGAGATCGTGGACAACGCCAAGAAAGAGGCTGAGAAGATTCTCAACGATGCCAAAGCTGAGGCTGAACGTATTGTAAATCAAGCGAATAAAGAAGCCGAAGAGCTTAAGACGAAGGTCAACGCCGACGTGAAGATGGCGGCCACACAGAGCATCGCCGTCACCAAGCAGGAGATAGAGAAGATGGTGGTGACAGCCGCCGCAGAGCAAGGCGTCAAGGCCTCGATGTCGTCAGCGGACTTCGTGAAGGAACTGATCAAAGACATAGTGAAGGCATTCAATCCGGAGAACGCCTCGCCGGTGGCATTGGACCTCATACTGCCCGAGGCGATGAAGAAAGAAGTGGAGCCTTTCGTGAAAAACGAGATCAGCAAGATGTTTAAGGCCAATGTCACCGTGAGCTTCAATAAGAAGCTCGGCGGCGGCTTCAAGGTGGCTCCACAAGACGGCGGCTACGTGCTGCAGTTTACCGATGAGGAGTTCAACCAGCTGATTTCCAATTATCTGCGTCCAGCGACGAAGAAAATCCTGTTCGGCTAATGGATAATTACGTTTATATCGTTGCCAGTCTGCCGGATATAGCGGTGAGCTACGAAGGCGCGCCTTTCGACTACGCGGCTATAAGGGAACAGATTGTCGAGCAGCTCTCAGAAGACGACCAGAAACTGGTGGCACTCCTTGAGGAAGGCTTCGACGAGAACACCCTTGGCGCGGAGTTTTACAAGAAAGCGGCCGAGAGCAAGAACCGTTTCATCCGTGAGTATTTCGACTTCGACGGCAGGCTGCGTAACATGAAGGTGGCATATCTCGCAAAACGTCTCGACAAAAAAGGCGATGCCTACTTCGTCGACATGCCGGAAACCGATTTCGAGGAGGAGAGTCAGATAAAAGACATCCTCGCCAACGACGACTTCGTGCTTCGCGAGCAGAAAATGGACGAGCTGAAATGGGAGAAGGCGAGCGACATCGCACGAATGGATTACTTTAACATGAACGCCATCCTTGCATTTTTAGTCAAAGCTAAAACGGTGCAACGTTGGGCAGAGCTTGACAAGGCGAAAGGCGAGGAGATGTTCAGAAAACTCGTGAAAGAGGTGAGAGGAACTTTCGATAATAAGTCTTTAGTCTCTAGTCGTTAGACTTTAGAAAAAACGGCTAAAAACTAAAGACTAAAAACTAAAGTCTTAAAACAAAAAGAATATAATATGACAACAGGAAAAGTTACAGGAATCATTGCAAACTTGGTGACCGTCGAAGTATATGGCCCGGTGGCACAGAATGAAATCTGCCTCATCGACTTGCAAGGCGTCAAGCTGATGGCGGAGGTCATCAAGGTGAACGGGAACAAGGCCTCGGTGCAGGTGTATGAGAGCACCCGCGGTCTGACAATCGGATGCCCGGTGGAGTTCCAGGGATATATGCTTGAGGCCACCCTCGGACCTGGTCTGCTTTCGAGCAATTACGACGGCTTGCAGAACAACCTCGCCACCATGGAAGACGTCTTCCTGAAACGTGGCGAATACACCAAGCCATTGGACGAGAACAAAATATGGGACTTCACGCCGATAGCCAAGGCAGGCGACCAAGTGGTTGCAGCCGACTGGCTCGGCGAGGTGAAGGAAGGCTGGCTGCCTCATAAAATCATGGTGCCGTTCTCATTTGAGGGCACTTACACCGTGAAAAAGGTGGCCGAGGCCGGACGATACAAAATCAACGACACCATCGCGGTGCTTACCAACGCCGACGGCGAGGACGTCAACGTCACCATGGTGCAGAAATGGCCGGTGAAGGTCGCTATCGGCGGCTACGTCGAGAAACCGCGTCCGTTCAAGGTGATGGAGACCGGCGTGCGTACCATCGACACGCTCAACCCTATAGCGGAAGGCGGCACGGGATTCATCCCGGGACCTTTCGGATGCGGCAAGACCGTGCTTCAGCATGCACTCGCTGAACAAGCCGACGCTGAAATCATCATCATGGCGGCATGCGGCGAGCGTGCCAACGAGGTGGTGGAGATATTCACCGAATTCCCAGAACTGAAAGACAAACATACAGGCCGCAGCCTGATGGAACGTACCATCATCATCTGCAACACATCCAACATGCCGGTGGCTGCCCGTGAGGCTTCAGTGTACACCGCCATGACACTTGGCGAATACTACCGTGCCATGGGCATGAAGGTACTTCTGTTGGCTGACTCCACTTCACGTTGGGCACAGGCACTGCGTGAGATGAGTAACCGTCTGGAAGAGCTGCCAGGTCAGGATGGCTTCCCAGTCGACCTCTCGGCAATCATCTCAAGCTTCTATGCCAGAGCAGGTTACGTGAAACTCAACAACGGTCAGTCGGGCTCAATAACCTTCATCGGAACGGTGTCGCCTGCTGGCGGTAATCTTAAAGAGCCTGTCACCGAGTCGACGAAGAAAGCGGCACGTTGCTTCTACGGACTGTCGCAGAACCGCGCCGACAAGAAACGTTATCCTGCCGTCGACCCTGTCGATTCTTATTCAAAATATCTCGAATATCCAGAGATTATTGACTATCTGGATGACAAAATTGAAAAAGGATGGGTCGACAAAGTCACAAAGACGAAATACATCATCCGCAAGGGTAAAGACGCCTACGAGCAGATTAACATCTTAGGCGACGACGGCGTGCCAGTATCATATCATGAGCAGTATTGGAAGTCAGAACTCGTTGATTTTGTTATACTTCAGCAGGACGCCTTCGACGAAATCGACAGCTCCACACCATTGGAGAGACAGAAATTCATGCTCGATTTGATTATTGAGATTTGCGATAGAAGCTTCAAGTTCGACAATTTCGAGGAATGCACCACGTATTTCAAGGGCTTGATAAACATCTGCCGTCAGATGAACTACTCGGAATACAAGTCAGAGCAATTTGAAAAATATTTTGGACAGTTAAAGGAGGAACTGAAACATGAGTGAGAAAGCCTTTCAACGCATATATACAAAGCTGACCGCCATAACCAAGGCGACGGTGACCCTTGAGGCTCAAGGAGTTATGAACGATGAGCTGGCTATCGTGGCGGGTCGTCTGGCACAGGTCGTGAAGATTAAAGACAAAGCCGTGACATTGCAGGTGTTCGGCGGCACCGAGGACATCCCTACCAACGCTGAGGTGACTTTCTTCGGCGAGCCACCGTCATTGAATGTGAGCGACGACCTCGCTGGACGTTTCTTCAACGCCTACGGCGAGCCTATCGACGGCGGTCCGGCAGTGGAAGGCGAGAAACGCCAGATCGGCGGTCCTTCCGTCAACCCGTACAAACGTCGTATGCCTTCAGAGCTAATTCCTACAGGTATCGCAGGCATCGACTTGAACAACACACTGGTTACAGGCCAGAAGATTCCGTTCTTCGCCGACCCTGACCAGCCTTACAACAAGGTGATGAGCATGGTGGCCCTCCGCGCCGACGTAGATAAGATCATCCTCGGCGGCATGGGACTGTCGAACGACGACTACCTGTTCTTCAAACACGAGTTTGAGAGCGCAGGCGCCTTGCATAAGATTATCAGCTTCGTGAACACCACCGACCAGCCGCCTGTCGAGCGATTGCTTATCCCTGACATGGCACTGACCGCCGCTGAGTATTTCGCTGTCGACAAAAACGAGAAAGTGCTTGTGCTTCTTACAGATATGACGCTTTATGCCGACGCTCTGAGTATCGTGTCGAACCGTATGGACCAGATTCCTTCGAAGGACTCCATGCCGGGTTCGCTCTATTCAGATTTGGCGAAGATATACGAGAAGGCGGTGCAGCTTCCTTCTGGCGGCTCCATCACCATCATCGCGGTGACGACGTTGAACGACGGCGACATCACACACGCCATCCCGGACAACACCGGTTACATCACCGAGGGACAGCTCTTCCTCCGTGCTGACGCCGATTCCGGCAAGGTCATCGTCGACCCGTTCCGCTCGCTGTCACGTCTGAAACAGCATGTGCAGAACAAGAAGACACGTGAGGACCACAGCGCGGTGATGAACGCCTCGGTGCGTCTGTATGCCGACGCTTCCAACGCCAAGACGAAGCTCGAAAACGGTTTCGACCTGAGCGACTACGACCTTCGCTGCCTCGATTACGCCAAGGAATACGCCACACGTCTGCTCGCCATCGATGTCAACATCCCGATTACAGAGATGCTCGACACCGCCTGGGAGCTGTTCGGCAAGTATTTCACCAAGGCCGAGACAGGTCTGAAGGAAAAACTGATTGAAAAATATTGGAAAGAAAAATAATAAGTCATGGCAATCAAATTCCAATATAACAAGACCTCGCTGAACGAGCTGAACAAGCAGCTCAAGACGCGTACGAGGGCTCTTCCCACGCTGAAAAGCAAGGAGAGCGCGCTGCGTGTTGAGGTGAAAAAGGCGAAAAAACATTCGGAGAGTCTTGTTGCGCAACTGGAGGCCGAGCTCAAATCGTATGAGTACATGGCCCGCCTTTGGAATGAGTTTGAGCCAGGACTGATAACTGTGACCGATGTCAAGCTGAAGACAGTGAAGATTGCAGGCGTGCAGGTGCCAGCATTGGAAGAGGTGCTCTACGAGGTGAAAGACATCAACCTCTTCACCAAGCCGATGTGGTTTGCCGACGGCGTGCAGATACTGAAAAACCTGGCGCAGCTGGGCATCGAGTCGGAGGTCTATACCGAGGTGAGCCGCGTGCTGGATTACCAACGTAAGAAGACCACCCAGAAAGTAAACCTTTACGAAAAGGTACAGATTCCTGGCTATAACGAAGCCATACGTAAGATCAAGCGATATATGGAAGACGCCGAGAACCTCGACAAGGCCTCCCAGAAAATCGTGAAAAACAAACATATCATTGAAGAAGAGGAGGCAGAGCATGGTAACTGAAATGACGAAATATAATTTCATCCTGCTAAGCGGCGACATCGAGGCTTTCCTTCAGAAACTGCAGGGCGTGGGCGTGGTTGATATCACGCGCTCGGTAAAACCTGTCGATGAGAAGTCAGAACAAATGTCGTCGAAGGCCGGCACATACCGCAAAGCCTTGTCATTGCTGAAAAATGTGCAACCTGCCGAGTTTGCTGACAAGACCTACGGCGACCTTGCGGAAAATGTGATCGAGACCGTCAACGAGATCGAGGCGGCACAGACGCAGATGTCGCAGCTTGCCAAAGAGCTCGAGGAACGCAAGCCTTGGGGACAGTTCGATGTGAAAAACATTGAGAAACTCAATGAACTCGGACTCAAGATTCATTTCTACAAGGTTAAGACCTCGGCGATGAACCCTGAATGGCAGTCGCAGTATGCTTTGAGCGAGATATCGACGGTGGACGGCAACACATATTTTGTGGTCGTCTCCGATTCGGATGCATACGATTTTCCTGTTAAGGAGATGCCGGCACCAGACACGGATTGTACGGCTATCGAAAAGAAAATCAATGAGTTGGAATATGCTATAGAGCAGAATGAGAAGCATCTTTCGGATCTGAAATGTCATGAAAAAGACCTTCAGAAAGCACTCGACAAGACACTCTCGAAGCTTGATTTGCATCTTGCCAACATCTCGGGAACGAAGGCTGCCGACGACTATATCACTGTGTTTGAAGGCTTTGCGCCTGCCGAGAATGAAAAAGAGCTTGTTGAAATGCTTGACAAGGAAGAAGTCCTTTATCTGGTTGAAAAAGCCAAAGTTGACGACAATCCTCCTATCAAGTTGAAAAACAACAAATATGTCTCGATGTTTGAGATGCTGACCGACATGTACGGCCGTCCGAAGTACAACGAATTCGACCCGACGGTGTTCATCTCGATATTCTTCATGCTATTCTTCGCATTCTGCATGGGCGACGCCGGTTACGGCTTGGTGCTCATCGGCGCGAGCCTGGCCTTGAAGAAGATGTTGGGCAATCTGGCTCCGCTTGGCATCACCTTGGGTGTCGCCACTACAATTATCGGATTCCTGTTCCACACTTTCTTCTCGGTCGATATTTACGACAAGGTTCCTGAGTTTGTGCAGAATTTCATGTTGTCGCCAACAATTGCTGGATATGACGGCACTATGGTGCTGGCGCTCATCGTCGGTGTGGTGCATCTCTGCTTGGCAATGGTGGTGAAGACGTATCAGGCCACGAAAGTCAACGGGTTCCTACATTCGTTGGGTACCTGGGGCTGGACGCTGCTCATCGTGGGCGGTGTCATCGTGGGTGCTTTGGCGCTCATCGGCGTGCTTGAGTCGGATGTCACGAAGTGGATAATCATTGTCGTTGGCATCTTGTCGGCGTTGGGAATATATTTCATCAACGATTTGAACAAAAACGTGTTGTCGAATGTCGGTTCCGGATTGTGGGAGACTTACAACACCGCGACCGGCTTGCTCGGTGACGTGTTGAGTTACCTCCGTCTGTACGCCCTAGGTTTGGCGGGTGCCAAGCTCGGCGAGGCGTTCAATGCCATTGGTGTCCAGGCACTTGGCGACGGCGGTGCCGGCTGGATTGCGTTCATCCTTATCGTGGTGGTAGGTCATGTTTTGAACATCGCCATGTGTGTGCTGGGTGCCTTCGTGCATCCGTTGCGACTCAATTTCCTGGAGTTCTTCAAGAATTCAGGATATGAGGGCACTGGCAGGAAATATAATCCATTGAAAAGCTGACCGTCATTTCGACCGGAGCGAAAACAACCAAATCGTCATTTCGACCGGAGCGAAGCGGAGTGGAGAAATCTCATACAATAAAGAATATAGGAATATTAAAAGTTAAATTTAAAAAATAAAAAGTTATGACAGCAACAATTTTAGGTTATCTCGGTTTAGGCTTGGTTTTGGCCTTAGCTGGTATCGGAAGTTCAATCGGAACATCGGCGGCTGGCAACGCTGCCGAAGGTGGTCTCAAGAAACGTCCTGAGTCATCAGGTAGCTTCCTGGTTTTGTCGGCACTGCCGGCCACACAGGGTATCTACGGTTTCGTGGCATTCTTCATGCTTCTCAGCAAGATGCAGGCAAATCCTGAAAGCGGTCTCGTGATTTTCGGCGTCGGCCTCTGCGTCGGCTTGGTCTGTATGATCTCGGCCATCCGTCAGGGTCAGGTCTGCGCCAACGGTATCGTCGGCGTGAGCCAGGGTCACGATGTGTTCACCAACACCCTCATCTACGCCGCTCTCCCGGAATTCTACGCAATTTTGGGTCTTGTCGGTGCCTTGATGGTGTAAGGAATTTCCCAACCGAAACAATGAATTGTAGAGACGTCATAATATGGCGTCTCTACATTAACATAGAATAAAAAATCAAATTTATGAAAGATATAGAAATAATTCAAACAAAAATCTACGAAATCAGGAATCAATATGTGATGCTTGATAGAGATTTAGCAGCCATTTATGGCGTTGAAACGAAAGTTTTAAACCAAGCCGTCAAGCGTAATATTGAAAGATTTCCATCCGATTTCATGTTTCAAGTGAATAAAGATGAATTGGAAAGTTTGAGGTCACAATTTGTGACCTCAAAGAGAGGTGGTAACCGTTATTATCCCTACGCTTTTACCGAGCTTGGTGTCGCTATGCTTAGTTCTGTTCTTAATTCTGATACGGCCATAGCTGCAAATATAAATATAATGCGTGCTTTTGTTGAGTCTCGCAGATATGCGAAAATTGCTGCACAGAATTACAATGAATTGCGAAAGGAGGTTGATGAGATTAAGAATAGTATAGAGATGATTCTTGTTAACCAGGATGACATCAATAATGATTATGATGAAAGACTTAATGCGATAAGTATTGCGATAGCTGAGCTTCAGAATGATAATCGGAAAAATAACCCGAGGAGGATGATTGGGTATAGGCCGTCAGATAATTAAGACATGAGTTTTTTTGTTTTTTAGTAGATCAATTTAAAACTTTTTGTTATCTTTGCAGTGATAAAAATGAAAAAAAACAATACGAAACAGAAATAAGATAAAACATTGACATAATTAGATAGCGTTTTCGCTTGCTTTAATCTCTTGAAGTTCCACAAACAAGATAATCATTGGCAAAGCTGTAAACGCTCACGGAGAATTCGTGGGCTTTGCTTGTTGATTATCGGGTCGTGGAACACCTAAGAGATTCAAGGAATGTCCCACGATTTTTTATTTAAATGACAAATAACTAACAGTTGCGCCCGACACGGATTAGGGAATGTATAATGAAAAAGACTTTATTTCTTCTTGTAATCTCCTTTATATTAACATCATGTTCTCAGTCAATATATTATCAAATGTATCAAACCAAACCAATAACTGAAAACATATCGGTTAAAGAAAACGCATTGGTGTTTGAAGATGACAATTGCATTATCCTATATGACTTTTGGGGAGAAAATGGTGATATGGGATTTATTGTTTACAATAAAAATGTGGAAAATGTATATTTACATTTAGATGAATGCTTCTATGTTGCAAATGGCTTTGCTTATGATTATTATCAAAATAGAATATACTCAAGTAGCAGTACTTCTGTGTTATCTTCAACGATCTCATTCACATCAGGAAGCTATTCAAGTGCTGAAAAAAGGATTATATGTATTCCATCACAAAGTTCGAAAAAGATTTCTGAATTTACTATAAATTCGCAACTATATAAGGATTGCGACATTGCTCTTTATCCTGGCAAAAAAGATAACAATACTCTGGAGTTTACAAAAGAAAACAGTCCGTTTGTTTTTGGCAATATATTGGCTTATTCAATCGGTGATTCTGAAACATTAAATCGTATATATAATGACTTTTATGTTTCGAAAATCTCAAATTATCCACTTGATGTCATCACAACAGAAGTTCCACAAGAATTATGTGGTAAACAACTACAGTATAAAAAAGAACGAGTTTTCAAAAACTCAGGTCCTGATCAATTCTATATCCAATACAATTATGATTATCGTTATGATGATAAACCTGATAATCCAATGTATTATGATCGATATTATTAAGTTTTGACAAAGATAGAATAAGGAATCTCCAAGTTGTTGGGGTTTTCTTTTTTCATCAATAAACTAATAACAGCCTATTTTTCAAAAAATTCGCAAAAAGTCGAATTTTGTAAAATATTTTTATTATCTTTGCAGCGTGAAAGTTACTTTTGATAAGACATATTTGAAGGATTTGTACGAGAAAGGGAAGACGGAGGACAAAAAACACCGTTTTCAGCCTGATATTGTCAAAAGATACCAACAAAGAATAAAGACTTTGACTGATGCGCCAAGGATAGAGACATTGTATCAGATTAAAGCCTTGAATTATGAGGTTTTGAGTGGAGAAAAGGAAGGTATCTCATCAATCAGAGCAAATGACAAGTATCGTATTGAGTTTATGGTTGAGAATGTCTTTGAAAATCAAATAGTAACAATATGTAATATTTTGGAATTGTCAAACCATTATAAATAAAGTTATGAGCATCGCTATTGAAAATATTGATCCGAAGATGATTGCCAACAACTTGTTGCCATCCGAGCCAGTTCATCCCGGCCTCCTGCTGAAAGAAGAGATTGAATATCGAGGCATTTCGCAGAAACAGCTGGCGCAACAGATGAGCGTTTCATATACCGTTTTGAATGAGATTCTTAATGGAAAGAGGCCAATTTCAACAGATTATGCACTTTATATTGAGGCAGCATTGGGAATTGACGCACAGCTTTGGATTAAGATGCAGGCCGACTATAACTTGCAGGTTGCAAAAAATGACTATAATGTTCTGAAGCACATTCACAATATCAGGAAAATTGCCGCTGTGCTCTGACAACCCTATCTTTTCCCATGAAATCCCTGATGATTTCAACGTTTTTAAAACCTTTCTCACGGCATAATTCAGCTGTCTCATTGCCAAATTTTTCATTGATTTCAAACCAAATCTGGCCATCGGGTTTCAGCGCCTTTTGTGCAAATTCCAGGATTTTTCTGTAGAAAATCAAAGGGTCGCTGTCGGCGACAAACAACGCCGTCGATGGCTCGTAATCCAACACGTTGGCTCGCATCTCTGATTTTTCGCTCTCGCAGACGTAAGGTGGGTTGGAAACAATTATATCAAATTGTTGAGACGCACAACCGTGCGTCTTTACATGGGGATTCAAAATATCATCCAGCACAAAATGCACGCTAACCCCATTCGCATCGGCGTTCTTTCTCGCCACCTCCAAGGCCTTTTCGGAAACGTCAACGGCGGTGACGTCGCTGTCTGGTATCAATTTCGCGAGGCTGATGGCAATACAACCCGAACCGGTGCCGATGTCCAATATGGAATATGATGGGGATGTGGCGCGCCGCATCCCTGCAGATGAAACAATCATTTCCACCATTTCCTGTGTCTCCGGCCTCGGAATCAGCACGCTATCGTTCACAAAAAACCGCATCCCGCAAAACTCCGTCTCACCTAAAACATATTGCACGGGCTTGTTTTTCAACAGCTCCTTCACCGCGAAATGCAACGTCAACAGCTCCGATTCACTCAAACGCAGGTCGGGCTCTAACGCGATTCTCACCCTGTCGATATTGAAATAATGCTTCAACACTATCATTATCAATGCGTTGGCCTCGTCGGGACCGTAAATCGACTCCAACTGGCTCGCATAATACTTGCGACAGTCCCGAACAGAATTTGATGGTGTTTTCACACTGCAAAGATATGAAAAAGTCTTTAGTCTCTAGTTTTTAGTCTTTAGTTAGTGTAAATTTTAATACTAAAGTCTAAAGACTAGAGACCAAAGACTAAAAATTATTATCTTTGCAAAAAATTTCAACGGTGTTATTTGAGGATTCATACAAGGTCGTGACCACGAAAGGCGAGGGGCTCTACAAAGAGAAGGGCTCCAAGTTCATCGCGGAGGCGTTTCCTGTGCATTCGGAGGCGGAGGTGAAAGAGCACGTCGCCGAGATAAAGAAAAAATATTTCGACGCCAAACACCACTGCTACGCCTTCATGATAGGTCCCGACAAGGCTTGCTACCGCTCGAGCGACGACGGCGAGCCTTCTGGCACTGCCGGCAAACCTATTCTGAATCAGATTCTCTCGAAAGACGTCACCAACGTGTGCGTCGTCGTGACACGTTACTTCGGCGGACAGCTGCTCGGCGTGCCAGGTCTCATCAACGCCTATAAAACCTCAGCGAGAGAGGCTCTCGACAACTGCACCGTTGTCGAAAAAACCATCGACGAGGTGTATTCCCTAGAGTTTGACTACCCCCTCCTCAACGACGTGATGCGAATCCTCAAAGACGAAAATCTTGAACAACAGAACCCAAAATTCGAGATGAATTGTTACCTTGAAATCTCAATACGGCAAAGCAATTCCGACAGGATTGTCGAAAAATTGAAGCGAATTTTCGGAGTGACCGTGAAATATCTCAAAACCATTTAAAATCAAATATTTAGGGCGATTTTTACCCCATTTTTTGCGAAATCCTCGTAATATAAAACGAAAAAAATTAATAATCAATACAAAAATAATATTTTTATTAACTTTTTTCTGTTGATATTTGTATCGTCAAAGTACAACAAAAACGAGTATCATAACCGATTGATTTTAATATAGTTGAGTTTTTGATGGGTAGAAATTTGTTTGAAATATGGGAAGATTGTCTCTCGATGATTCGCGAGAACGTTCCGGCGCAGGCTTTCTCGACTTGGTTCGAGCCTATAAAGCCTGTCGACTACCGTAACGGTCTCCTTACCATCCAGGTGCCGTCTGACTTTTTCTACGATTATCTCGAGACTCATTATATAAAGGTGTTGAAAGCCACCATCCGCAAGGTACTTGGTCCGGAAGGCAAACTCGAATACTCCATCATGATGGACAACAACGAGAATAAGCCTGTGGTGGTCAAGCAGCCGTCGGTGGACCGCACCAACACCAAGAATCCGCCTAAGCAGATACAGATCGATTTTGAAAATGTCGAGCAAAAAATCTTGAACCCGTTTGCTCTGCCTGGTATCAAAAAAGTCGATATCGCGTCGAACCTCAACGAAAATTACTGCATGGAGAATTTCGTGGTGGGAGAGTGCAACCGCGTGGCATACGAGGCTGGTCTCGCTGTGGCGAAAAATCCAGGCAGGACCTCGTTTAACCCAATGTTCGTGTTCAGTCCGACAGGTATGGGCAAGACTCATATCTGCCAGGCCATAGGCCTCGAGACAAAGAAATATCACCCCGAGCTCACGGTGCTGTACGTCAATGCGGAACAGTTCTTGATGCAGTTTCAGGCCTCATGTCGTAACAACAACAGCCCCAACAAGAGTAACCGTGATGACTTCGTGCATTTCTACCAGATGATAGACGTGCTTATCATCGACGACATACAGTTCCTCTCGGGCAAAGCTAAGACACAGGATACACTCTTCCATATCTTCAACCATCTGCAGCAGACTGGCAAGCAGCTCATCTTCACCTGCGACAAGCCGCCGGCGGAGATCAAAGACATGGAACAACGCCTCATCTCGCGTTTCAAATGGGGTCTTTCAGCTGAGATGTCGATGCCTGATGTCGAGACACGACGCAACATCCTGAAACGCAAGGCCTACAACGAGGGCGTGGAGCTCCCCGAAGACGTGGTGAACTACATAGCGGAACATATCAAAACCAACGTGCGCGAGATGGAAGGATTCCTGATATCGCTCATAGCGCAGTCGTCGCTAAACCGCAAATCCATCACCATAAGCCTCGCCAAACAGATGGTGGAACGTTTCGTCAACAACTCGAACCGCGAAATAACCATCACCTATATTATTAATGCAGTGTGCGAGGAGATGGGCACCTCACAGGCCGATTTCTTCACTAAGTCGAGAAAACGCAACATCGTACAGGCACGCCAGCTCTCTATGTATTTCTCAAAGAAATATACCAAGGCTCCTCTTACGGTGATAGGCGAGCAGTGCGGAGGCAAAGACCATGCCACCGTCATCCACGCGCTCAAGACCGTCGCCAACCTCCTCGACACAGACAAACAGTTCCGTGCCGTGGCCGACAAGATCGAGCAGACACTCCTATAATTAATATGAATCAGCAATTTGGAAAACTTTACCTCGTGCCGACGCTCCTCGGAGCCACCTCGGCCGAACATGTCATACCCGCAGGCACACTAGAGATAGTGAGGACGCTACGTTTCTTCGTGGTGGAGAATGTCCGCACTGCTCGCCGTATGCTCAGCAAGATGCAGATGCCTTGTCCCATCGACGAGCTCACCTTCGTCGAACTCGACAAACACAACCCACAGAACCCCGACCTGATGACTTACCTCGGTGAAGCCCTCGGCGGCAATGACATAGGGCTGATGTCGGAAGCAGGTACTCCTTGTGTAGCCGACCCTGGTGCCTTGATAGTCGAGCTCGCTCACCAAGCGGGGATTCAAGTGGTGCCTCTTACCGGTCCCAACGCCATGATCCTCGCTCTGATGGCCTCGGGCTTCAACGGACAGTCGTTCTGTTTCCATGGCTACCTGCCGATAAAGAACCCGGAACGTGTCCAGAAGATAAAGGCATTGGAACGCCAGTCGCTGGCTAACGATGAGACCGAGATGTTCATCGAGACACCCTTCCGTAACAACGCCATGATAGAGGAACTGGTGAAGAACTGCCACCCGAACACCATGCTCTGCGTGGCAAGCGATATCACCATGGAAGACGAAAAAATAGTTAGCAGGCCAATTTCCGAATGGGAAAAAATGAAATATGACTGGAACAAAAAACCTGCCGTATTCTTGATTTATTGTGACAAATACAGAAGCAAGTATTAATTTTTTTTTGTAAAAAAAATAACAAAAAAAGTTGCACATATTGAAAAATATATTATATTTGCAGTCTGAATAGTATAATTAAACAGTTAATGGCTTAAAAATTAACGGAAAAAAATTTGACAATTAACATTATTATTAACCTAAAAATTAACATTATGGTAAAAAAATCATTACTCATTCTGATGGTGCTTTTATTTGCTGGTTTTACCTCAATTAAGGCACAGGAAACCTTCCATTA
This sequence comes from uncultured Bacteroidales bacterium, assembly GCA_905236635.1. Taxonomy (GTDB): domain Bacteria; phylum Bacteroidota; class Bacteroidia; order Bacteroidales; family F082; genus Limimorpha. The sequence goes on from CAJOCJ010000008.1 coordinate 61,230, forward strand.
CGGTTTCGAGGGCTCATTAGAAAACTGGACAACTATCGATGCTGATAGTGACGGTCACGGATGGGATCTCGCTTCTGTTTTGATGGCGGGCTATTTACTCCCTTATCATGACGGAGAAGACTGTATGACATCTGCAAGTTATGACAACGTAGCTTTGTATCCTGACAACTATCTCATTTCTCCACAGGGAGAGTATGCATCAATTACATTCTGGGCAAGCGCACAGGATGATGAATATGCAGCAGAACACTTCGGTGTCGCTGTGTCAACAGCAAGCAACACTGATCCTGACGATTTCACAACAATCCAGGAATGGACAATGACAGCTAAATCTACTGGCAAAGGTGGCAACTATATGGGCAGAACCCGCAATACTAAAGAGGCTACCTGGTACGAATATGTAGTTAACCTCAGCGCTTATGCAGGTCAGGATATCTATGTCGCTATCCGTCACTTCGACTGCAGCGATATGTTCTTCCTTAATGTTGATGATGTTACACTTACAGTGCCTGATAATAATGTCGTCATCGACTTCGAGACAGGCGACTTCAGCCAGTATGATTTCAACAACACAAGTTCATATGCATGGACAGTCGTTGAAGAAGACGGCAACCACTACATG
>CAJOCJ010000009.1:0-1787 GCA_905236635.1 uncultured Bacteroidales bacterium
GCTGGTTCACACACATTCACATGGTCATACACAAAGGACAGCTCAGTGAACCCAACAGGTGACTACTTCGCAGTCGATAACATCGTGTTCGGCGAAGGCGGCCCTTGCGTTGCACCTTCAACACTTTCAGTAAGCGGCAGAACATTTATTGCCACATGGAACGGCATAGCCGATGTCTACACATTCCGTTACAAGGCAGCAGCCGAGACAACATGGACAACTATTTCAAACATCACAGCAAACACATGCACTCTTCCTGAACTCGCTTTTGGCGATTACAATGCAGAAGTGCAGGCCGACTGCGATGCTGGCAACTGGACAGCTACTACATTCACAGTCAGCGACCCATCTGATTACAATGTTTGTGTTATCCTTGAAGCACACGATGTATGGGGCGATGGTTCAGGTTATCAGATGTTGCTCGATGCCGATGCATCAGCATACGGAGACATCATTCCTGAAACCGGTGGTCTTACCTCAAGCGGTGATGCTCCAGCAGGTCTCTACGACAACTTCGAGTTCCTCATCCCTGAAGATGCTGATGGTAGCCTTACTACAACACACATCGTGTTTGACGGCGAAGTCGAGATTTACATCCCGGCCGGTGTTTACGACTGGTGCATCGTCAATCCTACCCCAGGCGACAGACTCTGGATTGCAAGTTCAAATGGTGATTGCCCAGGCCGTTATGATGACTTCGAATTCTTAGCCAACAACACATACAGATTCACTCTTGGAGTGTATGGCACAAACGATGGTGTTTCTCTGACAGTGACACAAAATGGTCCAGTCATCCAGACTGCAGCTGTCACAGGCTTCACAGCACCAAGATTTGGTGAGGCTCCTGACTTCGACCTCGTTGCTCCAACACACACCACAATCACCGATGTCAAATGGTACAAGGGTACTGCTGAAATGGCAGCAACCGACACCTTCGACGATGAATCAGCTAGCTACCATATGAGCGTTGTACTCGAAGCAGAAGAAGGCTATGAATTCGACCCACAGGTTACTGTAACATTCAACGGCGATGCTACTATCTGCGCAAGCGCAACATTGACAGACGGAGTGTTGACAGCAAATACAATCAACTACAATGTTGTTGATTCAGATGTCTATGACTTTGAAGATGGTACATTCCAAGGTTGGACAACAATCGATGCTGATGGCGACGGTATCACCTGGTTACAGGCATCTGAATACATGAGTGGTCAGGCTGGTCACGACAACTCGCTCGACTTCGTGTTCTCACAGTCATATGACAACAACACAGGCGTCTTGTATCCAGACAACTACTTAGTATCACCTGCAAAGGCTCACTACACACAGATCAGCTTCTTTGCATGCGCTCAGGATTCTGGCTATCCATCAGAACACTTTGGCGTTGCAGTGTCAACAGGTAGCAACACCAGCGCTGCAGACTTCGTGATGGTTCAGGAATGGACTATGACATCAAAGAAAGCGGCTGGTGAATATCGTACACGCGGTGGAAGAGCTCAGGGTAACTGGTATGAATATACCGTTGACCTCAGCGGATTCACAGGCGAGTATTGGGTAGCTATCCGTCACTTCAACTGCTCAGACATGTTCTATCTCGATGTCGATGATATCTCATTGGCAATCGGTGATGCAGTTGTCGAGAACTATGCAGACGTGATGACAATCTATCCTAACCCTGCTAAAGACAGAGTGTTCGTGACAAGCGATGTTACAGTCAACGAGTACAGAGTGTACAACGTGACAGGCGCTGAGATTATGAACAACGTGGTCAACAACACTACATTCGA
>CAJOCJ010000009.1:1821-63072 GCA_905236635.1 uncultured Bacteroidales bacterium
ACTCAGAAGGCCTCATCCAGACCAAGAAGTTTGTGAAAGAGTAAACTGAATAGGTTTTAACGAAAAAAGAGGCTCCATTTCGGAGCCTCTTTTTTTATTGCCTTTAAGAATAATTCCTTAAATGATTTGTCTTAACATTGTGAAGATACTGCGTTCAGCTGCAGCGAACCTGCTGTCGGGGAAGAACACATTCTTGATTCTGCCGAAATGGTTCTGGCGGTCAAGCTCGTCTTTGATATACGATGCCTTGCATTCTTCGATGGTCTTGCTTCTTTCGGTATTGCTATCGGCCTCGAAACCATTGTACATCCTCACAAACAGCTGCGGGTCGGTGTGTGCGCCAATGGCTATCAGTTCCTGCCTGGTGATGTCGAAATCGGCATCGGCAGCAAACAGTATGCAATAGATCTCAAATTCTTCTCTGGATAGGTTTTTCATAATTTGATTTTTTAAAATGTTGTAGAGACGTCATAATATGGCGTCTCTACGATTTTTATCTATTATCTTTTAACTACGCAGTTACGCGTTCCAGCCATTTCACCATGCATAACATCACTGTCATTGAGACGAGGCAGATGGCAAGGAACACTCCCCAGCATACCCAGATATCCCAAGCGTTGTACATGAGAGGTCCGACGAAGATAAAGAGGTTACCGATAGCTGTTGCACCGAGCCACAAGCCCTGGCATAAGCCCAACATGTGACGTGGAGCCACCTTCGAAACGAACGAAAGTCCGAGAGGTGAGATAAACAGCTCAGCGACGGTCAGGAAGAAGTAGGTCACGATAAGAACCCATGGTCCTAACTTCGAGAGACCTGCAGCGGCCATTTGAGTCGAGTCCATTTCACGGAACACATCGCCTGAAGGATAGTTGCATGAGATTGACATTATCATCAGGAAGAGGTAGGCGAGACCTGCTATGCCCATACCGTAGGCGATTTTGCGAGGTGTGGATACGCCTTTGCCTTTTCTTACCAAAGCAGCGAAACCTAACATCACCAGAGGCGTTAAGATGATGACAAACAATGGGTTTAGTGACTGCCAGATCTCTGGTGCGAAGAAGTCGGTGATGATGAAGTCACGGGCTAACAGTGTCAATGACTGGCTGTTCTGGTGGAACGAGAGCCAGAAGAAGATGGCGATACCGAGAACTGCAAACAAAGCGTACAGACGCTGTTTGATTTCTTTTGCCATGGCGATTTTTTCCTCCTGAGTGTATTCGACCACTTCGGCTTTCTCTTTCTTTGCCGGTTGTGGGAAAATCTTCTTTGTGCAGAGGAACACTATGAGTGAGATCATCATGGCGACCACTGAAGCGATGAATGCGTAGTGGACGCCGGTGTTGAACACGTCGATATATTGTGAGCTGAACGTTACAAGGTCGGTAGGAGTAGCTGTGCCGTCAACCAGAGACTTTGCCATATTCTCGGTGAATTTCTGTGTCTGTTCGCCGTTGGCAAGGAATTTGTGGCAGAGAGCCGGCATGTCAGCATTGTAAACGAAGCTATGTGCTTTCAACCACCAGTCACGAAGCATAGGAGCTACGAATGGGGCTATAACACCGCCGATGTTGATGAACACGTAGAAAATCTGGAAACCGCTGTCGCGACGGTCTTTAGCCTCAGCCAAAGCCTCAGGGCCTTTCTGTGCCGCCTCGGCCTCGAACTTGTCGTATAGTTTTCCGACGAGAGCCTGAAGGTTGCCTTTGAACAGACCGTTACCGAATGAGATGCAGAGCAATGCGAAGCATGTGAAGATCAAGATGCCCCACCATGCGCCGCCATTGTCGAGGATGATGCCGTTGGCGTCCTTGCTAAACAACGGAAGAGCCAGTCCGACATAACCTGCCGCCATGATAATCAAACCCCACTGGATGGTGCGCGGATAGTTCTGAGTACGGTCGGCAATGATACCGCCAACAAGACTCAAAACGTAGATTCCGAAGTAAAACACCGAATAGATGATACTTCCGGTTCTGTCCGGCAAACCGAATTTAGACACGAGGAACAACAACAGGATGGCGTTCATGATGTAGTATCCGAAACGCTCGCCCATGTTACTCAAAGCCGCTGCAATCAAGCCTTTAGGGTGATATTTTTTGGCTTGACGGAGATAGTAGACCAAAAATGGGATGACGACAATCAAAATGCCGATCAAAATCACCAATGTGCGGTTGGTCTGCCAAAGATTTGCAATTGATAATAATGACATACTCTTAAAATTTAATTATACATAGAATAATTTCTCGTTTTCATCAAAAAATCGTACAAAAATAATAAAAAATTATTAACATAAACAAGAAAAATCGTAATTTTGCAATTTTAATCTTTGATATTAAAATTTGAATTTTTAAATAAATAATATGGAGTTATCGAGCAAATATAGTCCGCAGACCACAGAAGAGAAATGGTACGAACACTGGATCGAGAAAAATTATTTCCATTCAACGCCTGATGAGCGTGAGCCTTACACCATCGTGATACCGCCACCGAATGTGACTGGCGTGCTTCACATGGGTCATATGCTCAACAACACCATTCAGGACGTCCTCATCCGCCGTGCTCGTATGCAGGGAAAGAACGCCTGCTGGGTGCCAGGTACCGACCACGCATCCATCGCGACAGAGGCTAAGGTGGTGAACAAGCTGGCACAGCAAGGCATCAAGAAGACCGATATCGGACGTGAGGAGTTCCTCAAACATGCCTGGGACTGGACCCACGAGCACGGCGGCATAATCTTGAAACAGCTCCGTAAGCTCGGCTGCTCCTGCGACTGGGAACGCACCTCGTTCACCATGGACGAGACCCGCTCTAAGAGCGTTATCCGCGTGTTCTGCGACCTATATAAAAAAGGACTCATCTACCGCGGCGTGCGTATGGTTAACTGGGACCCGAAAGCCCTCACGGCATTGAGCGACGAGGAAGTCATCTATAAAGAAGAACATAGCAAGCTTTTCTACCTCAGATATAAGATTGAAGGCGAAAACGGTTACGCTGTGGTGGCGACGACACGTCCTGAGACAATCATGGGCGACACCGCCATGTGTATCAACCCTAACGACCCGAAAAACCAGCATCTTAAAGGCAAGAAAGTCATAGTTCCTTTGGTGAATAGAGTTATTCCGGTCATCGAAGACGAATACGTCGACATCGAGTTCGGTACAGGCTGCCTGAAGGTGACTCCGGCTCACGATGTGAACGACTACATGCTCGGTGAGAAACATAACCTCCAGAGCATCAATATCTTCAACGACGATGCCACCATCAGTGAGGCAGCGGGAATGTACGTCGGAATGGACCGCGAGGCAGTGCGCAAGCAGATTGTCATCGACCTCAAGGAAGCCGACCTGCTTGAGAAAGTTGAAGACTATAATAATAAGGTGGGATATTCTGAGCGTACCAACGTGCCGATCGAGCCGAAACTCTCGATGCAGTGGTTCCTCAAGATGGAACACCTCGCCAAGATAGCTCTCGAACCTGTCGAGAAAGGCGAGATCCAGTTCTATCCTTCAAAATATGTCAACCTCTACCGTCACTGGCTCGAAAACATCAAAGACTGGTGCATCAGCCGTCAGCTGTGGTGGGGACACCAGATTCCGGCATACTATCTGCCACAGGGTGGATTCGTTGTCGCCGAGACGAAGGAAGAAGCACTTAAACTCGCAAAGGATAAGACTGGCGATAACAATTTGACAATGAACGACTTGCGTCAGGATGACGACGCTTTGGACACATGGTTCAGCTCATGGCTGTGGCCTCTATCGCTGTTCAACGGTATCCTCGATCCAGACAACGCCGAATTTAAGTATTATTACCCGACTAACGACCTTATCACCGCTCCTGACATCATCTTCTTCTGGGTGGCCAGAATGATAATGGCAGGCGAGGAGTTCGCTGGAAAAGTGCCGTACAACAACGTGTATTTCACAGGCATCGTGCGCGACAAACTCGGTCGTAAGATGTCGAAATCATTGGGTAACTCGCCAGATCCTATCGAACTCATAGAGACTTACGGTGCTGACGGCGTCCGTATGGGAATGTTGCTCTCGGCACCTGCCGGCAACGACATCTTGTTCGATGTGGCACTCTGCGAGCAGGGACGTAACTTCTGCAACAAGATCTGGAACGCTCTCCGTCTGGTGAAAGGTTGGACTGTCGATGAGAAAGCTGCTCAGCCAGACACCGCCAAGATGGCAGTGAAGTGGTTTGACGCACGCTATAATCAGGTGCTCGCCGAGATGAACGACAACTTTGAGAAATACCGTCTGAGCGATGCCTTGATGGGCGTTTACAAGCTCACATGGGACGACTTCTGCTCATGGTATCTCGAGATGGTGAAAGCTCCGATGGGACAGTCTGTCGACGGCGTGACATACAGAGCCACAGTCACATTCTTCGAGAACCTGATGAAGCTCCTGCACCCGTTCATGCCATTCATCACCGAAGAGATTTATCATAATCTTGACGAAAGAAAAGATGGCGACGACATCATCATTTCGCAGCAGCCCAAGCAGAAACCTGTCGACAACCAGGTTTTATCACAGTTCGACTTCACTATGGATGTCATCAACAACATCCGTAAGATCCGCGCCGAGAAGAACATCTCGTTCAAGGAGGCTTTGGACTTGGTCGTCATCGACAATGGCAGCGCCAACAAGGACTTCGACTGCATCATCGAGAAGTTGACTAACATTAAGACAATAACCTACACCACAGAAAAACCTGCCGACGCTTTCGGTTTCATCGTCCGCTCGAAGGAATATTTCATTCCAGTTACCGACTCAGTCGATACCGAGGCCGAGTTAAAGAAACTCCAGGAAGAGTTGAAATACGCCCAAGGCTTCTTGAAATCGGTGGAGGCTAAGCTCTCAAACGAAAGATTTGTCAACGGAGCCCCTGCTGCTGTCGTCGACAAGGAACGTAAGAAAAAATCCGATGCCGAGGCGAAGATTGCTGTCCTCGAGCAACAGATTAAAGGATTAAAGAAATAATTAATTACAAAAATTAAAGACCATGAAAAAATCATTTATCATCGCATTGCTAATGGTGTTAATGGCTCCATTTGCAACAAATGCACAAACGAAAGATATGTGGGACCTGGTGACAGCGTTCAGCACATCTACAGGCCGTCAACACGGTATCGTTTATGACGGCGAGCATATCTACACCGCTGCATGGGGCAAGTCATCAAACGTGTTGTATATGTTCTACAAATACGACCTCGAAGGCAACCTTCTCGACCAATTTGATGTCCCAGGCGTTACCAACGACAACAATTACCTGCGTGATATGACATTCGATGGTACTTATTTCTATGGCTGTGACGCCCATACAAATAAGATATGGTGCTATGACCTCCATGAAAAGACATTGGTTACATCGAATATTATTGAAACAGGTCTGAAAAATGGCCAGGGTCAGGATAAAGAACTTGGCATCTGTACATACGACCCTGCATACGATGCATTCTGGGTAGGCGAGAGAGCAACAGGCAACAGCCCGAGCCTCCATCTTGACCTTTATCTCATCAACCGCAGTGGCGAAGTCGTAAGGACAGCTACTCCACATAATCTTGGCGGACATACCGTACATGGTACTGGTTATTTTACCGATGATGAAGGTGTGGCACACATTTATCTGTTTGCCGTTGAGGGCTTTACAGCTCATGTGTTTGACTATAACATCGACGAGGACACTATGTCCAGCAACTATATCTTTGACTTTTCCGAGACACCTGGTTGGGGTGTTGCATGCACCGCCGGTGGTGCTTATATCGGCGAGGTTGACGGCTCAACATATTTCTTCGGCGACGTGGATAAAAGCCCTAACCTCATTGGCATCTATGCTTTGGGTGACTACACCCCTGTAACACCTCAGGCTCCGGATGGCGACATTTTCTTTGATTTCAACGATGGTATGATGCGTTGGACCACAATCGATGCCGACGACGACGGATACAACTGGGAGATGCGTAACAATTGGGGAAATACTGAGAACCCATACAGTGTCACATCAGCATCTTACGATGATGCCACAGGACTCGTTCTGTTCCCTGAGAACTATCTGGTGACACCTTATAAGCTTGATTGTGAACAGATTACATTCAAGGCATGTGCTCAAGACGTCAATAATCCTGCTGAACACGTCGGCGTGGCTGTGTCAACGACAGGAAATACCGATGCAGAAGACTTCACCATCATATGGGATACAGATTTGACAGCTAAGGCGGGTGCTTGGCATTCATTCAATATCGACTTGAGAGCCTATCAGGGTCAGGATATCTATGTGGCTATTGTCCACTTCAACTGCACCGACCAGTTTATGATCAATGTCGATGATATCATGCTTTACAGAACATATAACGACGTGGCTGAGAACACATATAACATATTTACGGTTTATCCTAACCCAGCCGCTGAAAAGCTTGTCGTTGAAAGCGAAATCACCATCGATCAGTATGATATCTACACCGTTACAGGTGCAATGATTCTCAGCAAGCCGGTCGATGAGAAATCGTTTGAGATCAACGTGAGTGAGTTGCCAGCCGGCACATATCTCATCAAGATGAGCGCCAACGGTCTCGTCCAAACAAAACGCTTTGTAAAAGAATAAATTTGTGAATAATAATATGTAGGGGCAAATGATAATTTGCCCCTACTTTTTTTATTCTTCTTCGACTAAGAAAAGTGCTAATTGCTTGATGCCTTGAGCGCCGATAACCAATTGGTTGTCGATTTCGATGCTCTTGCTGGCGCCACTGATGATAACGGTTTCGGATGGTTTTCCGGAGCCGTATTTCTTTTTCAGTAAATGGATGGCGTCTTTCATGCTCGCGACGATCTGGCTAGGGGAGGCATAGACCAAAAGGACATCGGCATCGGAATATGCTGTCCTCGACCCCGCGCATTTGTCAGTGACGACGACGCTTCCAGTGTGAGCGATGAGGCATTCGCAGTCGGTGATGCTCACCGTTTTCTTACGTTTTGAGCTATAGTCGTGGCTCAGTTTTATGTCTGAGTCTTTGAATACGGATTCTATCTTCTTGCTGGTGGAGCATAACGGCTCCCATTGATTCTCGACGACATACTGCTTCATTGCCTCGAGAAACTCCTCTCGGCTCTGGAAATAGATGAAGATGCCGCCATTTTCCTTGAAACGCTCCACGAAGGTGAAGTCGGCGCCGTCTTCTTCCTTGAATGGTGTCCAGGTATCGATTTGCATGTTCACGTCGGAGAAGAGGTTCTCGTCCTTGGCCATCACGGCTTCACGCACCTTGGCGAGGATCTGCTCCTTGTTGGTGCGCTCACTGAGATTGCCGAACGAGAATATCTTCATGACTTATGCTATTGAAGTGTTTTCGGGGTTGAGAGTCTGACCTTCGGGTTCTTCCTCTTTACGCTTGGTAAAGGTGCGCTCCTCTTGTTTCCAGGGACGTTCGCCGAAAATGGCGACGAGGTCGTCGGTGAAGATCACCTCTTTATCGATGAGTTTCTCGGCTAGCTTGGTGAGCCCTTCCTTATTTTCGTTGAGTATCTTCAATGCCTCTTGGTAGGCGCTCTCGATGAGTTTGCTTACCTCCGCGTCAATCTTCTCGGCTGTCTTCTCGCTGAACGGCTTCTGGAAGGAGTAGTCCTGCTGTCCTGTTGAGTCATAATAACTCACGTTGCCTATCTTCTCGTCGAGGCCGTAGTACATCACCATGGCATGGGCTTGTTTCGACACTTTCTCGAGGTCGTTCAAGGCTCCTGTGGATATCTGTCCGAAGATGATCTGTTCGGCGGCGCGGCCCCCGAGGGTGGCAATCATCTCGTGATACATCTGTTCCTTGGTGGTTATCTGTCGTTCGTCGGGCAGGTACCAGGCCGCGCCGAGGGCCTTGCCTCTCGGGACGATGGTGACCTTCACCAGTGGATGAGCGTGTTCGAGCATCCAGCTTGTGGTGGCGTGTCCTGCCTCATGATAGGCTATCACTTTCTTCTCCGACTGTGTTATCACGGAGTTTTTCTTCTCCAGTCCGCCCACGATACGGTCGATGGCGTCGAGGAAGTCCTGTTTCTCTATGTTATCCTTGTTTTTACGTGCTGCTATGAGTGCTGCCTCGTTACACACGTTGGCGATGTCGGCACCTGAGAAACCTGGCGTCTGTTTGGCGAGGAACTCCTTGTCGACGTCTTTGCCTAGTTTCAGGCCGCGCATGTGGACCTCGAAGATCTCGCGCCGACCGTTCAAATCGGGTAGTTCCACATAGATCTGACGGTCGAATCGTCCTGCACGCATAAGCGCCTTGTCGAGGATGTCGGCGCGGTTGGTGGCTGCAAGAACGATGACGCCCGAGTTGGTGCCGAAGCCGTCCATCTCGGTGAGCAGCTGGTTCAGCGTGCTCTCACGCTCGTCGTTGCCGCCGCTCATGATGTTTTTACCGCGGGCTCGGCCGATGGCGTCGATTTCGTCGATGAATATGATACAAGGTGACTTTTCTTTTGCCTGCTTGAAGAGGTCGCGCACACGTGACGCGCCCACGCCCACGAACATCTCCACGAAGTCGGAGCCCGATATGCTGAAGAACGGCACGTTGGCCTCGCCCGCCACCGACTTCGCCAGCAAGGTCTTACCTGTGCCTGGAGGGCCTACGAGCAGCACTCCCTTCGGGATCTTACCGCCTAAGCGTGTGTATCTGCCGGGGTTCTTGAGGAAATCCACAATCTCCATCACCTCTTCCTTGGCTTCTTCCAATCCTGCTACGTCTTTAAACGTGGTCTTGTTGTCTTTCTCCTGGTCGTAGAGTTGTGCCTTCGACTTGCCGATACTGAAGATCTGTCCGCCGCCTGCATTAGCGCCGCCACCCATGCGTCGCATGATGACGATCCATAGCACCACTATCAGCGCCAGCGGGAGCACCCAGCTTACGATCTCCGCGCCCCAGTTGTGACGTTCCACAGGAGTTATCTCGATAGGATTCGAAAGGCCTTCCTGAGCCTCGTCAACCTTGGCGTAAAGTCTTGATTCTGTGGTGTTTAAAGTGTAGTTAGGCGACACGCCGAACTTCGGTGCGTTCTCGTTAGGAAAATACTTACGCATGCCCTGCTCGTTGAGGTAAATCTCGGCGGTCTTGCCGTTTACCAGCTCAATCTTCGCCACATCCTGCTCTTTCAGCATCTTCGTGAGCTCGGTCATCGATGTCTCCTTGGCGGAGTTGGTGCCGCTGAAAATTATCGACCCGAGGAAGAATGCTATCAGGATGATGTAAATCCAATAAAAACCTATCTTTTTCTTCGGTTTATTGCTGTTTATGTTGTCTGCCATAGTTAGTCTTCGTATGTTTTCATTTCCGCGTCGGCCCACAGCTCCTCAAGTTTGAAGAAATCGCGTTTCTCCTGAAGGAAGATATGAACCACCACATCGATATAATCCAACAAAATCCATTCCGAATTTTCGAAACCCTCCTCATGATACACATGCACGTGAAGCTTGTTGCGCACGTTGTCGATGACCTTCTCCGCTATGGCGTTCACCTGTGTCTTCGACTGGGCGTGACATATCACAAAATAATCGGTCACTGCCGATTGTAACTCTTTCAGATTCAACGATGTAACACCTTGTGCCTTGGCTTCCAACATGGTCTCTACCACGGTCTTCAGGACCTCTTCTGTATTGTCGTTTTCGTGTCTAACTCTCATCTAAACAAAATTTTTTGCAAAGATAATCAATAAATTTGATAAATATTATTATTTTTGTATTTTTAAAAGAATAAGGTGATTTTTTTTGAAAATGGCTTTAAAAATCTTACATTTTGATGAAATAAACTCGACGAACGTCTGGTTATATGACAAAATGGCAGGTCAAAATGACATTGCCGATACCGTCGTGGTGGCCGATCATCAGACTGCAGGACGTGGGATGGATAAGAATCGTTGGGAGAGTGAGAAAGGAAAGAACCTTCTTTTCAGTATTGCATTGAATGTCAATTATATAGAAGCCGAAAACCAGTTTAAAATCTCGCAGGCGGTGTCGGTTGCTATTGTTGAGACGCTGTCGCAATTTATTGATAATCAGAAATTATTTATAAAATGGCCTAACGATATCTATTTCGGAGATAAAAAACTTGCCGGAATGTTGATTCAAAACACTATCGAAGGTCGAATGATGGGTGTTTCGATTATCGGAATAGGCTTGAATGTCAATCAGTTGCAGTTTTCAAAAGATATACCGAATCCCATTTCTTTAAAAATGATAACAGGGGGAGAGTATGATTTGAAAAAACTTCTTAACTTGTTGATTGTCAATATTAAAGATGCTGTTGAAAATCTTCGTTATGAAGAAAAATGCGAAGAGACAAACCGAAAATATATTTCGAAATCCTATCGTTACCAGAAATGGGCGGATTATTTTTATCAAAATGAGGTTAAATCGCTGATAATCACTGGTTTCGATAAATATGGAAGACTCCTTCTTCGCGACAAAGAAGGAGCCGAAATCGTTTGTGACGTTAAAGAGTTACAGTTTTTTCCGCCATCATGTCCACTAGGTTCTGAAGAGGACGTTTAGCCATCATCGCCATCAGAGGGTTGAGGTCGGCGTCAATCTCGTACATCACTCGGCAGTTGTTGCCAAGTCCCGCGATTTTTATGTTTAGCACAAACTGGAACGGGGTCTTGCTCGTTGGTACTAGTTGCACCAAACTATATGTTATTCTTTGACTTACGTGCAGGGCTATGCTTCCCATGCCTTGCACAGTAAACGAGAGGTTGTCCTCGTTGGCCTGCACGTTGATGGCCTGCTCGGGCAGCAATGCTGGGATATTTCTCATATCACTGACGATGCCGAAAAATTCCTGCTCGCTCTTGCTGCTATCCACATATTGTGACTGTATCAACATCTAATTATCAATTATCAATTGTCAACTCTCAATTATTCAAATGAGCATCGGACCATGCCTGCGGGCTCTTTCTCCATTCCATGAGGCTCTGCATCTGGTCGTCGCTCACGTAGTTTTCTTCTATAGCTTTCTTTATCAATGCCTCGTAGTTGCTGATGGTCACGAGGTCGCAGCCCGCCTTCTTAAACGCCTCTGTGGCTGCGTCGAGTTGGTAGGTGAAGATGGCCATCATGCCTTTCACGTTGGCACCTTTCTCGCGCAATGCCTCAACCGCTGCAAGGCTTGATTTTCCTGTAGATACGAGGTCTTCGATCACCACCACTGAAGCGCCTTGCGGCACTATGCCTTCCACCTGGTTGTTGAGGCCGTGTGACTTGGCTTCCGAGCGCACGTAACAGAACGGGAGGCCGAGGTCTTGAGCCACCAAAGCGCCTTGTGGGATGCCGCCAGTGGCAACGCCAGCGATGAGATCCGGCTTGCCGTAACGCTCGATACACATCTTCACGAACGCCTCGCGGATGAAGGTCCTGATCTGCGGATACGACAGTGTTATGCGGTTGTCACAGTAAATCGGCGACTTTAATCCGCTTGCCCATGTAAAAGGACTTGCAGGATTCAATTTTATTGCTTTAATTTGCAGCAGAAAATTCGCTAGCGCTAAAGCGGTGTCTTTTTCGTTCATATAAAAACTAATTTTTCTGCAAATGTATAGAATTTTTTGTAACAATCGGACGTTGACGGCAAATAATTTTTGCGAAAATTTTTTATCTCTTGAAAATAAATGTGTTAAAAATTGTGACGATTTGGTCGCAAAAATTCGCATTTGGCTCGAAGACGAGAGCTTCGCAAACCTCGATCTTGGTGATGTAGATGGCGAAAAACTCGCTTGCGCAGTGAAGAAAGTCTTCAAGCAGGCGCCAGCAGCCGGAGGAGTAGTAGTTATTGACAATCAATTTGTTGCGATTGAGCGCCATGGCATCCCTGACCTTCCGAAAGGGCATATCGAAAAAGGCGAGAGCCCTGAGGTTGCGGCCTTACGTGAGGTGGAGGAGGAGACGGGCATCACCGACCTCGAGATAATCCGAGAAATCCCTTCAACATGGCATTGCTATCTCCTTGACAATCAATGGACTATAAAAAAGACCTCTTGGTTTTTGATGAGGACAATTTCGGGCATGAAAAACATCCCTCAAACCGAAGAAGGCATCTCCAAAGTATATCTCGTTGATAAAGAGCACATTAACGATTTCGGGAAAAAAACCTTCGCCTCGTTGAAAACACTGGTACCGTCGATACTCCCCGTCATTTCGACTTTAGCGTAACTACACATTTTAGTCGCACAATTTTTTCATCAGTGCCTCAACTATAAATGAGTCACTAACCAAATTCACGCCAAAGCATTTCTTTCCGGCGTCTTTTATTGAAGCACCGATATGATAAGCAATAGTGTGATCGATAATCAGGAATCTGTCGTGAAACTTATCAGAAAAATGCAATGTCAAATTGGGATATTGTGAATTGAACTTGCCAATATCAGTTTTCGTCAGATGTCTTTGTTTGCCTTCTGGACTATTGAAACCATCAAACTGAAAGCGTCATAAATCTGTCCGTCGAAGAACAGTTTTTGTTTATCTTCTTGCTCGTTTTTCTCCAACAAAGTCAAAACATGGTCGATTTTTCTGTCGTTTTCCAAAAGATGAACATCATGTTCAATGATGTGCTGCTTAATGTTGTCAATTTCGACAAAAATCTTGGCATTGTTCTGGACGAAGTGTCGCATCGCCACAAATGCATCAATGATTTTGATACTTGTTTCCACTGCGGTGTCACTATTTAACACCGAAGCGAGCATAGATACACCTTGCTCAGTGAAAGCATAAGGATTAGTTGATGAATGCTTCAGCGCTTGCAACCGGTCGCAATTTGCGACCAGTTCAAGTGTCTCGTAATCAGACAGTTGAAACATAAAGCGTTCCGGAAAACGTTCAATATTGCGTTTTACCTGTTCGTTTAATCTTTTTGTTTTTACGCCATAGATTTCTGCTAAATCTCTGTCAATCATGACGTTAACTCCACGGATACGAAAGATTTTGTCCTCAATTTCTTTAATTGAGTCTAAATTGTTGTAAACTATAATATTACCATTGTTCATATTATTCAAAGGTTTCATAGTTATATTAGTTTTGAAATTATCATTGCAAAAATACAAATAATTCTTATAGAAGTCAAGTGTTTTTGAACAATTTTTATTATCTTTGCAAGTTATTAATTAGGAATAAATAATTGTTATGAAAATCGCAGTTTTTGCAGGTTCATTCGACCCGATAACACGTGGGCATGAGGACATAGTGCTTCAGGCGATGCCGCTGTTCGACGAAATAATCATCGCCATCGGGGTCAATATCGATAAAAAATGTGCATTCCCGCTTGAGAAACGTATCAAATGGATTGAGAATACTTTTGCCGAATATCCCAAGGTAAAAGTCGTTAGTTATCAGGGTCTTACAGTCGATTTCTGCCGTAAGATGAACGCCAACTTCATCATCCGCGGGTTGCGTAACACCACCGATTTCGAGTACGAGAGCGTCATAGCGGAAGCCAACAAAAAACTCAATCCGGATGTTGAGACGGTGCTTTTCCTCTCCAACCCCGACCTGCGCTGCGTGTCATCGACAGTGGTGCGCGACCTCATCAAAAACGGCGCCGATCTGACAAAATTCATCCCCGAAAAAGCCCGATTCAATGAAAAATAAAGTCGTTATTTGTCTGATTTTGGCGTTGCTTAGCCCGATTTTCACGCTCGGACAAAACGTCTCCATCGTCGGCAAAACCAACGTGCCAAATGCTTTGGTGCGCCTCCTAGCATATGACGAGATGTTTACCTGCGAGCAGACGAAAGTGGCTGAGACTCAATCAGATAAAGACGGAAGATTTACGCTGAAAACCGAGATTAAAGAAATCACTCCTGCACAAATCGCGATAAACCTGGAGCGCGTTGATGTCATCATAAAACCTGATTCCCAATATAATTTTGAAATAACCATTTCCGAGAATAACGAAGGTTCATATTTCGACAAAGAAAAGCCGAGTCTGAAGATAAATTCCATCAATGACGGCGGATTCTATTCGCAATACATTGCTGTTCAATCGTTTATCGATGATTTTTTGTACGAAAATTTTGAAAAAATTTATCGCGGCAGGAATTTAAAACTTTTGGATAACCTTGATAATCAGATCATTAGTAATTTTGGCAAGATCAAAAACGATTATATCAACGATTTTATAAAATATCGCAAAGCGTCGGCCGTGATGGCAGTCAACAAGCAGAAAGCGATATCCGAATACTTTGATAATCAAAAGGTTCTGTATAATCAGGCGGCCTATATGGATGTCTTTCTTGAGATTTTCAAGAATCCTGACACGAAAAATGACTTTTTGTCACGTAATCCGCAACTTGCCGAACTGATAAAAATGCAGAATCTGCGAAAGGCATATTTTTCAAATTCAAAAGACAAAAATACCATCTTCAACGAGATCAAGACCATCGAAGACTCTTCAAAATACCCGAAAAATAAGCTTGTCGCGAAGAATATGGCCAAACAGCTTAACGAGCTTGCATACGATACCCAAGCAACATCGTTTTCATTAAAAGATAAGAATGGAAAACAGATTCAACTCTCTGATTATCAAAACGATATGGTGCTTCTGCAGTTCGTTGACCATCTCACTCCGTTGACAGAACACGAGTTTGCGGCGCTTAATGAGCTCAAAAAACAATGGAACGACACTATTCAAATCATAACGATAGCGACAAGAGAGTCGTTTGATGAATATGTTCAATTATTTGATAATCAAGGATATAAATGGCAATTGTTGAATTTGGGTAATAATATCTTATTGCTCGAAAATTATCATATCAAGACATACCCGGCGTACATCATTTTGAAGAAAAAAGGTCGTATCGGAATGGCACCAGCGCCATCGCCAGAGCAGTATTTGGACTATCATGTGAGAAGAATTAGTAAATATTTGTAAAAAATTATTATTTTTGCATAGTTTTTGATAAGTGTATATTGGAAAATTATAATCATAAAAATAGAAATAAATTAACATAAGAAATGGGATTTTTATCGAAGATTTTTGGAGACAAGGCATCGCGCGACAACAAGGCATTGCAGCCATTGTTGCAGAAAACGCTCGAGGCATATGAGAAGATTAAGGATTTGGATATCGACAGCCTCCGTCACAAGACGGTAGAGTTTAAGGAATATATCAACAACAAGGTTGCTGAGGAAGAGGCCAAGATTGCCGAGCTGAAAGCCAGCGTGGAGGCTAATCCCGACATGGATCTGGATGAGAAAAACGACATCTACGAGAAGGTCGACAAGCTCGAAAAGCAGGTGTTGGATAAGATTGAAGACGCTCTGAACGAGATACAGCCTGAGGCCTTCGCCGTGATGAAGGAGACGGCCCGTCGTTTCAAGGAAAACACCGTCATCGAAGCCACTGCCACCGACCTCGACCGAGACCTCTCGGCGAAATATGAGAACGTCACCATCGAGGGCGACCGTGTGTTTTACAGCAACAGTTGGGTGGCCGGCGGCAATACCATCACCTGGGATATGGTACATTACGACGTACAGATCATCGGTGGTATAGTGCTGCACCAAGGCAAGATCGCGGAGATGGCTACCGGTGAAGGTAAGACCCTCGTGGCAACGCTTCCAGTGTATCTGAGAGCTCTCGCCGGCCGCGGCGTGCATGTCGTGACCGTCAACGACTACTTGGCAAAACGTGACTCGGAGTGGATGGGACCACTCTATAACTTCCTCGGCCTCACCGTCGATTGCATCGACAAACACGAGCCTAACTCGGCGGAACGTCGTGCGGCATATAACTCCGACATCACCTACGGTACCAACAACGAGTTCGGCTTCGACTACCTGCGTGACAACATGACACGTTTCCCGGAGGAGTTGGTGCAACGCCCGAAACATTACTACGCCATCGTCGACGAGGTGGACTCCGTGTTGATCGACGATGCCCGTACGCCTCTCATCATCAGCGGACCTATCCCGCATGGCGAAGACCAGGAGTTTATACAGCTGAAACCAGACGTGGTGAAGCTCTACGAAGCACAGAAACGTCTTGTGACGATGTGCCTCGCCGACGCGAAGAAGATATTGACAAACCCTAACGCCACCGAAGAGGAGCGTTCACACGGTGCCGACCAGCTGTTCCGCGCCTATCACGGTCTTCCGAAGAACAACGCCCTCATCAAGTTCCTCTCGGAGGAGGGTATGAAGTCGTTGCTGCTCAAGACCGAAGGCTTCTACATGCAGGAGCAGAGCAAGAACATGCATATCATCGATGATGAGCTTTATTTTGTCATCGACGAGAAACTCAATACAGTCGTTTTGACCGATAAAGGTAACGAAGAGTTGGCGAAGGCCTACAACGACCCGTCGTTCTTCATTATCCCTGACGTTGGTTCGGAGATTGCCGAGATGGAGAAGGCAGGTCTCAGCGACGATGAGAAAGTCATCCGTAAGTCGGAGATTCTGCGTGTGTTCTCGGAGAAGTCAGACCGCGTGCATACTGTGCAACAACTGTTGAAAGCATATACTCTGTTTGAGAAAGACGTCGACTATGTCGTCATCGACAATAAGGTGAAAATCGTCGACGAGCAGACAGGTCGTATTATGGAAGGCCGCCGCTGGTCGGATGGCTTGCATCAGGCTGTGGAGGCTAAGGAAAACGTCGACGTGGAAGCTGCCACACAGACCTACGCCACCATCACCTTGCAGAACTACTTCCGTATGTACCACAAGCTCGCCGGTATGACAGGTACTGCTGAGACTGAGGCGGGCGAGTTCTGGGACATCTACAAACTCGATGTGGTGGTGATCCCGACCAACAAGCCGATAGCCCGTATTGACTACGAAGACTTGATTTACAAGACAAAACGTGAAAAATATAACGCTGTCATCGACAAGATTGAGGAGCTGGTCAACGCTGGACGTCCTGTCCTTGTCGGTACGACCTCCGTTGAGGTGTCTGAGCTCTTGAGCCGTATGCTGACGCGTAAGAACATCAAACACAACGTGTTGAACGCAAAATTGCACTTCAAAGAAGCTCAGATCGTTAAAGACGCCGGCCTTGCGGGTACTGTGACAATCGCTACTAACATGGCAGGTCGTGGTACCGATATCAAGCTCGGCCCTGGTGTGAAGGAGGCCGGCGGTCTCGCCATCATCGGCACGGAACGTCATGAGTCACGCCGCGTGGACCGTCAGTTGAGAGGCCGTTCAGGCCGTCAGGGCGACCCGGGTAGCTCACAGTTCTTCGTGTCATTGGAAGACGACCTCATGCGTATCTTCGGCTCCGAGCGTATCGCTCCAATCATGGACCGTCTCGGAATGCAGGAAGGCGAGGTGATTCAGCATTCGATGATCACCAAACAGATAGAGAAAGCACAGAAGAAAGTCGAGGAGAACCACTTCGGCGTGCGTAAACACCTGTTGGACTACGACGACGTGATGAACATGCAGCGTAAGGCCATCTATGAGAAACGTCACCATGCCTTGTTCGGCGAGCGTCTGGAGATAGACATCAACAACATGATGTATGACCTCGGCGAGTCGCTCATCGCCACACATAAAGACGACGAGGACTACGAGGCTTTGAAGATGGACGTGTTGTCGAACCTCGGCGTGTCGGTGCCTTTCGATGAAGACGAGCTTAAACACGGCAAGCTTGAAGTGCTGGCTGACAAGCTGTTTGAGAAATCTATCGAGTCGTACAACAAGAAGATGCAGCTGGTGGGCGAGAAGACGTTGCCAGTCATAAAGCAATATTACGATAAGCTCGGCAACCAGAACATCAGGATACCGTTCACCGACGGCAAGAAAGGCATCATCGTGGTCGTCAACATGGAGAAGGCAGTCCAGAACGGCGTTCACGAGATCTCGATGGCGTTGGAGAAGAACATAACGCTGAGCATGATAGACGACGCGTGGGTGGAGCATCTGCGTGAGATCGACGACTTGAAGCAGGCGGTGCAGAACAGCGCTCATTACGAGCAGAAAGACCCGCTCGTCATCTATAAGATGGAGTCGTATAACCTCTTCGAGAGCATGATCATGAAGATGAATGCCGATGTCATCTCGTTCCTGATGAAGTCGGACCTCCCTGCTCCTGACCCGGAGAATGCCAACGCACAACGCGCACGCACCATCGACAGACGTAAGCTCAAAGAGCAGCGCACCGATTTGCTCGCGAGAGCAAACAGCAACACTCAGGAGAACCAGGTGACACAGCCCGTCCGCGTGGAGAAGAAGGTGGGACGTAACGACCCCTGCCCATGCGGCAGCGGCAAGAAATATAAGAACTGCCACGGCAGATTAGAATAATCTGGTAGGGACAAGGCATGTCTTGTCCGAACAGGTAATAATATAACATCATGAAAAGGTTCGCAATCCTTGTTTTAAGTGTTTTGGCGATGTTTGCAGCATCGGCGCAAGACACCATCGTAGAGAAGACGGCCGACACTCTTGCCGCTGCAGACACCACCGTCGTGTTACATCAACGCCCTAGGGTGGGAGTGGTGCTGAGTGGTGGCGGAGCCAAAGGCTTCGCCCACATCGGTGCGCTGCGAGTGATAGAAGAAGCAGGCATCCCCATAGACTACATAGCGGGAACGAGCATGGGCTCTATCATCGGCGGCCTCTATGCCGTGGGCTACGACCCCGACATGATGCAGAAACTCTGTACCGAGCAGGACTGGAACCTTATCATCAAAGATCAGATACCACGTAAGTTCATGCCGCTCGAGAAACGTCTCAACGAACGTCATTACCTGATATCATTCCCTCGTATCAACGGAAAATTCAAGATCCGCAGGTCTATGATCGACGGTATGTACGTCAACATGCTGCTTACCCGACTGACGATGCCGGCATATAAGGAACGTGACTTCAGCAAGCTGCCAGTGCCGTTCCTCTGCATCGGAACAGACCTGATTTCAGCCGACCCTATCGAGTTCACCAGCGGCTCATTGGCACAGTCGATACGTTCGTCGATGTCTATACCATTCCTCTTCGAACCTGTTGATTATGACGGATATCTGCTCTGCGACGGTGGTCTCACCAATAACTTCCCGGTGCAGAACGTGCGTGCCAGAGGCGCCGACATCATCATAGGCGTCGACCTTGAGATTATCAAGTCGGACCCTAACGTGCTCGACAACTCCCTGAAGGTATTGGAACGCTTGATAGCAGTGGTGTCACAAGACAAGAGTAACGTGGCGCGTGACGAATGCGACATCTTGATTAGACCCGACATCGGAAAGGCTAACATTATGTCATTCAACGACTTTAGCCCGATTATCGATTGTGGTGAAAAAGGCGCAAGAGAGAAATTCCCCGAGTTGAAACGTCTCGCAGACTCACTTCAGGCTCTAGGACCATTCGAGGTGGAACGTCATCACACCCAGCCGGTTGACCATATCACGATAGCAAGTGTCGAGGTGGAAGGCGTCGATGATTATGAGGCGAATCTGCTGAAATCGGAGTTTGGCAAGGAGTTTCCAAAAGAGTTTAAAATAGATGAGATTGAGACGATTATCGTCAAGACATATTCACAAGGTTATTATTCCAACGTCTGGTACGAGCTCGTTGATGCTCCAGAGGGCAATATCCTCAAATTGCATTGCAAACAAAAGACTTCTCTGAATTTCAATGTGGCGGGGCATTACGACAATAACTACAGTATCGGGTTCCTTCTCAATATGAACGCCCGAACGAAGCATTTCAACTACAATGTCGATCTGAACCTTTCGGATAACCCATATTTTAAGGCAAGAATGGCACATCGTTACACCAGGGTCATCAGAAGTGGTCTTGAACTGTCGGCAATGAATTTGAGAGCCAATCTTTTAACGTATAAAGGTTCTGTATTTGGAACAATGCGTGTACAACAGAATGCGGCAGATGTGTACCTGCAGCTTGTCCCGTCAGTGACGCAGACATTTAAGGTGGGATTCAGAATGGATTATACCCTGGTGAAAGATAAGACGTATAGTGAGTATAGTTCAGAGGATGATTATGAACATAAATTATTACCGAAGTTATATGCCCATTATTTCTTTAATAATGAAGACCAGACGGATTTCCCTCGTAAAGGTTGGAATGTGAATTTGATAGGCAAATGTATTATGTATGACGGAGTCTTTAGTAGCGATGAAGATAGACCTATCTACTGTGCTCAACTTGATATCAGAAAATCATTCCCTATTGGACAAAATCATGCATTAAGACTCGGAGCCGTCGGCGCAGCACGTTTGGGCGAGCAGTCGCTGACCGAAGAAAATATGTTTTTCGTTGGCGGACAGTCGAGAATGTTTTATGTTGATAATATCTTGACATTTACAGGATTGCCGTTTATTTCGGTATATTCGGAGTATGCCGCGTATGGAAGGGCAGCATGGCAATGGAATTTCTATAAGAATTTCTATGCTGTCGCCAGTTGCGATGCCGGTTATTTCAAGAATTTCATGGATATTGTGAATAGGTATCCAGGGATATTAGAAACCCCAGAGGAGATGGAAGATTATTTACAATGGATGGAAGATTTGTTGTCCAACAGACTTGACACATGGTTTATTCCTGATAATTTCATCATGGGTGCAGGCCTCTCCTTAGGTGTGAAGACCCCGTTAGGCCCTATCGAAATTCAAGTTTCTAAATCGAATGTCGTAGAAGATTGGTGTCTCTTTGTGAATGTTGGATATTGGTTCTAAATAATTGATAATGAAGGAGATAAGGAAAAATAAGATTATTTTCCTGCTGATGTTGCTCATCGGCTTATTCTCTTTCTATCATAGTGAAGCTCAAGACGCCAACAAATCAGCAACTTCAGTAAAAAAACGCCCTCGTCCGAAAGTGGGAGTGGTGTTGTGTGGAGGCGGTGCCAAAGGCTTTTCCCAAATCCCTATCCTTAAGGCTATCGACGAGGTGGGCATTCCTATCGATTACATAGGAGGTACCAGCATAGGCTCTATCATGGGAGCCCTTTATGCCATCGGCTATGACCCCGACGTGATGGAACAACTGGTGCGCAACCAGGACTGGAACAAGGTTATCTACGACCGTATCCCTCCCGTGCTTATGCCTGTCGAACAGAAGATGTACGAGCGTCAATATCTTGCGACATTCCCTATTTTAAACAATAAACTGAAGGTGAAATCCTCGCTGGTGGACGGCGTATACGTCAACCTGCTTATGTCGAAGTTGATGCTCCCAGCCAGTAACGTACACGATTTCAATAAGTTACCTGTTCCGTTTTATTGTATCGCCACCGACGTGGAGCATGCATGCCAGTATGAGATGACTAAAGGCAACCTCGCGCGCTCGGTGCGAGCCAGCATGTCGATACCGTTCTTCTTCAAGCCCGTGGCTATGGACGACAAACTCCTTATCGACGGAGGTATGGTCAACAATTTCCCTGTAAGGAATATGAAAGAACGCGGTGCCGACATCATCATCGGCGTTGACCTTGAGGATGCCACTATACCCGCTTCTCAAATCGACAACTCTCTCGGATTGCTCGAAAGCATGATGAACCTCTCGTCGCTTGAAGAAAGCAACTATGCCCGAAAGAACTGCGATATCTACATCAGACCTAATCTGCATGGACGAAACATGTTGTCGTTCAATGACTTTGACTCTATCATAAAGTTTGGCGAAGAAGCCGCTAATGAATTCGCTCCGCAGTTGAAGACGCTTGCCACCTTTCTTGAGGAGTTTGAGCCTATTGAGATAAACCGCCCTCATCTGCAACCTGTCGATACGCTGAGAGTTGTAGATGTTCAAGTGGAAGGCATCGCCAATAAGCATAAGGCGAGTGTAAGGCGTGAGTTTGGAAAGAGATTCCCGAAGATGATGACGGTCGACGACATACAAGAGGTGGTGCTGAAGCTTTATGCGTCGGGGTATTACGAGGACTTATGGTATGAGATGACCGACGATTCCGAGGGCATAATATTACAGCTGCATTGCAAGGAAAAAGAGGACCGGTCGCTGGCGGTGTGTATCCATTACGACAACAACTACGGCATAGGCGCGCTGGTGAATTTCACCATGAAAAACCTGTGGCAAACCATGAACCGTACTACCATGAGCCTCGACGTGAATATCGCAGAAAACCCTTATGTGCGGGCTAATATCAACAAACGTCAGGGCAGAGTGTTCCGTTTCGGTGCCGACTTAAGCGCTATGTCGCTGAAAATAAATCAGTATGACGATAACAGGATCACCAATTCGTACAGCATGCAAAGCAACACCCTTGACCTCAACGTGCAGTTGGTGCCGTCACTCACCCAGCAGATACGTCTGGGCGCTGTTATCGATTACGTCCACATGAAAGATCTTGTCGGTGATGATGGTCTCGGAAGCGACTATTCGCTTTATACCTATATGTATTTCAATTATTTCTTCAGCAATGAAGACGTTCCCAACTTTGCCCGACGCGGCTGGAGAATCAATTTGAAAGGTAAGGCGGTCTATTTCGATGGTTTGTCATATATGGTAAACGGCAGTATCGTCAAGGCTTTCCCGTTAGGAAAGAGGAATTCGTTGAAGTTTGGGGTCGAGGCAGGTACGAAGATAGGGGGAGCAGAGGTGCCGCTGTTTTATCAGTTTATGATAGGAGGCCAGTCGAAGATGAAATATTACGACAATATCAAGGCGTTCACTGGCATGAACTTCATTGAGAAAGTCGTCGACCATATTGCCATCGGACGTGTGGCATGGCAGTGGAGATTTTATAAGAATTTTTACAGTACTGTCAACTTCGATTGCGGTTATATGACCGACATGTATGATCACTGGTTCGACGACGACAGCTTCGTTGCCGGCGCTGGACTCACGCTCGGTGTCGACACTATGATCGGTCCTATCGAGGTGAGCCTGATGGGCTCGAATATCAACTCATCGCCAGTCGGATTCATCAATGTAGGTTTTTGGTATTAATTTTTGAATCTTTAAATTATAAACGATATGAAATACAAAAGAGTGTTACTTAAGCTTAGCGGTGAAGCTTTAATGGGAAATCAACAATATGGCATTGATCCACAACGCCTTGACGATTATGCAGAAGAGATAGCAAAGGCAGTGAAGGCAGGTGCGCAGATCGCTATCGTCATAGGTGGTGGCAACATCTTCCGCGGCCTCCAAGGCGCCAGCAAAGGCATGGACCGTATCCAAGGCGACTATATGGGTATGCTCGCCACCGTCATCAACAGCATGGCAATACAATCGACGCTGCAGGCCAAAGGCGTGAAAGCGGCATTGTTATCTGGACTTTACATCGACCGTATAGCCGAATCGATGAGCTCTGCCAAGGCCATTAAATTGCTTGAAGAAGGCTACGTTGTTGTCATAGGTGGAGGTACAGGCAATCCGTTCTTCACCACCGACACAGGCTCAGCCCTCCGTGCCGTCGAAGTCAAGGCCGACATCATCCTCAAAGGCACTCGCGTTGATGGCATATACACCGCCGACCCTGAGAAAGACCCGACAGCAAAGAAATATGAGACAATCACTTACGATGAGGCTTACAACAAAAACCTCAAGGTGATGGACCTCACAGCATTCACCATGTGCAAGGAAAACGACATGCCTATGCTCGTGTTCGACATGAACACCAAAGGCAACCTCACAAAGGTTCTCAACGGCGAAAAAATCGGGACTCTGGTGACTAAATGAGGCATGATAAGCCTATAAAGAGATTTGATGCTTGCAATGTTATCTTACTGATAATCATTGTGATAGCATCATTGTTACGTCTGTGGCGACTGGGCACCGTGCCTTTTATGCACGACGAGTTTAGCGCTCTCATACGAACGGGCTACGACAACCTGCACGACCTCATCCGTGAAGGCGTCATGTTGAACGACATGCATCCTGCCGGCGTACAGGTGTTCCTCTATTTCTGGGTGAAGCTCTTCGGTTGGAATGAGTTCTGGCTGAAACTGCCGTTCGCCTTGATGGGAATAGAATCAGTGTATCTGGTGTATGTTGTCGCTAAACAATGGTTTAATAAAAACGTCGGATTGCTCTCTGCAGCTCTGGTCAGCGTCAGTCAGCTGTTTATGCTGTATAGCCAGCTGATACGTCCCTATACGCCCGGACTGTTTTTTATTCTGCTGCTTGTCTATTTTTGGAACCGTATCCTCTTTGATGAGCGCCGCATCACGTTTTGGACATGCGCCGGATTCGCTTTGTCGGCCTTCTGTGCCGCCGAGATACAGATGTTTTCGATGGCTCAAGCTGGCTTGATAGCCCTGACAGGACTGTTTTTCTTTAAAAATCTTGAAAAAAACAGAATAAAAGCCTATCTGTGGAGCTGTGTCGCGGCAGTGATTCTCTATCTTCCTACGTTGCCGATTTTTTACTATCAGTTTTTCGTGGAAGGCGGCATCGGATGGCTTTCGGCACCCAAAACAAGCTTCATCTTTACGTTTTTGTCGTATACGCTGAACGGCAGCGACTTGATGATATTCACAATTCTGATAGTGCTTTTGCTGCCTTTCATATTAAAAATGAATCACGACAAAAAAAACGTCATCAGGATAGTGAGTCTTCTCTGGTTTGTCATACCGTTTGCGATAGCTTATGCCTATTCGATGCTGCGTGATCCGATACTCCAATACAGCACTCTGATTTTCAGTTTTCCATTCTTGATAATCGCCGCATTCTCATTTTTCGATGAAAAAACACCAATAAAGACAACAGGAATCGTCGTTTCTTTGGTAATGCTTGTCGGAGTGGCATCGCTGATATTTGACCGTCAGTATTATCAACGCGCCTATCATCAAGGTTTCGATCAGGTGGCGGTTGAGATGGTTAAAGATGAGAAACAGTATTCCGACAACATCAGTTTTGTGGCTTATGCGAGCAGGTCGTTTATGAATGAGCACTATCAGAAAAAACTCAGTTTTGATAATGTGATAAACTTTGATCAAGATAGTAAAACTGATGATTATCAATATTTTATAAAAAATTGTGATAAAGAATATCTCGGTGTCGGTCTTACTGACCATGCCAATATGGATTGGGAACTTGAGGCTGTTGCAGAATATCCATATCTTGTCGATGCAAAGACTTGGTTTACAACACGATATCTCACTTTGACGAAAAAAGACAATGGTAAGCCATTACTTAATGTGTTGAAAGAAAATGTTAAAGTTGAAGATGGCGTCGAGTGGACTGAAGCAGTTTATCTTCCGGCGGATTGTAAGCCAAAGGAGGATAGGGTGGGATTTATCGCCGATATTCAAGCACTTGACACGATAAATCGCATCATTCTTGTAGTCGAAATAATTGATTCGAAGACCAAAGAATCTATTTTATGGACGGCGTGCGACAAAAAGGATATCACCCTCATGCCCGAAGAAGCTATACGTCTTGTCGATGGTTTTTTCATTCCTGATATTGATATGAATGGCCGTGAGTTTAAGGTATTTGTTTGGAATATTGATAAAAAGTCGTTGATTATCAATAAATTATCATATTATAAAGCAAAAAATGGTCCATATTTTTATGGATTATATAATCCTTAATAAGAAAAATTTGTATTTTTGTACCGAAAAATTTAAGGTATATGACAGAAGAATCTCAATTTATTTTGGACGAAACGACTGAATCGATGGAAGGTGCAGTGAAACACCTCGAGTCGGAGTTTCAGAAGATCAGAGCAGGCAAGGCTAGCCCTATGATGTTGCAGGGTGTGAAGGTTGAATATTACGGAACGCTTGTGCCTATTGAGCAGACCGCCAACATAGGCACTCCTGACCCGCGTCAGATTATCGTGATGCCGTTCGATAAGACGTCTATCGGCGCCATCGACAAGGCTATCCAGGCCGCCAACCTCGGCTTCAACCCGAAGAACGAAGGCGACTTCCTGAGAATCTTGGTTCCGCCGTTGACAGAAGAGCGTCGTAAAGACCTCGCCAAACGCGCCAAGACAGCCGCCGAAGAAGCGAAAGTGGGTATCCGTAACATCCGCCGTAACTCCAACGACGACGCCAAGAAACTCGAGAAAGAAGGTGTCTCTGAAGATGAAGTGAAACAGCTCCAGGAAGAAATCCAGAAGCTGACAGATAAATTCGTGAAGAAGATTGACGATCTTTACGAACTGAAACAGAAAGACATCCTGACAGTCTAGTCAAGAATATTCTCTAATGCCAAACCAAACAGCTTGTCGAGCGTTATGCCCATGCAGGCTGCTTGTTTTGGCATTATTGATGCCTCCGACATGCCTGGCACTATGTTCACCTCGATGAACACCAGCTGTTTGGGCGTCATGATATAGTCGAAACGGGCAAAGCCCTTGCATTCGAACTTGTCATAAAGCATAGCCGACGTGGCCTTAACCTCTATCTCTGAAACCTCATCGATGTCAGCGGGCGTGATCTCGTCCGATTTTCCTGCAGTATATTTCGCCTCATAGTCGAAGAAGTCGTTCTTGCTCACTATCTCGGTGACAGGGAACACCATCGTCTTGCCTTTGACCTGCATCACTGTGCATGCCAACTCGCGGCCTTTCACAAACTTCTCGCACATCACCTGGTCGCCCGCCTTGAATGCTCCTTGCACCGCTTTCTCGAAGTCTTCCGCCACATTCACCTTGCTCACACCTACCGACGAACCGTTGCGCGTAGGCTTGACAAACAAAGGCAGTCCCAGCTCTTTGATGATTTTCTTCGCATCGTAAGACTCACCTTTATTGATGATGACAGATGGGGAGACGTTGGCACCCGCTGCTGCCGCAATCTTCTTGCAAAACTCCTTGTGGAATGTCAATGCCGAAGTGGTGAAATTTGAGGAAGTATAAGGTATTCCGAGCATTTCGAAATATCCGAGAAGCTGTCCGTCCTCGCCCGGCACACCATGGATAGCGTTGAAGACAGCATCGAAAACGACCTTTTTGCCTCCGACTTTTATCGAGAAATCGTTCCTGTCGACATCGGTCTTGGTGCCGTCATCCTCGAGATGATACCATCTATCTTTTTGAATCACAATGACATAAGCATCATATTTCTTTGGGTCCAGATGTTTCTTTACAACCTTCGCGCTGCTAACCGAGATTTCATACTCTCCTGAGTATCCGCCACATACTATTGCTATTTTTTTCATGTTTTATAGTATAAAATTCAATAAAAATCATTATCTTTGCGAGTTCAAAATTACAAAAAACGACGTAATTGTACAAGAAAAAATAAAAAAAATGAAGGTGTTTCGTTTTTTGAAAGATAAATGGTTCTATATCAGCTTGATAATCATGGTGTTAGTGGTTGTCGGCGTGTTTGAACTGACCTTTGCCGGACTGAGTAGGTTTACCCGTCATGGCACCGAATTCTCCGTTCCAGATATGGTCGGTATGAATTATGAAGAGGCAACAGAAGTATATAAGGACGAGTTTACATTTATCCTGCTCGACAGCATTTATGTCAAGGGTTTCCCGGATGGTGCTGTATATCAACAGAATCCGCTGCCTGGTGCGAAGGTTAAAAAAGGCCGAAACATCTATATCATCCGTACTTCCATCGCCCCAGAGGTTGTGAAGATGCCTAATCTGCGTAACCTTTCGCTACGTCAGGCGATGGTGAGCCTGAATATAGCCGGACTGAAAGTCGACAAGCTGGAATATATCGATTATTTTGCAAGAAATGCCGTCATCGAACAGATGTTAAACGGTGAAGTGATTGAACCTAAAGAGGATGTGATCAAAGGTAGCGCAATCACCCTCATCGTGGGCCTCGGCAATGGCGATAAGACCACGAATCTTCCCGACCTTGTGGGCGCTAATATCTCAGTCGCGAAAGAGATGATCAACAAGGCCTCGCTCAATATTGGTAACGAGATTTTTATCGACTATGGCGACGACGAACATCTTTTCGTAAGTCGTATGGATCCGTACTACTCACCTGACGTGACGGTGCCGCTAGGTTCTACTGTCAACGTGTGGTACAGGTCGGATGAGGATTATGATCTTGATTGGTATAATCAGGAAAAAGCACGTCGTGACTCGATGGTTGAGGCATGGCGTCTGAAACGTTATAGCACCGACACCATCAAATATCTGATCGACAGCTTCAACTATATCTTGCGCAACAGGTCGTTCTCATACGACTCTCTGAAGCGAATCAAGGATAAACACATGTCATATAGGAACTCTACTGGCGACATTATTGAAATGGATTACCCTGAGTATAATATTTTCGATACCGAAGACGTTGATTATAACATAGATACAAGCTATTTCTATGATGAATAAAAGAATTGTTATAATAATATTGATGACCGTTCTCTTCGTGTTGGACGGGAAATCACAAGAATATCTGATTGGCTTTAATGGCGGTATTCCTGAGGAAGAACAGGTCGTTTCACGCGATGAGGCAGTCGCCACCTTGCCATTTTTCGACGATTTCACCCAAGCAGGTTACTTTCCCGATGATTCAAAATGGCAAAAAGGTAATGTGTTTGTCAACTCAGGCTTCCCGAAAATGCCAGTAAACTATAGGGCCGCCACTCTTGACCTCATCGACCGACACGGCAAGGTCTATAGAAATGGTAGCAGCAACCCTTTCCGTGCTGATACTCTTCTTTCTGTCAGGATTCGTCTCGATAGTCTTAATAATCAGAAACTTACACCTGCCGATTCGCTGTATCTCAGTTTCTATTATCAGCCAGGCGGCTTCGGCGATGACCCCGAACGTGACGACTCTCTGGTACTGAAATTCGGTTATGGCTATAATGAAACTGTTTACGATACCACGATTCAAGACTCTGTGACAGTAAGGAAGCATGCATGGCGACAGATGTGGGCGGCAGAAGGTCAGACTTATGAGTCTTTTATTGCAGAATGCGATGAGAATCAATATTTTAAGAAGGTGATGATTCCGATTACGGATACATGCCTCTTCCAAGAGGATTTCTATATCATGTTCTTCAATTACGGAACGCTGCCAACCACGATGTATCCTAACGACAGGAGCAATATGGACCAGTGGAATGTCGATTTCGTCTATCTCGATAAAGACAGAAGCATAGAGGCCGACACATATCCTTTGGTGAGTTTTACAAACACCTCTCCGACATTCCTAAAGCGTTATCGCTCAATGCCTTACAAGCATTATGCAAATAATCCGATAAACGAGATAGAGAACTGTTTCAATATGTATCTCACCAATATGGATGTCAACACGCATGAGGTGCGTTATTCATGTGAGGTGGAGGATAATAATTCCGATTGGAGCTATTCTTATACATCCGACCCATTCTATATCAATCAATATCCCAATGTGGGAGTTATGAAAGATTCAGTGGTTATGGGCAATTTCATCTATCCTTATAACCTGAATGTCGATACTACCTCGTTCACGATTCGTCATTATGTGGATGTTGTCGATGAGCATAGCGGGGAGGTTGCTGGCGACTCGATAGTAGTAAAACAAGGCTTTTACAATTATTTTGCATACGATGATGGCACTCCGGAAATGGGCTACGGACTAGTTCCTAACGACACTTATTTCGCCGCACAGTTCAAAGTAACACAGCTCGACACCGTCTGTGGAGTTCAGATGTTATTTAACAGGACCTTCAACGATGCCAATTTCAATTTCTTCGATATCGTGGTTTGGAAAGACAACAACGGAAAGCCTGGTCAGGTGGCATATACACTCCAGAATCAACGACCTATATGGGACGACAGCCTGTTGTACGCCTTCTCAAACTATACTTTCAACGAAGTGGTGAAAGTCAATAGCACGTTCTACGTCGGTATCCGCCAGCAATATCCTAAATCGATGAACATCGGTTTCGATACCTCTGTTGACAATCATCAGTATTGCTTCTACGATGCGGGCGAAGGCTGGAAAAACACCTCATTCGCAGGTTCGTTGATGATCCGACCGGTCATGGGCAGTGACGCCTATTTCCTTGATGTCGATGAGAACCAAGAAGCTAAAAATGAGTTGGTGCTTTATCCAAATCCGGCTAACGATATGGTCCGTATCGACGGCATAGATGCCAATTCAGCCAATGAGATTGTCATTTTCGATATAGCAGGTAGGGCCGTTAAGCATTATCAGTATTGTAATGAATTGAATGTTAGCGATTTACAAAATGGTGCTTATATGTTGAGAGTCGTGATGAATGACGGCTCATCAATGACATCTAAATTATTGATAGCCAAATAGTTAATATATGTCAGAGGATTTTGTCGGCGTACTTGGAGACAACCCCGAAGAGAACACTGAACTTTTCGAGCATTTCCGCATTGTTGCCGATAAAGGTCAGACCTTGGTGCGTGTCGACAAGTTTCTGCAGAATCGTCTGGAAAACGTTTCCCGCAACAGGGTTCAAAATGCTGCGAAGGCAGGAAGTATCCTCGTCAACGACAAGCCTGTGAAGTCCAACTACAAGGTGAAACCTTTCGATGTGGTGACAGTGGTGCTTGCGTATCCGCCCCGCGAAATCGTTATCACGCCTGAAAACATCCCGCTCTGTGTGGTCTATGAAGACGACGACGTCATCGTGGTTAACAAGCAGGCAGGTCTCGTGGTGCATCCGGGCCACGGCAACTTCGACGGCACCCTCCTCAACGCCCTGGCATATCATTTCAAGGAAAACGGCTCTAAAGTGGACAACGGCTTCGGATACCTCGTGCATCGTATCGACAAAGACACCACTGGCTTGATGATAGTGGCAAAGAACGAGACGGCGCAGACGGTGCTGGCGGCACAGTTCTTTGAGCACTCGATAACTCGGCGCTACCAAGCTCTAGTGTGGGGTGACTTCCCCGACGACGAAGGCACTATCGAAGGCAACATCGGGCGGTCGCTGCGCGACCGCGTCGCCATGGCGGTATATCCCGACGGCAGCCAAGGTAAAGAGGCAGTGACGCACTATAAAGTGCTCGAGCGCTTCAACTACGTCACACTCGTGGAATGCCGCCTTGAGACGGGCCGCACGCATCAGATACGCGTCCACATGCAGTATGCCGGACATCCGCTCTTCAACGACGCGTTGTATGGCGGCGACAGGATCCTGAAAGGCACGACATTCTCGAAATACCGTCAGTTTATCGACAACTGCTTCAACGAGATACCGCGTCACTGCCTTCATGCCAAGGTGCTCGGCTTCGTGCATCCTACGACAGGGAAAGAGCTCTATTTCGACTCCCAGCTGCCGTCGGATATGCAAGCGGTGCTAGACAAATGGCGTAATTATTTAAAGACAAGAACAGAAGAAAATTAAACGATATGATAGTAATCACAGGTGCAGCGGGCTTCATCGCCAGCGTGGTGGCAGGATGCCTCAACGAACAGGGTAGAAACGACCTCGTCCTCGTTGACGACTTCTCAAAGAAACAGAAAGAGAGAAACTTTGTCAACAAGAGCTATCAGCTCCTCCTCGACAGGAAGGAGCTTCATAGCTGGCTGGAAGACAATCACGATAAGGTCGATTTTGTGGTGCATCTAGGCGCTCGTACCGACACCACCGAGTTCGACTGGAACGTCTTCGTCGAGCTTAACGTCGACTATACCGAGAAGCTGTGGACGCTGTGTTCCGAGTATCAGATTCCGCTCGTATATGCCTCATCAGCAGCGACTTACGGTGGGGGAGAGCTGGGTTACAACGACAGTCACGACATCGTGGAGAAACTCGTGCCGCTCAACCCTTACGGACGCTCAAAGAACGAGATCGACAAGTGGATACTCAAGCAGACGAAATGTCCTCCGTTCTGGGCCGGACTGAAGTTCTTCAACGTATATGGTCCTAACGAGTACCACAAAGGCCGCATGGCGTCAGTGATTCTGCATTCGTTCCATCAGATTCAGGAAAACGGCGAGGTGAAGCTCTTCCGCTCACATCGTCCCGACTTCAAAGACGGCCAGCAGCTGAGAGATTTCATCTATGTCAAAGATATCGCATCGGTTATCCTCTTCTTGATAGAAAAACGTCCTGAGAGCGGTTTGTATAACCTCGGAACAGGCCATGCACGCTCGTTCTACGACCTTGCGGCGAACACCTTCAAGGCGATGGGAAAAGAGGTGAATATCAAATTCATCGACACACCGCTCGACATCCGCGACAAGTATCAGTATTTCACTGAAGCCAATATGGAGAAGCTGCGTAAGGCAGGATACGACAAACCGTTCACCTCTCTCGAAGATGGTGTTTTCGATTATGTCACAAATTATTTGATGAAAGATAAGACCTTCTAAAGAGTCTTTTGTTTCTCGGCAAGTTTCTTGTCCAGATCTTTAAGGAATGCCTTGGTGTCGTTGAGTGTGCGGATCAGCATGGCGTTCTCCTCGAGTTTGTCGAACTTGGTCTTCATGGCGTCTTTGGCGCCCTGGATGGTATATCCTTTGACCTTAACAAGTTGGTATATTACCTGCAGGTAACGGATGTCGCGTTCCGTGAAGAGCCTGTTGCCTTTTGTGCTTTTGCGCGGACGCAGCACGTCGAATTCGCTTTCCCAATAGCGTATGGTGGATGTCGAAACGTCGAACATCTTCGCGACTTCACCGATTCGATAATATAACTTGTTGATTTCCATGATATTAATCCATTGTCATTGATGGTCTTTCCGACAACTCAAGAATCTTGTCGTATTCTTCCGGCGTAAGGTCGTTGAAGAAGAAGTTGACAGGATTTATAGGGTGGTCGTTCTTAATCACTTCGTAGTGCAGATGCGGTGCCGTCGACTTGCCGCTGTTACCCATGTCGGCGATATATTCGCCTCTCTTCACTTTCTGTCCTTCTTTGACATGGGCTTTCGAGATGTGTGCGTAACGTGTCTTATATCCGTATCCGTGATTTACGATGATATTGTTGCCGTAGCCGCCGTTGCTTTTTGTCACTTTCTCCACTACGCCGTCGCCGGTGCAATAGATGTGTGTGCCCATCGGACCTGCAAAATCGATGCCGCTATGCAGCTTCTGCACCTTGTAGAACGGGTCGGTACGA
The DNA here is from genome assembly GCA_905236635.1 of uncultured Bacteroidales bacterium. Taxonomy (GTDB): domain Bacteria; phylum Bacteroidota; class Bacteroidia; order Bacteroidales; family F082; genus Limimorpha. The sequence goes on from CAJOCJ010000009.1 coordinate 34,738, forward strand.
TAACCGAAATGTGAGGAAATCCTATAGATATCTACGTTTTTCACAGGCATGATGGCTGGGATGCTGCTCAGCATCAAAGCCTTGTTTTTGGCCATGTGATAAACCTCGTCGTATGACTTTGACTGCACTTTGATCTGGCTTTCGATGATGTCGATTTTCTTTGTCGTCTCAGTCACGATGTCGGAATTGTTATAACCGCTGAGCGCCTCATAACGGTTAGTGCCGCCATATCCTGCCTTTCTTACTGATGTCGGAATGGGTTCCGCCTCAAAAATCATTCGGTAGATGTTGTCGTCACGGTCCTGCATCTCTCCAAGCAAGGCGTTGACGTTGTCCATCCTGTCGTTGAGGATGTCATATTGCAGCTCCAGGAAGTCTATCTCACGTGTCAGCATACGCTCTTTTGGCGAGCCGACGGTGTTTTCTATGAGTTCGACAGTGCCATATCCTAATACTCCGGCGACAATGATAAAATATAACACCTTCTTGAAACGCGATCCAAAAGAAGGCTTATACTCTTCATAATCAAGTGTATTGGGGTTATATATGTACTTTTTGTCTGTCATTGTTTTCGATAATTATACCCAATAAGGAAAAATTTACCTAAAAACGTGCAAAATTATAAAAAATTTCATATATTTGCAAGTTTTTTAAAGAAAAAATGAAATAATGATGAAAGCAAGCGAAATTCGTAAGAGTTTTTTGGACTTTTTTCAGTCGAAACAACACCTTGTAGTGCCTTCAGCACCTATAGTCGTGAAGAACGACCCGACATTGATGTTCACCAATGCTGGTATGAACCAGTTTAAGGATGTCTTCTTGGGTAACAACCCCCGCAAAGCGCCGCGTGTCGTCGACATCCAGAAATGTCTGCGCGTCTCCGGAAAGCATAACGACCTTGAGGAAGTGGGCCGCGACACCTATCATCACACCATGTTCGAGATGATGGGCAACTGGTCGTTTGGCGACTATTTCAAGAAAGAGGCCATCGCCTGGGGTTGGGAGTTCCTCACCGACGTGATGAAGATCGACAAGGATAAGCTCTATGTCACCGTATTTGGCGGCGACGAGAAGGACGGCATGGCAGTCGACAACGAGGCTTACGAGTTTTGGAAAGAGCATGTCGACGAGTCGCGAATCATCTATGGCTCGAAGAAAGACAACTTCTGGGAGATGGGTGAGACCGGACCTTGCGGACCTTGCTCTGAGATTCATATCGACATCCGCGACGATGAGGCCCGTAAGAAGATCAACGGCCGTGACCTTGTCAACAAAGACGATCCGGAAGTCATTGAGATATGGAACCTCGTGTTTATGCAATATAACCGCCTCGCCAACGGAAGCCTGGTGGACCTTCCGGCGAAACATGTCGACACCGGCATGGGCTTCGAACGCCTCGTCCGCGTGATGCAAGGCAAGAAGTCGAACTACGACACCGACGTGTTCACTCCTATCATCAACGAGATTGCAACGCTTTCAGGAATAGAATATGGCAAAAACGAGAAACAGGATATAGCAATGCGCGTCGTCGCTGACCACCTCCGTGCGGTCAGCTTCGCCATTACCGACGGCCAGCTGCCGTCTAATAATGGCGCCGGCTACGTTATCCGCCGTATCCTCCGCCGCGCCGTTCGCTATGGCTATACATTCCTTAAATTTACCGAGCCATTTGTGTATAAGTTGTTGCCAGTCCTCGTGAGAGAGATGGGCGAGCAGTATCCTGAGATAAAAGCACAGGAGACACTGGTGTCTAAGGTTATCTACGAAGAAGAGGCATCGTTCCTCCGCACCCTGGCATTAGGTATCAAACGTTTCGAGAACTATGTGGAGCAAAATAAAGGCGCGAAGCTCATCGACGGCGCGTTTGCCTTCGAGCTGTTTGACACCTACGGTTTCCCGGTGGACTTGACAAACCTCATGGCAGAAGAGAAAGGCCTCGAAGTCGATATGGAAGGCTTCAACAACAACCTCAAGGAACAGAAAGACCGCTCGCGTAAGGCAGCCGAGAAGATGTCGGGCGACTGGGTGGAGCTGATACATGAGGACAAACCTACCACCTTCGTCGGCTACACCGAGATGGAATGCCAGGCTAAGATATTGAAATTCAGAGAGGTGGTGGCGAAAGGCAAGAAACACTTCGAGATAGTCCTCGACAAGACCCCGTTCTACGCCGAGATGGGAGGCCAGGTAGGTGACAAAGGCGTTTTGGTGTCTGAAAATGAGACTCTTAACGTCGTTAACACCGTGAAAGAAAACGACCTCAGCATACATATCACCGATGCGCTACCACAGCAGCCGGAGGCGGTGTTTACAGCTAAAGTCGATGTGGAACGTCGTCTGAAGATTGAGGCCAACCATACCGCTACCCACCTGATGCACGCGGCATTACGCCAGGTGCTTGGAACACATGTCGAGCAGAAAGGCTCGATGGTCGATGACGAGCGTCTGCGTTTCGACTTCAGTCACTTTGCCAAGATGACGGACGAAGAGATCCGCAAGGTTGAAACTATTGTAAATCAGAAGATTAGAGAAGACCTGCCAAACCAGACTGCTGTCGATGTCCCTATCGATGAGGCACGCAGCATGGGCGCGATGGCGTTGTTCGGCGAGAAATATGGCGACAAGGTACGTGTGGTGAAGTTCGGTGAGGGCTATTCTTGCGAGCTCTGCGGTGGCACCCACATCCCGTCGACAGGCCGCATTGGGGCGTTCAAGATATTGACGGAAGGTGCTATCGCCGCTGGCGTGCGCCGTATCGAGGCTATCACAGGTGAGGCTGTCATTGACTATCTCGACAATCAGATAGACACATTGAATAAGATCAAAGGTCTCGTCAAGCAGTCGGGAGATGTGGTGAAGGCTGTGGAGACGTTGACGGCGCAGAGCACCATGCTCCAGAAGAAGATTGAGGCCATGATGATGTCGCAAGCGGTGGCAGAAGCGAAGAGCGCATACACCGCCGCCGCCTCATGGAACGGACATAAGCTCGTGATAGCACGTATCGATGCCGATATGAACCAGATGCGTAACATTGCCTCGGCGCTGAAGGACATCGACAACGAGGCCATTGCCGTCATCGGTGGCGTGCTCGAAGAGAAGCCTGCCCTCTGCGTGATGTTGCCTCAGAGCGTGGTCGATAGCAACAAGATGGATGCCGGCGCCATGGTGCGTGAAGCTGCCAAGGAGATTCAAGGCGGCGGCGGTGGTCAGAAAACATTGGCTACAGCTGGCGGAAAGAACGCAGCCGGTATCGACAAGGCTATTGATATCTTAAGAAAAAACTTCTAGGGACAGGTCTCTAACGGATTGAGTCCAAGAACTTCACAAGATTTTGCACGGCTTTACCTCTGTGCGAAATCTTGTTTTTTATCTCCATCGGCATCTCTGCAAAGGTCTCTTCATAGCCGTCGGGCTGGAAGATTGGGTCGTAGCCGAAGCCGCCATTGCCATGTTCCTCTTCGAGAATCTTTCCATTGACGATGCCTTCGAAGAAATATTGTTTCCCGTTGAGATTCAATGCTATAACGGTCCTGAACCGTGCTCTCCTGTTCGGCGCGCCTCGAAGGGCATCCAGGAGCTTCACCACGTTGTCGTGGTACGAACATCCCTCACCGGCATATCGCGCTGAGTACACGCCCGGCGCGCCGTCCAGCGCCTCGACTTCGAGCCCCGTGTCATCGGCAAAACAGTTTATATGGTAGTTATTGGTGACGAAATCGGCTTTAATCTTGGCATTCCCCTGAAGGTCATCAGCGTCTTCCACAATATCTTCCATGCAGCCGATATCGCGAAGACCCACGACTTCGTAATTCTTCAGGATGTTCTGAATCTCCTCTAACTTATGCTTGTTATGTGTTGCAAAAACTAACTTTTCTTTCATCTTTAAACTATCAAACTCTACACTATAATATCCCATTTCACGGGCTCTATATTATTATTAATAAGGTATTGGTTTGCCTGTGAGAAATGCCTGCATCCGAAGAAGCCGCGGCTCGCCGAGAGCGGGGAGGGGTGGACTGTTTTCAATATCAGGTGTTTGCTGTGGTCGATGAGGCTCTCTTTGGCGATGGCGTAGTTACCCCAAAGCAGAAACACCAGATGCTCTTTCTTTTCCGACAGCGCTCGTATGGCGGCATCGGTAAACTGTTGCCATCCTATGCGTGCATGTGATGCTGCCATGTTTGCCCTTACAGTCAATGAGGCATTCAAGAGCAGAACGCCCTCGTCGGCCCATTTCTCGAGGTTGCCGTTTCTTGGAATGGGCATCCCTATGTCGGTATGCAGCTCCTTGAAGATGTTTTGCAAGCTCGGCGGCGGCTGTATCCCGTCGGGCACCGAGAATGCCAGTCCATGCGCCTGTCCAACACCGTGATATGGGTCTTGGCCTATTATCACCACCTTCACCTTGTCGAAAGGCGTGCGGTTGAAGGCGTTGAAGATCAACGGTGATGGAGGATACACCACGTATTTGCGTTTCTCATCTATCAGGAATGACTTGATGCCCACAAAATATGACGATTCAAATTCGGGCTTCAAAACCTCATACCATCCTTGCTCAATGATGGGCTTCTTGACTTCTACCATAAAAAATTATTGTTTCAGCATACAAAATTAAAAAAAATATCGTTATTTTGCAAAACGAAACATTAATAATTTAAAATATGAAGAAGGTAGTATTGTTTCTGCTGATTGCTTTTACGTTGGGATTGGTGATGTCGTCATGTGGCGTGTTCTCCGGATCGTCGAAGTCAACATGTCCTGCTTATGGCGAGCATCAGAAGTATCAGAGAGAAAGTGTTTATTAGAAAGATCTTTTAAAATAAAAAAGGCTCCCAATCGGGAGCCTTTTTTATTGATTTTACCGTTGTTTAGTACACTAAGAACTTGGCTGTCTCTGACTTGCTGCCAGCCTGCAGACGGATGATATATGATCCGCTTGTGAGGTCGCTGACATTGAATGTCAAAGTCTGCTCGCCTTGTCCGTAATATCCGAGTTCGCTGTTAGCCACCATGCGGCCTGAGAGGTCGTAGATCTGATAGCTGACATTTGCGCCTTCGGTGAGTGTGATGTTGATGTTTCCGTTCTCTTTAACTGGGTTAGGATAGATGTTCAGCTGGACGCTGTTCTCTGTCACCTCGTTCTCGACAACGCCAAGGTCGCCACCTTCTTTGTAAGTACCGCACTTGAGGAGACCTGCGCCGTATGATGCAGCGTAGAGCATGCCTTCGTTGTAGATACCAGGATAGATGACGTAGGTGACGTTACCTGCATCGTCATAGAGCTCGTCGATTACAGCGTCGTGATTCTCCATCCATGCCTGTTTGAGGTCCATGATTGGGCATGAGAACTCGCCTGACTTAGCCCATGAGGTGCCGTTTTCTGACGTGTAGATGCCGCATTCTGTACCAACGATGTACAGGCCGGTGCTCTTCTCAATAACGCTTGAATAGACAGGGATTGCTGGAAGACCTGTCGCAGCTGTGAATGAAGTGCCGCCGTTGTTTGAGATATAGACATAGTCGGTATTGCCGTAGTTGCCTAACGTGACGATCACCTTGTTGTTGTTGGCAGGGTTGACGCTGATGCTTGTGATGGCGCGGCCAGCGAAGGTTGTCACATCTTCTGTCATCTCAACACATGGGTTGAGTGTGTTTGTGACATCAGCCTGTTCTGCTGTGAACACGTCGTTAAGATGTGTGAAGGTGTAGAAGTTACCCTCTGCTGTTCCGACGAATGCGGTAGTACCATCAGATGTCATGGCGACTGCTGTCGGGATGCCGGTGATGGTGCTCATCGGGAACCACTCGGTGGCTCTGTTGAACACGAGAGCGTCTCTTGTAATATAAACCTCGCCTTCGACAGCGCAAACGTATGTTGTTCTGAGCGGGTCGTGTAATCCGCGGATGGTGTCGCCTTCAACCCACATATAACCGCCTTGTGGATCCACATGCTGTGCATCGTGTGGTGGCTCAGGCAGTGTGTAGCTGATAGGATAATTGCCCTGGACGCTGTAGTAGTTGACAATGTCGCCAGCTTTGGCATTACGTCTGATGCCCAACACTAAAGTATCGAGGTCGATAGTCTCAGTGTAGAGATAATCATGCATGATGTAGTACACATAGCATGACTCTGCTCCTGGTCTGTAGCAAGTACTGTCTTCAGTTGCTGCTGGGTCATAAACGTTGAAATACTGGTAGTAGAACACCGAGTCGTTCTCTATAATGCCGATAGTTCCGTTTGCTACGAAAACTGTGTCGTTGATGTAAAGAGTGTCAACAACTGGCAATGTGTCAACTGGAAGTTCATATCTGTCCAGAATCTCAGAGACATTGGTTGAACTGTGGCTATCGTTATATGTCTCGAAAAATGCAAATGGTGTCTTGAATGCATTCGCATTTGTAATCACCGGGCTATCGCCACCTTCAAAGTTCTGGTCATAGTCAACACCCGCTGTCTGTGTTCTGTAGATAGGAGTTGAGATACTTCCTGTAGGAGTTGTGATACTTCCTGTACCAGAGACAAAGAAGATGAAAGGATCAATGGTTGACATGGCACATGGACCGCCAGCATATTTCTTGTTGAAGTATGTTGAAACATAGCTGTTGTTTGTTATGTGCGGGAAGACCTGTGAACCTGTTGTTGGGTTGTCCATGTCATCTGAACCGCCAATATAAATGGTGCCATGGTCGAGGCAACCGCCAAGAATCATATCCATACCGCCGACAGCGACATTCATCATACGTGCCACAGAGGTGTGCTCGTCTTCGGTGAGGAAGTAGCGGTTGCTGCTCCTGTACGAATAGGCGTCTGCGTAATACTCTCCTTTGTAAACGCCGCCATTGGTTCCGACGAAGAACACGTTCGAGTTAGTAGGGTTGAAAGCAATGGTCTGAATGCCCTGATGCAGATAATAATAACGGTTCCAGGCAATGGCTGTATACTCATCAGTCATGTATTCTGAAATCTGTTGTGGTCTGTAACTGTTGACACCCTGTGCGGTCTTGTCTTCAACAATCCAGAGGTTGTCAGAACCGACGAAAAGCTTTCTTGGGTTGTTTGGATAAACAATCATGTAGCCGTCATATTGTGCATCGCTGCCGAACATCTCATACATACATGCTCCCTGATTGTTTGTGCCATATACACCAATCTGCCATGTGTTACCTCTGTCTTGTGAGAAATACAAATTACCGGTTTTGTATGCGCCGGCAGAACCTGTCAAAAATGCAATGTACATGAAGTTTGCATCTGATGGTGACATTGCAATGATTTTTGGGTTGCTGTTTGAAGCAATGCCGTCGCTGACATTGTTGAAAGCTGCTCCATTTACTGAGAGATAGACATCTTCGTTGTCGGCAGCCATAACGTCACCAGCACCGTTGACTTTAACGCTTCTGAAAGAGCCTTCCAAAACGTTTGTCCATGATGTACCGTTGTCTGCACTCATCATGATACCGCCATCGGTTGCTGCATATATCTTGCCATTGGTGTAAGCCAGCTCGTTGATATAACCCCAGCCGTTTGTCGCTGTAGGAGTGGTCGCTTCAAGAAGTTCTGGTGTGAATGAACCGGCAGCCATCTTGTACATGCCCTTGCCAATGAAACTGGCCTCATAACCGAGAACTTCGAGTCCATTGAAAGCCTGAGCGCCGCGACCGTCACCAGTGCCGATGTAGATGTTGCCGTTTTCATCGGCTACCATGCAACTGATAGGGAGGTTCATGCTGGTCTTCTTTCTGAAGGTGATACCTCCATTGGTGGTCTGGTAAATGTCACCACCCATAGTTCCAATAATGACAGTGCCGTCGGTATTATAAACAATGGCTCTTGTCAAGCCGCCGAAGTTGTCCGGACCTGCGTAAGTCCATTCCAGATTGGCGTCTTTTGTTCCTGTTTGAGCAGATTTCTGACCTGCAATTAAATCAGCAGGGTCAATCAACCCGGTCTCTTGATTTGCGCGAATAATCTTCATGAATGAAGAAAGTGTAGCTTCTGATGCTGTCCTCGGAGTGTACTTTCCTTGGGTGCCAGTAGCATTAGCCACGAAACTTGCTTGAGCTAACACTATGGTTATCAAAAGCATACTTAACGGTAAAAATCTTTTTTTCATATCACGTAATTTAGACATTAATTCAAATTAAAATGCACTATTTTTAGGGTTCAAAAATACAACATTTTTTTGAACTACACAAAGATTTTAGGAAAAAAATTAATTTTTTTTATCCTAAAACACTAAGGCTCACAGTATCAACGCCTAATGAATGAAAAAAATCAATATTTTATTGATGAAGAAGAGGGGAGCCAACCAACACTGCCATCGGCGATTTTGATCTTGTCCCAGTCGCGGTCGGTGTCCAATATGGTCACCTTGGTGCCTTCATGCAACACAAACAAGTCGACACCTGATGACGACGGAGAACTTTTCACCGTTATCGTAGGCTTCATGATGATGGCCTCATCGCGCGACTTCATGTATCTGTATTTCTGCAAGGCGATGATGACGCTGCAAATCAACAGCAAGAACACGATAATGCCTGTAAAGAATGTGGTTTTCTTCAGTCCTGAGGTTCGTGCAGTGAAGTAGAAATATAGCAACAGCAACAGGAATCCGAATAATATCAGCGTGGCAATAGCCCAGCCGTTGGCGGTAAAGGTGTTTCCGAGATTCTTCCACCATTTGGCGAGGAAGAACTCCGGCAAGGGTTCAATCTTGTCGGTGATGAGAGCGTTGGCGATGGTCAGGTTCTGCCTGATATCCTCGTCGGTCGGGTCAAGCTTCAAAGCCTTCTCATAGTTGAGTATGGCCATCGGATAATTCCTCATCTTGAAATAAGTGTTGCCGATGTTATACAGCAATGGAGCGGAGACCATGCCTCCCTTCATGATGCCTTCATAGACCATCAGGGCTGAGTCATATTTGCTCTCATTATAATAGAAATTGGCTTTCGCAAACTCTTGATCCTGAATGCTTTGCGCCTTTAAGCCGACTGCCGCCAGCATCATCACCATCACAAAATATATCCTTTTCATCTTTTATCTATTATCTATTATCTTTTAACTTTAATCTTTTAACTTTTAACTAATTCAAGTTCTTCTCCGCTTTTGTAATAACATCAATACCTTTCTGATACAAATCCTCCATTTTCTTGTCCGGATCGCCTGGTGCGAAACGAGCATACTCGCAACTGTTGAGCAAGTCAATGAATTGATTTACAATATCTTCCGGCACGTTTTTGTCTGTCATCATCTCTCTGACAGTGTCCATCGAGAGCTGTGACCGTGCTATGTTCAATTTGTCTGAAATATACCCCCACAAAGCCTGTGACATCTCTTCATAGAAATGACCTGGATTCTTGATCCTCATGTAATTATACGCATTCTTCAGTCGTTTCTTGGCTGTCTTGGTGGCTTTTCTATTCCTTACCAAAACCTGGTTCTGGTTGAACTTGTTAATCCTCTTATGCAAAATCATGGCAATCGCAAAAACCACGACCATTGCTATGACTAAGGCAAAATACAACGGTGACGCGAACAGCAGAATGCTGTCCATGTGCAACTCGGCTTTCGTCATGATGTGAGATATGTCGCTGCCAACGACCTTTATCGCCTCCTGACCTCCAGCAAAGATGATGCCACCGCCTTCGTTGGCGCTTCTCTCGACGTTTAGCTCATAACTTTCTGATGTCAAAGTCACATAATTACCCTTCGAGGGATCGAAGTAGGAAAACTCCAACGGGTTGATGGTGAACTCGCCCGAAACTCTTGGGATGACAACGTATTCGGCTGTCTTTGTCCCGCTAATGCCATACGAGTTGTTCTTGGTGTTTGTCGTGATTTTCGGGTCGTACACCTCGAAATCAGGCGGAAATACCGGCTTCGGAATGTCCAAAAGGTCAATGTTTCCTTTGCCTGACACACTATAAGTGATGGTGAAGGCGTCGTTCGACTTCATCTCGGTCTTGTCAATCTTCGAAGTCAAGGTGAACTGTCCCACTGCACCGCTGAAACTGCTAGGTTTGTCGGCCGTCGGCAACGGTTTCACCTCGATGTTGATGGGCTGCGACTTCAAGTCTTTCTTGACATTGGTATATGACGAGCCCATGACGTCGCCGAAAAAGTTCTCAAACGGGTCGTATCCCTGCTGGCGCTGGCGCTCTGTCCTGATCTGTGCTATGCAGGTGATGTCGAGCGGGTCAATGGTGAGAGTGCCGGCTTTCTGCGGTATAAGCACAATCTCCTGTATCGTCGCCACATGGTAATCCTGGCCGTTTCTCACTACCGACGACTGCTGCAGGACGCCGTTGTTGTCGGTCACGTCTTTTGTCCAGAACCCTGAATACGACGGGGCTTTCAAGATGGAGAGGTTCGATATCGGGATGTTATAGTAAATCTTGTATGTCAACATGATCTGCTCGCCGAGATACACTGTTTTTTTGTTCGGGATGGCTTCCAGAAACGCCTCTTTCCCAGTGCTTCCTGTGCTGGCGCCTGACGACACATTGTTGTTCTTCCCAACGGTGACGGTGGCTGTCGTGCTCTTCACCTTCTTCTTGTCGACGGTAATCGTCGCTGCTGGAATGGTGAACTCTCCTTCCTTTAGCGCTCTCAGGTAATATGAATAGGTGTGCGTCCTCGTCGTTTTCGTCGAGCCGTTGACTATTTGAATGCTTGAGCTTTGTGAGGAGAACGGACCGCCCACTATCTCAAAATCCACGAAGTTTGGGGCTTTGAAGTCTTCGCCGTCGCCACTCAGCTCATACGACACCTGAAACTGTTCGCCCACGACGACATTTTTCTTGCATATCACCCTGAAACTGACATCATCCTGCGCTCTCAACGCGAACGCCGTCATCAATAACAATAATATGAAACCAAATTTCTTCATTTAACTCTAAACTATATAACTGACTCTAAACTTTAAACTCTAAACTCTAAACTAAACTCACCAATCCTTTTGTATTCTTCTTCTTTGCATCTTTGCAGCCTTTGCCTCATTCATCTTGTCCATAGTCTCTTTCTCTTGATTTTCCAGGGCTTGCAGCATTCTTTCGGCCTCTTCCTTCGACATTTGCTGCTCTTGTTGTTGCTGTTGTTGCTGTTGCTGCTGCTCCTGCTGTTCCTCCTGATTCTGCTCTTGTTGTTGCTGTTGTTGCTGTTGCTGCTGCTGCTGATCCTGTTGTTCTTGCTCCTGCTGGCGCTCCTTCTTGTCCTGATTGTCCTTGTTATCCTGATTTTGCTGTTGCTGCTGCTGTTGTTGCTGCTGTTGCATCAGCAGTTTCTGACGGGCGTATTCGAGGTTATATCTAGCGTCCTCGTCATTTGGGTTCATCTTCAGACAATTCTTGTAAGAATCGAAGGCTTCAGCGTATTTCTGCTGCTCCATCTGGGTGTTGCCTAGGTTGTAATAAGCGTCGGCCTGTATATCCTCAGGCACGTTTCTGTCGATAATCTCCTGGAAATTCTTGGCAGCCTCGTCGTAGTTGCCGAGTTTATAATGCGCGTCGCCGAGGTTAAACAAGGCTTTGTAGTTGTATTTCTTGTCAAGCGAAGCTTGGTATTCCTTCTCCGCTTCGGAATAGTTTTCCTTGTTATAGTTTCTGTTGCCCTGTCTTATCAAACCCTCTTTTGTTTGGGCGTTTGACACGATGAAGATGCACAAAAACAGCGCTGTTAATCCTATTTTAAATATTGTTTTCATTTTTCGGTTCAAAGAATTTGAATTTCGACTCCCATCCTCTCTTTCCTGAAGAGAGAAGGATTTCGAGGATAAGTAAAACTATCGCGGCGCCCACGAACCACTGGAACTGGTCGTCGTAATCGGTGAAGACGTTCGCCTCGATCTCCGACTTCTCGGTCTTGTTGATGTCTTCGTAGATCTTGTCAAGTCCGACGTTGGAGTTGCTCGCCCTCACGTAGAGGCCGTCTCCGATCTCGGCTATCTGCCTCAGGATGTTGTCGTCGAGCTTCGTGATGATGGTGTTGCCTTCCTTGTCTTTCTTATAGCCTATCTTCTTGCCATATTTGTTGTACACAGGGATGGGGGCGCCGCTGTCGAGACCCATGCCAATGGTGTAGATCTTGATGCCGTGTTTCGCCGCTTCCTGCGCCGCTTTCACTGCGTCGCCGTTCTCATGGTCCTCGCCGTCGGAGATGATGACGATGGCCTTATGATGCTCGTCCTCGCCGAAGCTCTTGACGGCCAAGTCGATGGCTCGTCCTGTCTCGGTGCCTTGGATAGGGATGAGCTCTGGCTTCACCGTCGAGAGGAACATCTTAGCGGCTGAGTAGTCGGTGGTGATAGGCAGCTGCACATAGGCGCTGCCAGCAAATACTATCACTCCGATGCGGTCGCCGCCGAGCTTGCCGATGAGCTTGTTGATGGCTTGTTTCGAGCGTTCCAGACGGTTTGGCGCGATGTCTTCAGCCAGCATGGAGTTGGAGATGTCGATACAAAGGAAGATGTCGATGCCTTCACGTTTCACCTTCTCCATCTTCGAGCCTGACTGCAGGTTCGCCGCACCTATAATTAATAAAGCTATAATCAAGTTAAATAGCACGAATTTCGTGTTGGCTCGTGCCGACGAGAACATCGGGACGAGGTAATGTCTCAGCTTCACATTGGCGAAGCGTGCGAATTGTTTTCTGTTCCAAAAACGAATCAGCACATAGATCGCCACCAGCACTGGAATTATCAGCAACCAGTACAGATACTGAGGGTTTTCAAATCTTATGATGTTGCTATCCATGGTTTAATCCGTTAATGTTCTAAAAACTGTGTTTTTCAAAATAAATCCCAGCAATAACAATGCCAGGCCTAGCATGACGAATGGCAGGAACTCCTCGTGGACGCGTGTGAACTCGTTGATCTCTATCTTCGAGCGTTCCAGCTGGTCTATCTCTTCATATATCTGCTGCAGTTTTTCGTTCGACGTGGCACGGAAGTATTTTCCGCCTGTCTCGTCGGCTATCTGTTGCAGCAGCGGTTCGTTGATGGTCACCTGTATCTGCTGGTATTGTATTCCTCCGAATGGCGTCTGCACTGGATATGGTGCAGTGCCTCGTGTTCCGACGCCTATGGTATATACCCTGATGCCGAATAGCTTCGCCATCTCGGCCGCTGTCGCCGGGTCGATGGAGCCCGCGTTGTTGTCGCCATCGGTAAGAAGTATCACCACCTTCGAGATGGCGTCGCTGTCTTTCAGGCGGCTCACCGACGAGGCGAGGCCATCGCCGATGGCCGTGCCGTCCTCAAGCATGCCGCACTTGAGGTCTTTCATCATGTTGAGAAGCATGCCGTGGTCGGTGGTTAAAGGCACTTGCGTGAATGTCTCGCTTGCGAAGACGACGAGGCCCATGCGGTCCTCGGGGCGTCCTTTCACGAATTCGGCGCTGATGTCTTTCGCTGCCTCAAGGCGGTCAGGCTTGAGGTCCTGGGCGAGCATACTGCTCGACAGGTCGACGGTGAGCACGATGTCGATGCCCTCCACGTTGATCTTCTGGTTCTTCGAGCTGCTCTGCGGACGTGCCAACGCGATGATTAACAACGCTAAAGCACACATGTCGATGACAAAGAGTATATGACGGGCATAGATCCTCCAGCTTCTCGGCATGCCTTTGAAAAAGCCGGTGTCGCTGAACTTCACGTATGCCTGATGCTTCCTTCCTGCGAAGATGTACCACACCACCAGCAACGGGATGATGATAAGTCCGAAGAGGAAGTAAGCCGATGCAAATTCTAATGAACTCATTGATTTTCCTCCTCTTTCTTCTTTTTCTCTTCCTCCTGGAAATAGGCGTAGCTGTCTTCGACGAAGTAGTTGGTGTCCTTAAACGCCTCTTCGTTCTGGTCTTTCGTAGGGTTGGCCTTCGCGAATTTCACAAGGTCGGCGGTGATGAGCGTCTCCTGGAGCTTTGACTTCGCTATCTCGGTGATGTTCAAAGCATGGACGGCCTGCATGATCTCATCGGAGGTCATCTCCACGGCGTCGATGCCGAACTGTCCCTCGAGATATTCTCTTGCGATATCGGTCAAGTCGGTGTAATAATCCTTGATTTTCAAGGAGTTCCACGACTCATTCTCTCTCATGTCGGCGAGCTTGGCGCGTGCGGTGACGATGGCAGGGATGACAGGTTTCTTCTTCTCTTCCACAACAGGTTTTGTTTTTCTGTGTTTGCTGATGTAGTAGATAAGATATGCTATTCCTGCTAAAACTATGACTATCAACGTCCAAGGCAGCACTTCCTTCGCTGTGATATGCTGTTTTATCACTCCGTTGATGGGCTTGAACGCTTCTGTGGTGTCGACGGCTACCGTCTTCACGTAAAGCTCTTTCTCCATCGTGTGAAGCTTATAGCGGACGCTGTCCTGCAGGCTCTTGCTGTACGACATCGTGATTTCAGGCACATAGACGTATCCCGTGTCGAATGTCGTAAGCACCAGTTTCTGCGTCATCATCACGTTCTCGCTGTTCTCGACAGGCGTGGTGATGAGGTCGCCCTCACTGATTATGTCGATGGAGCCGCTCAGGGTGTCGTTGAAACGTTTCCATTCTACGTTATAGTCTTTCGGAACCGTCAGCGACAGCTGATAATCAAAAGGTTGTCCCACGAGTATGGTGTCGACGTTGATGCGTCCTTTGAGCGACACGGCCTGTGCCTCGCATCGGATGCTGAATGCCGACATCATGCAGAACAACAATATGAAACAAAGTTTCTTCATCTTCTCGATTCTCTCCTTTTAAAAAGTTGCATAAGAGGCTTGACATAGTCTTCGTCGGTGTAAATCAACGTGTTATCCACGCCGTTGTTGGCAAAGGTCTTGCTGAGCGCCGTCGTGGCATGCTGCACATATTTCTGATATGCCTGGTTCCAGTTGCTTGTCGAGGTGTCGATCCACATCTCTCTGTCAGTCTCGTTGTCGCGAAACTTCACCAGTCCTATCTTAGGTATGATGAGCTCGCGTTTGTCGGTGATTCTCAATGAGATAAGGTCATGTTTGCGTGCCGCTATCGTCATCTCTTTCTCAAACGGCTTGTTTGTGATGAAGTCGGAGATGAGGAATGCGGTGGTGCGCTTCTTTATGGCGCTCGTCAGGAACTTCAGGCCTTCGCCTATGTCGGTGCCTTTGTGCTGTGGCGTGAACGTCACTATCTCGCGTATGATACGCAGGATATGGCTCGAGCCTTTCTTCGGCGGTATGAACTTCTCGATCTGGTCGCTGAAGAATATCACGCCGACCTTGTCGTTATTCTGTATCGCCGAGAATGCCAGCACCGCCGCGAGTTCCGCTGTGATGTCACGCTTTGTCGCCTCGACGGAGCCGAAGTCGTTGGACCCCGACACGTCGATGAGCAGCATCACCGTCATCTCGCGCTCTTCCTCGAAAATCTTGACAAAAGGCTTATGGAATCGTGCCGTGACGTTCCAGTCGATGTTACGGATATCGTCGCCATACTGATACTCGCGCACCTCGCTGAATGTCATGCCTCGACCCTTGAAAGCGCTGTGGTACTGACCCGAAAAGATGTGGTTGGTCAGTCCGCGCGTCTTGATCTCGATCTTCCTGACTTTCTTAAATAACTCAGTTGCTTCCATGTTTTAGAATCACGGCACTTCAACAATATTCAGGATCTCATTGATGATATCTTCGGTTGTGATATTCTCTGCTTCTGCCTCGTATGTCAGGCCGATACGGTGACGCATCACATCCGGTGCCACGGCGCGCACATCCTCAGGGATGACGTAGCCACGACGTTTGATGAAGGCGTAGGCCTTGGCTGCCAGGGCGAGGTTGATAGAAGCACGCGGTGAGCCGCCGTAGCTGATCATGCCGTTGAACTTCTTCAGCTTGAACTCCTCTGGATAACGTGAAGCGAAGACGATGTCGGTGATGTAATTCTCAATCTTTTCGTCGAGATAAACCTCACGGCAGACCTTACGGGCGTTGAGGATCTCCTTTGTCGAGGTGACTTTGTGGACCTCCGGATAATCCTTGTTGATGTTCTGGCGTAAGATGAGCTTTTCCTCGTCTTTTCTCGGATAGTCGATGACGACCTTCAACATGAAACGGTCCACCTGGGCTTCAGGAAGAGGGTAGGTGCCTTCCTGCTCGATAGGGTTCTGCGTTGCCATGACCAGGAACGGGTCCGGCAAGGCGAAAGTGCTCTCTCCGATGGTCACCTGATGCTCCTGCATGGCCTCGAGCAATGCGCTCTGTACCTTCGCAGGGGAACGGTTGATTTCATCCGCCAACACGAAATTGGCGAACACAGGGCCTTTCCTCACTATGAATTCCTCCGTCTTCTGGCTGTAAATCATCGTACCGATAAGGTCGGCAGGCAGAAGGTCGGGAGTAAACTGAATACGGCTGAAGTCGGCATCGACGATGCTTGCCAATGTCTTGATAGCCAATGTCTTGGCCAATCCAGGAACACCTTCCAAAAGGATGTGACCGTTCGACAACAAACCGATGAGCAAACGCTCTGTCATGTGTTTCTGACCCACGATGACCTTGCTCATCTCCAAGTTAATCAAGTCGATAAACTGACTCTCTCTCTGAATTTTCTCGTTTAATTCGCGAATGTCTGTTTCAATCATTTTTATTGCGATTTTTATATCATTATTCAATTAAAAAGTAAACGCAAAAATACTTAAAAAATTTCATTCTGCAAAGAAAAAATTCACCAATTTTTCAACTATTTCGAAAAATTTTGTAATTTCGTAGCTTGAAATAAATCTATGCTGCAATTTGGCAAAATAGCGGTTATCGGGGCGGGAAATACTGCCTATACCCTTTGTAAATTATTGAAAAGCAAAGGGATAGAGCCGTTTTGTGTCTTCGTCAGAAATCCTGAAAAGGCTGAAAAAGTGCGTCAGGATTTGGGCGTTGAGGTCGTTTCCGACTACGAAAATGTGCTGAAAACGGATTTGGCGATAATAGCGGTGAACGACGACGCTATTTCTGAGGTTGCCACGCATCTCACTGATTATAAAGGACTTGCGGTGCATACATCGGGAACGAAGCCTGCCGAGCTGCTCAACCGTACGATGCGCTTCGGAGTTTTTTATCCGCTGCAGACGATGAGCAAAGAACGCGAGATTTCGTTCGACGAGATACCTCTATTAATATATGCCAATTCGCCGGATGATGTTGAAATGCTTAGCAAATTTGCGAGTCAGTTTTCGAAGAAAGTGGTGTTCTGCGACGACGAGCAGCGTAAAGCCATCCATCTGGCAGCAGTGTTTGTATCCAATTTTACAAATGTGATGTTAGGAATAGGGGATAAGTTGCTGAAAGATAATGGGTTATCATTAGATGTCATGAGACCGCTGGTGCAGGAGATGATAAAAAAATCGTTCGAGATTTCTCCAAAAGACGCGCTCACTGGTCCTGCCCGACGCAACGATTTCTCCACTATCGGCGAACACGAGAAGATGCTTGACAATTATCCCGATGAGCTTGCCATCTATATGATTTTGACCGATTATATCATTGAAAATTATAAAAATAATGAAAAATTATAAAGAACTTTTAAAAAATGTAACGACCTTTATCTTTGATTATGACGGAGTTATGACACAAGGCGACGTCATAATGCTGCCCAGCGGCGAGGGTCTGCGCATGACCAACGTGAAAGACGGCTTCGCGCTTCAGCTGGCGGTACGTCTGGGCTATAACGTGGCGGTTATCTCGGGCGGTTATGCCGACTCGATGACACAACGTATGAAGATGCTCGGAGTGAAGGACGTTTTTATGCATATCCCTAACAAAATAACGATGTTAGAGGAATATATGAAGACGAAAAACCTCAAGAAGGAACAGATCGTCTATATGGGTGACGACATGCCCGACTACCCTGTGATGCAGATGGTGGGAGTGCCTGTCTGCCCCGCCGACGCCTCCGAGGAAATCAAACAGATAAGCGTGTATATCAGCAACAAAGACGGCGGAAAAGGTGCTGTGCGCGACATCATAGAGCAGGTGCTGAAGGTGCAGGACAACTGGATGAAGGACTTCGAAAATCATTTGTGGTGATGAAAAAAATATGGGCTTTTTTCAGACTGGTGCGCTGGCCTAACTTGCTCATCACCGCGCTGATGATGTGCTTGGTGCATTATTGCCTCGTGCCCTCCGGCAGCGCGGTGATGTTCACGCTACTGGTGATATCGATGGTGCTGGTGCAGGCCGGCGGCTACGTCATCAACGACATCTTCGATAAAGACATCGACGCCATCAACAAACCTGATAAACAAATCGTGGGAAAAGATTTTACCGAGAGACAATGTCATATCTTTTATATCATATTGACTATCATAGGATTATGTTGCGCCTTGGCGGATACCAAAATCTTCGCCTGCATGGTGCTTCTGGCATGTCTGCTGTACAGCTATTCGCGCAGATATAAGAAAAAACTTGTCATCGGCAACCTAATCGTCTCATTATCAGTGGCTTTCGCCGTGTTTGTGCCTTGGCTTTACGAAATGCTCTATATCTCACAACACGAACTCCTGCTGGTGACCATGAAGCCTCTGATGCAGGTCTCGCTTCGTTTGGTGTTGATTTACACCGCCTTCGCCTTCATAATGACGTTCATCCGTGAGATAGTGAAAGACATGGAGGATGTGGAGGGCGACGGACGCTCAAACTGCCGTACAATCCCCATCGCATGGGGCATAAAAGCCGCACAGATCATAGTGCTGGTGCTGGGTATATTGACATTTGTCATGATTATGTACGCCAAAGAAGATCTGCACGGCCTCGGCTTTAAAACCGCGAGCTATATGCTGAATGCCTCGGGTGTTTTTATGTTCATGATGGTGCTTGGCGGCAATATTTTTGGACTGCTGGACGCTAGTTTCAGGACACCGAAACAGTTCCATATTCAGTCTATTGCCATGAAAATCAGCATGTTAATTGGAGTTTTATCAATGTTTTTTATAAAATAATGTTAGAAAATTTAAAAAAATATAACATCGTTTTAGCGTCGAAATCGCCTCGCCGACAAGAGCTTCTGAAGGGCATAGGCGTGGATTTCACCATTTTGACGAAAGAAGTCGATGAAAATTATCCTCAAAGGCTTCCGGTTATTGACGTCGCACCGTTTTTGAGTTTGAAAAAGGCAAAGGCATTCGACGATGCGGAACTGCCTGAAAATTATATGGTTATCACCGCCGACACCGTAGTTATCGTGGAAAATGAGATTTTGGGAAAGCCGAAAGACCGTGATGACGCGGTGCGTATGCTCAACACGCTTTCAGGTAAGGTGCATAAGGTGGTGACAGGCGTCACAGTGCATACCAAAGAGAAGACAAAAACCTTCTCCGTCACATCAAAAGTGACATTTGAAACGATTGACAATCAAGAAGTTAGCTATTATATCGACAATTATAAACCTTACGACAAGGCTGGTGCTTATGGCGTCCAGGAATGGATAGGCTACTGCGGCGTGAGCAATGTCGAAGGCTCATATTTTAATGTGATGGGACTGCCTACGCAGAAATTGTATAAAGTATTAAAGGAATTTTAGATGGAAAAAAGACCGACTATTTTAGTCACGAATGATGACGGGTATATGGCGAAAGGCTTGCAGACGCTGGCAAGTCTGATGCGGCAGATCGGCAAGGTGGTGGTGGTTTCGACAGAAGAGGTGAAATCGGCGCAGGGACACTCGATGACGATAAACGAGCCGTTGAGAGTCAGGACTTTGGAGAAACACGACGACTTCGAGATGTATGTCTTGAACGGCTGTCCCGTGGATTGCGCGAAAGTGGGCTTTCAGATGCTTATGGAAGAGTATCCCGATATTTTGGTGTCAGGTATCAACCACGGCTCCAACGCCTCGACAAATGTGATATATTCCGGTACGATGGCTGCCGTCGTCGAGGCATGCATGGACGGCATCCCGGCGGTCGGCTTCAGCGTGGAGGACTACTCTCACGATGCCAACTTCAGCCATGTGGAGAAATATATTTTGGAGATAACAAAGAAAGTCCTGAAAGAAGGACTGCCGAAAGGCACATGCCTGAATGTCAACTTCCCCAAATATTCCGAGGGAAACCCGATAAAAGGAGTGAAGATATGCCGTCAGGCTAAGGCACGCTGGAAAGAGATTTTCGACAAGCGGAAAGACCCGCACGGACGCGATTATTTCTGGATCGGAGGCGACTTCATCGTTGAGGACGATGGCACCGACACCGACATCTACGCGCTGAAAAACAACTACGCGTCGATAGTGCCGACACAGTACGACTGGACAGCCTACGAGGTCATGGATCAATTAAAAAGTTTTGAAAAATGAAGTATTACATCATAGCAGGTGAGGCCTCCGGTGATCTGCACGGCTCCAACCTCGTCGCCTCGATACGGCAGAAAGACCCTGGCGCGAAGATTAGGGCGTGGGGAGGCGAGAAGATGCGCAGAAACGGCGCCAACGTGGTGAAAAACTACCACGACTTGGCATTCATGGGCTTCGTGGAGGTGGTGATGAACCTGCGGACGATATTGAGAAACCTCAGCATCTGTAAAAAAGATATCACAGAATTCAACCCCGACGCGATAGTTCTCATCGACTACCCGGGCTTTAACCTGAAAATCGCGAAATGGGCGAAGGCAAAGGGCTTCAAGGTGTTTTATTACATCTCGCCGCAGATATGGGCATGGAAACGCCGCAGGGTTTATACCATACAGAAGGTGGTCGATAAGATGCTCTGCATACTGCCTTTCGAGAAGAAATTCTACGATAACTATAACGTCGATTGTCAGTTTGTCGGACATCCGCTGCTTGACGAGATAGCGAAGGTCGAACCTGTCGATAAACGCAAGTTCTACAAGGCAAACCGCCTGAACCCGAAGAAAGAGATAATAGCGCTGCTGCCCGGAAGCCGTAAGCAGGAGGTGAGCCGCATGCTCAAGGTGATGCTCGAGGTGGTGAAGATGTTCCCTAACTACCAGTTTGTGGTGGCATGCGCGCCGTCGTTGCCGGTGAGCTATTACAAGAAGATAATAGGCGAAAAAGCCAACGTTAGGCTGGTGCTCAACCGCACATACCAGCTCCTGCAGCTGTCAAGCGCCGCTGTCGTCACCTCGGGGACGGCGACACTCGAGACGGCCCTGCTCGACGTGCCGGAAGTGGTGTGCTACAAAGCCAACCAGATATCGTATCTCATCGCACGACAGGTGGCAAGAGTGAAGTATATCTGCCTTGTGAACCTCATCATGGACCGCCTGGTGGTCAAGGAGTTGATACAAGGCGACATGACTGCCAACAACATCCGCGACGAGCTACAGTCGCTGCTCAACAGCTCGAAACGACAGAAGAAACTGCTCGAAGAATACGAAGAGCTGAAATATGTGCTTGGCAACGCCGGCGCTTCCGACAGAGCCGCCGAGACCATCATCTCATATGTAAAAAAAAATTAACATAAATTGCAGAAATCTGGAAGAAAACCTTCCCTGATTTGCCGTAACTTGCACGCGAAAAACGTGCAAGAATGATCAACTGGTTCAAATACCCTTTCATCCGACTGCTGATGCCGTTTATGCTGGGCATCTGGCTCTCGTTTTCGTGCCTCAGCCTCTCGAAAACCGAGGTGAAATATCTTCTTCTTGCCGTTATTTTACTGGGGATCACGTTGTTCGTCGTCGCTTCGGTGGTAAGAGATTACAGATACCGTTGGGTGTTTGGTGTGATACTGAATCTGCACCTGATTTTGATAGGTGTCGCCATCGTCCAAATCCGTGACGACGACCTCGATACCGGCAAAGACGTTTTTGTTGCCCGATTGTCGGAATGCCCTGCTGAGAAAGAGAAATCGGTGAAGGTGGTGCTGCAGATGCAGTCGGATATGGGCTCGGTGATGACATATTTCGAGAAGACGGAGCGTTCGCTGGCCCTGCGGTACGGTGACGTGATAGTGTTTCACGAGCTTCCGAAACTCGTGGAAGCGCCAAGAAACCCAGAGCAGTTCGACTACCGGAAGTATCTCTCTCGAAAAGGCGTCCTGAGACAGGTGTATCTCAAAGACGACGCCTGGGAGAAGCTTGGCGTGCGACGGGCTAACCCCGTGTACGAGTTCTCATACCGGTTGCGTGACTTCCTGCTAGCAACCATGAGGGCGCTCGGCATCGGCGGCGACGAATACGCGGTGGCTGCCGCTATCTTGCTGGGCTACGACGACACCCTGCCTACGGAGCTCCGACAGAAATACGTCGCCGCCGGCTCCATGCACATACTGTGCGTGTCGGGCATGCACGTGGGCGTGGTGTTTATGGTTTTCTCTTATCTGCTGGGCTTCCTCAACAGCCGTAAGCACTGGCAGAACCTCCTGAAGCAGTTGTTATTGTTGCTTCTGATATGGTTTTACGCTCTTCTGGCTGGCCTCGCGCCCTCCATACTGCGCTCCACCATAATGCTCTCGTTTGTGATCCTCGCCGATGTCCTCAAAAGGGAAGGGGTGCTGCTCAACAGCCTTGCTGCCTCGGCATTTCTGCTGCTTTGCATCGACCCAGCCAACCTGTTCAACGTGGGTTTTCTGCTGTCGTATTGCGCAGTCGTTGGCATTGTGGTACTTCAAAGGCCGTTATACAACTTGTTTTACATCAGATTCAGGCTACTCGACAAGATTTGGGAGCTAACCTCGGTGACACTGGCGGCACAGATAGCCACGGCACCGTTCTCGGTGTATTATTTTCACCAGTTTCCCAGCTATTTCTGGCTGTCCAACCTCTTCATGGGCCCCATCTCCACCGTTGTCATCATCGGCGGCATGGTGATGCTGCTCATCTTTTTCATACCTTATATTAATATGGGCGTCGCCTTCTGTGTGAAATGGATGATTTTTGCGATGAATGCCATCGTCACATGGACCGAGAGCCTGCCGTTTTCGATAGTTAAAGGATTGTGTGTCAATGGCTTGGAGTTTGTCTGCCTGATTATTGCATTGCTTCTGCTGATGATGGCCATCGAGCATAAACGCAAGTTCATGGTATTCGGGATCCTGTTTCTGTTGCTGGTTTTCAGCGTGTCGCAGCTGACCCGAGCGGTATCGCAGCGCAGCCAGATGTCACTGACGGTCTATTCTATGAATAAAAACACAGCCATCGACTTCGTTTGCGGTAACGAGCATGTGCTTTTGTGCGACACCGTAGCGATGAACGACCCTTCGGTGCTGAGTTTCAGCGTCGAAAACCACCTGATAAACGAAGGAGTTTACAATAATGGCATAGTTTTGCCTGTCGATGAGGCCGATTTCGAGAATTTTTATCTTAAAAAATACGGGAATCTCATTTCTTTTGGTGGGAAAACAATCGGAATTTATGACGAAAAATCGACTTTTGGCGTAAAATTGCCCTTCCGGCCGCATCTCGACTGTTTCATTGTGCAGGGTAGGGGAAAATTCGACCTTGAGAAGCTTCTTAATTGCTATGTCGTTGATTTACTGATAATTGACGGCAGCGTCCCGACATATTTAAGCGAAAAAATCGCAACTAAAGCTGAAGAGTTGGGTGTTGGTTTTTATGATGTAAAAACCGCTGGCGCTTTTGTTTTGAAATTGTAATACAATGATAATCAAAAGATTGCAGATGTGATATAAAAATTTTTCTAAAATTTTGCAAAAAAATGTTTTGCGTAACGAAAAACGCCGTATCTTTGCCCCGTCAAAAATGACAAGCTGGTGCCGTAGTTCAGTTTGGTTAGAATGCCTGCCTGTCACGCAGGAGGTCGACGGTTCGAGCCCGTTCGGCACCGCAAAATGAAGAGATGTCCCAAAGACGTCTCTTTTTTTTATGAAATCTCTCCAAAAATCATAGGGACAAAAATTTTTTCAAGTATATCTATATGCTTGAATATCAATGTATTGTATTTGGACATCTCATTATTATAAGGACATTTGTCCCCACACCCCTTTCAACCTCTTGACAAAGAAAATTTTTGTTTAACTTTGCAATGAGGATTACGAAAATCTTCATTTAAAACTAGGCGTATGAAAACACGTTTTACGATAATCATTATGTTGGCGGCTGTCATGCTGGCATCGTGCGACACCCTGACAAAACGTCAGCAGCGCGCGCAAAGCCTTTATGAAGAAGGTGTCCGCCTGCGCGAGATGCGTCTCTCTGAGGAGGCGACACAGTGTTTCCTCGAGGCATTGGAATTGGCCGATAATAACGAATTGGCAGGCAAAATCAAAGACAACCTTGGTGCTATGTACAACAAACACCAGCTGTTCGACGAGGCTCTCGCAATACATCGTGAGGCTCTTGCAGACTTTAAGGTTACAGGCGACTCCACCGCCATGATGACGGCATACCGCAACTGCGGCCGTGTCACGAAATCGATGCAATTGTTCCCCGAGACCAAGGCATATTATGACTCGGCATTCCAAATCGCCACTTTAATTAATAATAATGAGATGATCGCCGACCTTAATCTCGAGATGGGGCGCGATTATTACATGGAAATTGGTGACTATCATAAGGCCATAGAGTGCGTGAGTCTAGCCATGGATAACGGCTTGCAGGGCAACGACCTCGACATTGCCAATATGACGTTGGGAATCCTCTATTATTACATTGATGAAAACAAGGTGGCGAAGACTTATCTCGAGAAGGCACTGCACAGCGACAGGGCAGGAGTGAGGATGTCGGTGTACCAGACACTGTACGGCATCGCGCTTAATGATGAAAACCTGGAGATGGCGATGGATTACGAGGAACGTTTTCTTGAGAATATGGCTCTTGCCGAAAAGGAAAACAACAGCGACAACATGCAGCGCATCAAGGCGGAATACGGGCTCAAGGCACAGAAGAACGAGCTCGACAGCATCCATCGCACCAAGAGCCTCAAGCTGTATCTGATTATCGCCGCCATCTTGATCGGTGGCCTGGCTATCTTGTTGGTTATCAGGAAGAGAATAGCCGACCACAAGATAAATACTCTCGAAAAAGAGCTTCGCATGCGCGACAAGATCATGCTCAGCAACAAGGTGTTCGTTACCGCAAAGAGCCTTGGCGAGCATCTAACCACCGAGACTATGAACTTCAATATCGACGACAGCGACTGGACCGACTTTATAAGCCTCACCGACTTGGTGTATGACGGCTTCTCACAACGTCTGTTGAAGGCGTTTCCAAGGCTTGGCAAATGGGATATCCGCATCTGCTGCCTCACCAAAAACGGCTTCTCAAACCAGGTGATCTCAATCCTGCTCGATACCCAGACAGACTCGTATTACAAGAGAAAGACAAGGATAAAACAACTGAAGATGGACTTAAACGACGACGAACGCTCGTTTGAAGATATAATAAACGGAATATAAAAGAATAAATACTAAAGCCATGAAAAAATTATTGTTTACGATTGTTGCAGTGTTATTTGGAATAGTACTCAACGCACAGATCCCAGTGTGGGACGGAACCATCGCCGAATCATATGCTGGCGGTAACGGCACACAAGTAAATCCATATCTGATTTCAACGCCTCAACAGCTGGCGTTGCTCGCACAACAGACAAACGACGACACGGGAGGTGACGCTTACTACAGACTCACTAATGATATTAGCTTGGAGAATAGTAACGGGGAACACATCCAGTGGACCTCGATAGGCAAAGCCATTATGATAATATACAATGGCGATGTTGACACAATAGCCCACTATTTTAAAGGCACGTTTGACGGCGGTGGAAAAACAATTTATGGCTTGTATCAGAATATTGAAAACGGTGATTCCAATCCTGTTGGAGGACTGTTCGGTTGCACGAATGGTGCGAAGATTAAAAATGTTAAGATCCATTCATGCGACATCAGTGGTAATGCTCAGTATGTTGGCAGTTTGGTTGGTTATGCGGGTCAGACCGATATCTTGAATTGCAGTGTTGAAGCCAGCTCGATTGTTACGGATACCATAGGTTCTAATACAATGACAATAGGTGTGGCAGGTGGTTTAATTGGATACGCTGGTTTGCCATTTTATGTGTATCATTCTCCTAGTGAAACTTATACAATCGCCGATTGTGAGATGAAAGAGAATGTTTCTGTAGGGGGGTATGTGGCAGGCGGTATTGTCGGTTTGGTAAATGATTATCATGGGTGGCACTATGAGAATAATTATCGTGTCTATTATTTGATAGAAAATTGTCATAATAATCACAACGGTTCTTATGTACAAACATCACGTTTTGGAGGGGGTATTGCGGGATCAATTAGTTATACAACAATAAAGGATTGCGTTAATAATTGTAATATTAGATGCGAAGGTGTATATGTTTCTGATTATTTATATGTGTGTGTTGGTGGAATATGTGGATATGCTAGATATGAAGTGTATATTATAAGTTGTCTTAATATGGAAACTGGTCAAATAATATCATTAAATGACAGCTCTGTTGCGGGCGGTGGTATTGTCGGCTCTATAACTACGTTTGCAGAAATTGCAGAATGTCGCAACAAGGCCGTTTTATCAGGTGTTAGGATTGGAGGTATTGTTGGAGATATATCGACGTTCTCAAATATTCATCATTGTGTTAATGAAGCCTCATTAAATGGCACAAAACGTTGTGGCGGTATTGTTGGAAAAATGTATCGTTCTTCGGTGTATGAATGTGTCAATTATGGGGATATATCAGGCAATCATATGGTGGGTGGTTTGGTTGGTGAATTGGGAGCAGGAGGTTATATTTGTGGTGATGCCAACAATGGTAATGTCTATGGAGTTTCATCAACAGAAATATATGTTGGCGGACTTGTGGGAGGACAAGTTTTTGTCGGAAAAATATGTAATTCATACAATTGTGGTGTTGTCGGCGGTTTGATGAATGGACAGTCGGGGGATATAGGCGTTGGCGGTATAGTGGGTTATGCCAGTGGTTATATATATAATGTGTACAATATTGGAGCCATAACGAATTCTGATAATACACGAAGTGTTAATGCATTTTATGGGAATATTATAGGAAACGGGTACACTAATAACAAAAACAATTGTTATTGGCTCGATAACAATGATTTGCCGGCATCAGGAGCGACGGGTTCGCCTGACTTGCCGGGGTCGTCAGCATTCCATCAGGGCACCACGTCAACAAGTTGGCAGCTCAACGAAGCCCAATATGGCACAAGTGATTTGGTCGAAGCATTGAATTTCGGCTCGGATGTGGTCACGGGGACTATTGAATTCAATGACATGCCACTTGTCGCATCATGGTCTGAAGATCTTAATGGTGAAAACAACGGCTATCCTGTCGTTATGACTTATCCTAAATATCCTTTGCTCGGTTTTGAATGGTATTACAATTTGAACATGTACGGGAAGGTGTCATATCAGCATCTTGATTATATGTGCGATACCACAATCAATCATAGGAAAGTGAAGGTTATAGTTAAGACGAGCACTTTATATGATAAGAGCAGCAATGACAGTCATGAGTATATACTTGAAGATAATGGTTGCGTATATTGGTGGCACAATGCTGGTCAGGATTCGACGATGCTTTATAACTTTACGGCATTGGAAGGGGATGAATGGCAGATTAAGGTGGGCAATGACAGCATAACAATGCATGTCGATGCAGTCGGTAATGTCGAGTATAACGGCCAGACCTTCAAGTCATTGACAGTCAGTGATGAGAATGATATCTTCAGCGGCACTATAGTGTGCGGTATCGGACATCTCACCAGCTTCTTCCCGGAAAGACTGCTCAATAAGAAATCCGATTATAAGGTGAATGGCATCCGTTGCTGCTGGAACGATGGAGAGCTGGTGTATCAGGAGGGCGATGAGGATTGCGATGCGATATATGATGCCTTGCATATGGGTGTCGAGGAGCAGGACGCAGAGTCGTGTGCGGTGTATCCGAATCCGACATCAGGAATGATAAGAGTCGAGGCTGAAGACATCCGAAACGTCAGTATTTACAATATTCTTGGCGAAAAGGTCTTCGAAAACGAGGTGTCTGGCGATACATTCGAATACAATCTTAGCAGTCAAAAAGCTGGCATATATATTATAAAGGTGTCGCTAGGCGATGGCACCGAGCTATACGAACGCATTGTGAAAGAATAATTTTTCAAAAACACTCAACTTTTTATCAAATTTTTCCCACTTTGGCGTAAAAATTTTGTAAAAGAGGCGGTGATTCGGGCCTTGGGGGCCATGCCCACACAGTCCGGATCACGTCTTTTTTGGGAAAAATCCATCGGTAACGCATTGATAATCAGCGGCCAGAAAAATAATGTAAAATTTTTTGCAAAAAGTTGTTGCATGTAATGAAAAAGGTTGTACCTTTGCATCCGCAATTGAGGAAAACGAGATTGCAAAGTTCTTTGAAAGCAATGAGCCA
>CAJOCJ010000010.1 GCA_905236635.1 uncultured Bacteroidales bacterium
ACCGCAAACGGTCAGCGGGTATGATTCGTTTCCGTTTTCAATCGATATCTGCCGTCCGACTGGGTCTTTGTCGCCGAAATGTGCGTTGGCGAACTCCTCGCTCACCATGCAGCGGTCACCCGAGATTCTCCAGTCGTCTTTCGAGCCTTTCACAAGGTCGTAGCTAAACATCTCGAAGAAGCATGAGTCGACAGCGATGGTGTTGCCATAAACGGTCTCGCCGTCGATTTTGTACTCAGAGGCGATCGACACATTGGCCACGCATGTCGATTTCTCTATCTCAGGAAACTGCCCGCGCAGATGTTTGTCGAGCCAGTATCCCATGTTGACGCTTTCCTCGTTGGTGATGACGTAAATGCGGTCAGCGTTCTTCTGGAATGCGTCAGTGGAGAGTTGTCGCTGCACATACACCGCCAGCAGCAGCACGAAAGCCATCGAGACTGTCAGCCCCAGCAGGTTAATCAGGGCGTAAAGCTTGTTTCTTTTCAGGAAGTTTATAAATGAGTTCATGGTTAATTTTATTAGAATATCAAGACATCTGAATCTCCGAAGTTGTCATACGATGAAGTAATCACCCTCTCCCCTGGTTCCAATCCGTCAATAACCTCGTAATATTGAGGGTTCTGGCGACCGATGCGGATATCACGGCGAGTGGCTTTTGTGCCATCTGATGACACCACATATATCCATTTGCCGCCTGTCTTCTGATAGAAGGCGCCACGAGGGATGAGCATCGCCTCCACGGGCTGTCCGAGCTGCAGGTTGAGGTAGTAGGTCTGGCCGCTGCGGATGTTCTCTGGCTGCTGCTCCATGAACTTGAAGTCGGCCTTGAACTTGCCGTCGCGCACCTCAGGATACACCTTACGGATCTGTGCCTGATAGCGCTCGCTCTGACGCTCGAAAGTGGCTTGCAGACCTGCCGTCACACGGTCGATGTAATGCTCATCGATCTGAGCCTCAATCTTATAGCTGTCGAGGTTGTTGATCTGCCCGATCTTGGCACCGGCGCTCACCGACTGTCCGAGGACGACGTCCAGCAGTCCCAGCTCGCCGTCGATAGGAGCTTTTATCGTGAGGTTGTCCTTACGTTTGCGAATCATAAGCATGTTTTGGCGCATGTTTTCGAGGCTCTCCTGCATACGGATGACCTGCACCGATCGGTAGAGGCTGTCTTGCTTGGCGCGGTTTTCCACCAGCTTGAGGCGACTGTCGGAGAGGTAGTAGTCTTCCTCGGCTTTCAGATAGTCTTCTTTCGAGATGAGGCCGTCGTCGTACAGCGATTTCTGTGCCTCGTAGTTACGTTTGTTGCGGCGCACGTCCATCTGCAGCTGCAGCTTCTCCTGCTCCACGCTCAGCTTCTGTTGTTCCATCTGTATCAAGGTGTTGCGGAGGATGTTTTCTTTCTCGGCAAGGTCGGCTTCCGAGTTAAGAATCTGCATGTCGAGGCTCTCGTTGCTCAAGATGAGGATTACGTCGCCTTTCTTGATTACACTGCCTTCTTCTGTAACAATCTCCTGCACCACGCCGCCTTCGAGTGGACTTATCTGGATGGTTGTGATAGGTGCCACCTGACCGCTGATGCGGATGTAGTCGTTAAACTGTCCGAGGCTCACGGTGTTGATACTGATGTTGTCGGCATCGATGCGGAGCTTCTTCGAGTCATCGCGAAACACCAGCCAGAGGATGAAAATCAATAGCAGTGCGCCAAGCCAATATGGCAGTGCTTTCTTGGTAAAAGCGAGGTTTAGACCTTTTTTCTTTTCAATTTTTCTATCCATAGTATCTAATTTTTATATTTCTTCAATTTTTTCTCACAGATTTCACAGATATTCACAGATTTGTCCTTCCAAATAGATTTGGTTCGCAAGCGAACAGATTTGCACAGAACTCCAATCTGTGAGAGATTATTATTGTTCAAGATACGGCACACCTTTGTAATATAATACAACGGATTTTTTTATAAAATGCTGCATCTTGGCGTTGAGTTTCTCGGCGAGGGCGTTCAAGTAGGTGTTCGACGCGGTCTGATATTCAATAGACGATATCAGTCCCTGTTCGAAGCGTTTTGCATTGAGGTTGAATGCCTCGTGTTGCAATGTGGCGCGTGTCTCGGCTTGTCGCAAGGCATCGGCGGCGCCGTCGCGGTCAGCGACGGCCTCAACTTGTTGCAGCGACTGCTGATATTCAGCCTCCGCACGCTCGAAAGCGTTCCGCTTTCTCGCGATGTTAGAATGTCTCGACAAGTGGTTAAAAATAGGTATGTTAAGTGACAACTGAACGTACTCGCCACGGTTGTTTCTCAGCTGGTCTGCATAAGGTGTGGTCACATAATCCGCCATGCCCGGATAGGTGAAGTAGTTGGTCGAGAACCCACTGTACAGCGACAACGTCGGCAACAGCTGCCAACGGGCGGTTCTCAACGACCTGCGGGCGTTGTCCATCGTCATCTCTGCCAAGAGCACGTTGGGCATTATCTCTTTGGCGTTGTCAACCAATGAGTTAATGTCCTCAGGCATGTCGAAGACAACCTCCTCACCGAAGTCGTTGTCGACCTTAAGAGGCTCCTCGATAGGCCAAAACATCACGTCTTTCAAGGTGATGACGGCGTCGTTGTAACGGTTTTTGCAATTTGTCAATTGATACTGCCTTTCAGCTAAATCGGCCTGCATCTGCACCACGTCGGCGTGCGACTTCTGACCGAGTTTCTCCTGACGTTCGGCGAGTAGAACAGCTTCCTCTGCGGTCTCGACCTGCGCCACCAAGGCTTTTTCAAGTTCCGAGAAATAAATCACGTTGCAATAAGCCTCCATCGTGGCAAGGCATATCTGATCCTCGATCTGCTGCGAGCGTGTCTTGCCCATCAGCTGCGAGGTCTTGGTGATTTTCAGGTTGTTGACCGCCTCAAAACCGTTGAACAAATCGATGCCTGCCGACAAACTATATCCGTTGTGGAACGATGTCACGGTGCTGTAGGTGTTGGTCTCCGGGTCGATGCTACGTCCGAAGTTGTAGTAGGCGTATGTGCCGCCGCTCACCTGTGGCGTGAAGGCCGTCAGCACCGCATCACGACGAGCCACATCGGCATCGGCGTTATCGGCATTCTGGATCTTAACCTTCGTGGAGTGCTCCACCGCATACCGCATGCAGTCCTTTAACCCCATCACCACCGTGTCCTGCCCGTGCATCAACATCGGAATCAAAAGTGTTAAAAAAAGAAACGACTTTTTCATATTTAATAATTTTACATTATTAATATTGCAAAAGCCATGCCAAACTCATAACACCTTGATTATCAGTGTTTTTAAAATTAGACAAAAATGAAAAGTGTAAAGATTTTTTACACTGCTGTAAAATTTTTTTACAAAAAAAAGACGCCGTAAACTGATACGACGTCTTATATCAATAAAGGTGTTGTCATCAATAAATCACCCTGACTTCCACACGGCGGTTCAGCGCTTTGTTTTCGTCGGTGTCGTTAGGCACCACGGGGTTGTTAGCGCCATAACCCACCGTCGTCATTCTTTCTTTATCAACGCCGTATTCTACGAGGGCATCTCTCACTGCATCTGCACGTTTCATCGACAGTATGAGATTATGCTCGTCCGTGCCAGTATTGTCGGTATAACCCGCTATTTCAATGTTTATCGACGGATTCTCTTTCAGGAATTCAGACAGCTTGTCTATCACATAGTATGCCGATTTTGAGAGGGCCTGACTATCGATGGTGAACATAACGTTACGTAGCATGAAACGGGTCATGTCGATGGTATCTGGGGCATCAACTCTGTCCAGATCAAAGACATATATGTCATAGCCGCCCATACCGCCGTCACGGTCGGTGGAGATATAACCTTTCTTACCGTCTGAACTGACCACGAAGCTAATCTCGTTTTTCTCCGAATTGATAGGATATCCAAGGTTTTTCGGTGTACTCCACTCCCCTCTCGGAAGTTTCTTGCACATAAAGATATCGTATCCGCCCATTCCTGGCAGACCGTCGGAAGCGAAATACAAAGTGTTTCCATCAGGATGGATAAACGGACTCATCTCATTACCCTTGGTGTTAGCAGGCACTATAGGTTTTGGATTTGACCATTTTCCTTGATAAAACTGACTATAATAAAGATCGGTACTCTCGTAGGTGCGCGAATATCTAGCGAAGTACAGCTCTGTCCCGTCAGCACTGATGCATGGTTGCGATTCCATGGTTGAAGTGTTAACTATGTTACCAAGGTTTTCAGGTGTACTCCATCTATTATCAACAAGTTCCGAGCAATAGATGTCGCCTCTTCCATGGCTGTCAATAAAGTCGATGCCAACAAAATACATCTTACGCTGATTAGGAGCGATGCTCACAGCCCCCATTCTCTTGTTGTTGTGCCAATCAAGATTCAGCGGCAAAGCCGGCATATAGTCACCATTGACTATCGACGAAGAATAGATAAACTCCTCTCTGAGTCCGTGTTTGTCAATGACATCACCACGACGGGTGAAATAAATACGGCTATTGTCAGGCATAATCTGGTTGATATACTCATCACCTGCAGTATTGACGTTTTCGCCAAGATTTATAGGGTCATAGACGACAGGATTATTGTAAGTCTTGTCTCTAAACTCCGCCACAACCAACAAATCTTTCGCCTGTGATGTCAGTGTCGACTTCTGATTTGGCACCTTCACATACCATTTCAATATATCGACAGCATCGCCAAAGCGGAAATTCTTCATATACAGGTTGGCCAATGATATTGCTGACTTCGGGAATGCCATAGAATCGGCGGCAAACATCTTCTCGAAGCTCTCGATAGCCTGTTCGTCGTCGTCCAGCTTCATCGAAAGCTCTGCCTTCAGCAGCAAAGCATCAGAGAATTTGGCATCGATATCCAAAGCCTTGTTAAGGTATTTGTATGTCTTCGGATATTTTTTCTTATCATACATCTTCTTAGCGGTCTTATAATTTTTTATCGCCTTTTTAGAATTAGTATGATAACTCTGAGCGTATGATGCCAACGGCGCCGTCGTCATCGACAGCATTACCAATAGGCTGATTATCAAACACTTAATACTCTTCATGTTATTATTTATTTCGTGTTATTTTCTTTTCTTGGCTTGCAAAGTGTTGTAAAGCAGCGACACTATCGTCATCGGACCCACGCCGCCTGGCACAGGGGTGATTTTCGATGCTACTTTCGCAACCTCGTTGAAGTCGACGTCGCCTTCTATGCGATAGCCTTTTTCTGTCGTCGGGTCCTCGATACGGTGGATGCCCACGTCGATGACGACGGCGCCTGGCTTCACCATGTCGGCTTTGAGGAACAACGGCTTACCGATGGCTACCACAAGGATGTCGGCCTGACGTGTTATCTCCGGCAGGTTCTGCGTCTTGCTGTGGCATATCGTCACTGTGGCGTCGGCGCCTTTACGTGACAGCATGACGCTGATAGGTGTTCCCACGATGTTGGAACGTCCCAGCACCACCACGTGTTTTCCTGCCGTCTCCACACCGCTGCGTTTCAGGAGCTCCACTATGCCTGCTGGTGTCGCCGGCAAGAAGCAAGGCTCGCCGAGCTGCATCAGACCGATATTGAAAGGTGTGAACCCGTCGACGTCTTTTTTCGGGTTGATGGAGTGGATGACCTTAGTCTCGTTGATATGTTTCGGCAGTGGCAGCTGGATGATATATCCGTCGATCTCCTCGTCATTGTTAAGGAAATCGATGAGTTTCAGAAGCTCTTCCTCTGTGGTGTTGGCTGGCATACGGTACACCGAGCTCGTCATGCCCACTGATTGGCAGGCCTTTTCCTTCGATGCCACGTAGGTCTGTGATGCGCCGTCCTCACCTACTATCACTGCTGCGAGATGTGGGGCGTCCATGCCTTTGTCCAACATTCCGGCCACTTCAGCCGCTATTTCTTTTTTCATTGCGTCGGCAATGGCTTTGCCGTCGATAATCTTATCTTCTATATTCATGGTTAAACTGTTAACGTCTACGTTTTGCCTGTTGCATCATCTGCATCATTTTCTTGGCGCCGCCTGTGGTCATCATACGCATCATCTTCGAGGTCTCGTCAAACTGTTTGATGATACGGTTCACCTCTTCGATGCTGTTGCCCGAGCCCATGGCTATCCTGCGTTTACGGCTGCCGTTCATGAGTTTCGGGTTCTCGCGTTCCTCAGGTGTCATGGAGCCGATGACGGCCTCGA
The DNA here is from genome assembly GCA_905236635.1 of uncultured Bacteroidales bacterium. GTDB lineage: Bacteria > Bacteroidota > Bacteroidia > Bacteroidales > F082 > Limimorpha. The sequence continues at coordinate 6,205 of CAJOCJ010000010.1, forward strand.
TGCTCTTGAAGGCGTCGTCGTCGATCTCCTCGTCGTTGATTTTGTTCATTCCAGGAATCATCTTGGCGAGATCCTTGATGCTTCCCATCTTCTTGACCTGCTGTATCTGCTTGAGGAAATCGTTATAGTTGAACTCGTTTTTCGCAAGTTTCTTCTTCAGCTTGGCTGCCTCTTCGGCGTCGAACTGCTCCTGTGCCTTCTCCACGAGTGATACGATATCGCCCATGCCGAGGATACGGTCGGCCATACGTTTCGGGTAGAAGATGTCGAGGGCGTCCATTTTCTCACCGAGACCCACAAATTTGATAGGTTTCTCGACGACTGTGCGTATCGTGAGAGCAGCACCACCACGTGTGTCGCCGTCGAGTTTGGTGAGCACCACACCGTCGAAGTCGAGGCGGTCGTTGAAGGCCTTGGCTGTGTTGACAGCATCCTGACCTGTCATGGCGTCGACCACAAAGAGGGTCTCCTGAGGCTTCACCGTCTCTTTGATCTTCGCTATCTCGTTCATCATCTCCTCGTCGACAGCCAGACGACCGGCGGTATCGATGATGACCACGTTCTTGTTCTGTGCCTTGGCATGCTCAATGGCGTGTTGGGCTATCTGGACCGGATTATTGTTGCCGTCTTCAGAATAGACCTCCACTCCCACCTGCTCTCCGAGGACCTTGAGCTGGTCGATAGCGGCTGGACGGTAAACGTCACCTGCCACTAGGAGCACGCTCTTGCCTTTCTTGGATTTGAGGAAATTGGCGAGTTTTGCCGAGAATGTGGTCTTACCGGAACCTTGGAGACCTGCGATGAGCACCACGGCCGGACTGCCTTTGATGTTGATTTCAGAATGTTCGCCACCCATGAGCTCTGCCAGCTCGTCATGAACAATTTTCACCATCAACTGACTTGGCGAAACAGACGTCAAGATCTTCTGACCTATGGCTTTTTCTTTAATCTCGTTGGTGACATCCTTAGCGATCTTATAGCTGACATCGGCGTCAAGCAAGGCCTTGCGGACCTCCTTAACTGTCTCAGCCACATTGATTTCCGTAATATATCCCTGTCCTTTAAGAATCTTAAAAGAACGTTCCAGTTTCTCGGTTAAGCCTTCAAACATATCTCTTTTTTAAATTTTACTCAAACTTGCAAATATACAAATTATTTTTTAATACTGGTTAAATAAATCGAAATGATACTGCATATAAGCCTTTCCTTCGCGCACCAGGCTGTCGGATTGCTCCTCAGGGAAGGTGTTTTTCAAGACGTTATCGTTGTTGATAACCACCTCGCCCTCGTCCGTCTTCCAGCCCAAACCGCTGTAAAGCTCAAAGAATGCAAATGGTTTATAGCATTTGTTAAAGATATTCTTACTCCAGATAAACTCATCGTGATCAACGTCAAGTTGTGCCAGGATTGTGGCAGGAATATCGGTATTGCCGCATATCTTGTCGAATGTGGTGCCACGCAATGAATCCTCGAGCGGCTCGCCGCATATCAAGAGCGGAATCTTATGATACTCAAACGATTCGAGCGGATAGTTCTTATACGACGGATGGCTATGGTCGGCCATGAAGAGGAAGATGGTGTTGTCGTACCAAGGCTGTTGTTTTGCCGTCTCCATGAACAGTTTTATTGCCACGTCGGTATATTTTCCTGAGTTCACGAACACTTTCTCCAGCTGAGGCCATTCCAGCTCCTCGAAATAACCTTTCGGGTAGTCGTAAGGCGAATGGGTGCTAAGGGTGAAGATGGTTGTGAAGAACGGTTCTGGCTGGCTTGTGATGGACTTAGCCGCCCATGGGAGCATGTCGGTGTCCTGGATTCCCAGTTTCCCTTTATGGAAACGCTCATCGACGTCTCTGCCTTCTACGATACGGTTGAATCCGTTATAACGCAGGTACGACATGATGTTGCCGTAGTTAAGCTCGCCGCCGAAGTAGAAGCTCGAGTAATATCCGAGGCTGTCGAGGGCCGGTAATATCGACGGGATGGCGTAATATTTCTCCTGATGGTTGGTAATTGTCGTCACTGGAAGACCCGGGAGACCGCCGAAAATGGAGGCTATGGCCTGTTGTGAGCGGTTGGCGGAGGCGTAGAAGTTGGTAAATAGTAGTCCGTCTTTCTCCAGCTCGTGGAAGTTAGGCGCTATGCTCGGGTCGCCGCCCAGCGACTCGATGAGGTCGGCCGACCAGCTCTCGAGGAGGATGATGACCATGTTAGGACGTTCAGTCTTGAAGATCTTCACGGTAGAGTCGCATTCCACCTGGTGAGTCTCTTCGGTGACAGCCTTAGCGGTGTCGAAATCCATATAGTTGAAATGTGCGTTGTCTTTGACTTTCGCAGCATTTGTGAGGTTTTCCGCGAGGTTGTATGCCGGGTTCACCGTCATTATGTTGACGATCTTATAGTTGCTGAAGTAGCCCGAGCTAGTGGATATTGGGATCTCGCTGAAGCCGCCGCGCATGCCGAGGAACATCAGGCCGAAGCTGAGGATGAACACGGCAGGATACATAAACCAGTCGAGTTTGCGCTCATGTATGACCTCTCTTGATGGCTCGATCCAGCGGACGTACCACCAGCAGAAGAGGAGGGTGAAGCATGCCCACAGCGAGAGAAGAAGCACGGTCTGTTGTGTTGAGGCCGTGTTCATCACCTCGGAAGGATTTTCGAGGTACGCCAAGGCCTTGGCGCTCAGCTTCGTGCCCCATTCGCCGTAGATGCCGATCTCGCCCATGACTGTGAGGACATAGGCGGCGATGATGATATAGAAATACCAGCGCATCCAGCGGTAGTTGATGTTACGGTCGAAGCAGACGCAGATGAACATCACCAATGCCGGGATAGGCATGATGAAGCATGCTGTGGCGATGTCGAGAGGCAGTGCTTTTATGAAGCCTTTTATTATCTCAGTAAACGGCACCATATCGACGTTGACGAGATGCCAGTAGTTGACGATAAACACCACGCGCATTGCCGCAAACAGCACCAGCAAGAATATCAATATCTTAACAAGGTAAACTACGTATTTTTTCATCGTTTTCATTTTTTTGCAAAAATAATAAAAAAGACCTTAGACTTTAGACCTTAGACCTTAATTTTTTATTTCTTAATGAACTTTACAAACTTTTTACTAATTTTGCATTGTTAAAAAACTTTGTCATCATGGTCAAAGAAAATTTGGAAACGATAAGGAAGACTATTCCTTCGGGAGTTTTGCTTGTGGCAGTGTCGAAAACCAAGCCGGTGGAAGACATTCAGGAGGCATACGACGCCGGACAGCGTGTCTTCGGCGAGAACCATGCGCTGGAGATGCGCGACAAACATGAGGTTTTGCCGAAAGACATCGACTGGCATTTCATCGGTCATCTGCAGACAAATAAGATAAAATACATCATTCAGTTTGCGCGGATGATTCATTCCATCGACACATTTAATCTGTTGCAAGCCGTGAATAAAGAAGCGGCAAAGCACGATAGGGTTGTCGATTGTCTGCTACAGTTCCACATTGCCGAAGAGGAGACAAAATTCGGCCTAAGCATGGAAGAAGCCGAGGAGATTTTGAATTCCGACATTTTCAAAGCAATGAAAAACGTGCGTATCTGCGGCGTGATGGGCATGGCGACGAATACCGACGATATGGTGCAGGTCCGCAAGGAATTTAAACATCTGAAGGAGATTTTTAATACCTTAAAAACGAAGTATTTCGCTGATAATGAATGGTTTAAAGAAATCTCAATGGGAATGTCGCATGATTATCCGATTGCCATCGAAGAAGGAAGCACTATGGTGAGAGTAGGAAGTAAGATTTTTGGAGAAAGAATTTATCACTAGTTTAGAGTTGAGAGTGTAGAGTTGAGAGTCAGTCAAAAGTTTAAAAGTTAAATAGTTATAAAGATGAAAGAATATAGTTTTGATGCAAAAACAGTTAAAAACCAGGTAGTTCAATGGATTAGAGACTGGTTTGAGGTTAACGGCAAAGGTTGTAACGCTGTCATCGGCATCTCGGGCGGCAAAGACAGCTCGATAGTGGTCGGGTTGTGCGTCGAGGCACTCGGCAAGGACCGTGTGATAGGCGTGACTATGCCAAACGGAGTGCAGAAAGACATCTCCGACAGCATGAAGCTCATCAACCATCTGGGAATAAAGTATTGCTGCGTGAACATTGGCGAGACATATAACGCCTTGATGGCAGAGGTGAAAGTACAGCTCGGGACATTAGGCAAAGACGTTGCTAATCAGACAGTTATCAATATGCCGCCGCGTCTCCGCATGACGGCATTGTATGCCGTCTCACAGTCATGCAACGGACGCGTGGCGAACACCTGCAACCTCTCGGAAGACTGGGTGGGCTATTCGACGAGATACGGAGACGCGGCGGGCGACTTCTCCCCTCTCGGCGGCCTCACAGTACAGGAAGTGAAAGCCATCGGAAAAGAGCTGGGACTGCCGATAGAACTTGTTGAAAAGACCCCATCGGACGGCTTGTGCGGCAAGAGCGACGAGGACAACCTCGGATTCACGTACGCCACCTTAGATAAATATATCAGAACTGGAGTCTGCGAAGATGCGGCTATCAAAGCTAAGATCGATGACAAGCATGCGAAGAATCTGTTCAAGCTGGAGCCAATTCCTCACTTCAGTTTATAAACAACAAAAAAGGCACCATTTCTGGTGCCTTTTTTGTATTATATCAAATGCGATTAGTGGACTAAACGAACTGAACTTCCATAGTATCTATACATTCCTGAATCAGTAATGGTTAAATCTGTTTTGCCAGATCCTACGCTGACAAAACAAGCATTGTTATTTCCACTTGGCGTCTTTGACCAATAATAGCCATTAGTTCCTGTACTAACTTGATTCGAAGCCAAAACATTGGTACCGTTTCTCATACCAGCTGCTGGCAAAAACACAGCGCCCATAGCAGCGTATGTGTTCCAATCTTCATCGGATAAAACCGCCCAATTACCATTATTGTATGTGCCCGAGCACTTATCCGGAAGAATAATAGCACCACGGACATCATGAATCTGTCCTCTACCTATTTTTACACTACCATTTGCACAAGAGCTTAACGTTTTCCATTCTTTGGCAGTTAATGTACGCCAATCGCTATATCCATCAAGAGTAACATTAAAATCGGTACTCCACGAATAATCCGACGATGTTGTAGTTGAGAGGTATGGACTCTTACCATCACCCCATGTTCCCCAGCCGAACAAGTCTATCCAACCCTCATAATCAGACGCAATATATTTATTATTGCATTGCACCAACTCTCCGCCAATCGTTTCATACACATTACCATAAGTTATACTGTTTTTAACAGTTCCGCCAACGAAATCCCACTGGTTTTGAGCAAAGCGCCATGTTTGTGTAGATGCCTGATACTGCAGGTTGCCCGGTGAGAACTGCACCACATTGCCATTATCGCTTACTACAAACAGATTCTTAGTTGATTGGGCACCACTATTATTAATCCGTTTTGCATTACTGCCGTATATATAATCATTAGCCTCTATAACGTCCATGTCTGCCATGTCATAGTAATAATATTCATTATCCAGATAGCCATAAGTCACTCTTGCAATGGCAACCCTTGATGATCCAGGCAGAAGAATAGCCCACTTGTTTCTCGAATTTTGTTCTGTACGATAAAGAGTTATTGCATCGACATCACCAGTTGGAGTAATTCCAGGGTTGGCAAAATCTATCTTTGCTACAGACAACATATTACAAACCTTCACAGTCCATGATGTCGCATTGTCGAGTTTAAACTCCACCAAAGCGCATTTGTTGTGAAGGTTGCATGAGATGCTGTTGCTGCCGTTGTAAGTCGCAGTTGTGTATGAGAGCACAGGAAGCTTGCTGCTTTGGTTGCTGATATCGACAGTAAAATCAGTGGTAGTGCCTGCTTCCAGTGTTGTGCTCGGAGTGAGGCCTCCTACGAAGTAGAAATGCAGGACATCATCAATGTTAGGGGCAATAATGTCGCCTTCGAAAGATGCGTTGTTACCATCTGCGTCGCTTGCCACGGTACATGTCAAAGTGCCAATGTAGCTTGTGCCGTTACCGACATAGACAACATCATTGACGAGATATCTCACCGGAACGTAACCGTCTTCGTTCGGGATGATTTCGTGGCGGCTGTTATTACCCACATTCAAAGTAATATGAATCATATTGTTCGGGTCGGAAACAACAGTCTCAACACGTTTTTTGCACTGTGTCATGCCTAAAATAAGGGCAAATGCCAACAACAGTGTGGTGCCTTTACGCAACGAACGTTTGCGGCGGGCGACAGCGTAACCTGCGCCGGCGATAGTCAAAACAAGCAATCCACTGCCGACAGGAACAGGTTTCTCACCAAAAGGATCATTGCCGAATGTAAAACCTTCAGTGGCGCGATTGTCGTAAATATCCTCATTCTCATTCTTAAAGAACATGTCGGATTTCTGCGCTGTTAAAGACACAGGAATAATAAAGGCAGCCAAAAAATGGCACAAATAGCCAAGGTCTTGCTTTTGAATAGTTTAAACATGATATTAGTTTTTTTTGTTATACTTTGCCTCCAAAAAAGCCCGCAAAGATACAACAGATTTTAATACGATGTTTTAAAAAACTAAATATTTTTTAAAGAAGTAGGGCGAATGATTCTTATTATCAATAAAATAAGGCCAATGTAAACCATCCACAATGCGGCTGTCCACCAATATGAGACATGGTCGAGGCGCTGTATTTCTATGTTCGCGCTTTCGTGACGTGTGACGGGGTTGAGCCACATAAAGCTGTTGTCGAAAAACTGCACGACGGTGCGCACATATTGGTCTTCGGGCCTTATCTTATACGACGAGCAGTAGAGAGTGTCTCCACGTCTGATCTGTTGCTCCTGCAAGATGGTGCCGTTTTGACCGATAAACTTGATGTTTTTTATTGGTTCCGTTACACTTACCGTAAATTCATCGCCATTGAGTTTTGCGCTGTTGAGATAAGGGATGTCGCGTTTGAAGCGGACCACCTTATCCTCCATTTTCTCTTCTCTGTCGAGATAAAAATCGACACCCACTGCCTTGCCGGAAAGAAGCGCATCGAAGAGCTGGTCGGCGTCGTTGTCTTTAGTGTTGAGATACGTTATCTTCAGAGCTATGTCGTTGACTTTCATAACGTCATGAGTATCATCGTCGGCTATGAGATATATCAGATGGCCGTTGGATAGCGCCATATCCCAGTGTTCAGGCGAGTTGACGAAACCGTTGAGCACCTCCATGATACGATAGTTGCTGAGATACTTCATGTCGCGGACTTTATAGCTGCCGTCAACGAAACTCGGATGAGCCACAACAACAACCTTGTTTTGGTCAGCTAACATGTTGAGAGTGTGTTGCTTATGACTTAATGTCTGATAGAGGAAATAATCGATACGACGCACTTTCTTGGTACCGAGACACAGCTGATGGGTCTTCCACACGTTATATCCATGCTCATAACCCGGGATAAAACCAGGATCAATGCCATCTTCAAAATTATTCACCTTATTATAATCTGAGATTCCCACATGGTCATAGCCGAACATGCGATACATGCTGTCGTAGATATAATTGCCGTTGTTACGTCCGTTGGTCACACCGGCGTACTGACGTGTATGTCCGTGAAAGTTACAGCATTTCCAATAGGTTGAGTCGATATCCTGATAAGGGTTATGAAGATACTCGCCATGAAAAGGCACCGGCTCGTCATAGACATAAACCGGCACAAAGATGTTCATTGCAATTATTATGGCAATGATAAGGCCAAGAAGGTAAAGACAGTATTTTAAGATTTTTTTCATTACAGTTCAAAAAACAAAATTAACAATATTTTCTATATAACGGCAAAAATTCGTATTTTATTTTACAAAATTTGATAAAAAATAATTAATTTTGCAGTATGAAAAACAGAGGGTATTTAGTTCACATCGCAGGCGTTATCGCTATGATTATCTGGGGGTTATCGTTCATCTGGTCGACACAGGTGTACCGCAACCTCAACCCGACGGCGACGATATTTCTGCGCCTGGTTGTGGCTACTGTTTTCTTTACCGCGTTACTGTTTATCTTCGGCTTGAACGAGAAGGTGGAGAGAAAACACCTCGGGCTGTTCGCTTTGGCGGCGATGTTTGAGCCGTTTCTATACTTCATTTTCGAAGGCTATGGTTTGAAGCACACCTCCCCCATCATCGGGTCGGCTATCATCGCCATGATTCCGTTGGTGACGCCTGTGGCAGCGACGATTTTCCTGAAGGAGAAACTCTCGCCGATGAACATCGTTGGCTTTATCGTGTCGTTTGTCGGCATGATGATAATGTTGATTAACAAAGACTTAGAGTTTATCGCTTCAACAAAAGGTGTAATATTTTTGTTCTGCGCGGTGATTGTGGCGGTAGGCTATTCCATCTCGTTGGCAAAGCTGACGAAGCTTTATAAACCGTTGACTATCACATGGGTGCAGAATATCATTGGCATGATTTATTTCCTGCCGATGACCATCGTGATGGAACAGTTCGAGCCGTCGAATTTTGGCAACGTGGGCGAATACATAGTGCCGTTGGTATGTCTGGGCGTGCTTTGCAGTGCCGTCGCCTATTCGTTATGGGCGTTTGCATTCAGCAAGCTCGGCGCTTCAAGAGCCAATGTATATAGCAACCTGATACCAGTGTTTACTGGCATTTTCAGTTTCATATTAGGCATCGAGGCGCTGTCCAGCAACAAGATTCTGGGCATCGTATTAGTCGTTGTCGGTTTGATATTTTCGCAAATCAGAAAGAAGGAGGCCAAGGTATGATTACTAGCAAGACCAACCCTAAGATAAAGAATATCATCAAGTTAGAGAAGGCCTCGGAGCGCCGAGCGCAGAACCGCATCCTTATTGAGGGGCGGCGTGAAATCGAGCGCGCCGTGGCGTGCGGCTTCGAGGTAGACACGTTGTTCGTGTGTCCGGACATCGCGCAGAATGGTGCCGGCATAGCGGCACGCTCGATTGAGGAGGTTTCCTTGGATGTGTTCGAGAAAATCGCCTACCGTGAAGGCAGCGACGGACTGTTGGCCGTGGCCATCCCTAGATACGCGGACTTGCAGTCGTTCCGGCCTCGCAGGAAGAACCCGCTCATCATAGTGTTGGAGACCGTGGAGAAGCCCGGAAACCTCGGGGCGGTGCTGCGCACCGCCGACGCCGCCGGTGTAGATGCTGTCATCATCGCCGACCCTCGGACAGACCTATATAACCCCAACGCTATCCGCGCCAGCGTGGGATGCATCTTCTCGGTGCCGCTGTTCGCATGCTCGTCGGAAGAATGCATCAAGTGGCTGAAAGACAACAACATAACGATATATTGCACATATCTCAAAGCTTCCATAGACTACCTCGACGCCGACTTCAGGAAAGCCTCGGCGATAGTGATGGGGACAGAGGCGACAGGCATCTCACAGCAGTGGGTCGACGCCGCCGACCATAACATCATCATCCCGATGAACGGCATCGCCGACTCACTCAACGTCAGCGTGACGACGGCAATAGTTACGTTTGAGGCAGTGAGACAGCGCAGAGTTAAAGTGTAAAGTTTAGAGTTTAGAGTTTAGAGCAGTTTTAAAGTTTAAAGTATAGAGTTAAAAGAATGGAAAATAACCAGTTTTCAAGAGAGTTCAAGGTTTGGTCGAGCTATTGCGACAGCGCGAACAGACTCAGTCCGCACATGATGCAGACGCTGTTTGAGGAGCTCGCCGACGCCAACGCCATGATGCTCGGCATCGACCAGCCCACGCTCGGCGAACGTGACAACGCCTTCTGGGTGGTTCGACGCATAAAATTCGAGTTCAAGAGCGTGGTACACGACCATGACGACGTCATACTCAAGACATGGCCATCGGGACCTGAGGTATTGAAGTGTTTCCGTTCGTACCAGATTCTGAAAAGCAACAACGAACCTGCCGTCAACGCCGTGGCTGAATGGGTGATTTTAGATAAAGAGACAAGACGCCTGCGCAAGACCGACAGTGTGCATTATCCTGATATTCAATTCATTACAGAGAAAGCGATAGAACCGACGTTCAAGAGATTCAAGGACGACTACACTGAAGACGACTTCGTTTACGAGAAGACGATAAAAGCCTCCGACATCGACATCTCACGTCACACCAACAACACCAAATACTGCATGATGATCCTCGACTCATTTTCCGTCAAGGAGCAGGAGAACATGACCATCAAAGAGTTGGAGATTCATTACGAAGCCGAGAGTCTGGAAGGCGACGTGCTCCGCATCTATCGCAAAAAAATGGATGACGAATGGCATTTCGCTATAAAGAAAGCCGGCAAAGTCGTCACATACGCTTATTTGAAGATTTAAAATTTAATTGGAAACGAGATGAAGCATATTTTCATAGTCAATACTGTTGCCGGCGAGCATTCATGCCTCAACGAGGTAAAAGATGCCATTGCACGTGAGAACGAAGTCATTGACTATGAAATATTTACGCCCAACTCCGCAAAAGACAACATCAGTCAGATCAAGGATTATCTTGAGGCTCATCCCGACGAGGAGGTTCGTTTTTACGCTTGTGGCGGCGATGGCACTATAAATAAGGTGGCAAGCGGCATCTACGGCTATCCCAATGCCAGCATGGCAGTGTTAGCCTACGGCAGCGGCAACGATTACATCAAGTATTTCGCTGATTTGCAGACGTTTAGAGATGTCGAGAAAGTGATGCATGGCACCGAGACAAAGGTCGACATCATGCGGGTGAACGACAGATATGCATTAAACGCCACACATTTCGGTCTGGATTCCGCTGTAGCAAAGACGATGAACAAAATCCGCCGCTACCCTATCATCGGAGGCAAGATGTGCTATCCCATCGCGGTGTTTAAGGCGTTTCTCACTGGCATGCGCACCCGATGCACCATTTATGCCGACGGCGAGAAACTCAATGATGGCAAGATATGCCTCTGCACCATCGCTAACGGCAAATACGTGGGTGGCAGCTACAAATGCGCACCACGCTCATCGAACGAGGACGGACTGTTGGAGGTTTGTATCATCAAGCCGGTATCGAGAATCCAATTTATGAGATTGAAAAAGTCATACACCAACGGTACACATCTCGACAATCCGAAATTCAACAAATATGTTGTATATCGCCAAGCAAGACAGGTGGTTATCGAAGGCGGAAAAGGATTTTGCGTATCCATCGACGGCGAGATTTTGAGGGACGAGAAGATTGTGGTTGAAAACAACCAACAAGCGATAAGGTTTATTGTGCCTAATAGTTGAGAGTTTAGAGTGTAGAGTTTAGAGTAGTTTTGAAGTTGAGAGTTTTTAGTTTTAAAAAATATTAATTATAAAAATCCGATAAATAATCGTATTTTTGCAGAAAATTGGAACAAATTAAAAATTAAGATATATGATCGCAAGAGAACTTTTAAATCCGAAGAGCATCGTGGTGTGCGGTGCGTCGAGTGACATCCACAAACCTGGTGGAAAAGCTTTGAAAAACCTTCTTGAGAGCCCTTTCAGAGGTCCTGTCTATGCGGTGAACCCGAAAGAGACTGAGGTGCAGGGCGTGAAATGCTACGCCAGCGTCAACGAGCTTCCGAATGTGGAATGCGCCATCATCTGCATCGCAGCCAAGTTCTGCGCACAGACCGTCGATGTTTTGGCAAAAGAGAAAGGCTGCAAGGGCTTCATCATCATCAGTGCAGGATTCTCGGAGGAGAACCACGAGGGTGCCTTGATTGAAAAACATATCGTCGACACCATCAACAGCGTCGGCGGCAGCCTGATAGGCCCTAACTGCACAGGCTTCCTCAACGTGAACTACGCAGGATGCTTCGACACCCCTATCCCGACACTTGACCCGAAAGGCGTCGACTTCATCACAGGCTCGGGCGCTACAGCAGTGTTCATTAAGGAATACGGCATGAGCAACGGACTGAAGTTCAACAGCGTGTGGGCAGTGGGTAACAGCGCTCAACTCGGCATCGAGGACGTGCTAGAACACCTCGACGAGACCTTCGACCCAGTGAAGTCGAGCCATGTCATCATGCTTTACATGGAGAAGATCGGTGACCCACAGAGACTGCTCAAACATAGCCGCAGCCTCATCAACAAAGGATGCCATATCGCAGCTATCAAGTCTGGCGGCTCGGCAGCAGGCAGCCGCGCAGCGTCATCACATACAGGCGCCCTCGCCACCAACGACGCCGTTGTTGACGCATTGTTCAAGAAAGCAGGCATCGTGCGTTGCCAGAACCGTCAGGAGCTTACGACAGTGTGCGGCGTGTTCATGCACCCTGAAATCAAAGGCAAACGCTGCGCGGTGATAACACACGCCGGCGGTCCGGCCGTCATGCTGACAGACGTATTGTCGAACGGCGGTATGGAAGTGCCTTCACTCAAAGACCATCCGGCAAGCCCTGCCCTGCTTGAGAAACTCTTCGCAGGCTCATCAGTGGGCAACCCTATCGACTTCCTCGCGACAGGAACAGCCGAGCAGCTCGGATATATCATCGACACCGTCGAGAACGAATACACCGACATCGACTTCTCGGTTGTCATCTTTGGCTCACCAGGATTGTTCAGCAACAAAGAGGTATATGACCTGCTCGACGCTAAGATGAAGACATGCAAAAAGCCTATCTTCCCTGTTTTGCCTTCAATCATCAACGTGAAAGATGAGATTGAAGACTTCATCGCAAAAGGCCGTATCAACTTCCCAGAAGAGTGCGTGTTGGGTAATGCTATCTGCAAGGTCTATAACACTCCGAAGCCACAGCCTGAGAATGTGGAGATGCCAAAGGTCGACACAGCCCGCATCCGCAAGTGCATCGACAGCTGCGAGAACGGATATATCGCTCCTGATAAGATTTACGAACTCCTCGACGCAGCAGGCATCGCACAGAAACAGATCCGCGTCGTCGACAAGAAACAGCAGGCATTGGACTTCGCCAACGAGGTGGGTTATCCTCTCGTGATGAAGGTCGTCGGCCCTGTCCACAAGTCAGACGTGGGCGGCGTGACCTTGAACGTTCGCGACATCGAGACCGTCGGCAAGGAGTTTGACCGTTTGATGGCTATCAAAGACACCTACGCAGTGGAGATGTACCCTATGCTTGACGGCACTGAGGTTTACATCGGAGCCATTCGCGACAAGAAGTTCGGACATCAGGTGTTCTTTGGCTTGGGCGGCATCTTCATCGAGGTCTTGAAAGACGTCCAGAGCTCATTGGTGCCAATCAGCGCTGATGAAGCCAAGGAAGCCCTCACCCACCTCCGTGGATACAAAATCTTGCAAGGCGTTCGCGGTCAGCAGCCAGTCAACGTCAATGTCTATGCTGAGCAGATTGCAAGAGTAGCCGCCTTGGTGATGGCAGCTCCTGAGATTGCTGAGATGGACCTCAACCCGTTGCTTGGCAATCCGAAGAACGTGGTGGCTGTCGATGCACGTATCAGAATTGAGAAATAGTTTCGACTTATACTATAGATGATGAAGAAGATATGCTTCGTTGCATTCTTATTGATGATGTTACAGATTTGTCTGTATTCGCAAGATACCGTAACATTCTCACACTCAGGAGGTTTCTACGATAACAGCTTCAATCTCGAGTTAACATGCAACAAAGCACATCATATTCGTTATACAACCAACGGAGGCACTCCTACGGCGAATTCTATGCTGTACGAAGCGCCTCTGTTTTTGGATGAGAGTCTGTATTCGCATTCAAACATCTACACAATACAAATCTCGCCTGAAGACCTTATTTATGTGCCAGAATCTGTGAATCATTGTATTGTGATAAGGGCTGCCGCTTTTGACGATGACGGGAATTGTGTCAGCGACGTGCTTACTAACAGTTATTTCATAAATACTCTTGGCTGCGACTCTCATGGGTTGCCTGTAATATCGATATGCGCCGATTCGCTGGATTTATTTGATTATTACACTGGGATTTTCGTCCCAGGTGTGTATTTTGACCCACAAGATCCCTATTGGACTGGCAATTATTATCAGTCGGGACGTGATTGGGAGATAATGATGAATATCGAGTTTTATGAAATCGACAACACCGGCATCAACCAGAAAGCGGGATTGAGGACTCACGGAGGAAATGGACGACGTTTCCAACAGAAAGGCATGAAGATTTATGCCAGGGAGGAATATGGCAAAAAACGCTTCAAACACAAATTTTTCGACAACATCTCCCTTAACGATTTCAAGCATCTCACAATAAAGCCATTAAGGAGCTCCTGGAATCAGGCGGGAATACAAGACCATGTATGCAACATGATTGTAAGTAGCGGTCTTGACATCGAGCCGTTGGCTTCACGGCCGATTATACTATTCCTAAACGGCGAGTATTGGGGTATTTATTTCATCCATGAGAAGCCTGACGAACGCTACCTCGAGAACCATTTGAACGCCGACCTTGAGTCATTGAACATCATGTCGAATTGGGAACATCTGGTCGATTACGGCGATGGAACGCAATTTATCAACATGATGTTGTGGCTTGAGACAGCCGATCTCTCAAACCCAGATGATTACGCTATTGTTGACAATTTCTTCGATATAAGTAGCTTTATCGACTACCAGATTTTCGAATTATACAGCGCAAATCTCGACTGGCCCTCAAACAACATGTGCAGTTGGCAGCAAGAAGGTGGGAAATGGAGATTTTTCTTCAAGGACGGCGACGCATGTTTCATAGGCATAAATTTTGATGTGTTCGCAAACGCCACAACCGACGGTCAGTTAGCGACTTTATTATTTAGAAAGCTTCTTGCAAATGAGGGTTTTGTCGCAAGGTTTTCAGAAAGGTTCGTGGAACTAATGGACACACACCTCTCCTATTCTAAGATTTCGCACCATCTTACAGAAGTTAAAAACGATATACAGCAGGAGATTCCAACACAAAGCCAGAGATTCGGTTATCCACAGAATTATGATACTTGGATGGAAGATATAAACTATACCGATTTTTTTCTTCGTAAAAGGACACAATACTTGAGAGAAATGCTGAATGAATTCATTAGTTATTATGAAATCGATGAGCATATTGTCAAAATTTATCCGAACATAACATCCGGTCAAATAAACATCATTATTACGGGTTCGCTCAAGAGACAATCTGAAATCAGCATTTACGATATGATGGGGAAAATAGTGTTTTCAAAACCTCTGGACAACGCCTATGAGGGAGATGTCATTTCATTCAACCCTAATCTCAAACCAGGAATTTATCTATTAAAAATCGGAGTTTTCACTCAACGAATTGTAATTCAATAAAATATGAAAATATCAGACAAAATCACCATTATTGTTATAGCCGCAGTCATCTGCGGCTTCGCTTTTATCCCGGGAGCATGGGACTGGTTTATCCGCAACACCAATAACCACGGGCTTCTGATGAGTTTCTTCAAGTTCGCGATTTTAGGGACATTTGGCGAGATGCTCTCATTGAGAATCAGAGAAGGCGTTTACCTAAAAAAAGGCTTCGGACTCCTGCCGAAGATGCTCGTATGGGGCGTTTTAGGCGTTGTCATCGCCTCCGCAATGACGATTTTCAAGACCGGAACGGTGGTCTTGCTCGACAAAGGCTTCCACCTCAACGGTAAGGCGGCTATGTGGTTCATAGGCAACCTCAGCTGGGGCAAGTTTTTCGTTGCGTTGTGCGTCAGCGTGCTGATGAACACCCTGTTTGCGCCGGTTTTCATGACGTTCCACAAGATCACCGACATCCACATCGCCGAGACTGGTGGCAGCTTGGCCGGCTTTTTCAGCAGTCCACTTTGCATTCAGCAGACCATGGCAGAAAAAATCAACTGGAACATACAATACGGCTTCGTGTTCAAGAAGACTATACCGCTGTTTTGGTATCCAGCTCACACCATAACCTTCTTATTGCCAGGCACTTACCAGGTGTTGTTTGCAGCTGCCTTGGGAGTGGCGTTAGGTGTTATCCTAAGCATAAAAAAATAATTTTTAAAATTTTTTCACTTTTTTCTTGACATGTAAAAAATTTGTTGTATTTTTGCAGTGTATTAGATGACTAGTACAGCATAAAATTAACAACAAATATTATATAACATGATCAAAATCAACAACTTGGACTTCGCGTACAAAAACACGCAAGTCTTCAGAAGAATCAGCCTGGAGTTCCAGAAGGGCAACATCTACGGGCTCTTGGGCGAGAACGGCGTCGGCAAGACCACCTTATTAAAATTAATATGCGGTCTGCAGAAGCCACAGCATGGAGAAGTCACCGTCGACGGCTTCGTGCCATCAGAGAGGAAACCGGAATTCCTGCAAAACGTGTATTTCCTGCCAGAGGAAGTGATAACCGAGGACACAACACCTGAGAAATTCATCAAAAAAACAGGTGTCTTCTACCCTCGCTACGATTACGAGCTCTTTAACAAACTGATGAAGGAGCTTGAAGTCGATCTTAACAAGAAATTCAATGAGCTGTCGCATGGTCAGAAGAAGAAAGCCCTCCTCGCCTGTGCCATGTCGTTGAAGACCGACTATCTCTTCTTGGACGAGCCTACCAACGGCCTCGACATCCCTTCGAAAGCCTTGTTCCGCAAGGTTATTTCGCAATATTGCAACGACGAGACCACCGTCATCATCTCGACACACCAGGTGAAAGATGTGGAGAACCTCATCGACCCTATCGTCATCCTCGACCGCGACGACGTGCTGCTCAACGCCAGCTTCTCGCAGATCACTGAGAAGATTTTCTTCGAATACGGTCCAGAGAGACTCGACAACGCTTACTACACTGAGATGCTGCCAGGCGGCTACATCAACGTGATGCGCAATGTGAACAACGAAGAGAGCAACATCAACATTGAGGCGCTGTTCAATGCTGTTATGAAAAACAAAGAAACCATCAAAAACTTAATGAAATGAACAATACACTAAATATCAACAGATTAGGGAAAGTCATCAAATATGATGGCGCCAGTTTCTTCCATAACTTGAGCCTTACTCTCATCATTTTATGGGCAATCCCTGTGGCATTATGGCTCATCGCCAGTTTGACACCTAACGATGGTCACATGGAGGCTTATATGCGCATCAGCATGATCGAGTCGCTGACAAAAATCCTCTTGATCCTCACCCCTGCCGCGCTTTACAAGTCGTGCAACGATGCCCGTAAAGGCATAGGATACGCCATGATGCCGGCATCGGCCTTGGAGAAATTCATCAGCATGGTGTTTTACTGCGCCATAGCAGCACCTATAGTATATATAGCGGGCGCACTCGCAGTCGACTCAATTCTCGCATTGTTTGGCGGGCCTTACGAAGGCTTTGCAATCGCCGGTTATTTCAACCAATACGAGCAGATAAGAAATGTGTTTGAGACTAATATGATGATGAATCCAGAAGAATTTGATAAATATACAAGTATGATGACGCCAGCATGGATTATCTTTTCCGACATCTTCAGCGTATTGATGCTTTCATCTATTTTCATGTTTGGAAACATGATCTTCAAAAAGCGTAAGACAGGCAAGATGATTGGCATTATCGTGCTTTTAATCATACTCTTCCTGATTGTTTTTGTCAATTATGTGACAAATCATAGAACGATGTTTACCTACATGGACGCAGATAACGCCGAAGAAATCATCAAGCGTTTCATTTACATCATGATACGCGTCGCCTTCGTGGTTGAAATCGTGATTTCAGTAGTGATGCTTTGGCTTACCTATTTTAAAATTAAGACACAAAAATATTAATTATGGATTTTAGTAAAAACAAGCCGATATACCTGCAGATTTACGACCTGATATGCGAGCGTATCCTGAATGACGAGTTCAGGAGCGGCGACAGAGTCGTTTCGGTGAGGGAGCTTGGCATTGAGCTCGGCGTGAACCCCAACACCGTGATGAGGTCGTTCGAACGCCTGCAGAACAAGGGAATCATAGCTACAAAGCGTGGCATCGGCTTCTATGTTTGTGAAAATGCCCGCGAGATGATTCTCGAAGAGCAGAAAACGGAGTTTCTGGAAACGGAAGTGCCAGAGTTTTTCAAGAAAATGGAAATGTATGGAATTTCTTTTGAAGATTTAATAAAGTTAAAAGATAATAGATAAAAGTTAAAAGAAATGAAAAGATTATTATTAGTATTAGCTATCTTGTTGAGCGTCAACATTGCAAACGCTCAGCTGAAAGTCAAGACCACGACACTTGACAACGGATTGAAGGTGGTGATGTGCGAGGACCACAGCTCACCGCAGGCTTACGGCGCTGTTTATGTGCACGCCGGAAGCAAGAACGACCCTGCCGACGCTACAGGTATGGCTCACTATTTCGAGCATATCATGTTCAAAGGCACCGACCGCATCGGCACCATCAACTGGGAAGCCGAGAAGGTGTATCTCGACAGCATCGATATCATGTACGACAAGCTTCATGAGACCACCGACGCCGAGGCTCGTGCTGCTATACAAAAGAAAATCAACGAGTTATCAATCGCCTCAACCGACTACGCCATCCCGAACGAGGTCGACGTCATCCTCACCAAGATGGGCGGCACAGGTTTGAATGCAGGCACAGCTTACGACCAGACGATGTATTTCAACGCCTTCCCGTCAAACCAGATTGAGAAATGGATGGACGTGTATGTGGAGCGCTTCCGCAACCCTGTGTTCCGTCTGTTCCAGAGCGAGCTTGAGACCGTATATGAAGAGAAGAACATGTACGGCGACGGTCCTATCAACGCCTTCCAAGAGTATATGTTCAAGAAAATCTTCGGCGATCATCCTTACGGCCGTCCTATCATCGGTCTGACAGAGCATCTGAAGAACCCTCAGACCAGCAAGATGCGCGAGTTCTACAACACCTATTATGTTGCTAACAACATGACCCTTATCCTCGTTGGCGACTTCAACATCGACGAGATTGAGCCTATCGTGGCAAAGAAATTCGGCACATGGCGCAAAGGTGAACTCCCGAAACAGCCTGAATATACTTTGCCTGAATTCAATGGCGCCACTATCGATGAGGTGAGAATGACCCCAGTAAAAATTGGCGTTTTGGCATGGAAAGGTGTGAAGATTTCAGATCCAGACTATCTGCCATTGTCGATAGCTTGCGAAGTGTTCACCAACGGCGAGACAGGTATCATGGACAAAGACATGCTCGAAGGCAACATCATGGCTGCCATGCTTATGCCATTGTCACTTGAAGACCACGGAGCCAACATCATCCTCTATATCCCAAAACTCGTGGGACAGTCGCACGAGGACGCCGAAAGCTATGTCTTCGCCAGCTTGAACAAACTGAAGAATGGTGAATTCAGCGACGACCTCTTCGAGGCTATCCGCACCAACATGCTGAAAGAACGCGAACGTGAATCAGAGAGCCTCGGCCGTCTTGCAAACCTCTTCCTTGAACTCGAGCAGCGCGGCATGACTTACGATGAGTATCTCTCTGAGACTGAACGTATTAAAACCATCACAAAAGACGAGATAGTTAACATCGCCAACAAATACTTCGGCGATGACTACCTCGACATTCGCTCGAAGATGGGATTCCCGGAGAAGGATAAAGTCGACAAACCGAACTGGAAACCTATCGAGGCCAAGAATACCGATGCCAAGTCGGAGTTCGCCAAGATGATCGAAGCAGAAGAAGTGCCGGCAGTGAAGCCACAGGTCATCGACTTCAACAAGGATGTCAACATCACAAAGGTAAACGACTGTTACACAATGATTTCCACAAAGAATCCATATAACGACATCTTCACATTAAACATAATATTAAACTATGGAACCCTTGACGATCCCGACCTTGAGCGCGCTATGCAATACTGGAGCATGCAAGGCACCGAGAGCATGGATTTCGAACAGTTCAGCCTTGAGCTTCAGAAACTTGGTGCAGACCTTGCCATCTTCGCCGACGCAAGCACCAACACTATCCAGATTTCAGGTTTCGAGAAAGACCTGGACCGCATCTTGGAGCTCTGCGAAGAAAAACTCACAAGACCAGCCAATGACGAGAAAAAGATAAACATCATCGTACAAGAAGAACTCATGGCTGAGGAGACTTTGAAAGAAGACGCTTCAGAATGGGGCCAAGCGGTACGCCAATATGCACTTTACGGCGAGAAATCAAGCTATCTCAGCGAGACACCTATCAAGAAATGGAAGAAAAACAGTGGCGAGAACCTCCTCAACGAGGTCAAGACAGCCCACAACTACAGCGGCGTCATCGCATTTGTCGGAAACTTGAAAAATCAAGAGGTTATAGATGCATTGACAAAACACAACATCATCAAGTCGGATGCTGTTAAGGTCGAAAAGAAATTTAAAGCCGAGAACAACTTCACTGATAATCAGGTGTTTATCGCCCATAACAAGAAGTTCCGCCAGAGCAACATCTTCATGCATGTGCCGAGCGAGACCTTGAATGAGCACGACAAAGCCGTGGCACAGGTATTCAACAAATACTTCGGCACCGATATGTATTCAATTGTGTTCCAAGAAATTAGAGAGTTCCGTTCGCTGGGTTATACCGCCTATGGTTATTTCATGTCTGACTATCTCAACAGAAAGCCAGGATTCCTATTCACCTTCCTCGGAACGCAGTCCGACAAGACCAACGACGGCATTGAGGCATTACGCGAACTCATCACCGACATGCCTGAACGTATGGAGAAGTTCAACGCCTCAAAAGACGCTTTGATATTGTCACGTGCCTCTGACTACATCGGTTTCAGACAGATGCCTATCAGCGTAAACAATTGGCTGGAGCAGGGCTACAAAGAGGACCCACGTCAGAAGACAACTGACATCATCAAGAAGACCGAGTACAAAGACGTTTACGACTTCTACAAGAAGAACATCGCCGACCGTCCTATCATCATCATGATGTCGGGCAACAAGAAACAGATCGACATGAAAGCTCTTGGTAAGTTTGGAACTGTCAAGGAGTTGAAGTACAAGGAAATCTTTAGATAAAAGATAATAGATAATAGATAAAAGTTAAAAGAGCGCGAAGCGACGTATTTATCCTTTGCGTTCTTTTAACTCTTAATAAGTACCTCGGCGGCACGGATTGCTTCCGGGGTTATTTTATCGTTGGAAAGCATCTTTGCGATTTCCGTAACACGCTCATCGTGAGACAACAATCTTATGCATGAGCGTGATTTTTGTTCGCTCTCGTCCTTATACACAAAGAAATGGTTCTTGGCTTTTGATGCGATCTGTGGCAGATGCGTAATAGAGATAATCTGCAGGCTCTCCCCCATTTTCTGCATAATGTCGCCCAATTTTGACGCCACCTCGCCGGAGACGCCTGTATCTATCTCATCGAAAATCAAAGTGGGGATATAGTTGCTCTCGGCCGCCACCGCCTTGATAGCCAGCATCAGACGTGAGAGTTCGCCACCAGAAGCCACGCGGCTCATATCATCGGGTTTCACGCCCTTGTTAGCCGAGAACATGAAACGAACCTTATCCTTGCCTGTCTCCGAAAACTCAGTATTATCTGAAATTGCAATCTCGAAAACAGCATGAGGCATCTTCAGCTGCTTCAATATCTCTGTCACCGATTTCTCGAACGACACCTTTACTTTTTTACGTTTAACCGACAGATTATCAGCAAGTTGCGCTAGCTCTTTCTCGCATTCCTTGAATTCCTGTTCTTTCTTGGCGATCTGTTCGTCAATATTAGCAAAGGCACCCACTTTTTGTTGAAGTTCTTCCCTAATCCTCAGCAAATCCTCGTAATTCTGAACGTGATGTTTCAACATCAATCGCTGGATAAGGTCAAAACGTTCTTGTATCTCACTCAAAGATTCAGCGTCAAATTGGGTGCTATCTTGAAGAGAATCAAGGTCTTGCGCTATGTCTTTAAGTTCTATTTTGGTCGATTCAAGTCGCTCAAGATATTGCTCCGCCTCCGGAATATATCTTCTCAAACGCTCCACAGTGGATTTCAATTCGTTAAGCTGGTTGAGAATCGAGATTTCCGAATCCTGTAACAGATTGGTCGACTGGGCAAGCAATGTCTTCACCTCCTCAGCGTTTTCAAGGAGTTCGAGCCGTTGACTCACTTCTTCATACTCGCCATCCTGCAAGTCAGCCTTCACCAGTTCGTCAAGTTGGAATGCCAGAAAATCGTTTTCAGCAACATTTTTCTGTGACATCTCGCGAAGCGATTTCAATTCATTTCTTAAAGAAACAAATTTATGATAAACTTGTTGATAATCAAGTAGTAACAGAGTATTATCAGCAGCGTCGTCGACAATTTTCAGCTGGAAATCGGCATTAGTCAGCAGCAGCGAATCGTGTTGTGAATGGATGTCAACCAGTTGGTTACCAAGTTCTTTCAACTGCTGGGCTGTTACAGGCGTGTCGTTAATGAAAGCTCTGGATTTCTTTGTAGGCGTCAGTTCACGACGTAAGATCAGCTCTTCATCAAAGTCAAGGTCGTTTTCTTCAAAGAATGATTTAAATCTCTCATTATCAACGACAAACGTCGCTTCCACGGTACATTTCTTCGACTCATCGAGCATAATGCTTGAGTCGGAACGCTCACCGAGGACGAAGCCTAAAGCGCCAAGTAATATTGATTTTCCTGCTCCAGTCTCGCCGGTAATAGCGCTAAACCCATCATCGAACGATATTGACAATGAATCGATTAGGGCGTAGTTACCGATAGCGAGATGTTTCAGCATTGCTTAGAGTTTCGGTTTGGCGGTCAGCAGTTGCTCGTACTCCTCGGAATGTGTCGGGTCAAGTTCACGGAAGATATTGACA
Organism: uncultured Bacteroidales bacterium; assembly: GCA_905236635.1. Taxonomy (GTDB): domain Bacteria; phylum Bacteroidota; class Bacteroidia; order Bacteroidales; family F082; genus Limimorpha. Next base: position 29,002 of record CAJOCJ010000010.1, read on the forward strand.
GCTTTGGTACGTTCCTGCTGAGGTCCTTCTGAATAGACGTTTTTCCATTCGTCGCGTTTGGTGTCGTTGAGTATCTGAAGGAAATACAGATTAGGCTTGCTGCTATACACAGCTTTCACATAATCGAGCGATTTCGTCATATTGGCACGCCCTTCATCGACCTTGCCACTCCCCATCACATCAAGTCCAAGTCTATGATACTCATACATATACTGACGAAGCGGGCGATAAGCCGTGTTGGTGAAGTTCTCGAGCAGCCAATAGCGGTTACGATAGCTGTCGAAGGCTTTCCATCCTGCCTCGGTGGAGCTCTGAGCCTGTGTCACAATCTGGTCGGCCACCTGATACATCGGGTCTCCGCCATAAAGTCCGAATGTGTCGAAATACAATCCGAGTCCGTAATAAGCATAAAACGCCAACATTGAGGTGAGGTTCGACAAGAATGCGTTCTCATTGAAATCGAGCGGTTCCGACTCCATGTATGTGAAGTTGAAGTCGGTGTCGACGTAATTCAATATCGGCGAGTTGTAATTAGACTTATACACCGGACGGCGAAAAGCGATGTTCAATTCACTCGAAATATGGTTACCCTCGCGGTCTTTCACCACTATAACCATTGATCCTTCGATACGTTCATGCTCTTCAAATCTGATGTTTGTCCAAGCGCGGTTGTTCATGAAATTCATCACCGCCTCTTGCAGCGCCTCATAGATACGTTGGTCGGTACCTGCCACCTGTCTCGTGTTGACTGTCACCTGGATATTAAACTCCTGGGCGCTCATCTGCGACAGGAAACAGAGTAAAAACAATATCGGAAGGATTATTTTTTTCATAATAATTATTTTGCAACTAATTGATAAACAGCGTTTAACACATCTTTAGCCACCTCGCTCTTCGGTTTGAGCTCATAGGCGGTTATCTTATCGTCTTTAGTGATGATGTTCACCTTGTTGGTCTTCGTCTTGAATCCCACGCCAGCCTCATTCATCGTGTTTAGAACGATCATGTCGAGGTTTTTAGTGTGCAGTTTCTTCTTCGCGTTCTCAATGCCGTTCTCCGTCTCGAGTGCGAATCCCACTAGTATCTGGTTGTTTTTCTTGTTCTCGCCTAAGGTCTTGAGGATATCCTCCGTCTTGACGAGCTTCAGTGTCATCGTGTCCTTTCCAGGTTCTTTCTTGATTTTCTGGTTTGCCGCCTCTTCCGGACGGAAGTCAGCGACGGCTGCACTCAATACTGCGATGTCGGCTTTCTTGAATGCTGCTGTCGTGGCGTTGAACATCTCTTTCGCCGATGTCACCGGAATCACTTGTATATTGCTTCTCTCCGGGCGTATCGACGACGGTCCGAGCACCAGCGACACGTCGGCACCCTGGTCGGCGAAGGCACGCGCTATCTCTATACCCATAAGACCCGAGCTGTGGTTGCCGATGAAACGGACAGGGTCGATGGCTTCGTATGTCGGCCCCGCTGTCACCACCACTTTCTTGCCTGCGAAACGTTGTTCATTTTGGAAATATTCCTTGATGCGGTTGTATATCTCCTGTGGTTCTTCCATCCTGCCCTCCCCACAGAGCCCCGACGCCAGCTCACCCGATGCCGGCGCTATGAAACGGTATCCGCGACTGATGAGCGTGCGGATGTTTTCCTGTGTGGCAGGGTGTTTGTACATGTCGAGGTCCATCGCCGGAGCGAACATTATCGGGCATTTCGCCGACAGACACACCGTGAGGAGGTAGTTGTCGGCAGCGCCCATCGCCATCTTGGCTATGGTGTTGGCCGAGGCAGGAGCTATCACGAAGAGGTCGGCCCACAGACCAAGCTCCACGTGACTGTTCCACTTGCCTGTCTCAGGGTCGAAGCCCTTCGATAAAACGGGCAAACCACTCAGCGTTGCTAACGTGAGTGGTGTTACGAAATCTTTTGCCGCATCGGTCATCACGACCTGAACCTCATGTCCATCCTTCTTCAGGAGTCGAACCAGAAGGGGAATCTTGTAGGCGGCAATGCTTCCAGTAATCCCGATCAGAATCTTTTTAGAAGTCACCTTCGTTCTGCTTGTTAGGATTACGATAGTAAAGCTTGTCGTTCAAGAACTCGTCGATGGCGATAAGTGTAGGCTTCGGCAGTCTCTCATAGAACTTTGCCACCTCGATCTGTTCCTTGTTCTCGAAAACTTCCTCAAGAGAATCGTTCTGTGAAGCGAACTCCTCAATCTTCTTGTTGAGCTCCTGCTTCTCTTCTGTTGCTATCTGGTTTGCTCTCTTGGCAAGGATGGCAACGGTTTCGTAGATATTACCTGTTCCAACATAGAACTGGTCTTTCTGACGTGTGATTGCGGTTGTTTCCGTCTTAACTTTTCTGAAATCTATCATTTTATTTATTCGATTTGTATTGTTCTAATTTCTCTCTGATTTTCTTAACAGTAGGCTCCAGTTTTTCGATATATTCGCTATCCGGGAAGACATAACAGAGTGTGTTATATTTCTCCAATGCCAGCTCATAACGCTCACGCTGTTTCGACTTGACACTGTTTTCGGCGTAACGATAATAGTTGATAACCATGTTGTTAAGGATCTCCTCACGATATTTCGTTGCCGGATAATCTTTCAAAAACGCCTCGTAACTGGTGATTGCGGCCTGATATTCCTCCATCTTGAAATATAGCCTGCAGATGTCGTAATCCTTATCCTCCAGCTTTGTACGAAGAGTGTCGATGCGTGCATTAGCCTCTGCCACCCTCGGACTTTGCGGATAGACATCGGTAAAAGTCTGAAACTCTTTTATCGCGGTGTAGGTATCCGACTGGTCGAGACTTGTCTTCGGCGAGATGATATAATAACACATCGCGCTCTTAAACATGGCATCTTCGGCATTTACCGAAAGAGGATAACGCGTCACGAAACGTTTGTAATAGCTGCTTGCGATGTAATAGTCCTTCTTATTGTAATAGCATTCCGCAGTGAGATAAGAGATCGTCTCACCTTCTGGCTTGGTGCGGTAATACGCCTGCATCACGTCGAAGAGCTGTAAGGCACGGTCATAATTCTTCTTTTCATAATATTCCAAGGCGGCCTTATACTTCGCCTCGTTGTCCGTTCCTTTCAGCAACTTCTTGTATTTACTGCACGAAACGCACAGCATCAGACATACAAGCACCGATAAGAAAAACCTATTTTTAAGCATGCTGCAAAATTACTATTTTTTTAGCTATCTCTAAACGTCTTTTCAAAGAAAATTATTGTGGATTATTATTCCACGACAATTCTCTTGATTATCTGGGTTCCGTCGCAATCGATGTTGAGGAAATAAATTCCCGATTCAACATCTTTCACATTGATTTCCAATGAGTTGACAGCAGTCATCACAACTTGTCCTTGAAGGTTGATGATCTTCACCTCAAGATTTGTGAAGTCGTTCAGTCCGCCGATGTTGAGCACCGATGAGACAGGATTTGGATATACCGATACATTCTCAGCTATATTTTCATCAACATCCAAGCAACCAGTTACCGTGAATTGGACTGAAGCCGTCGCCGTTGTGACGCCGTCGGTGACTGTCACTGTGTATGTATAGTCACCTATCTCTCCAGGTGTAAACACTGGATTGGCCGTATTCGCGTTGTTGAGATAAGTGGCTGGCGACCACGAATAGGTGTAGTTTTCTGTTCCACCCGCTGCAACAACGTGCAATGTATTGGTTTGTGCTGTGCATATCGTGTCCATTTCGACAGATGCTATTGCTGTCACTGCAGAGATACCGACACAGCCGACATGAGCGACCCAGCCGAACTTGTTCACGCTATAGTCTGAGGTAAATCTGAATGTCAGTGCACCTGCAGCATTTGTTGCCGTTACTGTGCCCGGACTATTATTGCCGGTATATTGACCAATTTGTGGGGCGCTCGTTGACGTTCCATTATAGATGTAAAGGATGTCGTATGTGTTTTCTAATTCAAATGATTGGAATGCCACTTCGACAATACCGCCTTCTGTTGCAGGTGTAAATGTCATCGTGTAGTCTTTACTATCGGTGTAGTTGGCATTCGGGCCTCCGTCATCGTAAAACATTGCATCACAGGTGCTTACAGTGCCATTTGTCATGTTGTATGCCGATTCAACCGAGATATAACTTGGCATATATTTGGTGTCGCTGTCTCCAGCCGCGTTAGTCACGGTGAGACGAACTCCGAATGAACCAGCTGCATTGTATGTCACGGTAGGATTCTGTGCTGTCGAAGTGGCAGGTGTACCGCCTTCGAACTCCCAGTCCCAGTTGGTAATCTGAGCAGCCCACGACATGTCGGTGAAATGTACGCTGGTGCCGATGTTAACAGTGGTGGCATCCGCTTCGAAATCAGCGGTAACGCCTGTGAGACCAACCAGTTCAATATTTAATGTAATTGCCTCATTGTCAACCACTATCACCGTTGTCTCGTATGGCTCATAACCATTCTTGGTAACTCTGACGGTGTAAGTCCCTGCCTTCACCGGACGATGGAAGTCACCGCCAGGAAGCTGTGTCTCAACCTTTGAATACTGGTCGTCGTGACCTGACAGAGTGATTGTAGCGCCACCTATCGGAGCCTTTGACTCAGCATCAACAACTGTGCCGTGGATGCCGTTGAGGACCTGGTTCATAAAGGCAAAAATAGAGTTTTTGTTGATATTCCAGAAATTTGGCATCTGGCTGGCGCTTGGGCATTTGGTGTTTGAGCACTCAATTGTCATCTCACGGCAGTTTGCGTAGCCGTTCATATAATCCTGACGGCCACCGCCAATCATATACCATTGTGCGCCGTTGGTAATACCATTGTTGTAACCGGTCATGTAACTTGAACTCACCGCGTGGCATAAGTTGGCATATTCATGAGAGATAAGTTGATACCAAGCATCGTCAGCATGGAGTGTGTAGGTGTTGTCCCAAGGATAGTTCATGACTTCTGCACCACCGTGGTAGTTGGCACCCATCACAAAGTTGTTGTCAGCAGCGAACTGCATAAACCACTGTGTTTCTTGCTGATATGCCTCGCCATCAGGATGTGGTCCCTCATGTGGATCTGCGTAGTTACGGTTCATATCAACACCATTGGCGTTGTAACGTGTAGCACCACTCACGCTGTTGTTGCCGCCATGGTATGTGCCGTCAGGGTTGGTGTTAGGACCAACATAGAGGTCAATGTTTTCCAACACGTTAGCGCACTCAGGAAGTGTAGGGTTTTCAAGGATGTAATCAATCATACGGAGCATCAACATCCAGCCTGTTGTCTCGTCACCATGGATAGTCGAGGTGTACAAGAACTTAGGTTTTCCCGCGCCGCTTCCGTTGTTGATGTGTGCTATCAAAATCTTACGGTTGCTCGGCAGTGTTCCGAGTTCAATGATCTCGCATTTGTCAGGATGGTCTGTTGCGAACTGATACATCATAGCTTCGTATGCCGGATATGTAGGGTACTGATCCCAGTCGTAAGCGGCGCGGTTGTTGCCATCCCACATCACGTGTTCTTCTAACATTGAAGGAGGTGTCTGAAGTGTGATTTCGTAACCCATCTTCTGGAACTCAGCGAATTCCTTGTTGTTGGCATAAGCTGTGACGATGTTACCGTCGACACGGTCAACAGAAATCGTATGGGCAATCTTCTTCAGGTTGTCGTTTCCATTCAACTCAAAAGTGAAATAGTACTCATTGCGTTCTTGCATGAGTTTGTTAAGGTTCTTTTCCTGTGCTGTCAATCCCAATGACAGAAGCAAACAGATGATTAAGAATAATTTGTTTTTCATTTTATTAAATTTTAATTTATTTCAAATTTGTATCATATTCATTTTCAATATCTTGACGCACGTTATCGCTCACTGGCACCAATGGCAGACGAAGCACGTTCTTGCAAAGACCCGCATGAGCCATAAGAGCCTTAATACCAGCAGGGTTGCCGTCGGCGAAAATCAGACCGTTCATCTTCAGCATCTGATAATGCAGTTTCAGAGCTTCATCCTGCTTACCTTCCAGCATGCAATGCACCATCTTGCAGAATGGCTTAGGATAGCCATTCGCTGCTACAGATATCACGCCTTTTGCGCCCAGAGCCATCATTGGCTGAGTGATGCCGTCGTCGCCTGATAGCACTGTAAAATCTGATGGTTTGTCGCGCAATATCTCCATGATCTGCTGCAGGTTGCCAGACGCCTCTTTCACCGCGATGATGTTCGGATGCTTGGCAAGGTCCACTGTCGTGGCGGCCTGAAGGTTCACTCCCACCCTGCCCGGCACGTTGTAAAGCACCACCGGCACCGGCGACACGTCGGCGACATGCAGAAAATGGGCTTTCATGCCGCGCTGGTTGGGTTTGTTATAGTATGGCACGACGCTCAATATGCCATCGATGCCTTTGAAGTCTTGATTTCTGATGTTGTCGATAAGCGCAGAGGTGTTGTTTCCGCCCATGCCCAGCAATATCGGACAGCGTCCGTTGGCGGTCTCGATGATGGTCTTGGTGACTTTCGCCTTCTCCTCAGAATTCATCGTAGGAGCCTCGGAGGTGGTGCCAAGAGCCACAAGGAAATCGGCGCCATTCTGCAAAGTATAATCAACAATATCCCTTAACGATTGATAGTCAACGGAATAATCGTCATTAAACGGAGTAATCAGTGCAACTCCTGTACCTATAAACGGGTTCTTTTTCATCTTTGTCCTAATAACATTGACAGATAATTTTTCAAAATCTCTATCCTGTGCAACATATCGTCTTCGTTTTTCGAATCAATGACCATGTCGTACAAGGCAGGACATGTATTTCCGAAAGTCATCCTGAACGTATTGTTAATCAACGTCATGATGTAAGTGTTAGTCAGCAGTTCGTCAGGCATCTTGGTGAAATCAATGACCAGGTCGAACGACAGGCACAGCAGCGACTCTTTTTTATTCTGTTTTATCAGTCCCCAGAAGTTGAAATCCTCTTTTCTGATAAAGAAATAACGGTCGGTCTGCATCACGTCTTTCGGCAGTGCGTCGACGTACACGATGAAGGTATAACGTTTAAGTGTGAAGAGTCGTCTCAGCGTTGCCTCAATCTCTTTATAGTTCTTAAACTGGTCCTGGTCAAGCAAAATAGCTATCGACGGATACTTTGCGATATCCGGGAGGACACAGGATTTCTTGCGTTTGAGGAATCCATTTATCGCTCTTTGCCTAAAAAACCTGACTATAGCCTTCATCTTACTGATGACATACTAACAAACTTGCAAAGATACGAATTTTATATTAAATAGCGATATTTTTTCGTTATTTGCAATGATTTTTTTATCTTTGCATCGATTTTTAAGACTATGATGAAGGTTACCATATTAGGCTGCGGCACATCGCAGGGCGTTCCCGTAATCGGCTGTGACTGTGAGGTTTGCCGTTCGACAGACCCCCGCGATAAGCGTCTGCGCACGTCCATTTTGATACAGACGGAGCGAACGACTGTATGCGTCGATGCGGGTCCGGATTTCCGTCAGCAGATGCTGCGCGAGAACGTGAAGCACCTCGACGCCATCCTCATCACGCACCAGCACAAGGATCACATCGGAGGCTTGGACGACGTGCGCTCGTTCAATTTTCTGCAGGACATCTCTATGCCGATATACGCCTCTCCTGAAGCGCAAGAAGAAATCAAACGCGAATACTCTTACGCATTCGTCGATAAGAGCGAGCTCTATCCTGGCGCACCGACTTATAACCTCATTGACATAGAAGACGGCAAACCCATAGTTATCAACGATTTAACCATCGAGCCGATACCGCTGTTGCATCTCAAGATGTTGTGCTACGCATTCCGTATAGGCAACTTCGCATACGTCACCGACTTTAACTATATCTCAGAAGAGAGTCTCAAAAAGCTCGAAGGCGTGGAATACCTCGTCATCGAGGCGTTACGTCACGAGAAGCACTACTCGCATATCAGCTTGTCGGAAGCGGTAGAGATTGCTCAGAAACTGAATGTCAAGAAAGCATGGTTCACCCACATCAGCCATTCAATGGGAAAGGCCGAGGATGTCAATAAGACACTGCCGTCGAACATGATGTTAGCTTACGACGGATTGAGCATCACGATTGAAAACAACTAAAGTCACCCTGCCCTGCGGTTCAAAACTATACGCCTGGTCATATACCAGATAATACGCTCTGCCCTTACGTGTTTTGTGAATACCAGTAAAGCACTGAAAGTCAAAGCCTTGTTCTTCAAGATAATGCTTAGCCACCGACGTCCTTCCGGAGGGATTCACCGACTTGAGGATTCTGTGGTTCTTCAGCAGTATTTTGTTGATATTTCGGATATATTCCTTTTGCTCGTTTTTGACTTTATAGTAATAGTTGTTACGGCATCTGTCGTCGCAGAAAAGCTTGTCGGCACGCCCGCTCAGCACGCTGTTGCAATACTGGCAGCGTTTTGGCGTGATATCGTTTTCAGTCTTGTTCATTTTAATGAGAAAAAACGTACTGAATGATGTTGGCACCCATCTTCAGCGCTTTGAGTCTCGTCTCGTCCGAGTCCTTATGTACTCGCTGGTCTTCCCATCCGTCGCCGAGGTCGCATTCGTACGTAAATAGGCATATCAGGCGGCCTTCGTATATCATGCCGAATGCCTGCGGAGTCTTAAGGTCATGTTCATGAATCTTGGGCAAACCGTTAGGAAAAGCGTATGGTTCTTTGAAAATCTCATGCGAATATGGCAGTTCCACCCACTCCAGCTCGGGAAACACCTTCTGCATCTGTGGCATGATGAAATCCTTGAGTCCGTAGTTGTCGTCGATATGTAGGAACCCGCCTGCCAGCATGTAGTTTCGCAGGTTTTCGCATTCTGCCTTGTTGAACGTCACGTTGCCGTGACCCGTCATGTGCACAAACGGATAGTTGAAGATATCAGGGCTTCCTGCCTCCACTGTCGCGATGTCTTGGCTTAGGTCGGTGTGCAACTCCTGGTTGCAGAACTTCACCAGATTAGGCAAGGACGTAGGGTTAGCATACCAGTCACCACCGCCCCTGTATTTCAGAAGCGCTATCTGCGTCTGCTGGGCGCTCAGCCCCATCATCAGAAGCAGAAAAACGACTGTAAAAAACCTCTTTATCATTTGGTCATCTGGTTTATCAGGTTCACCGTGTGGCATGCCACCACTGCCGCCGTCTCTGTGCGAAGTCGCGCGTCGCCTAGGCTTACAGGGATGAAGCCGTTGTCTTTCGCGAGCTGCACCTCCTCTGGACTGAAGTCGCCCTCCGGACCGATGAGAATAAGAGCGTTTTGTCCTTTCTCGTATTTATCGCACAGCAGCTCCGTCACGTCGTCGTCGATCCATGCTATGAATTTCTGCCCGTCGAACGGCTGTTTTACCAGTTTATTAAAATCCACAACATCCTGAATATCAGGAAGTTTCGATTTTATCGACTGTTTCATCGCGGCTATCATCACCTTGCGGAAACGCTCCACGTTGGCGACACGGCGCTCGGAATGATATGACGCAAACAGCTGTACCTTGTCGATGCCTATCTCGGTGGCTTTTTCCAGAAACCACTCGGTGCGCTCGTTGAGTTTGGTAGGCGCTATTGCTATCTCTAGTCTGAACGTCTTGTTGTCGTACCCTGCGCGTTTGTTGCTCAAGCAGGCGACCGCACGTTTGGGGTGTGCCTCCACCAGCTCCGCGTCGTACAACGAGCCTTTGCCGTCGGTGACGCAGAAACGGTCCCCCTCCTGCATCCTCAGAACTTTGACACAGTGTTTCGATTCCTCCTCAGGGAAGGAGACCATTCCATTTTGAGCGTCAGGTAAATAAAAAACGTTCATACCACACTTATCTTTACATTCTCTCAGGCATCTGCATTCCCAACAGCTCGCCTGCGTTACGCAACAAACGCGCCGTCATGGCTGCCAGCTGCAATCTAAACACCCTGCGTTTCTCGTCTTGTTCCTTCAGGATACTGCATTCCTGGTAGAACTGGTTGAATCCTTTGCAGAGGTCGTAGATGTAGTTGGCAATCATCGCCGGACTGCGGTTTATCGCCGCTTGTTCAAGCACGCCAGGCCAAGTATGAATGTTAGTCAGCAGAGGCTTCTCATTAGGCAAGATACTCTCCACCTCGACCTTGTCGCCCACTGCGATGCCGGCTTCTGCAGCCTTACGCAGCACCGAGCAGATACGAGCGTGAGTATACTGAATGAAAGAGCCTGTATTGCCGTTGAAATCGATTGATTCTTTCGGGTCGAAAAGCATCGTCTTCTTCGGGTCCACCTTCAAGATGAAGTACTTCAGAGCGCCGAGTCCTATCATGTGATACAGCTTGTTGGCCTCTTCTTCACTCAATCCGTGGGCTTTTCCAAGTTCTTCCGACACGTTTCTCGCCGTTGCCACCATCTCGTCCATCAGGTCGTCGGCGTCAACCACCGTTCCTTCCCTTGACTTCATCTTACCGCTTGGCAGCTCAACCATACCATAGGACAGATGCTCAATGTCGTTACCCCATTCGAAGCCCAATCTCACCAGCACCCGTTTCAAAACATCGAAATGATAGTTCTGTTCGTTGCCGACCACATAGATCAGTTTCTTCGGATGGAACTCGTCATAACGCAATTGTGCAGTTCCAAGGTCTTGAGTCATGTAAACAGAAGTTCCGTCCTTACGAAGCAACAGCTTCTCGTCGAGACCCTCATCGCGGAGGTCGCACCACACCGAGTTATCCTCTCTTTGATACAGAACGCCCTTCTTCAAGCCATCCATCACGGTGCTCTTACCTAACAGGTAGGTCTGCGACTCGTAATATATCTTGTCGAACGACACTCCGAGACGTTTGTACGTCACGTCAAAGCCTTGATAAACCCAGTTGTTCATCATCTCCCAAAGTTCGCGCACTTCTTTGTCGCCGGCCTCCCATTTACGGAGCATCTCGCGTGTCTCCTGCATCAGTGGAGAAGCGTTCTCAGCCTCTGCTTTTGCCTTTTCTTTCTCCTCATCGCTGAGTTCGTCGTAGTTGGCAGGCAGCAAGCTCTTCACTTCTTCCTTAAAATGCTTGTCGAACATCACATAGAAATCTCCAATCAGGTGGTCGCCCTTCTTCCCTGTCGATTCCGGAGTGCATCCGTTACCCCATTTCTGCCATGCTATCATGCTCTTGCAGATATGGATACCGCGGTCGTTCACGAGATTCACTCTCACCACGTTCTCGCCGTTGGCTTGTAGGATCTCACTCACGCTCCATCCGAGCAAATTGTTACGGATATGTCCAAGGTGCAAAGGTTTGTTGGTGTTTGGCGAAGAATACTCCACCACCACTGGTTTTCCCGAAACCTCTTTTCGTCCGAACTTCTCATTCTGATGATTCTTCTGCATGAAGTCGATCCAGTAGCTATCAGCAATCAACAAATTGAGGAAGCCTTTCACCACGTTGTATTTCGCAATAAACGGGCTCTCGTTCATCATCTCGGTGCCAAGTTCGTTGGCTAGTGCCTCTGGGGCTTTTCCTGCCAGCTTGGTAAACGGGAACACCACGATGGTGACGTCGCCTTCAAATTCGGGACGCGTCTTCTGGAAGCTCACTTGCTGAGCGTTAGGCTCCTGTCCGTAAAGCTTCTTAAAAGCGTCAATAAAGAGTTGTTTCAAAATCAGTTCCAACATATCACAAATGCGTTAAAATATTTGGGTGCAAAGATAGTAAAAAAACGCTAATTACCCACCATTTTTAAAAAATAACGACCTAAATTGGCTATAACAATAGTTCATATCGCTGCCAAACTTGCTCATTACGCCTTTCAAGTCGAATTGTAAAAGCTTGTTAGAGATATTGGAAAGCGTTTCCGAGCCGCCTTCAAACTCAAGGTTATCGGCACAGATGGCTGCGACACATTCTACGTATGGCACAATATCTTCAAGGTTGTTTTTCGTTATTCCGAATCCATCAAATATCTTTCTGCCAGCAAACAGATTCCCTGTGATTTTCTTTGTCGCCATCTCAAGAATCCTACGATTGCCCTTGTCTTTGCACAACATGCTGGCTATCGTCTTTCCATCATCGGAATCAGTGGGTTGCACCAGATAGGCGTTCAGCACAGATTTCGCCAGATTTGAGCCCAAAGCATACATGACATCGCTCTTAAAGGCACTTGTTTTCATCAGACTCCAGTCAAGCCCATTACCAGTATTACGTTTCACAAAACTGTTAACCCCTGATTTCAGTGTTGTTCCGGCAACATTTCCCGCGACCTGCAGAGCCCAAGAGCACTCCGACAGACCTTGTGACAATGCGCCACTGACGAATCCGGCTCCGAATGACAAAGCGCCCTCAGCGAAAGTATCGATAGATTCAGCATTCAACACCATGTTGACCACACCATTGAACACTCCATACATCAGCCATTCAACCCATTCGCCCGAGGGGTCATAATATGTCAGTGGATTGTTGTAACAATAAGCGTAACGGTTGTAATTCTGCGAAAAATCAGGGTTTTGGATGTTGTCATCCGGACTCATCATCATCGAAAGCATAGGATCATACGCCCTGCCATTCATATTGATAATGCCAAATGCCGACAGATGCTCATGTCCTGTAAAACCTCTGTCAAACATGAGTTCACCTTGCGGATTACCCCATGCATCATAACTCGTCCTCTGAACTATCTTCGCATCTTCATCAGTAATCAGGCACCAAGATTCGAGATTGTCTTTGTGGATATAAAAAATCGAATTGTTACCCTCGGCATCGGTACGACAGACCGCGAAAACACCCATGGGACCTTTCAGGTAAGTGTAAATGTTGATATCTTTATTGTCGTTAACAAATTCACAATCACCGACATACACCTTTTCTTTCTCTTTTTCATCATACGTCTCTATTGAGCGAATTCTATTATGATCAAATCCATATTCTATTGACAATGAACGCTTTCCCTTATAAATTCTCGACATTTTGTCAAAAGGAGTATAACTGATTTGCTGATTGTATTCGTCTAACTCATCCAAAGCAGTCTTCACTTTTGTAACTTCATAAGGGCAACTACCTTCGTATCGAGCATCATAAAACACATCAATGCCGTCCATCATCTTTGAGATAATGTTCCCATAATCGTCATATTCCATCATGCCTGTTATTGCCCCATTTTGACTGATTCCGACAAGACGGTTCATGTTGTCGTACGTAAAATTCTCGCTTTTGGCACCGCCGGTTTTGCTTGTCCTGTTTATCAGATTTCCGAATCCGTCAAACCTGTACGAAAGATTCTGTATCGGTTTTTTATTGACTTTCGCGACAATCCCTTTTAAAAGATATGTTTTATCATCATAAGTCCGCTGTGTCACGATTCCATTTCCCAATTGATAATCAGTAATATATCCCATAGCATTGACTGCATCGGTTTGCCATAAAACAGTCTCAGATCCAGACTCAAGCATCGTCCTGTAGTACCCCGTATTCGAATATTTCTTCTGGATTTTTAAGCCACTGGGATATCCCACATGCTCTTCCCTATTTGCCGCATCGTAGGCATACTTGGTGACATATGTTTCTCCATTGATTTTTTCGGTACTTTTTATCACTCTCAACAAATCATCATACTCATACGTAACTCCATGCAAATCGCCATAAGCGACACATGATAACGTACCAAGCTTGCCTTTTGTGTTATCATAAACCCAGTGAGTGATAACAGCTTTGCCCTCATTTCCATCAACTTCGGAACGCCTGACAATATCTCCCGCATTATTATAACTATAGGTTGTAGTGCAGCCCCTTGCTGTTTTTTGCGTCTTTAATTCCCCGTATGCATTGTATTCATACGAAGTCTCGCCCTTAGCCGGGTCTTTCATTTTCGTTAATTTGCGTCTTCCGTCATACTCATATTCCACTTTGGTCGATGGATTCCCGTTTATTAAAGTACTTTTTAGCATTCCATCGCTAAAATACTCATAATCAATAACATTACCGCCAATATCAATAGTTTGGACACGCCATCCCATCGGATTGTAAGTCTCAACAACAATTTGCGAAACGCCATTGGGCGATATAGTATTGATAGTCTTTTGCAGCCCGTCATAGCCATAGTTTTTCACCAATCCGTTCGGCCATATTTCCTCAACAAGACGGTTTTGGTTGTCATACACATAATAATAGCGATTGATAGCGTCACCAGCAATGTAAGGCAGTGATTTCGAAACCATATTGCCATAGGAATCATACTGCACATCAACATAAACAGCCTCTCCGTTCAGTCCGCGAGTCATGTCTCGCAATACATTGCCATTTTTATTAAAGAATGAGATTTTCTCAGCATTTCCAGAGGTTTTCGTCCATACATAATACAAGGCTCCATCTGGTGAATGCTCGTTACCGTTAGCCCATCGTTTTGCCGAGACATACTTGGTGCCGTCAGGAGAAACCACTTCTTTTGTGATCTCAAACGGATCTGAGTCGGTCGCTGTCGCAAAGTGGTTATAGTCAGTGGTGGACAACATATTACCATAATCACCATCGTATGAATAAGTTATCTCCCAGCCGTTTTCATTGGTCTTTGAAGTAGGAAATCTGTTGTTATACTCCTCCCCATATTCGACACTGGTAATCCTCGCACTCCGTTCAGACGGCGATGTCAACGTCTGTGTAACTATATGACCCACAGCATCATACGAATAATCAGCCACTATTTTCAGCGGATCTGCATAATTCATATTGGCGTTAGGCAATGAAAGCCTTCTAGTTATCTGATATGAGTTTGCACCAGAATAATCAAAAATCTCACATTCGCCAACAGCGTCACTGTAATTGTAATGCTGAGTTTTCGTTATAGATATCGGACGCGACACTATCCATTGGGATGGTATATTGTCATACGTGTACCCCATTTCAACCCAATAAGAACACGATGCTGCATCATCGCCTATATAATGCCCATCAACGCCATCGATGCATATGCCGACATTAACAATATCCGAATACGAATAACCCGACATATCACTTTGATAATCAATGTTTCTGATATTGGATTTTAAGATCGAACCAAAGTCATAAAAAACTGTTTTTCTGGTTGATAAAAGCGGCATCACAACCTTGTCATTTTGCGAGCATGAATATTTATCATAGGTGTACTGCTCAAACGATGTCATCTGGTTGTTGCCATCGTATTTGGAACATGATTTCGGCAAAACCAAATAATTCCCGCTCATCGTCTCAATGTCTTTTTCGAAAATGGCCCTCTCTTTTAACAAATTGTTAATCAAAAGTTTACACTCTCCTATTTTGAAACCGAGCAAACCATGTCCCTTGGTGTGATACAGCGCATTGCTATATGAATATTTGGAAATACATGGCACATCATTAGTATACACAGTATCTGCGGACAAAGCCCGCATCGGCAATGCCACGGTCCTTAAATCAGGGTTAATCCATTGATATTCATAGGCATAAAAATCGCATGGCATCAGATAATCATACTTAAAACCATGACTGTTCCCCATGCCGTCGGTGATTCGCTCCACACTGTATTTCGAAAAATGAGGATTCAGCGAAACAATTTTGGGGATCTCAGTATTATACGGAGTACTTCTTACACTGCCCAAAATGCTGGCATTTTCGCACCCCAGAAAATTACCTATATGAATATACTGGTGCGAATGGTTGATATTCAGATAAAAGCGCCGGATATCTCCAAAACCATAGCTATTATTGGCTTCTTCCCGCATCAAAAACCCCACTTCAAGATAATAATTGCCACCTGAGTTTTTAAACACTCCCACATCCGTCTTGCCATCACCGTCAAAATCCATGGTTCGTATTGTAACTGAAGGCATTGGCAAGTCTTTCAAAGAACAAGTGTATCTGTCAACCGGAGCCAAATCAAGACCATTCAGCAGATTATTGTTCAGGCAGGCAACAGGACTTTGGAAACCAACGCCATTTGAAAACACCACTTTCCAGTATGTTTGATTGTCATACTTTAGGATATCAGTATATCCATCGCCATTGAAATCGCCAGAAAACATGAAGTCATCGCTGTCGAAATAAGAATTTTGACCTGTATGGAAAAACACATACTGATTATAATACTTAACGATTTTTGCTGTCACACACGAGCTTTCCATCAAATACATGACTTCTGTGATGCCATCGCCATTGATATCTTCCGTGAATACCCGTTCGGGAATATATGAATATGACTCTATGCCAAGCGATTGCGTCGTCAGCGCATCGTTTTCACAAAAAACAAACCGAGGATAATACGTGGCACTCCCCTCATTGTAAAAATTCAAGAAAAAGCCGACTTTCTTATCGCCCAAATAATCACCCGAATATACTGTAAAATACCTGTCAGAGCTGTATGTTCCTGCATTAATGAAAGAGTTTCCCCTGTTCAGATAAACACTTATCTTGGATTTCCAACTTGCGCCTTCACTATAGTCGGCATAAAACGGAGCCACGTCATCAAGTCCATCGCCGTCAAAATCAATAACATAAACCCATTCCAAAGTTCTGTCGAAGCTGAATGTATAATAGGCATCATCTTCAAAGGAGCCGTCACCATTGTTGATAATAACGGAAGCTTGAACATTTTCCGAATAAGTGTTACTTAATTTATAAGGCACAGTGATTACGTCCGAATAGCCATCCCCATTGAAATCGCCCACAAACGGCACTTTGTTGAACATGTTTTGAGGTTGGGAATATGACAGGAATTTATCGGGATAATGACTGCTTTTGTTCCAGCTGATAATTGTAGGATTTATCTTCATCCCGTTTGCTGAAAGTCCGATTTCTCTTAGCCTGTAATACATTGATTTAAAATCACTTGAGTAATTTCCAGGCTCCAGATAAGTAAACGTATACTCATACAGAACTGCTCCTGACATCATGTTTTTTATGGTGATGCCAGTCAAAATCTTTTTTATAGAAACTTTATTTCCATAAACAAAAAACGACTCTTCGTCCTGTCTTTCCTCATAATTGAAACACACCCGATACATCGAATTGATTCCAGCAGTAGCATTTAAGGTATAGTCGATGTAATTGATATATGATTCGCCCTCGTTTTTATTTTCCAAGTAATTGAAAATTATCGAGTTACCGGATGGGTCGCTAATTTTATTAACAAGCCACATCAACGCCTTATTGTTTAGATTTTGAGGTTCCACCATTGAATCATCGGTACCGCCATATTCCCATGTTGTGCCATCGCTTTTCTTCACAATGAAACGTGCCGGACCGCTGTAACCGTCAGTATATGCGACTATTTTGCTCATCTCGTCGATTTCGGTTTTATACACCGAACCATTACCGCCGTAACTCCCACAGCATAGCATAAGTCTTTTGCCATCAAGCAAGAATCTGTCGTTGGCAAAATCCACAACCGATTGGCTGCCATCATGATATATGGTCTGCCCGGTTCTTGTTATAGAGGACAGTCCGCTAATGTTCCATCCCCATCCCAACATTCCATTACCCGCCTGACTGTTGTATGTTATAGCTATCTCGGGTGTCATGTCACCGATGCCACTTGGCATCATGATGGGGATAGTGTAAACAGCGGCGCCCATATCGCTGACGTTCAGATTGCCAGGCAGTGCCCCGACTACGCCTTCTTGAGCAGACATAGGTGGTCCGCCAACCATTCCCTCATCAGGTGGAACGACGATATATCGGTTGACAGACAACAACACCGAATTCTCATTGACTGGATTACAATAAAAGCCTGGCAACACTTTGATTGACGTTGACGCTTCATAGACAACGCTCTGATCATCCGAGACCATCGAATTGAGTTCCATGTCGGCTTGTTGATACAGTTGCGAGCGGGGCACTGCCGCAATCGACAACAACAATAAAAATAACAGTATTCTTTTCATAATCATTGTTTTTATTGTTTTAAAACTATCTCTGAGATGACATCATCGCCGTTTTTTATCCTCAAAAGATACACTCCGGCCGCATATTTTCCGATATCAACATCGGTCTCATCCCCATAAATGTTGCCATTGGAAATCAGCCAGCCATTGACATCAAACAATTCATAATAAGCATTGTCACTTCTAATGTTTTCGGGCAGTACCACCTTGAAACTACCATTTGTAGGATTAGGATAAACTTTCACGGCATCGTCTGATGGCTCCTCATCTTGCTCTTCCGCTACTTCTCGACCGACTTGACAAAATTTGTTTATTGTCCTACTGATTCTATTGCCATTGGCGTCATATTTAAACGTTAGACATTTTTGTGAAAAAGCCTTGTTGTTGAAACCAAAAGACAATAATAAAGCAAGAAATATCAAATAATACTTCATCTTCATAACAACAATGGTTTAAATTCTTAATGATTCTCTTTCAGCTGCTCAACAATCCGCTTCTGGCTTTCAAGCTCCCGCTGTAATTCAATGGCATAAAGCGTCAGTTCTTCTATCTTCTTAAGCAGAGCACCCTCCATCTCGACCATATTATAACCGTTTTCAAGCACATCAGTCTCTGTCGGCATTTCAGGGAGGTGCCCGTTGGCATGGATATAATCCGCCAAGTCATTCAAGGACATAAGCTTATAGTCATCGGAAAAGACATGATCGTGCCATTCATCGACTTCTTTCACAAACACTTCAGTGGTTAATATGCCACCTTTCACCGCCAAAGTATAGTTGTAATCACCCGTGAAACTATTATCAATGTTTACGCCCACTTTACCTTTCATACTGATTTTGCCTGCCTCAAGTGCCATCGCATCTTCGGGCGATGTGATTCTCATACCAGTTTTCGACACCTCTATTTTGTGCTTGTCATCATAAAACTGCAAATATGCAGATTTGCTTTTGTTCGATGTCTCCAAGATAAAACCCGCATCCTCATTAGAATCCGACACCATGTGCAGCTTTGCTTGAGGATTGACGACGTTTCCTATACCGATTTTGCCTGTCGTTGACAGTCCGCTCGACGGTCCGACAAACAACGTGGGTTTGTTGCTGTTAAAGCCCACCATCAAACTTCCAGAATAATTGTTAATCAACGCTTTAGCCTCAGTATCGCCCATTCCGCCGCCTATCACGATGGCGTTGGTTGCTCTCGCCCAAGCGAATTTCCCCAATGCGAACGAGGCCGCTCCAAACGTCCGGTTTGCTTGCCCGACCGTCATCGAGTTTGCACCGTTGGTGATGTTCGACATGCCAACAGCGGCAGAATAATTGCCATTAACCTGGTTTTGCGATGTCCCCGATGGTCCACACAAGTCGCAGCCACCCCTATCCTGCGCTCTAATCACGCCACTAATGGCAAGTGATAACATCATAAATAATAAAATACGCGGTTTCATAATTCAAAAATTTAATGTTACTAATTTTTCACAAACTTTCCTTTTTGTGTGTTGTGTCCGCCAACAACCACCTCATAGAAATACGCTCCCTTATCCAGATTCGAGACGTCAAGAGTCAGCAAAACACCCCCAACTTCTACCGTTTGCTCGAAATATTTTCGTCCGCAAATGTCAAATACCGACACAATATATTGACTATCAGCATCATCCAAAACGATATTCAAATAATCATCTGTCGGATTAGGGTAAGCGTTCTGGTGTGGCAAGACCTCCGGCGATTCATTCAACGTCCATGGAATTACAAAATCTTCAGGCAACAACTTCCAAACACATACCGATTCAACACCATAAGCACTCTTACATTGCCCGTAAACCAAACACCCTCCTCCAGAAGTCGTCTGACAATGCATTATTCTAACTTTAGTGTCATCAATTTTCAAGCGTTTCGTCCCCTTTAGATTCAAATCATTGTCTATCAAGCAAATAACAGCATCAGACGGCAGGTCATTATCTCCACTTTCCCAATACGTTGCGACGTAAATAACGTCCTCGGCAACATATGCCATACTCCCAAACTGAGCAGTATAGTCCGCTGTATCAGCCCTGTCATAAAGCAAAGTGTCAACATAATGCCCCATCTCATCGACCTCAAAAACAGCCGCATATATCGAGTTGTCACCCATTCCAATATGATGGCTCGTCGATGACATCAAAAAATGCCCGTTATCCTTCCAACAATCTGTGTAATTCCATACATTTTCAAGCACTGGCAGCGGATAAGAACCTATCTTGTTTAGGTCGCTGTCGATATAGCAAACGCTATGACCGTTCGTAGCACAAAAACCTTTCCCAAGTATCATTATATTATCGCTATCAGGCACCCTTTTCAAACCGGTAGGCCTTGCTCCATTCGCCCCGTGTCCTTCAGAGAAATACTGACTTTTCAGCACATTCCCATGCGTATCGCATTTGAACACAACGTACACACCATTCGTCATAAAAGGATAATTGTATCTGCTGACATCTGCCAAAACTATCACATCTCCATTGTTATCAAGCTCCAGATAAACATCCGTAGTCCAGGTGATATAAGGCTCAACAAGCGGATATTCACGCTCCTCAACGATCTCCAATTCTGGCGTAATTACCGCAATCCATAAGGTATCATACAAATGATTCACCGGCATGCCTCCTTTAACTCCAACAGCAAAAGCATTGCCATCGTCCAAGCAGACAGCGCTACACAGATGCGACTTATATCCTTCAAAATGAAATCTCTTGTCGATATAACTGCCATCATTGTCAACATACATTGCATAAGCATCAACATAGCCCAAACCCTCATAATCGTTGTAAGCACCGAAGATATAGTTGCCGTCTCCGTTACCTGCGCCACCGACGAGCACAACACCTTCCTCAACAGGATAAGATATCACCCATTGCTGCGAATGCATCTCTAACGCCATAAGACATAATGCCAAAGCCAACACCCTTTTCATGACTCAATTACTAATTTCTAAAACTTTCACCTAATTGTTTAACAAATCCCTTTGCGGCGGAAGCACATGTGACGGGATATCCAGACTGCTGCCATATATGACATAATTATTGTGGTGATAATAGCTGCCATTACCGACATAACCCATCATTCCGACGATGTCAACTTCGATAAAAGCAGGTGGTGCAGGCATTATACCTTGTGCGACCAAATCGGCAGGCAACAAATGCAGCAGCACTTCCAGTTCCCTCGTATAGTAATAATTAAGCAAATCGCCATTAAGATAAGTAGGAGGATTGCCATTCGTACTATAAAAATACAAATAAGGATTTCCGTCGCTATCAAAATACTCGCTACCTTCTAGAGAAACCATCAACATATCATGATGCAGTTTTCTGAATCCACTCTGAGGAACTTTAGTTCCATGATAATAATAGTTGATTGTATCCTCAATAATTTCTGCTGCATCGCCAAAAACAGAAGGGTCGTCGCAAGTTCCGCCATATTCGCCGAAATACCAACAGTCGTCAGGACCAAATGGACCAGGAACGGGATCTTTAAAACTCACGCTACTATCTTCCATTTTACCTGAAACGACACAAACCTTAAGCGTCACCCTATTCCCAACAGTTTCACCTTTGTCAACGACAACAGCCATCAGCGATTTGTCGGTGTTGATACCGTCATTGGCATATGCCTGTCGCACCGAAGAAGTTATTTCATCATACAAATCGGCAACCACATCGAAAGGAGCCTCGCCATCAGCATTCACATCGACAAAAAACTCCAATTCTTGTCGTACCGTCTCAGAATATTTCCGCTCTGAGAACGTATATTCCGCGTTGAACAGAGCCTCCACATTCCAAATGATACTGTCGATAGGCATATAAAGACCACTTCGTGTAACATACTCTCTATCATCGAGCTGCTGCTTGAATTTCATAATTTTACCCGCCACAACTTTAGCTTCCCCGGTATATCCCGGATACTCATTTTGACCCATATTATTATTAGGTGTCACAATATCTTTCTTGCATGCTGCAAGATAAACAGCAGTTCCAACCGCCAAAAGCACAATAAGTGCAAAACCTTTGAATTTTTTCCGTTTCATAAACATGATTTTAGAAAATTAATAATTTGTTAATAAACGCACATTAAACCTTTTCTTGTCGTCACCTGCGATTACTAGTGCACACACCACAGGCTCAGACAAATCGTCTTGAGAACAATCCGTTTCATAATTTTAGAATTTAATTATCGCTGCAAAATTATAATGAAAATTTTCATTTGTCAAGAAAAAAATTGTAAAATTATTTTTACAAATCCTTCATTTTCATACAATTAGTGTTAAAAATTTTTTACAAATCATCGCTATCCCCATTGTTGATATAATGTTTAAAAAAATTATTAATTTTTTCATCCAGCAAAAGTTTTTTGTCGTATTTTTGCATTCCGATGATACTACAAAAATTGTTATCGGACAAGCGCCAAAATGGCGTAAAAAAAGGAAGCAATTCCACTACTTTTCATCATTTTTCATCAGCTGACGGCCATTTGAAGCCGTCATTTTTTTGCTTGAAAATCATATATTTAACAAACAAAATAAATCATTATCACAATGTCAATCTCTTTGAAAAATCGTAGCCTGATTTCAATCAGCGACTATACGCCTGAAGAAATATGCCATGTTTTGGACGTAGCCGAGGACTTTGAAAAGAACCCGCACCAGAACCTGCTCAACGGCCGTATCATCGCCTCATTGTTCTTCGAGCCGTCAACACGTACGCGTCTCAGCTTCGAGACCGCCATCCAGCTGCTAGGCGGCAACGTCATCGGATTCAGCAGCACCGCCGGCACCAGCGTCCAGAAAGGTGAATCGCTGGCCGACACCATCACCATGGTGGCATCATACGCCGACCTCATCGTGATGCGCAACCCTATCGAAGGCTCAGCACGCTTCGCCTCAGAAGTGTCGAAAGTGCCGGTCATCAACGCTGGTGACGGCGCCAACCAACACCCGACACAGTGCATGCTCGACCTCTACAGCATCCGCAAGACCCAGGGAACACTGGAGAACCTCGAGATCACCCTCGTGGGCGACCTCAAATACGGACGTACCGTGCACAGCCTCGTCGAAGCCATGTGCCACTTTAACGCCAAGTTCAACCTCGTCTCCCCTGTCGAGCTCAAGCTCCCGAGCGTGGTGAAACAGCATATCAAAGACAAAAACCTTGAGTATCATCAATATACGGAGCTAGAAGAAGCCATCCCGCACTCAGATATCATCTACATGACTCGTATCCAGCGCGAGCGCTTCCCAGATCCTGAGGAATACGAAAAAGTAAAGAATTCATATGTCTTGCGTAACGCAATGCTCGAGAACTCAAAGCCTAACTGCCGCGTTCTGCACCCGCTTCCACGCGTCAACGAGATCCATGTGGATGTCGACGCCAACCCGAAGGCTTACTACTTCCAACAAGCCCAAAACGGCGTCTACGCACGTGAGGCTCTTATCGCAACAATTTTAGGACTGAAGTAGTATTAGGGTTAAAAGATATAAAAGAGTAAAGTTAAAAGAGAAAAAGAAAAGAGAAAAGTTATGGAAAAGAGAAAAGAATTGATTGTATCCGCCATTGAAAACGGTACAGTTATCGACCATATCCCAGCCGACAAAGTGTTTCAAGTCGTTAAAATCCTCGGACTTGAGAAAGTGAATAACCCCGTATATTTCGGCACCAACGTTGACAGTAAGAAATACGGCAAAAAAGGCTTCATAAAGGTGTCAGACAAGTACTTCAACCTTGAAGACGTCAACAAAATCGGTTTGGTGGCTCCTACAGCAACCATCATCGAGATCAAAGATTTTGAAGTCATTAAGAAACAAACAGTTACGCTTCCTGAAAGCATCGAGCATATAGTGAAATGCTTCAACCCGAACTGCGTCACCAACAAGGAACACGACGTCCCAACCAAGTTCCGCGTCATCAAAGACAAAGACGGAAACATCAAACTGCATTGCCACTACTGCGAAAAGAACACCACGCAGGACAAGCTGGAATTTATATAAAATAAAAAAGCTCGGCGTTGCCGAGCTTTTTTATTTTATGCCTCCCCTGCTGACCCCATCGTAAACGGCGCAGGCACATCGTTGACATCCTTAATAGGACCGAAATTCTGCTCGTATTTCTGCAGATTTTCCGCCAATGCCCTGTAAAGCCTCTTAGCGTTCTGAGGTGTCATAATGACTCTCGAACGTACCTTTGCCTTCTGCATAGCAGGCGCTATCTGTGCGAAATCCACCACAAACTCAGTCGGCGAATGGCTGATGATAGCCAGGTTTGAATATACTCCGTCAGCAACGCTTTCCGGCAAATCAATATTCAGTTGTTTCTTGTTGTTTTCCATAATGTTTGATTTTTTATTAAAAAACGTAGAGACGTCACAATGTGGCGTCTCTACCATTTGTAATTAATTATTACGCCTCAACGGTTTCTTCCGTTGCTGGCTCCGGTTCAGGCATCATGTCCTCTTTCGAACCGACAATCAAATCGTCGTATTCGCGCAAACCTGTACCTGCTGGGATCTTGTGACCCACGATGACGTTCTCCTTCATACCCTCGAGGTAGTCGGTTTTGGCGCTGATAGCAGCCTGTGTCAAGACCTTCGTAGTCTCCTGGAATGAAGCAGCCGAGATAAAGCTGTCCGTCTGCAAAGCAGCGCGGGTGATACCCTGAAGCACCTGATGCGCCGTTGCTGGTCTCGCATCACGGGCCTGAACAAGCTTAAGGTCGCGACGTTTCAATGATGAGTTCTCGTCACGCAACCTTCTTGCCGAGATAATCTGTCCCTCGCGCAATGACTCTGAATCACCCGGGTCAGTAACAAAGACCTTGCCGAAGATATCGTCGTTGGTCTCCTGGAATGCGATCTTGTTAACCAACTCGCCTTCAAGATACTTCGTGTCACCTGGATTGTCGATTTCAACCTTACGCATCATCTGACGAACGATGACCTCAAAGTGCTTACCGTTGATGGTAACACCCTGTGAACGATACACCTCCTGGATGTTGTTGACGATGTATTCCTGAACCTTCATCGGGCCTTCGATAGCCAAGATGTTGGCCGGTGTGATGGCACCTTCCGATAACGGCTGACCTGCTTTCACATAGTCGTTTTCTGAAGCGAGCACCTCTTTCGTTGTAGGAATGAGATATTTCTTCGCCTCACCAACCTTCGGTGTGACAACCAACACACGGTTACCACGGAGGAGTTTCTTCTCGAACGAGACCTCACCGTCAATTTCTGAGATGATAGCCGGTTCTGAAGAGTTACGTGCCTCAAACAACTCGGTAACACGTGGAAGACCACCGGTGATATCGCCTAAACCTCCTGTAGCACGCGGCTTCTTGGTCAGGATGTCACCAGCTTTGATCTTGTCACCATCCTCAACCATGATATGTGCACCAACAGGTAAGTCGTATGACTTGATAACCTCGCCATTCTTGTCAACGATGGCAATAGACGGGTTCTTCGAGAACTTACGACCTTCGATGATAACACGCTCGTTGTAACCAGTCTGCTCATCTGATTCATTACGGAATGTTACGTTTTCAACGATGTTGTCGAAACGTGCCTTACCATCATGTTCAGAGATGATAAGTGAGTTATACTTATCCCATTCGCAGATGATGTCGCCTTGGTTGACGTCCTTGCCTGCCGGGATGTACAACTTCGAACCGTAAGGGATGTTCTCTGTGACGAGAGCAACGCCTGTGTTGTGGTCCAAAATCTTCATCTCAGAAGCACGGCTCACCACGACCTGATACTTGTTACCATCTTTATCTTTGTAGTCAACAGCACGCAAGTCGTTGATAATCATCTTACCACTGTAGTCAGCCTTAATCATTGAGTCTTCTGATGTGCTCGATGCAGTACCACCTTGGTGGAATGTACGCAGAGTCAACTGTGTACCAGGCTCACCGATGGATTGTGCAGCGATGACACCCACAGCCTCACCACGCTGGACGAGCTTGCCTGACGACAGGTTACGTCCGTAGCAATTGGCGCAGACACCCTTCCTCGACTCGCACGTCAACACGGAACGAATCTCGATGGTCTGGTCTTTCAACGGTGAGTCGCAGATTCTCTTTGCAATGTCCTCGGTGATTTCATCACCACCATGGCAGAGCAACTCGCCTGTCTGAGGATGGTAGATATCGTGCAAAGCCACACGGCCGAGGATACGGTCATACAATGACTCGACAACCTCTTTACCGCGTTTCAAAGCACCGATCGACAAACCTCTCAAAGTGCCGCAGTCTTTCTCTGTAATGATAACATCGTGTGCAACGTCGACCAGACGACGGGTCAAGTAACCAGCGTCAGCGGTCTTCAAAGCGGTATCAGCCAAACCCTTACGGGCACCGTGAGTTGAGATAAAGTACTCAAGCACCGACAAACCTTCCTTGAAGTTAGAAAGAATCGGGTTCTCGATAATCTCAGCACCACCGGCTGCTGTCGATTTCTGCGGCTTCGCCATCAAACCTCTCATACCGCAAAGCTGACGAATCTGCTCTTTACTACCACGAGCTCCAGAATCCAACATCATATACACTGGGTTGAATCCCTGGTCGTCCTGAGGTAACAGCTTCATAACCTCGTCGGTAAGCTTGGTGACAACGTGTCCCCAAATATCGATAATCTTGTTGTAACGCTCGTTGCCGGTGATGAAACCCATGTTGTATTCCTCACGGATGGCGTTCACTTCCTCATTAGCCTGACGGATCAACTCTTCCTTGACAGAAGGAATCAACACGTTGCCGAGGTTGAACGACAAACCGCCCTTGTAAGCCATGTAGTAACCCATGTTCTTGATATCATCCAAGAACTTGGTTGTGACAGCTGTACCAAGGAGTTTCACCATATCACCGATGATGTCACGCAAAGCCTTCTTATTTAACAAGCGGTTGATGTAGCCAAATCCTGCAGGAACAACCTGGTTGAACTTGACACGACCGACTGTTGTCTCCACCATCTCCTCAACGATTGAGCCATCTTCCTTGCGGACCGGCACCTTCACGTAGATGATGGCGTGCATATCGACCTTCTTCTCGTTATAGGCGATGATAACCTCTTCTGCTGAATAGAATTTCTTACCTTCACCCTTGACGATATGGTCTGGAGTGCTCTTACGTGGCTTTGTGATATAATACAGACCCAAAACCATGTCTTGCGAAGGCACCGTGATAGGAGCTCCGTTGGCAGGGTTAAGGATGTTGTGTGATGCGAGCATCAGAATCTGGGCCTCCAAGATAGCGGCGTTGCCTAACGGCAAGTGCACAGCCATCTGGTCACCATCGAAGTCAGCGTTGAAAGCCGTACATACCAATGGGTGCAAGCGGATAGCCTTACCTTCGACGAGTTTCGGCTGGAACGCCTGTATACCCAAACGGTGCAATGTAGGAGCACGGTTCAACAGAATCGGGTGTCCCTTCAAAATGTTCTCGAGGATATCCCAAACGACTGGGTCTTTCCTATCGACAATCTTCTTTGCCGACTTCACTGTCTTCACGATACCTCTTTCAATCATCTTACGGATGACGAATGGTTTGTAAAGCTCAGCTGCCATATCCTTCGGGAGACCGCATTCGTTCATGTTCAAATCCGGACCGACCACGATAACCGAACGGCCTGAGTAGTCAACACGTTTACCGAGCAAGTTCTGACGGAAACGTCCCTGCTTACCTTTCAAGCTGTCGCTCAATGACTTAAGCGGACGGTTAGAGTCAGTCTTC
>CAJOCJ010000011.1 GCA_905236635.1 uncultured Bacteroidales bacterium
GACAGAAGGTGAACTCCGCAGCGAGATCCAGATCAACATCAAACGTTTGATGGATATCGGTTGCTACAGAGGAATCCGTCACCGTCTCGGATTACCACTGCGTGGTCAGAGCACAAAGAACAACGCTCGTACACGTAAAGGTCGTAAGAAGACCGTTGCAAATAAGAAGAAAGCTACTAAGTAATTAGTGGTTGGATCATAATTAATACCATTAAAAAGTAAAAGTCAAAAAATGGCAAAAAACACAAAATCTGTTAAGAAACGTGTTGTGAAGATTGAGGCTACCGGTAAGGCTTTTATCAAAGCTTCTTTCAATAACATCATCATTTCATTAGCAAACAATGAAGGACAAGTCATTTCTTGGGCATCAGCCGGAAAGATGGGCTTCAAGGGTTCAAAGAAAAACACTCCTTATGCAGCTCAGATGGCAGCAGAAGAATGCTCAAAGACAGCATATGACTTGGGATTACGTAAAGTGAAAGTTTATGTCAAGGGACCAGGCGCAGGCCGTGAATCAGCTATCCGCGCTATCCACTCATCAGGCGTAGAGGTGACAGAAATCATCGACGTCACTCCAATACCGCACAACGGTTGCCGTCCGCCAAAACGCAGAAGAGTGTAATTGTTTAACATTTAAAAAGTAAAAGTTATGGCAAGATATACAGGTCCTAAGACAAAGATCGCCCGTAAGTTTGGTGAACCAATCTACGGCTCAGACAAGTATTACGAAAAGAGAAATTTCCCTCCGGGACAACATGGTGCAGCTAAGAAACGTAAAAAAGTTTCTGAGTACGGTATCCAGTTGCAAGAAAAACAGAAGGCAAAATACACCTACGGTATCCTCGAGCGTCAGTTCCGCAACACCTTCGAGAAAGCTTCGAAGAAGAAGGGTATCACCGGTGAAATCCTCCTCCAGCTCATCGAATCACGTGTTGACAACACAGTGTACCGTCTCGGTATCGCTCCTACACGTGACGCTGCCCGCCAGCTCGTCAGCCACCGTCACATCACAGTGAACGGCAAGGTGATGAACATCCCTTCAGCAATGCTGAAACCAGGCGACATCGTAGCAGTGCGCGAGAAATCAAAGAGCTTGGAAGTTATTACCAATTCAGTGGCAGGCCATTCAAACAGCTTCCCATGGTTAGAATGGGATTCGAATACCCTCACAGGAAAGTTCATGAGCTATCCTAACCGCGAGGATATTCCTGAAACCATCAATGAACAGCTTATCGTTGAGTTGTATTCTAAATAATCGAATATAAACTGATATTATGGCAATATTAGCATTTCAAAGACCTGATAAGGTCGTCATGGTAGAATCGACAGACAAACACGGTGTCTTCGAATTTCGCCCACTCGAACCTGGCTACGGCATGACCATCGGTAACGCCATGAGAAGAGTCCTCCTCTCATCGCTCGAAGGTTTCGCCATCACTTCAATCCGTATTGAAGGCGTAGAACATGAAATGGCTCCAATACCTGGCGTCATTGAAGACCTCACCGACATCGTACTGAAGTTCAAACAAGTTCGTTTCAAACAACAGCTCCAGGGTGAGACATTCGAAAAGGTCACCGTCGTCATCGGTGGACAAGAAGAATTTGTCGCCGGCGACATCAACAAGTTCCTCTCAGTGTTCCAAGTGCTGAACCCGGAACTCGTGATCTGCCACATGGACCCATCGGTGAAACTGAATATCGACATTACCATCAACAAAGGTAGAGGTTATGTCAACGCCGACGAGAACAAGGTTCTCAACGCGCCAGTCAACACCATCGCCATCGATTCAATCCATACACCTATCAGAAACGTCAGCTTTAAGGTTGATAACTACCGTGTCGAGCAAAAGACCGACTACGAGAAGCTCATCCTTGACATCGAAACAGATGGCTCGATCAATCCGAAAGACGCAATGACGGAAGCTGCCAAGATCCTCATCTATCACCTGCAGTTGTTCTCAGACGAACGCATCACCCTGATGGACGAACAGAGAACAGTGTCTGAAGACTTTGACGAAGGCTCACTGCATATTCGTCAGCTCCTCAAGACCAAGCTCGTCGATATGGATCTCTCAGTGCGCGCACTGAACTGCCTCAAAGCAGCAGAAGTTGAGACAATCGGTGAACTCGTTGCCCTCAACAAGGCCGACCTTCTCAAGTTCCGTAACTTCGGTAAGAAGTCACTCACAGAGCTTGAAGAACTGGTCAGAAGCAAGAATCTCGAATTTGGAATGAATATCAGTAAATATAAATTAGATAAGGAATAATAGAGATGAGACACAATAAGAAAATCAATCATTTAGGAAGAAAAGCCGCTCACCGTGACTCGATGCTCGCAAACATGGCATCATCATTGATCCTTGAGAAACGCATCATCACCACAACGGCTAAGGCAAAGGCTTTGCGTATCTACGTCGAACCGATGATCACACGTTCCAAAGAAGATACCACTACTTCACGCCGCGTTGTTTTCTCACAGCTTCAGAACAAATACGCTGTGACAGAACTGTTCCGCGAAGTTAGCCAGAAAGTAGCTAACCGTCCAGGCGGCTACACACGTATCATCAAACTCGGTCTTCGTGCAGGCGACAACGCAGATATGTGCATGATGGAGCTCGTTGACTACAACGATATCTACACCAATGGTAAGAAAGCTGCTAAAGCAACCAAGACAACACGTCGTGGTGGCAAGAAGAAAGCAGAAGCTGCAAAGGTTGAAGAAGCCCCTGTAGCAGAAGCCCCGGCAGCAGAAGAAGCTCCAAAAGCTGAATAAATTTTGGCTATTGGCATTTAGCCATTGACAAACAAGAATGTGGAGACGTTTTTCGGAACGTCTCTACGTTTTTTTTGAAAAAATTGTTTTATCTATTATCTTTTTTGTATTTTTGTAGTTTGTAATATTGAATTTTAAAATCTAGAAAAATGAGTAGAATAGAAAAGATCCATGCCCGCCAGATTCTGGATTCCCGTGGCAATCCTACAGTTGAAGTCGACGTCATTACCGAAGACGGCATCCTCGGCAGAGCAGCGGTGCCATCAGGCGCTTCTACAGGTGTTCATGAGGCTGTTGAACTTCGCGACGGCGACAAGTCAAAATTCATGGGCAAGAGCGTGTATAAAGCCGTTGACCATGTCAACAACGAGCTCGCAAAAGCTATCGAAGGCTATGAGGTCACCGACCAGAACGCCATCGATGCCAAGATGATCGAACTCGACGGCACAAAGAATAAAGGCAACTTCGGAGCCAACGCCATCCTCGGCGTGTCGCTCGCTTGCGCAAAAGCAGGTGCTATCTACACCGACCAGCCACTGTATCGTTACATCGGTGGCGTCAGCGCAAACACATTGCCAATCCCAATGATGAACATCCTCAACGGAGGCTCACATGCTGATAACAGCGTTGATTTCCAAGAGTTTATGATTATGCCGGTGGGTGCCAAGTCATTCCACCAGGCTATCCAGATGGGTTCGGAGATCTTCCATAATCTCAAAAACGTGTTGAAAGCTGCTGGTTATTCGACAAACGTCGGCGACGAAGGCGGTTTCGCACCTAACCTCAAGTCAAACGACGAAGGTATCGAGGTGATCCTCAAAGCTATCGAGAAAGCTGGCTATCGTCCGGGCGAAGACGTGTTCATCGCTCTCGACGCTGCTTCTTCAGAGTATTATCTGCCAGAAGAGAAAGTCTATCACCTGCACAAATCAACAGGCGAGAAGCTTAACGCAAAAGACATGGTTGAGTTCTGGAACAACTGGGTGAAGAAATATCCTATCATCTCCATCGAAGACGGTATGGCCGAAGACGATTGGGACGGTTGGAAACTCATGACCGACACCATGGGCCACAAGATTCAGCTCGTCGGTGACGACCTCTTCGTGACCAACGTGGAACGCCTCAAGATGGGTATCGACAAAAATGTTGCAAACTCTATCTTGGTGAAAGTCAATCAGATAGGTTCTCTTACCGAGACTATCGCAGCTGTCAACCTGGCCTATCGTAACCAATACACCGCTGTCATGAGTCACCGTTCAGGCGAGACAGAAGATACCACTATTGCCGACCTCGCAGTAGCATTGAACACTGGTGAGATCAAGACCGGCTCGGCATCA
This sequence comes from uncultured Bacteroidales bacterium, assembly GCA_905236635.1. Classification (GTDB taxonomy): domain Bacteria; phylum Bacteroidota; class Bacteroidia; order Bacteroidales; family F082; genus Limimorpha. The sequence continues at coordinate 4,111 of CAJOCJ010000011.1, forward strand.
CGTACCGACCGTATATGCAAATACAACCAGCTCATGCGTATCGAGGAAGAATTGGGTGATATGGCTTACTATCCTGGTAAGAATCACAAATTCACGAAATAATCAATCATTGATTATTCGAATACAATGTAGAGACGTCATAATATGGCGTCTCTACATTTTTTATTCAAAAAAATATTCATCCTTGAAATTGACAAAATATAATTGTCGTTGTGCCCTTGTCACGGCCGTGTAGAACCAGCGTAAATCGCCGACCTGAAGTAGAGACGATGTGCACATCGTCTCTACTTCTTTTATGTAAGGCGCGTCGATAAACACATTAGGCCACTGTCCGCCTTGCGTCTTGTGGCAGGTGAGGGCATAGCCGAACTTCACCTGTAACGCGTTGAAATACGGATTCTTGCGCATCTCTTTGTATCTGTCGCGTTTGTTCGGTATTTCCATGTAATCCTCTTCGATTGCCTTGTACAATCTGTCGGCTTCTTCCTGTGTGAGGGCAGGGGAGTCGCTAGTTAAAGTCTCTAGCAAAATCTTTACCGAAAGATTTGGCGCATCCTGATAATCAATGAGTTGAATATCAACGTCGGCAAAATGGAAGCCATACATCTCCTCGGTGTTATTGATGCGCATTAGCTCCACCATGTCGCCGTTGGCTATGAAACTGATCTTCTGGTCTTCATCTGTCCAGAAATAGTTGTTTTTCACCACCATAAGCTTGTCGCCAGTGGCAATCTCGCCGTCTTCCTGCAAAATTCTCGCCCTTATCGCCTGGTTATACATGTTGGCACGTTTGTTGCTCTTGCATATAATCACGGCATCGTTGGTGTTTTTGCCATTGAAACTCTGCCACAACAACTCCTCAAACTCTTGAGGCTCAATACGATGCACGTCATGGAAACCATTGAGGTTGAATAGGGGCAGTGACACATGGCAGGTGTCCATATTCCGCAATTGTGTAGCATTATATAAAATACCCGATTCTTCTTCCTGCCTCATGACTTCAGTCAGCTCGTACGACGCCACAGTGAGGCTGAACTCGTTTTTCAGCACGTTGATGTCGTTGGCGGGACTCATCTCCAGTCCGACAGGCGGTAGCTGGGCGTTGTCGCCGATGAGCAGAAGTCTGCAATTTTCTCCACTGAAAACGTAATTTATCAAATCGTCCAATAGCGAGCGTCCGTTGGCGTAGTCGTCGCCAATCATCGAGCATTCGTCGATGATGAAGAGGGTGTTTTTCGACTTGTTTTCTGCTCTTGTCATCCTGAACGAGCCGTCGGCATATTGCAGGAATCGGTATATTTTTCGGTGTATAGTAGATGCTGTCTTCCCCGTATAGCCGCTCAGTACCTTCGCGGCTCGTCCTGTCGGTGCCATCAGCTGGTAACGCATCCCAAGCCTTGGAAGAGTCTTTACCAATGTGCTGACGAGCGTCGTCTTGCCGGTGCCAGCGTATCCTTGTAGAAGGTAAGTGGGGTTGGGTTTTTCAGAAAGCAAGAAAGCCGCAAGATGATATAAAACGGTGTTCTGCCCCTCGGTGGGAGTGAAACCGAAAGAGCCTGTCATCATCTTATGCAACTCCTGCCTCGTCATATTAGAATGGGTAACCGATACCGAAGTTCCAAACCATGTCTCTCAACTGTAACTTGCTGATTCTCCAGCGGTTAGGTTCGTCGTATGCTGGGTCGCACAACGGCGCCGCAATGTCAAGACGGATGAGGAAGAACGAGAAGTCAAGACGTAAACCGAAGCCAGCATCCAACGCAAACTGCTTGTAGAATTTGTCGAACTTAAACTGACCGCCAGGGAACGACTCGTTGTCGCTCAAAGTCCAGATATTTCCCATATCCGCGAACAGCGCGCCCTTGAAGAAGCTATAGATAGGGAAACGGTATTCGATGTTGGTCTCAAGCTGGAGGTCGCCTATATGTTCCATATCGTAACCATAAGGATTGTTGAACTCACCGGGACCTAGCGTCCTGAACTGCCATCCTCTCATGCTGTTGGAACCGCCGGCGTAGAAACTCCTTTCAAACGGGAGGTCAACGGAATTGCCATAAGCCAGACCTTGTCCGTACATCACACGCATCGCAAGCATATTCCGGTCACGGAAATAGTGGTAGAACCTTACATCGAACGTGTATTTGACAAACTGTGCGTAGCGTATCCCGATGATTTCGTGGTGGCCGTCGCGTTCAGTGATGATAGGCGTCTCGTTTAACAATGAAAGTACATTGCCTGAGGTCTCGATATCCAACTTGAAATAGAAGAAGTCGTTGCTTTTCTTGACATTTTGGTTGCTGAAGATAAACGAATAGTTCAAACCGAAAATCAAGTGGTCGGTGTACTGGTCCTTGATACGCTGGTTTGTTTCAAGATCCAACACCGTAGCAAATATATCTGACGGTAACACCTTGACAATATTGAGGTTAAGTGGAGTAAGGTAGTGTTCTATGGTATTCGTTGAACGCCAGTTGTATCCGAACGACGCCGTCCCTATGTAACGCATATACAACGGCCTGATCTGCATGTTGTAGCCCGTGAGAAGCATTGTCTTAGGCTGATATTCAGCCACAAAACGATGTAATGGGATAGGGCTGAGGAATCTGGGGAAGGTGATGCTGGCTTCAACGCCGAACTCTCTGGTGTTGAATATGCCTTCCTCTATAAACATATTGTTGACGCGCTGCGCCTGAAAACCATATCTAAGAGAGATTCTAAATACTTCAGAACCCCTGAAAATATTGTTGTTTCGGTAAGAGATACTTCCTTGTGCGCCGAGGTCGCCGCCTGAGTTGGTGCCTTCAATCTGGATGTTGTAGTGGTGAATCTTGCCTTTCTGAAGCGTGATGTTGCAATTCAGCAGCTTCACCGAGTCGTTACCGCCTTGAATAGTGTCAAAACTGATGTTGCTTAGGCTGTAAAGCTTCAGACTTCCCAGGGCACGGTAAGTCTGGCTGACTTTCTTCTGACTGTATGCATCGCCAGGATGTATCAAGACAACCTGGTTGAATGTCTTTAGATGCACTTTCGGATTTCGGCCGTAGATAAAGTTAAAATGATTGTACTCCACAGTGTCGTTGACTGTGTTTCCTACATTTCTAATTCTATGATCAGGGTAGATGAAGACGTTGTTGATAAAGTATTTGTCGTGTTTTGCGCCGTCGATGCGTAGTGTGACATCCACCTTGTGTTGCATCAGATTTGTATCTACTTCATAAAAGATATAATCTTTCGCAAATAGGAAATATCCGTTGTTACGCAGATGTTCGGCAATCATGTCGCGATCCTTGTGCAGGGTGTAAATGTTGTAATTGTCACCGGTCTTTAGCTGGAAATCGTCATCTATCTCATTGATTATCTTGGAAATAGCACTATCGCTAATCTTATAATCTATATTTCTTACTGTATAAGGCTCTTTAGGATAAAGATGATAATAAACCTTGGCTCGGTAGTTGTCGTGTTCCATCGTGGACTCCACTTCCGACTTGAAGAAGCCAGTGTTGTCGAGATAATCCTCAATTTGCTCCGTCGATTTTTCGGTATAGGCAGCGTTGTAATAAACAGGCTCTACACCGAAGCTCTTGTTAAGCCATCTATAAAACTTTTTATCCGATTTTGGCTGTGTTTTATAGTAAACCCATACTCTGGGCAGCCACCCGAAGAGGTTTTTGTTAGGTTTTTGAACTATGTGTTGTGAGACTTCCGATTTGGAGATGTCGTAATGTGTTGAGTCGTTGTTGATGATGTTTTCAACCAATATCACCTTGCCTTCAGGCACGTATTTCCTGACGGCACAGCTTGAAAGTCCTAGAACTACAAGCAGAAATAATATCGATTTACCTAATCTCATCAAAACTAATAACCTATTAACCTACTAGCTACTAAACTACTTCCGCTACCGTGAAATTGCTACCTCCAATAAACACTACGTCATCGAAATGGGCATTGTTGAGCGCCGAGTTGTACGCCTGCTGCACCGATTCGTATACGTTGCCCCTTAATCCTACCTCTAAGGCTTTCTCTGCCAATATGTTAGCATCGAGTCCACGTGGGATGTCGGCCTTGCAGAAATAGTAGTCGGCATAATGTGGCAGAAGACGTAGTATGCCGTCGATGTCTTTGTCGTTGACGCAACCGAGGACGAAATGTAACTTCCTGAAACTCATGTCGCTAAGCTGCATCACTATCTCTTTTATTCCGCCCACGTTATGGCCTGTGTCGGCAATCACCAGCGGTTGATGGCTCAGAATCTGCCAGCGGCCCATCAGGTTAGTGTTTTTCACCACGAACTCGAGTCCGTTGACGATGTCTTTCTTGTCGATATTGAATTTTTCTTTAAGAATCTCGATGGCACAAATCACTGTGGCGAGGTTTTTCTTCTGGTAATAGCCAAGAAGAGGGAACTCCACTGCCTCTATGTACAGCTCGTTGTCTTTCCAGATGTCAAACTTCTGATAATCAAGCGATTCGATATGTATTTTGTCACAATCGATGATGTCGTCGGCGAAATAAATCGGTGCGCTGCATTCCTTGGCTTTGTTGATGAACACGTCTTTTGTCTCAGGTTGTGTCTCTCCAATGACGACAGGTGTGTTTGGTTTGATGATGCCCGCTTTTTCCACTGCTATCTCTGCCAAAGTGTTGCCGAGCATGCTCACATGATCCAAGGAAATATTGGTGATTATGCTGAGTTCCGGCTTAATGACGTTGGTCGAGTCGAGGCGTCCGCCAAGGCCCACCTCAATGATGGCGATATCGACTTTCTCTTTGGCAAAATAGTCGAATGCCATGCCTGTGGCCATCTCGAAGAACGACAGCTGCATGGCTTCAAATTTCTCTTTGTTGTCGCCGATAAAGTCGATGACGTTCTGTTCGGGTATCATCTGTCCGTTGATACGGATGCGTTCGCGGAAGTCGAGCAGGTGAGGGGAGGTGTAAAGTCCGGTCTTGTATCCACATTCCTGGAATATGGATGCCAAGGTGTGCGACACCGTGCCTTTGCCGTTGGTGCCGGCCACGTGCACTGTCTTAAAGCTGTTTTGTGGGTTGCCAAGAAAACCAAGCAGTTCCACTATGTTGCCGAGGTCGGGCTTATATGCCTTCGCCCCGATCTTTTGATACATTGGAAACTTGTTGAACATCCAATTTGTCGTATCAGCGTAGTTCATTCTCCTATGATAAATTTGTATGTTATCGTTCCTTTTTGCAGTTCTGCTGCATTGCTGTCGGGTGCGAACACCGAGTTTTTAGCTGCGTTGAGTGCCGTCTGGCGCATCCTGCCATTAACTATCGTGGTGCCTTTGCCTATCTGTGCGTTCTGCACACGTCCGTCGCGGTCCACCCAAATGTCGACCACTATGGTGCCTTCTTCGGTGACGCCGTCTTTGCTCGGATGTTGGAGGCTCTTAGAGCCACGTCCACCTAAGTCATACGATGGTCCACCGCCGCTGCCGCCCTGGCCTTCGTAGTTGTTGATGTTCTGACCTCCGTTAGGGTTGCCTTGGTCGCCTGGCGTCTCGGTGTTTCCCTCCGACGAAGGCTGTTGAGTCGTGTTGGTGGTCGGTTTGAACAGAGCCCTCTCGTTGACCTTAGGCTCTTCTTTGGGCTTCGGCTCTTCGATGGCTGGTGCTTCCTCTGTATTTTGCGTGACAGTCTCTTCTTTTATCTGTTCTTGCTTGGGTTTCGGCGCTTCGACAGCCTCCGTCGGCTTAGGTTGCTGCTGCACGCCCATGCCTTCGTTATACATGCCGAGGTTCACCTCGACGCCGGCCTCTCCCGGGAGCGGCAGCGGCGTGGTGAGCGCAAACAGGAACAACAACCCCACCACGATGGCGTGTACTGCCACCGTGACAGCAATAGCTATGGCCTTATTTTTGTTCTGTCGTGTCATTTCTTTGCCGATGTTGCAAGCAAAACCTTATGATTTTGATTAGTATCGTTGTTGATGTTGTTGACGGCGTCGATTACGTTGACCACGTACTGCACAGGCACGCTTTTGTCGGAACGTACCACCACTGTGCCCTCGCTGCCTTCATTGGCTTTGTTGAGTTCAACCATAATCTCTGTCTGCAGCTGGTCTTCAGCCACTTGGCGCTCTCCCACGAAATAATCGTAGTTCTCGTTGATATACACCGTGACGGTCTGCTTCGCCATGGTGCGGCTGCTGCTCTGCGGGAGCAACAGCTTGATGGCGTTAGGCGCCACCAGCGTCGACGTCAGCATGAAGAAGATAAGGAGCAAGAACACGAGGTCGGACATCGACGACGAGTTAAACTCCACCCTTCGCTGGTTTCTTCGTTTCAGTGCCATGGCTTATTGTGCTGGTTCGTTCAAAACATCCATAAACTCAATACTCTTCGACTCGAGGAGGTTCACCACTTTGTCGATCTGCGCTACAAGGATATTGTAGAAGATAAAGGCGATGATACCCACGATGAGGCCGCCGACGGTGGTCACCATGGCCTCGTAGATACCCGTCGAGAGAAGCTCGATGTCGATATTGTTACCTGCCATCGACATGTCGTAGAAGGCGCGTATCATACCTAGAACGGTACCTAAGAATCCCAGCATAGGACCCGCACCTGATATCATGGCGAGGAGCGCCACTCCTTTCTCTAAGTTGCTAACTTCAAGATTACCAACGTTTTCCACAGCTGTCTGTATGTCGCTCAACGGCTTGCCTATACGCGAGATGCCTTTCTCAATCATTCGCGAAAGCGGAGTGGAGTTCTTCTGGCATAACACCTTGGCGTCGTTCAACTTGCCGTCCTTCATGTAGCTGCGGATAGTTTCCATAAACATGTCGTCTTTCTTCGAGGCGCGGTTAATGGTGACGAATCGCTCGATGAAGATATACAAAGCGATAACCGAAAAGATGGCTAAAATAAGCATAATCCAGCCGCCTTGGACAGTCATGTCCCATAACGACATTCTAATCTCTGTTGCCTCTGTAACTTGCTCTGCTACAGGTACTTGTAATAAAAAACTTGTAAGATTCATATTCTACTATTTGTCAATTACAAAAATAAACAATTAATTAACAAATATATTATATTTCTGTGAATCTTTTTACAATTTTTTCGCGATAAGTGTTGGAAACTGGAACCGCTTCGAGTCCCGATTGGTTGAAGTCGATGTAATAGCCGTCTTCTTCGTTGCGTATTAGCTTGATATTGTTTGTGTTAACAATATATGTGCGATGGCAGCGCATGAGAGGGGTGCCGGCGAAGGTGTCTTCGATGGTCTGAATCTTGTTTCTCAAGACGAAAGAGCTGATGCCACCTTTATTATTATAGAACACATTGACGTAGTTGCCTTCCGCCTTGATATAATAGATATTCTCAAGTTTTACAGTGAATTTCAGCGCTCCTGTGTAGTCGTTGAAATTGATGATATCCGGGTTGTCAGTCACCACCAGATTCCTGGTTGATGTTTTCTTGGAGTTGTTGTTTCCATCAGAATTTATAACGCTTTTCGCAATTCTAAGAACTCTCTGTGCGTCGATAATAGCGAAGCTGAGGTTAGTGACGATAAACGGAAATCCCAATGCTATGAATGTGATGAGGATACTCTTTCCAATGATTACTGCGTGTGTATATTCGTTTATATTCATGATCCTCAATGAGATATAAGCGTGGAAGAGTCCGATCAAGACAATCTCCAAGATATTCCAAAGGATAAATATCGGGTAGGTGAACCTGATGAGCCTTTTTGAGGTATAATACATCATCACCCTACTGAATATCAAGAAGATAGTGGAGAAGATGATGAAAAACGCCGTATAGATGAACCTGTCTTGTTCTTCCAGCGAGAACCATGCTGTTGTGGTGTCAGATAAAGGTATATATATGGCCAAAAATGCGATGGCGAAGAGCACTGAAATGGTCACTTGGACTACCAAGTTGTTCTTCTCTATCAGATAATGCGGCAGCTTTTTCATTGTCATAAGCGTAATTTTTACGATGCAAAGGTACAAATAATATTAATACGCCCAACATTTCGTCACAAATAAATTTATTTCGTCACAAAATTTTTAAAATTCGTCACAATTTTATAAAATTTCGTCACAAAATGGCTTATTTCGTCACAAAAAACCAAAATTCGTCACAAAAAGCCCTGATTTCGTCACAAAAATTCACCAAGTGGTTTTTCGGGGGTACTTTTGCGATGTTTTGAAAGAGTAGAAAAATAGATTAAATAACTTAATTTCTTTATTGTAATGAAAATTTCAGGAATAGGTAGTTCGCTTCCAAAGAAAGTGGTCACCAACGCTATGTTGGCTGAGATTCTTGACACATCCGATGAATGGATTACCACGCGTACCGGTATCAAGGAACGCCGTGTTCTCTCGTCGGAATACGTGCTCGACCTTGCCGTCGACGCTGCCAAGAAAGCTCTTGAAGATGCTAACCTTGACGCCAAAGACCTTGACTTCGTCATCTGCGCCAACGTGGTGAATGAGTATGTGACACCGGCTCTGAGCTGTATCGTGAAAGAGAAGATCGGGGCTAAATGTCCATGTGTCGACCTCAATGGAGCTTGCGTGGGATTCATCTATGCCTGCGACATCGCGGAAGCATATTATAAAATAGGTAGAGTGAAGAACGTCCTCGTGGTATGTGCTGAGGCTCCAGCCCACATGCTGGGATGGCGTGACCGCACATGCGCTGTGTTGTTTGGAGCAGGAGCAGGGGCAGCGGTGCTTACACCAGGCGACAATATCCTTGCCACACGTCTCACCAGCTCCGACGGATGGGATCGTCTCTATGAGATGCATAATCTCCAGTGGTGCCCTTACGATCTTAAAGGCCCAACCAACCTCCCTCTCGTGATGCACGGACAGGATGTGTTCAAGTTCGCCACCTCGACATGCGTCAATGACCTCAAGGTGGTGCTTAAAGAAGCTAATGTCAGCGCTGACGACATCGACACATATTTCATCCATCAGGCTAACTTAAGAATTATAAAATACATTGAACAGATGCTTAACCAGCCGACAGAGAAGTTCCCGACCAACATCGAGAAATACGGCAACACCTCGTCGGCGAGCCTCCCGATCCTTCTTGACGAAGTTAAACATTCGGGCGGTCTCAAGGAAGGCGACCTCATCGCTTTCAGCGCTTTCGGCGCAGGCCTCGTATCTGGCGCAATGATTATGAAATGGTAAATTTGAAAATTATGGAAATGAATAAAAGAAGAGTTGTAATTACCGGCATGGGCGTCGTTTCTCCTGTCGGAAACGATATCGAGACATTCCTCGACAGCATCATGAATGGCAAATGCGGCATCAATATGATAACCAAGTTCAACACCGACGACCTCCCTGTTAAGGTGGCGGCAGAGGTGAAGGACTTCGACCCTAACAAAGATGGTTTAGAGACAGCATTTGTACGTCGTAACGACCTCTTCGCGGTCTATGCCATGGCGGCGGCATGCCAGGCCATGAAAGGCAACGAAGAAGGCTGGGACTCTGACCGTCTGGGCGTGTACATCGGCTCAGGCATTGGCGGTTTCGACACCATGATGCGTGAGATGCATAAGCTCGAGTTTGAGGGTCCACGCTGGGTCTCTCCGTTGATGATCCCTACCATGATCGCCAATATGGCGGCAGGTAACGTGGCCATCCGTTTCAACGCCCACGGCGTGTGCTTGCCAGTAGTGACGGCTTGTGCCACAAGCACGCACGCCATAGGCGAGGCTTATCGTGCTATTAAGGATGGCTATGCCGACGGCATCATCGCAGGCGGTACTGAAGCCCCCATAAATAGATTGTCTATCGCTGGCTTTGCTAACTGCAAGGCCTTGACAAAGTCCGAAGATCCAAGCGCGGCTTCGCTTCCTTTCGACGCTCGCCGCGCAGGCTTCGTCATCGCTGAAGGCGCTGGCATAGTGCTGATGGAAGAGTATGAGCATGCCAAGAGACGTGGAGCTACCATCTACGCTGAGGTCTGCGGCTACGGTAACACCTGCGACGGTCACCACGTCACGGCACCGCATCCGGAAGGTACGTACGCTGCCAAAGCTATCAAGATGGCTCTGGAAGAAGCAGGTTACAACGGCAAAGACCTTCTGTACATCAACGCTCACGGCACAGGCACAGCGCTCAACGACTCGTCGGAGACTCAGGCTATCAAGAAGGCGATGGGCGAGGACGAAGCACACAGAGCCTTGATAAGCTCTACAAAGTCGATGACGGGACACCTCCTCGGCGCTGCAGGAGCCATCGAGATCATCGCCTCAGTGCTGGCATTGCAGAAGGGCATGGTGCCTCCGACAATCAACCTCAACGAGGCTGACCCTGTCTGCGACCTCAACTACACCCCGAACAAAGCCGTCAAGGCTGACTTGACAATAGCCATTTCACAGTCGCTTGGCTTCGGCGGTCATAACGGAGTTGTGGCCCTTAGACCTATTAAGTAAATCATTGAAAATCATATAGCTATGACAAAAGAAGAATTAAAAAACTACTTACCTCATCGCGAGCCTATGTTGCTCATCGACGAGATTGACATCGACGATCAGCATGTCGCACATTCGAAATATCACGTCAAGGGCGATGAGTTCTTCCTCCAGGGACATTTCCCGGGCAACCCAGTGGTGCCGGGCGTCATCCTCTGCGAGATTATGGCCCAGAGCTGCGCTCTCCTGATGAAGGACGACCTTCCGGGCAAGCTCACATTCTACACAGGCATCAACAACGTGCGTTTCAAGAACCAGGTCCTCCCGGGTGACACCGTCGAAGTGGACGCTGTCTTGACAGCACACCGCGCCAACATATATTTCTGCGATGCTAAGCTCAGCGTAGCTGGAAAACAGTGTGTCAGCGGAAGCCTGTCGTTCGCTCTCGTTCCAAGAACAGAAAAATAATTTTATATAATGAAGAAAGAATTTCAAATTGTTGTGTTGGCAAAACAGGTGCCTGATACCAAGAACGTTGGTAAGGACGCTATGAATGCCGACGGCACCATCAACCGCGCCGCTCTTCCTGCCATCTTCAACCCTGATGACATGAAAGCTCTTGAGATGGCTCTTGAGTGCCGTGATAGAATCAAAACAGAAAACAACATCGACGTCAAAGTGACCGTCATCACCATGGGACCTCCGCGCGCTAACGAGATCATTCGCGAGGCATTATACCGTGGCGCCGACAACGGCTTCGTGGTCAGTGACAAGCGTTTCGCAGCATCAGATACTCTTGCTACATCATACGCTTTGTCGATGGCTATCAAGAAGTTAGGTCATTATGACATCGTCTTCACAGGCCGCCAGGCTATCGACGGTGACACCGCACAGGTGGGACCGCAGACAGCAGAGAAACTGGAAGTGCCACAGATCACCTACGCTGACGAGCTCATCGCAGTGACACCCGAGACCATCCGTCTCAAGAGAGTGCTCCAGCATGGCATCGAGATTGTCGAGACCAAACTCCCGGCACTCGTGACAGTACACGGCAACGCCAAAGAATGCCGCTCACGCCACGCTCATCTCGTGATAAAGAGAAAAAACACTGAAATCCCAATGTGGACAGCCGATGACATCAACCCTGATTTCGAAAGACTGGGCGGTAAAGGCTCTCCTACAAAGGTGAAAAACATCGAGAACGTTGTTCTCACAAAGAAAGAATCCATTACAATCAACAGCGATGACGAGGGTATCAGAGGATTGATCGAAGACCTCACAGCGTCGCACATTTTCTAAGATTAAAAAGATTTAAAAATTAAAATTATTTAAGATTAAAAATTTAAAAAAATTATAGCTATGACAACAAAAGAAAAAATCACCGAAATCATCGTTAACAAACTGAATTGCGATCCTGCTACAGTCACAGAAGACGCTGGCTTTGTCACCACATTAGGTGCTGACTCACTCGACATCGTTGAACTTATCATGGACATCGAGCGCGAGTTCGAAATCACCATCCCGGATAACATGACCGAGAAGATCGTCACAGTGGGTGACGCCATCAAAGTTGTTGAAGAAATCAAAGGAAAATAATGAATAACATTATTGTTTATTGTGAAGTAAAAGACGACGGCAAGATCGCCGATGTGAGTCTGGAGCTCTGCTCTAAGGCCCGTCATCTGGCTGACCGACTCAACGTCAACGTTGATGTTGCTGTCATTGGTAACAACCTCAAAGGCCTTGAGGATGAGCTGTTTACGCACGGCGTGAACACCGTTTTCTGCCTTGAGGACAAGCGTCTGTCGTTTTACCAGACGTTGCCACATTTCAGTGTGATGACCAAGCTCATCGAACGCGAGAAGCCGTATTCGGTGCTCTTCGGAGCTACCCCTGTCGGCCGTGACCTCGGTCCGAGAGTGGCGTCATATCTCCGCTGCGGCCTCACCGCCGACTGCACAGCCCTCGACATCGACGAGAACGGCAATCTGATGCAGATACGTCCGGCTTTTGGCGGTAACATCATCGCCACCATCATCTGTCCGGATGTGCGTCCGCAGATGGCAACAGTGCGTGAAGGCGTCATGAAACAGGAGGTGTTTGAGAAACAGAAGAACACTGCCGTCGTGAAACTCAACGCATCAGAGTTTTTGAATGAAGCCGACTTCGTGGTGAAGATCATCGAGCGTAAGCTGGAAGAGAAGAAAATCGATATCAAAGGCGCTCCAATCATCGTGTCGGGTGGTTACGGCATGGGCTGCAAAGAGAACTTCAAACTCTTGCATGAGCTCGCAGACCTCCTCGGTGGAGAAGTGGGAGCCACACGTGCCGCCGTCGACGCCGGTTTCGCTGAGCCGGAACGCCAGGTGGGTCAGACAGGTGTCACAGTGCGTCCGAAAGTGTATATCGCTTGCGGTATCTCAGGCGCAGTGCAGCACCGCTCGGGCATGGAACAGTCAGCGTTGATAATCTCTATCAACACCGACCCGCACGCTCCAATCAACTCTATCGCCGACTATGTCATCACCGGTGACGCAGCCGATGTTGTGTCGAAGATGATAAAATATTGTAAATCAAATAGTAAGAAATAATGAACTTTTATCAAGATAACAAAAGCCTCGCTTTCTATCTGAACCATCCTAAGATGGCTGAGATCGTCCGCATGAAGGAAAACGACTTCGTGGATGCTGAGAACGACGAACTGGCACCGAAGAGCGTGGAAGACGCCATCGACAACTACGACAAGGTGTTGGACATCGTTGGTGAGCTCTGCGGTGACGTGTTGGACCCGAATGCTGAGGCAGTCGATATTGAAGGCCCGAAAATCGTTGACAACGCTATCGTTTACGCCAAGGGAACACAGCAGAATCACGAGGCTATGCGCGACGCCGGTCTCTATGGCATGGCACTCCCGCGCAAATACAACGGACTTAACTTCTCCTACGTGCCTTACGTGATGGCAGCAGAGATGGTGTCACGTGCTGACGCAGGCTTCGCTAACATCTGGGGCTTGCAGGACTGTGCCGAGACCATCCTCAAATTCGCTGACGATGCTATCAAAGACGAGTACTTGCCACGAATCTACAAAGGCGACACATGCTCGATGGACCTCACAGAGCCTGACGCAGGTTCGGATTTGCAGTCAGTGCAACTGAAAGCTACCTTCGACGAGAAAGCTAACTGCTGGAGACTTAACGGCGTGAAACGTTTCATCACCAATGGTGACGCTGACATCAAGCTGGTGCTTGCACGTTCGGAAGAGGGTAGCACCGACGGTCGTGGCCTCTCACTGTTTGTTTACGACAGAAAAGAGAAAGCCGTGACAGTGCGTCGTATTGAGAATAAGATGGGTATCCACGGCTCACCGACAGCGGAGCTGGTGTTCAACAACGCCCCTGCAAAACTCGTCGGCGACCGTAAGATGGGACTTATCAAATACGTCATGTCGTTGATGAACGGCGCACGTCTGGGCGTTGGCGCACAGTCGGTGGGACTCGCCGAGGCAGCAGTGCGCGACGCTGAGGAATATGCCGATCAACGTGAACAGTTTGGCAAGAAAATCAAAGAGTTTGTGGCAGTACAGGACATCCTTGACCTTATGCGTGCCAAGACCGACGCAGCACGCTCGTTGCTTTATGAGACAGCACGTTACGTCGAGACGAACAAGAAGATTGCCGATATGCTGACACCTGTTTTGAAGATGTTTGCCAGCGAATGGGCTAACCAGATCGCTTATGACGACATCCAGATCCATGGCGGCTCAGGTTTCATGAAGGAATACAAATGCGAGCGCCTCTATCGTGACGCACGTATCCTGACCATCTATGAAGGCACCTCACAGCTCCAGGTCGTGGCAGCAGCTCGTTTCTTGGGAAATGGAGCATATCTGAAATATATCGCCGAGTTGGATAACTTCGAATTTTCTGAGGATTTACTGCCATTACGCGACAAGCTTCGTGGCATGACAGAAAAATATAAAGAAATTTTTGAGCTCTCGGGCAATAAAGAGACCCACCATAGACGTTTAGTAGAAGCGGTGGGTTATATCATCATGGGTTATCTCATGCTGCAGGACACCGCCCGCTGCGCTGATTTCAGAAAATCATGCGAAGACATTATCAAATTAGGTAAAGGAGAAATTGCTAAAACTTACGAATATGTTAAAGAATAGAACAGCTATCATCACCGGTGCCGCAAGAGGTATCGGCAAGGCCATCGCCAAGCGTTACGCTATGGAAGGCTGCAACATCGCAATCACCGATATCAACGAAGACAACATCAAGGCTACTGTTGCTGAACTCAGCGAGCTCGGCACACAGGTGAAAGGTTACGTCTCTAACGCCGCTGACTTTGCTGACGTTGAGAAGACCGTCAACCAGATTGTGGCAGATTTCGGTCGCGTTGACATCCTCGTCAACAACGCCGGTATCACTAAGGACGGCTTGATGCTTCGTATGACAGAGGCACAGTGGGACGCAGTGCTCACAGTGAACCTGAAGTCGGCATTCAACTACATCCATGCTGTGTTGCCGACGATGGCACGTCAGAAGGGTGGTAGCATCATCAATATGGCCAGTGTTGTCGGTGTTTCAGGCAACGTCGGTCAGGCTAACTACGCGGCATCAAAGGCTGGTTTGATCGGTCTCGCCAAGTCGGTGGCCAAGGAGATGGGTAGCCGTAACATCCGTGCTAACTGCATCGCTCCTGGTTTCATCGAAAGCGACATGACCAGAGCACTTCCTGAGGAGGTGAGAAAAGACTGGGCTACTAAGATTCCGTTGAGAAGAGGCGGTACACCGGAAGACGTCGCCAACGTGGCGTTATTCCTCGCATCAGACCTCTCCAGCTATGTCACCGGTCAGGTGATCAACTGCTGCGGCGGAATGCAGTGCTAAGAATGTAATATTAGTTATAAGTTTGTTTTTTGTTTATAGGGACGTGGCGCACCGCGTCCCTATTGTGTTTTATATATTTTACCCGATGAGGAGTCTGATTCCGCTCCTGTTACAGATCTCAATACGTTTATTTCGTCACGGCTGCGGAGCAATCCGAGGAAAGCGAAGACGAGGGCTTCTTTGTAGTCGATGATGTCCTCGCTAGGCACGAAGACCTTGTGTTTCGTATTTGCCTGTATCCTCTCGATGAGATATTTGTTTTTGGCCCCGCCACCGGTTATCAACATGATAGACGATGACATCGTCTTTACAGATGCACTAATATGAATGGCAATATGTTCCACGAACGTTGCCATCATGTCAGCAATGTTGTCGCGATTTTCCAACGATGGTTTTATGTTTTCTTCAAAGAATTCACGTCCCAATGATTTTGGGTGTTTTTGTGTATAAAAAGGATGTGAATTCAAAGTGGTTAATAATTGATTGTCAATGTGTCCGCTACGGGCAATCAAACCGTCTTTATCAAATGGCAATGACAATCTATTTGATAAATAATTCAACGCTTGGTTTGCAATGCAGATATCGTATGCAATGCGTTGATTGTCAATGTCGTATGATAGATTAGCGATTCCTCCGATATTCAGGCATATGGGGTAGTCGGAGAATAGAAGCTTGTCGCCAATGGGCACTAACGGAGCTCCCTGACCGCCTTTGAGCACGTCTTCGGTTCGGAAGTCGTTGATGACGGTGACGCCGCATGCATCGGCAAGCGCCTGTCCGTCGCCTATTTGCAATGTGTAATGTTCCTGCGGACGGTGAAAGATGGTATGACCGTGCGAGGCGACGATTTCTGGTTTAAGTTGGTATTTGTCAATGAAACGTTTCGTGACCAGGCCTAACAATTTACCATATTGGTAATCAATGTCTTGCAATTGGTTTTTGTCGTAATAAAATGCGTCCGCAAGCTTTTTGCGCCATTCATCATCGTAATCGTAATTGTCTTTTGCGATGATTTCGAAATGCCAATGGCCGTCGAACCAGAAATCGGCATCGACGAGGTCGATGCCGTCGAGCGAACTGCCCGACATCAGTCCGATGATGTTGGTTTTCTTGATCATTACAACGAGTCTATGATTTTGTTCAGATGGATGCTGTTGGAGCCTTTCACGAGGATGTCGTAGCCTGAAATAGGATTTAGTGTAATGTATCTTATCAGTTTATCAACATCGCTTAATATGAAATACGTTGAATTTGCAGCGACTTTCGCAAATTCTGAACCCACAAGAAACACTAGTTGGAAATTGAGTTCTTTCAAAAGATCAATAATTGCTTTGTGTTCTTTTTCTGATTCTTCTCCGAGTTCGCGCATGTCGCCTAAAATCAATACGTTCTTGTCGCTGCAAATATTGCGGAAGTTTTTAATGGCGTGGCTCATACTGGTCGGGTTGGCGTTGTAGGCATCCATCACCACGCGGTTCTTACCCGTCTCGATGACCTGTGAACGGTTGTTGGTCGGGCAGTAGCTCGACAACGCCTCGCAGATGTTGTTGGCGTCAACTTTGAAATAGGTTCCGACACATATCGCAGCCATCACATTTTCAAAGTTATAGTCTCCAACTAATTGAGTGTCAATATTTTTGCCATTCCATTCCACTGAGAGATATGGGTTCGCCGAAAGGATCTTTCCTTGGACGTCGGCGTCTTTGCCGGTGCCGTAGGTCACCTTTTTTATGTCTTTTGCCAGTCCCATCAGCAGTTCGTTGTCGTGGTTGACAAACAGCATGCCATCATGTGCCGCGATGTATTGGTACATCTCGTTTTTGGTGCGTATCACGCCTTCGTAGCCGCCGAAGCCTTCGAGGTGTGCGCGCCCGATGTTGGTGATGATACCGAAGTTTGGTTCACCCATATAGGTGAGCTCGTCGATATCGCCGGGATGGCTTGCGCCCATCTCCACGACCGCCATCTCTGTCTCAGGTTTTATCCTGAGCAGTGTGAGCGGCACTCCGAGCTGGTTGTTGAAGTTGCCCTGAGTGAATATGATGTTGTATTTCTTCGACAGGATAGAGGAGAGGAGCTCTTTCGTCGTGGTCTTGCCGTTGGTGCCAGTGATACCAATGATAGGGGTGCCGAGTTTCTCGCGATGGTGTTTTGCCAGCTCCTGCAGGCATTTCAGACTGTCGTCAACCACGAATAATCTCTCGTGTTTGGGGAGGTCTTTTCTGTCGGCTATCACTGCTGCCGCAATGCCTTCTTCGGCTACTTTAAGGGCGAAGTCGTTGCCGTCGAAATGTTCTCCTTTCAATGCCACGAAGACGCAGCCAGGGGTGATGGTGCGGCTGTCGGTGGTGACGCAATAAGCTTTCTTGTAAAGCCCGTAAATCTTCTCAATGGTATCCATATCTTGATTTTTATAAAAAAAGCCGTCATTTGCGACGGCTTAATTATTTGATAATCATTGTCTTACTTCTTCATTGCTGAGCCAATCATGTTCATGGCGCATCTGAATCCCACTGTGGCGGAGCCTTCATTCTCATCCATGAAACGACGTACTGAAGGGCTGAGGTAGTAAGGACCGTCGGCCCATGAACCGCCCTTGATCACGCGAGAGTGGTCGGAGATGAGGGTGGTGTTGCCGTAGTCATACATCTGCTTGGTGTATTCGCTCTGCTCAAGCTCTTTATTGTTCCAGTCGTTTTGGATTGTCGACATGTAGTCGCCGTCATTGTAGTTGAGACCATCGGCGTTGCCGCGGTAAGGGTTCTGGTCACTGAAGTCTTCAAACGAAAGTGGTCTGTAGACATCGAGGACCCACTCTGATACGTTGCCGGCCATGTTATAGAGACCGAAGTCGTTTGGCCAGTAAGAAACCACTGGTGCAGGGAATGCTGCGCCGTCGTTCTGGCTTCCTGCAACTCCCATATAGTCGCCTTTACCTCTCTTGAAGTTAGCCATGAAACTGCCAGTATAACCTTTTTCTTGGGTGCGTATGTTGTTTGAGTTCCATGGATAAACCTTACGGTCGGAGATGTTCTCGCCGTTGGTGTTACCGATGAGACCCAAAGCTGCGTATTCCCATTCAGCCTCGGTGGGGAGACGATATTTCGGGAGGAGTATGCCGTCTTCCATCTTCACACTGCGCTGTCCTGACGCGTTGTTAGGATTGTAGTCCTTACGTCCGTTGGCTACATTACCTTTGTATTCTCCTGAGAGATATCCGTCGGTGGTGAAGTGGTTCTCGGCGTTTTGTTTGTCGTCGAACTTCAGCACTCCCGCTTCGATGAGAAGCATCTCGTTGACACGGTCGGAACGCCATAAGGCATAGTCGTTGGCTTGAAGCCATGACACGCCGACGACAGGATAGTCGCCGTATGCAGGATGGCGGAAGTAAATCTCGACCATCGGCTCGTTGTACGACATGGAGTTACGCCATACGAGGGTGTCGGGGAGGGCTTTGGCGACTATCTCAGGATAGTCTTTGCCGTAGATACGGGTAAGCCAGTAGATATACTCCAAATAATCGAGGTTGCTCACCTCTGTCTGATCCATGAAGAATGATGAAACAGTGACCTGACGTGGCTGGTTGTTCCACTCGCCGAACACGTTTTCTTGAGTGGCGCCCATGACGAAAGTGCCGCCTTCAATGGCCACCAGACCCGGACCTGGCTTCTGCTCCTTGGTGTCGGTGACAGAGAAACCGCCGTAGTTAGGGTCGTTGTATTTCCATCCGGTGGTGTTCGATTTACCGGAATTTCTGCCTGATTTACTGCTGTTCTTGCTTGAACCGCCACAAGAAACTAACAGGATACTGCAACAAAAAACTGCCAAAATAGCACTAATTCTTAATTTTCTACGCATTTTGTTCGTGTTTGTAATTCTATTCAATAACTGCAAATCGTTTTATTTATTGCATCTGCATGTAAAAAATTTCAAACCGCAAAGGTACGGATTTTTTCCTTTGATATTTAGGTTTTTAAAAATTTTTTATAAAATGTTTTCGACAATAATATTTCATATTATACGTTGGTTAAGAAATTATGTGTATCTTTGCAGAATGAAAAAAATATTAAAGGCCTTTTTAGGACTTGTCATCATACTGTTATCGGCTAAAACCGATGTTTTAGCAGACGATTCAGTGCTTGCAAGCGGCGTATGGTATAAGATGTCCATTTCCTCTACGGGAATGTACAAGCTTACATATTCCGACCTGGCCTCTATGGGCGTGGATGTTGCGAATATTGACCCTAGAAAGATTAAGATATACCATAACGGCGGCGGCGTCCTGCCAAAAATCAACAGATATTACTATCCGGATGATTTGTACGAGATTTCGATATTTGTGTCGGGAGAAGATGACGGCGTATTTAACCAGAATGATTACATCCTGTTTTATGCGAGAGGTCCTGTCGTTTGGAAATACAATGAGATAAGACAGTATTATCGTCACGAGAAAAACCCTTACACTAGTTATACTTACGCATTCCTTACCATGGGCGAAGATGCGGGTCGTCGTATCCAAACAGAGCCGGCTCCGAGTGGGGAAGGAGTGACGCATGTAACTGACTTTCTTGACTATAAGGTGATAGATGTCGATGAGGTGAACATCAACAACATGGGGTGTACCTGGTTCTTCGACAGATTTGACATCACTTTGCATAGGAGCTACGAATTTTCATTCGATAATCTTAACACCAACAAACCGGCGAAGATGAAGGTCTCGATGGCATCGAAAAACACCTCATCGGCGTCAATGGCATTGAGAAACAACAACAGATTGTTGTATAGCAAGTCATTCCAAAATAGCGGAACATACTATTATGCACGTTGGGATACGGCATGTCTGGTCAGCTTCGAACCCGTCGGCAGTCCGATTGTGATAGACGCCAATTATTCAAGATCGTTGTCATCGTCGGTGGCATGGATGGATTATATCGCTATCAACGCTTGGCGTTATCTCAAGATGAGCGGTAACGTGATGGCGTTCCGAAATCCTGACTGCAGCAACGCATCTGTCGTTTATGAATATGATTTGCAAAATGCTGGAAACTTCATTAAAATATGGAATGTCACCGACCCGATAAATCCGACCGTGATGTCAACTACGTTGTCGGGAAATACGATGTCGTTCAAGGTGAGAGGTGATGTCAAGAACCAGTTTATCGCATTCAATGGCAGCAATGTCAGCAGCCCCACTTTTGTCGGGACGATAGCAAACCAGAATCTGCATGCGATGAGGGATGTCGATTATTTGATAATCACACACCCTTCGTTCCAGTCACAGGCCGAGCGCCTGAAAGAACTGCATTCACGTCTTGATGATTATGTGATAGAGATAGTTCAGCCGCAATATATATATAATGAGTTCTCGTGCGGAGCTCTGGATGTGGCAGGTATCCGTAATTTTGTCAGGATGCTGTATAAAGAAAGCAGCGAAGAGCATAAGCTGAAATATGTTTTGCTGTTTGGCGATGCCTCTTACGATTATAAAAACACAAGTGAGTGCCTGATACCTACATGGGAGTCGTTTGAAAGCTGCTGTATATCAGGTTCTGTCGTCACCGACGATTTTTATGTATGCATGGGTGACGATGAAGGTAATATGGAGGCACAAGGCAGTCAATATGGCTCGTCAATTATCGATTTGGCTGTTGCGAGAATGCCTGTGCGTACCACATCTGAGGCCAATGATGTCATAGCTAAGATAGAAGCCTATGTCGCTAAGAATTCCATAACGATGAACAAATGGCGCAATGTGATTACTCTGATGTGTGATGACGAGGAGTCGCAGTTCATCTCTAACATGGAGTCGATTGCGAATAATATTCCAAAATGGGGTGGGGATGTCATTATTGACAAGATTTATCTTGATGCCTACAATCAGATAGCCACAGCAAGCGGTCAGCGTTGTCCCGAGATGAATGAGGCCATTGCAAACAGGATGGAAAAGGGCACCTTGGCATGGGCATATTACGGTCACGGAGGAGAGATAGGCCTCACCGAAGAACGTATCTTGACCATTCCGGATATACAGTCGTGGAAGAACATTCCGATGATGCCACTGTTTATCACCGCAACCTGTGAATTTAGCAGATTTGACGACCATACTAGGACGTCGGCAGGTGAGATAATGTTTACAAAAGCCGACGGTGGAGCCATCGCTATGATCACCACAGCACGTACTACTGGCGGCAGCGGCCCTCTGCTCCAAAGGACATTTACTCGTATGTTCCAAATGACAAACGGCGAATATCCTACGATGGGCGACATTTTTATTCGTAGTAAGGCCGACAGCAGTCCTAATACTAAGGTGTTTACCTTGTTCGGCGACCCTGCGCTTCGTCTCGCATATCCGAAATACAATGTCGTGTTGACGCAGATGAACGGCAAACCAGTAACGCCTCCTAATGATACCATCTTGACAAATGATACTCTTAAGGCGTTGAGTAACATTGAATTACGCGGAGAGGTGAGGGATAACTTCGGTGAAAAGATGACCGATTTTAACGGCATCGTCAGCGTGTCGGTATACGATAAGGAAAACCATTATCGCACCAAAGGTGACAACGGCGCAGTGCAGGTGGATTTCAATATGCGTAACAGCCTTCTCTTCGATGGAAAAGCCGCGGTTGAAGAAGGAGAGTTCACAATAAGTTTCACCGTGCCGAAAGATATCAATTACAGTTATGGCAATGGTATGGTGAGCTTCTATGCCACTGATTATCAGGTTGATGCAAATGGAACTTATACCAATTTGATAGTGGGAGGATACAACAACGAGGCACTGCCAGATGTCGATGGTCCGAAAGCCAGGATCTTCATCGACGACACTTTGTTTGTGAGCGGCGGCATTACCAACGAAAACCCGATGTTTTTGGCATACGTGAGAGACGAGCATGGCATAAACACGACAGGTGCCGGTATAGGTCATGATATCACAGCCACACTATCTGGCGCAACGACGAAGATCTATAATCTGAATTCTTCTTATGAGATTGTGTCGGGCTCAAATGATTGGGGATCAATAGCTTATCGTTTCTATAACTTGAACGAAGGTGACCATCATCTGACTTTTAAAGTCTGGGATATCTATAATAACTCAACAATGGTATCACTTGATTTCACTGTCGTCAAGAGCAATAATATGGTCATTGAAAACATCTTTAACGCACCTAACCCGATGACAAGTTATACCAACTTCCAATTTGAACATAATCAAAAGGGTGAAGTGGAGGTGGAGATCAATATTTATAATCTCAGCGGACAGAAGGTTAAGACCATAAAAGACAACAGATTCGGCACATCTACGCGTGTTGATCCGATATATTGGGATGGCACGTCGGACAGCGGTGCGCCTTTGAAATCGGGAGTTTATATCTACAACGTGACGATAACAAACAACAACGGCGAAAAGACATCAGGTTTTTCAAAATTGATAATAGCGAGATAATTTTTGGATTTTTATACAATAAAAGAAATTATAATTCGTTTGAAACAAATAAATATCTATATTTGCAAAGAAATTTATATGAATATGCTTAAAAAATCTTTTGTTATTTTGATGAGTCTTTTGATGACGGGAGTCATTGCAAAAGGACAACAAGGTGTGGTTACTGGACAAGGTCTTGAATACAATGTGATTTCGACCGCTGTTCCATTTATGATTATCGCTCCAGATGCACGTTCGGCAGGTATGGGTGATTTGGGTGTAAGTACATCTCCGGATGTCTATTCAATGCATTGGAATCCAGCGAAATATGCCTTTATTGAAGACGATTTCAGCATCGGTCTGGCATATAGCCCATGGTTGAGAAAACTTGTTCCTGATATGAACATCGCTTATCTGGCGGTTTCAAAACGTGTCAGCAGCAAGTCAACCATCGCAGGTTCGTTGAAATATTTCACTCTCGGTGAGATTAACTTCCGTGGTCCGGCGAATGAGGACTTGGGAACATATTCACCTAATGAGTTTGCTGTCGACCTCTGCTATTCCAGAAAACTTGGTGACTATCTGTCAGCAGCAGTGGCTGGCCGTTTCATCTATTCACACCTCACACAGGGCGTAATGAACTATTCAAGAGCGGCATGGTCGGTGGCAGCCGATATCGGTGTGTATTATCAGCGTCCAGTGTATTTCAACACCATCGACGGTGAGTTCTCATGGGGTGTCGCTATCACCAACATGGGTAGCAAGATGAGCTATACCAACGCCAACTCAAAATCCGACTTCATCCCGACCAACTTGCGTTTTGGTCCGTCAATCAAACTTAACATCGACGACTTCAACTCATTGGCATTCTCGTTGGATATCAACAAGTTGCTTGTTCCTACACCACCAGAGTATGCATATTACACCGACTCACTTGGCGTGATGCATCCGGAATATGATGCCAATGGCAACAGAGTCATAGCAAAGGGTATGGATCCTAACGTCTCAGTCGTTCAAGGTATGATCCAGTCATTCTATGATGCTCCGGGCGGATTCAGCGAGGAGTTGAAGGAGTTTACATTGAGCGTTGGTGCTGAATATTGGTACAATAAGGTGTTTGCAGTGCGTGCCGGTTTCTTCCACGAAGCCAAGATGAAAGGTAACCGTCGTTATCTGACATTCGGTGCCGGTCTGCGTTACAACGTGTTTGCACTTGATGTGTCATACCTCGTGCCTGTCAACAACAAAGCCAATTCAGGAACAAATCCTCTTGAAGGCACTCTGCGTTTCAACCTCGCATTCAACATCAACAAATGGGGTGAGAATACGAGACTTGAGAAAGTCGACTAAGTCAATTGATAATTGACAGTTGATAATTGATAATTGAAAAATAAAAGAGGGCGGAGCGATTCCGTCCTTTTTTATTGTTTGATAAAGCGTTTCACAAAGGTTTTGTTGCCTGATATTTTAATGAAATAAACGCCTGACGGCAGATTGCCCACGTTGATTTCGGTTTGTGTTGATACGAGGATCTTACATCCTGATATATCATATATTTCGACGTTTAATGGAGACGATGTGCACATCGTCTCTGCATTGATATGAAGGATGTCGCTGACGGGATTTGGATAGATGTAGCAGTCGTCTGATGATTCCTCGACGCTCAGTGTGTTATCCACTATTATATAACTCTCGTGGCGGAAATGGTTTTGTTTTGTCGCCACCACTTTGATAATATCGCCGTCGTTTAAGATTTTTGTAAAGTGCAAGGTCAGCGTGGTGCCATCTGATTTGCCTCGTGCAAATAGCTGGTTGTCAATGGATAATGCTATAATGGCGCCTTCATCGGCGTTGATGGTGACGTGTTGGCTGTTCGGTCGGATATAATCGGGATGCGATATGGCAAGTTGTTGCGGAACCTCAGAATAAAGCTGGAGATATGCATCTCCGAAATAATGGAAGAGGTTGTATGTGATTGGTTTCATCCCCGCGTTAGATGGGAATGTGGACTGTGCAAGATAATATTTGCCATAGGCGTTGGCGAATGCGGGATATTGGAAGTCAATCTGTTGGTCGCCGTAGTCGGGCAGGAAGTCGGGGTAGAGGTAGTCGAAGAAGCCCCACACATAGGTGTCGTTTACATAGGAGTACGACAGCTGTGATGCTGCTATGACGCCCACGGCACCTTTCGGGACTCTCAGGAAATGCTCTGCGAGGCAGTCGGTGCTGTCGGCACCATAGCTGAAGTCGCCGGTCTGACAGTTGGCCGACATGATGAATGTGAGTTTGTCGTTATTCAGGTGGTCGATATGCCAGTTGTTGTAGTTCGGTTCGCTCCATGAGGTAAAGGTGCCGTGGTCGCGGTGTATCATCAGGTAGGAGCCGTTTTCGAGCGCTTGTGTTATCTGGCTTGCGTTTCCGCTCCAGTCGGTGAGGTGTGACATGTCGGCAGGGATGTAGCCGAGGCCTTCGGGACCGAAATAGTCGAGTACCTGCTGTGTGCGCTGGCCTGTTGACCACACCGAGTCGGGTGTGCCCTGATGTATGCCGTTGATGTGGATGACGTCTTTGCCTTTGTCTTCAAGGAATCCTGCTATTATCTCTGTGCATAGTTGAAACCAGCGGCTGCGTTGGTATCCCATGGCAGTGATAGGATGAGCGTAGTAATACGGATCAGTGTATGGATGACGTTCGTATTCAAGTGTTTTCTGCACCATGCGTCGTGCTTCTTCGCCGTTGGCGGCGGGCATGCGCGCTAACACCATGTCGGGAAGGCCGTCGTTGTCGAAGTCGACTATTTTGTTGTCGGCCATATAAGGCTCGTATGCGGCGCCGTCGGGATGGTCGATGAGGGCATACGACAATATCCCTTGAGCGGGGTCTTCAGCGTAGTCGCCGAGGAGCAGCACGGCGGCGGGGCAGGGGTTCCAGTTTTCATACCCGCGGCGGAGGTATGCCCGTATGGAATCAGGATGATTGGTTCCTACTTCTCTCAGTGTCACCACTCTTGTGATTACTCCCTGGTTCTCCCTGAAGTTACGCAAGGTGTCGGCCCACGCCTTGATGGCGTCGTCGTTAGGCGTGATTATGAGGTAGTCGCATCCGTCGCGGCGGTCGGGGACTATCTCACTCGTCCGCGGAGCGTTGAGGAAGTCGGGAATCTGAGCAAAAACCGAGATGCTGGTTGCTAAAACCAGTAATAAGAGGGATAATATTTTTGTCAGTCTCTGCATAGTTCTGATGAGATTCCTTGTCAAGCAAGGAATGATGTCAAGCAAGGAATGACAGCGTTGTTGTAAGAACAAGGTGTCATCCGGAATAACGGGTACAAATATACAAAAAAAAGAGACAGCGTGACGTTGTCTCTTTTTAACCTTAAATAATTAATTATTAGGTACGGCTTCGCAGAATTAATACTCGTCAGATACTGTAAGCTTCTTTCTGCCTTTTGCGCGGCGTGCTTTCAACACCTTGCGACCGTTGGCAGTTGCCATTCTTTCTCTGAAACCGTGTTTGTTCTTGCGTCTTCTGTTCGATGGTTGAAATGTACGTTTCATTTTCTTATGTATTTATTTTTTCTTTTTTCCTAAAATTTCGGACTGCAAAATTACACATTATTTTGATACGTACAACATTTTTTTTGAAAAATTTTCGTCATTTCGACTGGAGTGAAACGAAATGGAGAAATCCCCTTCAATTAAAGGAGATTTCTCGACCTCACTACGTTTCGCTCGAAATGACGGTGGTGTTATTTCACAGGAACATTCTTTAGCGTTTCAACTAAAAATTCCCAGAAAGGCTTGACAGATTCGATGAGCAGAGCCTCGTCTGGAGAGTGTGGGTGGACGAGTGTCGGACCGAATGAAATCATATCCCACTTCGGATATTTTGCGCCAAGGATGCCGCATTCGAGGCCGGCGTGGATGACCATCACCTTCGGTTCTTTGCCGAATTTCTCTTTATAAACCTTCTTCATAGTGGCGAGGATAGGGCTGTCGATGTTCGGTTTCCAGCCGTGGTATGAGCCGCTTGACTCTGCCACTGCACCGTGTTCGGTCAGCATGGCACGGATGTCTTCAGCGAGCTTGTCTTTGAGTTCATCGACGAGGCCACGTTGCAGAGAGCAGGTGATGATCTTACCCTTCTCCGACTTCACGAGTGCGAGGTTGGTGGATGTCTCGACGGTGCCTTCGAAGTCTTTCGACATTCCGATGACGCCGTTAGGATATTTGGCGATGGCTTCCATCATATTCTTGAAAGTCTTGTTGTCGATGATGGTCTTAGGCATTGCTGTGTCTTCTATCATCACGGCGAGATCTGGCTCGGCTTCGGCATACTGCTCTTTCACTGCTGCCTCGTATTCGCCTACGAATTTCTTGAGTTTTTCGGCTTTGTCGGCAGGGACTACCACTGTTGCGAACGACTCTCTTGGGATGGCGTTACGCAAGCTGCCTCCGTTGATGGTGGCGAGACGTACGCCGAAACGCTGTGACACCAGAATCAGCAAGGTGTTCATAATCTTGTTGGCGTTGCCTCTTCCGAGGTTGATGTCCATGCCTGAGTGGCCGCCCTTTAATCCTTTGACTATCAGTTGGAAAGCTGCCATGTCTTTTGCCACTTTCTCCATCTTTGGAGTCCAGTATGCGTTGGTGTCGATGCCGCCTGCGCAACCCACGTAGAGCTCGCCTTCAGTCTCGGAGTCCATATTGAGGAGGATGTCGCCTTTGAGAGCTTTTGAGGTGAGTTTGTTGGCGCCTGTCATGCCTGTCTCTTCGTCGATGGTGAAGAGCGCCTCGATAGGTCCGTGCTGCAGGTCTTTTGATGCGAGGACGCCCATAGCTGCTGCTGCTCCGAGTCCGTCGTCAGCGCCGAGGGTGGTGCCTTTAGCGCGCACCCAGCCGTTGTCGATGTAAGTCTCGATAGGGTCTTTCTCGAAGTCATGTACGGTGTCGGCGTTCTTCTGTGGCACCATGTCGAGGTGGGCCTGCAGGACGACGCCTTTGCGGTTCTCGTAGCCCGGTGTGGCAGGCTTGCGGATGATGACGTTGCCGGCTTTATCGACGACGGTCTCAAGACCGAGGTCCTCACCGAATTTCTTCATGAAAGCGATAACCTGAGCTTCTTTCTTTGATGGACGCGGGATGCGTGTCAGGCTGTAGAAGTTTTCAAATACTTCTTTTGGTTGTAATTCGTTGATATTCATAATATTATATTTTAAAATTATTATTTGTTTTGACGGAATTTTTCAATTTTCTCATAGCCCCAGATGTCTTCCCATATTTTGAGAGAATCTTCGACTTTCATGTCTTTGTTTGCTTCCATATTACGTTGGACGAAGATACAGTCGGAGAGTTTGCATCCGTTGCATACTATGTCTTCGGCCAGGGCGTCGCATGTAGGAGCGCCGCAGATGCCGCAGTCGATCTGTGGCAGCATGCGTTCCAACTCCTTGATTTTGTTCATCTTTTCCAGGGCCTTGGAGATGTCGGGGTCAAGGCTGATGGAGCGTGGTTCCACCTCATCTACGCTGACGTTTTCGAGCAGATATGCACGCTCGTCTTCCACTTCTTGTGCGCGTGTCAGCTCGCCGCGACGTTCTTTGCCTGCCACGTAACGGGCTCGGTTGAACATGCGCTCGCAAGTGAGGAAACGGTTGTTGTAGGTGAGGATGCCGCCCGGACAGCTCTGGTCGCAGGCACGCAGCTCGAGGAAGTCGACGTCTTCAATCTCGTCGTTCTCGACTTTTTCCAAGAATTCAATGACATTGTCGATGCCATCGATGGATAACGAATGCTCGGCTACCGAGAGACGACGTTCGCCATTGGTCAAGGAGGTGAGGATGCTGTCGGAGGTGAGCTGTGCTATAGGCAGTTTTACCTCTTTGTAGTCGTGTCCTTGTTCTTTTATCTTTTTATAAACGCGGTTATAGAGCGAGTCCATGTTGATGACACCATCCACCCATGAGCGTTCTTCGCCGACAGGGCTTTTCACTGCTGCTATCTTCGCTGCGCATGGTGTCACGTAGAACACTCCTATGTCGTCATTGCGCCAACCGTCTTTCTCGAGTTTGCGTTTGATATACATGGCGGTGATGTCGAGTGGTGCCTTGACGGGCATGATGTTTTCCACCA
Source organism: uncultured Bacteroidales bacterium (assembly GCA_905236635.1). Lineage (GTDB taxonomy): Bacteria > Bacteroidota > Bacteroidia > Bacteroidales > F082 > Limimorpha. Next base: position 32,961 of record CAJOCJ010000011.1, read on the forward strand.
GTCCCGGGAACTTTACCTGTATCAGTCTGACTATGGCGGGGCAGAAGGAGGAGATGAGCGGCTTGTTGTTGCCTTCACGTTCCAGGCGGTTTTTCGCCTCGGTGTATATAGGCGTTGTTATCTCGGTCTCGATAACATGCTGGAAGCCTATCTCGTTGAGTATGGCATAGATTCGCGACACGCTGATGTCGTTTTTAAACTGGCCGAGGAATACTGCGGGGACAAGTGCCACGCGGCAAGGATATTTGAATATCTCCTCGAAGTCGTCTTGTTTGACAAACACGGCTTTATGCGGACAGGCGATGAAACAGTTGCCGCAGTCGATGCAGCGGTTCTCGTTGATATGCGCCTTTCCGTCGCGTACGCGGATAGCCTCTGTCGGGCACACCCTCATGCAGTGAGAGCAGCCTTCGCAAACGTTTTCGTTTATCTGTAGTGCGTGAAAAAATGCCATAATCCTAATCTTTAATCTATAATCTTTAATCTTTTAACTGAGGTTGACCTCCATCTCGACGGTGGTGCCGACGCCGACGGTTGACTGCACGTCGAGTCGGTCGACGTTTTTCTTGATGTTGGGCAATCCCATGCCGGCGCCGAATCCCATGTTACGGACTTCGGGCGAGGCGGTGCTGTTGCCTTCCTGCATCGCCCAGTCGATGTCGGGGATGCCGGGGCCTTTGTCGATGACGCGGAGGAGTATCTTGCCAGCGTCGATGTCGGCGGTGACGACACCGCCGTAGGCATGAGCGATAGCGTTGACTTCGGCCTCGTAGAGGGCGACAACGACGCGTTTCACAATGGACGGGTTGACGCTGAGTTGTTTCAACGTCTTCTTGATTGCGCTTGACGCCGAGCCCGCATTGACGAAATCGCCTTCAACTACTGTATATTCCAGATGCATGATGAAAAGTTTTCGTTAATAAATAGGTTTCAGACCGGCTTCCCAGAGCAGTCCGCAGGCTTTGAACATCGAATAGTCGCATTCCATCAGGACCATGTCGTTGTCTTCCGCCAACTCGATCATCTCTGCAGTTGCCTTTTTCTTCCTGACAAAAACGATGATGTCGAGGTTGCCCATCTCACATGTTCGGATGGTCTGCATGGTGCACAATCCGGTGACGATCATCGGGAAGTTGTCGCCAAGGGTGAGGATGTCGGACATCAGGTCAGAGGCGAAGGCCTTGTCCTGATCTTCGTCGAGACGGTCCTGCCCGCAAATCACCTTGGCATTCAAAACTTTAGCAATTTCTGATAATTTCATTTTATAAAGATATTAATCGTTGTATTTTATTTCTTCTAAATTCTCCTGAATCATCTCCTTCAGGTATTTCATGATGTTGATGTCGTTCATCGACATCCCGTCGAGGGCTTCTTTTATCTCATCGGTGTCGAACACGAACTCGCCTTCATCGGTGATGTGTTTGTAGATGAAATGTATGTCTTCATGGGCAGCAAACAGCATCACGAGGGTGCCTGCGAGGTCGCCCATTGGCGGACGGTCGATATTGTCGTGCTGAAACCAGAAGTCGAGCACGGTGCCTTTGCCTACCTCGCTCTCAATCTTCATGCCTCCGCCGCAGTTCTCGGTGTTCATCTTTATCAGAGGTAGGCCGAGTCCCACTTTTCGTGTCGTCCTCGACGTCGTCCACGGGTCGGTGACTTTAGCAAGAAACTCTGGCGTCATGCCTTTGCCATTGTCTTTTATGGTGAAGGCATAGATGTTGTCCTTCAAACTATCCTTAATGGTAAGTTCTACTAAAGTCGAATTCGCCGCAGTTGAATTCTCCATCAAGTCATATACGTGTAATGCTAGCTCTTTCATCCGAATAAAAGTTGTAGTTTCTCTTTGGGCTCAGTGTCGATGTACCTGCCGTCCTCGCCATGCAAGGTCTTGCGGAACTCGTCGAAGGTGAGGTCGTACATGTGCAGCACGCAATGCACCTCGCCGATGATATGCAGGAAGTGCGCGTCGCTGCTCTTGGTGAACATGAACCTTTTCAAATATGCGAATTTCTTTAGAAAATCGGGTTTGGTGACGTGTTTTGAAATCTCTAACGCATCTGCTTTCAAATCTGGCGGGATGAAACCCAGCTGCGACATCAGTGACGACGCCGGCTTGTTGACGTGGGCTGGCACAAACAGTCCGCCTATCTCATGCACCTTGTCGTAGAGCGTGTCGAGGTCGCAGTCAAGCGCCGACCACAGCAGCCATTCCTCTTCTCCGACCACTTCCTCGTCCTTGTCGACGATGAGCTGGTAGCCAAACTTCTCTTCATCGAGAGGGATGTGCGGCAGATGCTCGTCGAGGAACTCCTGAAACTTGTCAAGCTGCTCGTCGGTCTCGAAGTAGGCGAGGGCATGAGCCTCTTCCTGTGTGGTTATCTCCACGCCTCCGATGACGAAAACACCCATTTCACGGCCTATCTGCTGTGTCACCTTAACCTGTCGGGTGGTGTTATGGTCGCATATGGCAATCATATCGAGATGCAGTTTCTTCGCCTGTTCCACGATGGCAGTGGGCGACATATAGATATCGCCGCACGGCGAGAGCACCGTATGGATATGCAAGTCCGCCCGATATGATTTCAGTTCCATATTATTTAGTTAAAAGTTAAATGATAATAGTTAAAGGAGTGGTCGCTTCGCGCTCTTTTAACTTTTAACTTTCCTCTTTTAACTATTTGTTATTTAACAAATTATAGACAAGTCCTGCTATCTCGAATGTAGGCAATGAGGTCTGCAGTATCGGCAGTTCCTCCTCGTTAGCCTGGTTGATGGTGTCTTCGTTGGCGCCTAAGTCCTTTACGAGGATGACGCACGACATCTCCTTCAGAGATGCCACCGCCATCACGTTTTTGTGTGTCTGAAGGGTGATCCAGATGTTGCCTTCCTGTGCGTTACCCATCACATCGCTGAGGAGGTCGCTAATGTAGCAGCCGTCGATTTCACGGTCGAGGCCGTTTTTGCCTGCCAGGACTTTAAGTCCCAGTTTATCAACTAATTCTTGTACTTTCATATATCACATTTAAGATTTAAATATTCAAAGGATGAATAAAACTGCAAATATACGGATTATTTTACACTTTTACAAATTTTTAATTTAGAAAAGCAATTCCAACTCCAGACCGACGCTCAATGGAGATGGGTTGTTGTCCTTGATTCCAAGGATAGGGTCTTTCTTGGTGATGATGTCGGAGAGGCGGTAAGTGCCTGATACTCCGAGGTTTATCTGTCCGAGGAAGGTGTAATACAACCTGGTGTTGACGCCATATTCAAACAGGTTCATGGCCTGGCATTTTTTGTAATCAGTATTCACAAACTTATCGTAAGGTTTGTAGTTATTGCCATTTTCATCGTACCATTTTATCTCGTCTTTGGTATGGACATTTCTTGTGCAGTTGATGCCGCCATATACGCCGAGGTCCCACATCAGACCATTGCGGATGATCTCGATACGCTGCACCAGCTCAAGGCGGAGTTGGGTGTTGTTCATCTTCGTCTCGCGGTTGTTGGCGTAGGCTACTTCAGGTATTGAGTCCTTAGCGATAAAACGGTTGAAGTCGACGCCCATGCCGAATCCCAGTTTATATCCCTTGCCATAGAACATGCGCAATCCGATATTGAAGAGGCTGCTGTAGCCGTTCCATGTGTCGGTCGGAAATGCGTAATCGTAGCGTATATAGAACGTGGATGACCAATTTTCCTTACGAATGTTTGGCATGGTACTGTTGTGGCTGTTTTTGATATTATCTTTCAACAGGCAAATTTCTTCACCGTCGCCGTAGACAGGGCATGTGGCATAATAGCCGTTGTACGACACGTTGAGTTTCTTGCCTTTACCCATATCCTTGTTTTTCAATATGATGCCTTTGGGTTGGGCTTCTTCTTTATAATAGCCGAGTAGCACACCGTCGTCGCCTTCCACGCTGATAAACACGTACTTATCGCTGATGACTTCTTTGAAGGCGATACGCACTCCGTCTTTCTCCTGGACCAATGTGAATGTTGGTTCTGTCTTCTTCAAATCGCCAGTGAAATAAGCGGCTTGAGGCACTCCGTAGCCGTATGCGTAGTCGAAGTAAGGGTAGAGGTCGCCCGATTTCTCAATCTCTTCTTTCATCTGTAATGCTGTGAGGTCGCGGCGTGTCTGCCATGCACATGCGGCGAATCCTGCGGTGAGCGGGCTGGAGAACGAGGTGCCGTCGGCGTATGTGTATTCTCCTGCATTCTTGCTGTTACTGGTATTTGCCACTTGGGCGTGTCCGAATGCCACTACGTTGGGCTTTTTGCGTTTGTCGGCGCTTGGACCGTATGAGCTGAAATAGATATGGTTATACTTTTCGAGGTTGGGGTCTATTCCGCCCACGCAGATGACGTTTTCGGCATCAGACGGGGTGACAATGGTCATCCAGTGCTTGTCGGCGCCTTCGTTGCCGGCGGAGCAGCATATCAAGATGCCTTTCTCGACGGCTTTGTTGGCGGCTTTTGCCACATACGACTGGCCGTCCATGTCCTTGGTCCAGTAGCGTTGTTTGCCATAGCCTAGCGAGCTGTTGATGACGTCGGCTCCGTTTTTGTCGGCCCACTCGGCGCCCATTTCCCACCAGATCTCTTCCTTGAAAGGCTCGGGGTCAATCTCAGTGCGGGCGAGCAGGAACTCGGCTCCGGTGGCGAGCCCCATCTTCTGTCCGTTCTCGTTGATGCCGGCGATGCAACTTAAAACCATGGTGCCGTGCGAGCTCCAGCCATAGACGTCTTCTTTCTTGTTCGGGAAGTTATAAGTGGCGATGATACGGTTGTTGTCGCGAATATGTTTGAAAGCAGGGTGGGTGTCGACTTTCGGGAAGCCGCCGTCGAGGATGCAGATACGCATGCCTGTGCCGTCGATGCCTTTTTCGATGAAATATTCGCCTCCGAAGCGTTTCACTTGGTCGGTGAGGATGTCGTCAGGTTCATAATCGTCGTTTTCGTCAGTGATGGTGACGGAGCCAGCCATCGTCCATTCCGATGAAATCTGTTGAACTTTTGCCACGAAAGGCAGCTGCTTGATAATCGCAGCGTTATCGGCTGTTGCATCCACGCCAATAGCGTTGAGCCATCTCGACTCGCCCAGAACCTCTGAGCAGTAGCCACTTACGGTATTTATATAACTGTTGTTGACTGGGTAGTTGCTGATATCATAGAGGTCAGCGCCGCATTGTTCGTAGCGGGCTATTGCCTTCGCATCAAAATAAGCATAAGGGTCAAAACTAGTGTCGTTTTTGTCTGTAAAAAACACCCAATAAGTGTTGTTTTGTGCCATTGTCACATTGAAAATCAAGGCTATAACGGCAGAGAAGAAAAACTTTTTCATTGTTTCCAAATTTTGCGTAAAATTAAAAAAATAATTTATATGATAAAAAAATCTTTTAACTTTTCTCATTAAACTTTTAACTAAAAATCGTATTTTTGCGGCATGATTTATCTCATTTTAGCAATACTGTTTTCCACTGGCGTATTCGTCGCGATGAGACTGTTTGAGCGCTTTAAGCTTGACAACCATCAGGCGTTGATGTGGAATTATGTGTTCGCGGCAGGCACTGGATTTGTCATCTGCGAGCGTTTCGACACCTTGTCGCAGTTAGTTGCCGAGCCGTGGTTCGGACTGTCGTTTTTGACCGGTTTCTGGTTCATCTTCACATATTTGCTGATGGCTGAATCCACGCAGCGTTCGGGCGTTACGGTGACGTCGCTGTCGAGCAAGATCTCGGTGGTGTTGCCGATTCTGGCGGGTGTTATTTTTTTAGGCGAAGGCCTGACCATAGTAGCGACGGCGGGAATCGTCCTGGCATTGGTGGCGTTGGTTCTTGTGGTCGGTGGCCGTGGAAACGCACGGTCGCACGAATCAACAGAACGAACATGGATTGTGGCATTATTGCCTGTTTTCATATTTCTGGGAACAGGAACTGGTGATATCCTGATGAAAATCACCGAGCAGCGGCATACCGGAGGCGACATGGGGTTCATGATTGCCTTCATCTATTTCGTGGCATTGGTTTTTGGAATAATAATCGTCGTAGTCGATATAATCCGTGGTAAGTCGAAATGGCGTTGGAAGAATGCGATTGGAGGCATAATGTTGGGCGTAATCAACTATTTCTCAACGTATTGCGTGATGAATGCTATGCGTTTTTACGATAATGTAGTGCTGTTCCCGATATACAACATCGGCGTGGTCAGTCTGGCGGCTATTGTCGGATGGCTGTGTTTCAAGGAAAAACTCACGTGGAAAAATTATCTTGGGTTGGGAATAGCCATAATTGCTGTGGTTTTGATAGCCTTAAAGTAAATTGCTATGAAAAAGAAATTCGAGATAGAAGTGCCTGGCGGAGCGACGAAAGTGTTGCTTCACACCTGCTGCGCGCCGTGCTCTTCGGCTATCATCGAATTTATGCTGAAAAATGGCGTTACACCTATTATATATTATAGCAACTCAAATATCTTTCCTCTTGAAGAATATCTCATCCGAAAAAATGAATGTACGCGCTATGCCAAATCGCTCGGTTTGGAGATAGTGGACGACGACTACGACCACGAAAAATGGCGTGCTGAGATGGTGGGCCTAGAGGATGAACCCGAGAGGGGAGGACGCTGTCTTAAGTGCTTCAAATACAGACTGTTACGTGCTGCAAGATATGCTCATGAAAATGGCTTGACAGTACTGACTACGACGCTTGCTTCGAGCCGTTGGAAAAGCCTTGAACAGATTGAGGAAGCCGGCAATTTTGCGGCCTCACATTTCCCTGATGTGACATTCTGGGCTCAAAACTGGCGCAAGGGAGGTCTTAGTGAAAGAAGAATCCAAATAATCAAAGAGTATAATTTTTACAACCAAAGATATTGTGGTTGTGAGTTTTCCATGTGATTTCTGTTGAAATTTTGTTGAAAATTTTTTGTTAACGTGTTGATTTTTTTCGTAAATTTGCGCGCAATTTTTATGCAAATAGAAGTTTAAATTAACATAACAAAAAATGATTAAAAAAGTTTTTACGATTTTGTTCTGTTTGTTGCTTGGCGTCAGTGCCATCGCACAGCAGAAAATCCAGCTGCGTTCGGCCGATAGGGCGGAATGTGTGAAGAGCGACATGAACGGCCTCAAGGCTTCGTTCTCGTTCTCTACCATCGAAGCGCAGGATTATGAAAGTGAGCGCGGGACATTCTCGTGGCTCAGCCTGCCTAACACCGTTATCGGAGGCAATGAGGGAGAACCTCAAGTCCCCGTAATCAACCAACTTATCGCTGTGCCTGTCGGTGCAACACCTCGCATCGAGATTACAAGCTACAGCACACAAGAGTACAAACTTGAAGACTATGGTATGAAGACTTTGGTCCCTCGCCAGCCTTCTTTGAGAAAAGACAAGAGACCGGAAGACGTGCCTTTCGTTATGAACGAGGCTGCTTACCAGACAACACGCGGCCTCCGTGGCGAGCCTAGTGCTACCGTCAGCGTTACAGGAACAATGCGTGGCATTCAGGTTGGTACGATGACCATCGAACCTGTGAGCTACGACCCAGTTAACAACACTGTGCGCTTGTTTAACAACATCGAGGTTACAGTTCACTTTGACGGAGCAGATACTCAAGCTACCAAGGATATGTTGATGAAGACATACAGCCCTGCTTTCGAGCCTGTTTATGCACAGATGTTTAACGGCAGAGCCATAGCGGATGTCTATTCAGAGCACCCAGACCTGTACAACACACCTGTCAAGATGTTGGTGATCTGCTACTCTGGATTCCAAGGCAATGCAAAACTTAACGAGTGGCTCCAATGGAAACTTCAGAAGGGCTACTATGTGGATATTTTCTACACCAGCGAGACTGGTACGACGTCAGCCAATATCAAAAACTTTATCAAGACGAAATACAACGCTTCTGTTTCAGCCGGAAACGCTTACACCTATTTGGTTGTCATTGGTGACACTGGTCAAGTGCCTCAATATATGACCAAAAATATAGACAGCTCAATTGGTGACTGTGCTTCTGACTTGGGATACGCTGCTGTCAACTTCACGACATCAAGTACAAGCAACTATTTCCCGGATATGTACTACAGCCGTATTTCGGTTGAGAACGCTACACACCTCACCAACTATCTGACTAAGGTGTTGACATACGAGAGATACGAATTCACCGATGGCGGTAACTACCTCAACAATGTTATCCTCGTTGGCGGTTGGGATTCTAGCTGGACGTCTCGTGTTGCGAAGCCTACCATCAACTACGCAACCAACTATTATTTCAATTCAAGCAACACAACCTACGGAGGTTTCAGCGGTGGCACCATCAATGCCACAGTCTCAACCTCATCGTCAGCTGGTTATAGCGGCACAAACAACGGTGTTTACAACGGCATCAATAATGGTGTCTGCTTCTTGAATTACACCGCCCATGGTGACAAGCAGGAATGGTATCAGCCGAAATTGTCGGCCGCTCATGTCGCCACATTGACCAACACAGGCAAGTATTTCTTCGGTGTTGGTAACTGCTGTCTGACTGGTAACTTCAATAACACCACGACAGACTATTCACCAGGCTCAGCCATCGGCACCAACGCCTGCTTTGCAGAGGCTATGATTCGTGTTCCTGATGCAGGTGCTGTGGCATACGTCGGCTGCTCTCCTTATTCCTACTGGTACGAGGACTTCTACTGGGCAGTGGGAGCACACTCATACTCACAGGGTAACTACCCGACAACATCGGCATCATCAACTGGTGTTTACGATGCCATGTTCATCGACGGTAACTGGAACTCGGCGTCATCGTTGCTCTATTTGGGTAACCTCGCCGTTCAGCAGGCTGTCACCAACGGCAATACAAATTCAAGCGCTACAGATGGTGACTGCAACAACTCAGCTCACTACTACTTCCAGTTCTACCACTGCTTCGGCGATGGTTCTGTGATGCCATACGTCACAAAACCAGAAACAAATACTGTTACAATACCGAGTTCTGTTACTCCAGGTACCACCTCAATCACTGTTAACGCATTGGCTGGTTCTTACGTTGCTGTTACCGACAATAGCTCGGTCATTTACGGCGTTGCAGAGGCCAACTCGTCAGGTGTTGCTACCGTGAACTTCACTCAGAGCATCCCGGGCTCTGGTACACTCTATGTGGTGGTCACCCGCCAGCAATACCAGCCTTATTTCGGTAGCATTCAAATCGTTGGCGGTACGCAATATAACATCACAGTTAACCAGCCTCAGCATGGCAGTATTAGCGCCCCTGCACAGGCCTACGCTAACACTACGGTGACACTGACAGCCACGCCTGATACAGGCTACTGCCTCTCTTCATGGACTGTCAAACAAGGCAACACCACTATACCGGTAACCAACAACCAGTTCACCATGCCTGCAGGCAACGTGACTGTGACCGCAACATTCATCCAAGGCTTACAAGTCACCCTGGCTTCTGTGGAGCACGGCAGCATCAGCGCAGATCCATTGTATGCCCTGCAAGGAACGACCATCAACCTTACCGCCACACCGGCTGAAGGCTACGAATTTGGTAGCTGGGTGGTTTACAAGACAGGAGAGCCGAACACCACTGTCACTGTGACAGACAATAGTTTTACAATGCCTAACTATTCGGTGACTGTTAGCGCCAACTTTGTGCTTGGACCGACCGATCTGACAGTATATGACGGAACAGCCACTAACCAGTACATCCCTATGTACGGTTATTATTTTGACGCCTACACCAAGAGCGAATACATCATTCCTGCTTCTCAATTAACAGCCATGACTGGATGCGCCGTTTCTGCTATTACATTCTATCCATCAACTGTAGCAACGACTAATAGTACCTGGTCAAATACTAGCCAGACTGTCTTCCTTAAAGAAGTTTCAGGCACTACACTGGGTGGAAGTTATAGCGGCACGAGCGGAGCCACCACCGTTAAACAGGGTTTGTTGGAGATGCCAACCGCAGGTACAGCTTACACCATCACCTTCGACACTCCTTATACCTACAACGGCGGCAATCTGTTAATTGGCATTTACAATACCGCCAAAGGAAGTTATAATAAGGTGGAATGGTACGGAATGAGCAATCAGACTTCTGGCGTATCCGCCTATGGAAACAACAGCAGCAGCCTGAACAGTGTCGGCTATAGTGCACAGTCATTCATTCCCAAGACCACGTTCACCTATATGCCATCAACATCACCTTACATCAGCATTGCTCCTAACTCTGCAACAATATTGACGGGCTTCACTGAAACTCTTACAGCCTCATACGGAAACGTGACCGGAACACCAAGTATCGCATACACCTCAAGCAATACAAGTGTGGCTACGGTTAGCGGCAACGGTACCACAGTCACGGTGACTGCCGTAGCTCCTGGCACCGCCACCATCACTGCTTCAATGACAGTGGACGGAACCCTATACACCGCCACATGCGCTGTGACCGTTGAGGATCCGAGCTATTGCACGCCTAACCCGACTTCCATAGACGGTAATGGCATCACTTCCTTGACCTTCGGTTCAGGTGACTACGTGGTAAACAACAGCAATTCAAATGGTCTGCCATCCAGCTCGCCTTACTATGGCGACTACACTTCGATGGTGGGCGGCTATCAAGCAGATGAGACAGCTACCGTAACCATCACTTATTCTACCGGAAGCAGCACGGTTTATAGTTATGGTACCATCATTTGGGTGGACTGGAACAAAAACTATACTTTTGAGGACAACGAAATTGTCTATACTGGAACGAGCGTTCAAGGCTCTAACGGCACTCCTCAAGTGCTTACTGCTACATTCACCGTTCCCGCTGATCAAGCCGCTGACGATTACCGTATGCGTATCGCTGGTGCCGACAGCTATTTCGATAGCTACATTGGCGGTTCTTCGTCAGCTAACCATGACCCGTGTTTCACCAGCACCTACGCTGTGTGCCACGACTACACATTACGTGTGATTTCTCTTTCTACCGATCCTGTTGAAATCACGGCTAGTGCCAATCCTGCCGACGCTGGTACTGTCGAAGGTGCAGGTACCTATGACCCAGGTACCACCGTTACCTTGACAGCCACTGCCAATGAAGGTTACACCTTCACTAACTGGACGAAGAACGGTGTTGTTATAAGCACTAACGCAACATACAGTTTCACTGTGACAAATGCTGCTGTTTATGTAGCCAACTTCACGCTGAACAGCTATACTATTACAGCCACCGCCGAACCTTCTGAAGGTGGTATTGTTACTATAGGCAGCAGTAAGGTTAACAGAGACGATCTTGTGTATGACTTCGAAGACGGAACACAAGGCTGGACGACCTTCCAAGGCAACACCACCTCGCCTAACAGCTGGATGCATAACACGGCTTATCCAACCTCTAACAACGACTTCTCCACCGGTTACGGCTACAATAGCTCCGATGGATTCATGCTCTCCGAGTCATACATCTCCGGCTCTTCTAGTGGATCGGGCACCGCTGTCACTCCTGACAACTATCTCGTTTCTCCATTGGTGCGCTTGGGAGGAAGCATCTCATTCTATGCAGGCGGTAGAAACACCAGCTATTGTGCGGAGAAGTTCTCCGTTATGGTGTCAACGACCGACAACGCTAACACTGACAGTTTCTCGACAATTGCGACATGGGTTTTGTCTTTGGACGCAGCCGGATATACCTCTGAGCCATATACTGTTGACTTGAGCGCATATGATGGCATGGGTTATATCGCAATCCGTCACTTCGATTGCTATGACCAATGGTTCTTATGTATTGACGATGTCACTATCGTCGAAGGCGAAGTGGCCGACGGCAGCACAACAGCCAGCTATGTACACGGTACCTCATGCACCGTGGTGGCAACACCAGTCGAGGGATACCGTCTCGCCAGCTGGACTGAGAACAATGAAGTGGTGTCAACAAGCGCAAGCTATACATTCACTGTCACCGCTGACCGCGACCTTGTGGCTAACTTCGAGCAAGGCGAGCCAAATACTGTTCAAACAACAGAGTTGTCTGTCGGTTCGAACTGGTGGGCTGCCAACGTTGAAGTGACCCTCGAGCAGCTTGAAGCAGCGCTGGGTACCAATGGCATTATGATCTCATCACAAGATGGAGAATCGGTGGCATATGACAGCGCACACGGATGGGGCGGCGACCTTACTGCCCTTGAGATAGGTAGAATGTATATGGTTCAAGTGGTGAACGCTTGCACATTCAACATAGAAGGCCCGGCAATCGATCCTTCACTCCACACAATTACCTTGAGTCATGGTAACAATTGGATTGGTTTCAACGGCACTCGTGAAATGGCAGTGGGTGAGGCATTGGAAGAGCTTTCTGCAACTGAAGGCGATGTCATCACCGCTCAGGACGGAAGCTTTGCTTCATACGACCCGGCACACGGATGGGGAGGTGACCTCTTCACTCTCGAGCCAGGACAAGCTTACATTTATAACTCTAAAGCATCAGCTGATGTGGAATTCAGGTTCAAAAAGTAAGTGATTTTAATTTGATAATATAAATTGAATATAACTATGAAAAAGAGTTTTTTATTGATCGTCGCGTCATTGTTTCTTAGCATGACAATGATTGCACAAGATTATCACTGGTCTGGCTTTGACTACCATGATTTCACACAGCACATGAATATCATCGGTAAGGCATATCTTGACGGCGAACTGCAAAACCGCCCGAATATCGAGGTCGCGACCTTCGTCAACGGTGAGCTCAGAGGCACAAAATACCTCGTTGAGCCTTATCCGAGCAGCATGCCAGGCGAATATTTCGTGTGGACAGCCTGCTATTATGATAATCTGGGTGAGACCTTTACATTTAAGGCATACGACCACGACAACGCTATAGAATATGACTTATGCGACATTGAAGTTATAGGCCAACAATCGACACAGGGCACCGTGAGTGATCCTCTCGTGATGCATTTCACCAAATCGCCTTCATTCGGTCCTGATTATCCATGGATCCCATCTACAAGCTATTTCGGAAATGGTATGATGGTTACAGCACAGATTCAGATCGATGGCGAACCGGTTGACAGAGATTCATGGGAACTTGGAGCCTTCTGTGAAGATGAATGCCGTGGAGACATTACTCCGCTTACCGATTGGACAGACGTTGACCTCGGCTATTTTGCTGATATCAACATCAAAGGTAATGACGGTGATGTTATCAAATTCTATCTCTATGATACTCAAGCAGGACATGTCTTCGTAGGAGAATGCCCAACCACAGTGGTTTTGGAAAATGACACTTATATCGGACAAGATGTCTTCGGCGATAGGTTCGTCCTCAACTTCTTGAGCACTCCATTCTGGACACTTGATATCAATGCTTACACCGCAACAGGCGGATGGTACCTCATCTCATCACCATTGGATGGCGAGGCTGTAGTTACAGATATTCAAGGCATGACAACAAATACCTATGATCTCTTCTATTTCGACCAGGAACAAGAGAAAGAATGGGTCAACTACAAACCAGGTGAGGGTAATGCCAACCCAGGCTTCAATCTGGAGTCAGGTAAAGGTTATCTCTATGCCAACAGCGCTGATGTGAGACTCGTTTTCGCAGGCGATCCATACGAAGGCGATGGCACCGTCCAGATTGACAGCGTGCCAGGCCATAGCGCAGCAGGTTGGAACCTTATCGGTAACCCATTCACATACGATTGTACCATCGGCAGAAGCTACTACAGGATGAATTCTTTGGGCGAGGAACTTATCGCAGGTACCAGCACCGAAGTTATCGCTCCGATGGAAGGTGTGTTCGTCTATACAAACCAGCTGAGCGAGTATGTCACATTTGCAGCACCGACCAAGCTTAACGCCGATGAGATGATTGTCATTGACTTGAGCCGTGGTGATAGAGAGGTGATTGACCGCGTGATGGTCAACATGGGCGAGGACAACACACTGCCTAAGTACATGTTCGACGAGAGCCACGCTAACATCAGCATCCAGCAGGGTGACAGAAAGTATGCTGTAGTGAATGGCGATGACGCTGTCATGATGCCTGTGAACTTCAATGCCGACAGAGTAGGAGAGTACGTCCTTACAGCCAAGCTGGAAAACACCGACGTCGAATATCTGCATCTCTATGACCGTATCACTGGTGCCGACGTGGATATGCTTGCCGAAGGCAGCTACACTTTTGCCGGTGTTCCAAGCGATATGGAGAGCCGTTTCATCCTCAGCTTCACAGAGAGCATGAACTCATGTCCTGAGGTGTTCGCATACCAGAGCGGCAGCGACATCATCGTGAGCGGCGAGGGCACATTATATGTCTATGACATGATGGGTCGTTTTGTGAACGCGTACGAATTGAACGGCGTTGAGACCCTCAGAGACATCCCTGCAGGTGTCTATATCTTCAGAATCCTCGGCGAAGCCCCGAGAACTCAGAAGATTGTCGTGAGATAATAGACATTGGCGTTTGGCTATTGGCCATTGACAATAAGAAAGGGGAGCGGGAACGCTCCCCTTTCTTATTGATGTTGATAACATTGTTCAAAAATTTTGTGCAAAATTGAAAAATTATTTGTATTTTTGCAAGCTTGATTATAAGGTTTTTGAATTTTGAAAAACAATAATTATAAAACATTCATTTACAATATGTTACGTAATTGCATATTGATGGTCGCCCTCTTTATATGTGGCAACCTTTTTGCCCAGGATCAGAAAGAACTGGGTCAGTTGATGCGTGAACGTGATGAATATTATTTTACACTCAACGTCCAGCAGGCATCAGAAATCCAAACAATCAACAGTATCTGCTCTGTTGACGGCACCGACGGCAAGAACGTGGTGTGCTATGCCAACCAGGAGCAATACGACAAACTTCTTAAGGATGGTTACAAACCTACTTTGCAGACTCCGCCATCAATGCGTGAGGAAGCCAAGATGTGGAACGGCAACCGCGCCACTTATGAGTGGAACAGCTATCTGACATACGAACAATTCGAGTCAATGATGGAAGGATTCCCGACAGAGGCAGTAAGCGGACGTACTTGTACGTTGCTCGACCTCGGAACATTGTCAACAACCAACCACCGCCGTATCCTTGGCGTGCGTATCAACAACGGTCAGCCCGATGGCAAGCCGAAGTTCTTATACACTTCGACAATGCACGGTGACGAGGTGACAGGCATGATACTCATGCTTCGTCTTATTGACGAGTTCTGCACCAGCAACGACTCACGTATCACCAACATTTTGAACAATGTCGACCTCTTCATATTCCCATGCACCAATCCTGATGGAACATATTATGGAGGCAACAGCACGGTTACAGGTGCTCGTCGTTATAACGGCAACAGCATTGACCTGAACCGTCATTTCCCGGATTTCGACGACGGTGCTCATCCTGATGGAGCTTCTTATTATCAGGACGAAGCACAATGGATGATGGATTTGGCACAGGAATATCTTTTCACTATGGGCGCCAACTATCACGGTGGGGCAGAGGTGATGAACTACCCTTGGGACACATACCAACCACTCCATACTGACGATGCTTGGTGGCAGTACATCAGCCTTGAGTATGTCTCACTCGCCCGTCAGGTCAGTTCAAGCTACATGACCGACACAGAGTCGAATGGTATCACCAACGGTTATGCCTGGTACACTATCACCGGCAGCCGTCAGGACTATATGAACTATTATGGACAATGCCGCGAGATTACTATTGAGTGCTCAACAACCAAGACACCTAGCGCATCACAGTTGCCAAACTTCTGGAATTACAACCATAACAGTATGCTGACTTTGATAGAGGAGTGCCTCAACGGTATTCATGGTGTGGTGAAAGACGCCAATACTAACGAGCCAATCGTGGGCGCCACCATCACTGTGCAGAACCACGACGCTCTGGGTTCATCGGTGACATCACATGCAGCTGGTGACTTCCACCGTCCTATCAAAGGCGGCACATGGACTATAGAAATAGCCCAAACAGGTTATCATACCGAGACAGTTGAAGTTACTGTGGCAGATGGCGACAGAGAGGATCTTGAGGTCTATCTCCGCCCGATAACCCCAGGTGAGATGACATGCTACGACGAGGTGTTACCTTCAGCAGCAGGCAGTTATGTGATGGGATATTTCAATGGCACAACGCTTGTTGCACCGACAAATAACAACAGTGCAACAGTAACAACTACTTCGGTAGATGCAACTGCCACTGACAATGGCATCTCAGTGGAGACAGAGACGACGTTGCCAACATTCACATTGACGGTCAGTGGAAGCCAATACTACATTATATATAATAATAGGTATCTGGCAAAATCAAGTTCAGGTTCCAGTCTGACATGGGCAACAAGTGCGAATACCAACAGCAGCTGGACTATTGCAAGCAATGGTATGTATATTACAAGAAATACTACCAAATATTATTTATACTTTGATACAAACAGCAACTCATTTAAGTTGAGCACTTCTGCACAGAACAATGTCAAGTTCTATACAGAAGGCGAATGTGCCGATCCTAACGTTGTTGAGGAGTCGTTTGAACTTACATCGGAATGGAACTGGTGGGCACCGAATGTTGACATCGACCTTGAGGCCTTTGAGGCAGCTCTTGGCACCAACGGCACCGACATCACAAATCAGGAAGGTGACCTCGACACCAATGAAGGTAGCGGATGGGGCGGCTCGCTCGCAATCATAGCGGTGGGCAACATGTATAAAGTGAGGACTAATCAGGCATGTGTCGTCACGGTGGAAGGCACCATCGTTGACCCGTCAGAGTATCCAATCACTTTGTATCCTGGCATCAACTGGATGGGCTTCATTGGCACTGATGAAATGAGTCTTGATGCAGCATTCTCAAATCTGACGCCAACCAATATGGATTATATCCAGACCAAGGAAGGCGGAGCAACATATTATCAGGGATACGGCTGGAGAGGCAGCGCTAAGGTGTTACATCCTGGCGAGGGCTTCATCTACAAGTCGAAAGCCACTGAGAGCAAGACATTTACATATCCTTCATCGAAATAAAGAATTAAAATAATTATAATAACTAAACAAAATTAGGATGAAAAAATTGTTTACTTTGATTGCTATGATGCTCGTGATAGGGCAGATGGCATTCGCTCAAAGCGCAAGACCACAGTGGACAAAAGTCACAAGCGACAATCCTGCTACATTCCAGACACAGCTGATCTCCTCGTCAGAGAAAAGCATCCAGGTGAATGTTCAGGTGCCGGGCTTTTACACCACTCCTGTTTCAACACCTAACGGCGAAGCATTCGTCGTTACAGTTCCTAAATCGGTTAGCACTGCCCAGGCAGGCGAACCTGATGTGCCTATGACCGGTATCCCGGTGATGATTGGCGACAGGGCTAACATGAATGTGCGTGTCCTTGATGCCAAGTACATGGATTTTGAAAACATTGAGATTGCTCCATCAAAGGGCGACTTTCCTCGTACCATTGATCCGGCAACAGTGCCATACACCTATGGCGAATGCTACAAACAGGATGCATTCTTCCCGGCAAGCAACCTTGAAATATATGAGCCATATATCATCCGTGACTTCCGCGGACAGAACATGGCAGTGTTCCCATTTGCCTACAACCCTGTGACAAAGACTCTCCGTGTGTATTACGATATGACGGTTGAGATGTACAAGGTCAACGACAATGGAGTCAACACAATTGAGACCCGCCGCAGCAACGTGGTGAAGATGAGCCAAGATTTCAAGAGTGTTTATCAGCGCCACTTCATCAATTATGAAGAGGGTATGTCAAAATACACTGCTTTGGATGAGGAAGGCGATCTGCTTATCATCTGCTACGATAACTTCATCAGCGCGATGACAGATTTCGTCAACTGGAAGAAGACCCGCGGTATTAACACAACTATTGTTGGAACAAGCACCGCAGGTAGCACTGCTTCAGCTATTAAGACATATATTACAAATCAATACAACGCCAACAACAACCTGACCCATGTGCTTTTGGTCGGTGACGTGGCCCAGATTCCTGGCAATCAGTTCTCAGCACAAGTTAGTTCAAGTAATGATTATAGCGGATATGGAGACAACTTGTATGGCCAAATCGTTGGAAGTGATATCTACAACGACCTTTTCATCGGCCGTTTCACTGCAACAAGCACAGCACATGTTGCAACACAGGTCCAGAAAGTAATTACTTACGAGCGTGACCTTACCACTTCAGCATCTTGGCTTCAGAAGGGTGTTGGTATCTCACGTAAAGAAGATGGTTCGGGTCATAACAGTGAGGATGACTACCAACACATGGACAACATCCGTACCGATTTGTTAGGATACGGTTACACCACAGTGACACAACGCTATGCAAATCTTACTGGATATGATGCTTCAGCATCAACAATTTCATCGGATATCAATAGTGGTGCCGGTATTGTTTGTTATGCCAACCATGGTCAAGAGACTGCATGGGGAGCTAACTCATCTGGCTACGTCTATTATGCCAATAGCCATGTCAATGCTTTGACAAACGACAATAAACTTCCATTCATCTTCTCGGTTGCATGTCTCGTTGGTAAATACGACCACAGCACAGACTGCTTTGCAGAGACATGGATGAAAGCTACCAATAATTCTACCGGTGCTCCTACAGGTGCTGTTGGAACTTTGATGTCATATATCAGCCAGCCTTGGATTCCACCAATGTGGGCTCAGGATGAATGCATAGACATCCTTGTTGACAGCTACAGCAACAATATTAAACACACATGGGGCGGAGTATCAATTAATGGTCTTATGGGTATTTTCGATCATTATGCAACTACAGATAAATCCTCTATCGGTACTTATCAAGCATGGGTTCTCTATGGTGACCCGAGTTTGATGCTTCGTACTAAGACTCCACAGGCAATGACAGTGTCACATGCCGGTACTATTGCTCCTACAGGAGGTTCCTATACTGTTAATGTTACAAACGGCAATGGAGCAGTGGTGACCATCACTGATGCAAACCATAATATATTAGGTAAGGCTACAGTCGCCAACAACAAGGCTACCATCAATGTTAGTGGTTCATTGACTGTTGGCTCAGAGCTTACAGTTTGTGTGTTTGGATATAATAAGCAGACAGAATTGAGCACTATCACTGTCACTGGTGGTACTCAGTACACTATCAGTGCTACAGCCAACCCGGCAGCTGGCGGTACCGTCACTGGCGCCGGCCAATATTATGGCGACACTCAGTGCACCTTGACAGCCACTCCAGCGACGCACTATGAGTTTGTTAACTGGAGCAACGGCAGCACGGCCAACCCATTGACATTCACTGTGACTGGTGACGCATCATACACGGCTAACTTCCGCGCATTGACGGAGCACCACATCACGTACGTGCCGCAGCAGACGCACGGCACGATAGGTGTGAGCCCTGTGAACGCCTACG
>CAJOCJ010000012.1 GCA_905236635.1 uncultured Bacteroidales bacterium
TATAATCTTGCCAATCCAGCTTCCTGCCCAGTCAGATAGTTTAAATGCGCCGTAAATGCCGGCGATGAACGCCACGAGCGAGAACGCCTCTCTGATGATTCCGTTTTTCAAACCTTCAAATGCGAAGATAATCAATATGATACCGATGATGATGTCTAAGTAGTTCATGATGAATTTTTGTTTTTAATACATTGATTTAGGGTGTAAAATTACGAATTTTTAAAAAAATATATGAAAATTTTACAAAAATAATTATTTTTGCGGTTTAAAATATTTTAAAATGAATCTCGAAGAAGCTGAAAAAGAAGAAAAGAAATCGCTGAATTTCATTGAAGCGAAAGTTGAGGAAGATTTACGAAACGGCAAGAACGGCAAGCGAATCCAGACGCGTTTCCCTCCGGAGCCTAACGGCTACCTGCACATCGGTCACGCCAAGGCCATCTGCCTGGATTTCGGCATCGCCAAGAACTACGGTGGCGTGTGCAACCTGCGTTTCGACGACACCAACCCCACCAAGGAGAATATGGAATATGTGGACGCCATCAAGGAAGACATCCAATGGCTTGGTTATCAATGGGGTAACGAATATTATGCCTCCGATTACTTCCAGCAGCTTTGGGATTTTGCTATCGAATTGATAAAACGCGGCAAAGCATATATCGACGAGCAGTCGTCGGAGGAAATAGCAGCACAGAAAGGCACTCCGACACAACCTGGCATCGAAAGTCCATATCGTAACCGTCCAGTCGAGGAGTCGCTTGAACTTTTCAACAAGATGAACGCTGGCGAGATAGGCGAAGGCAAGATGGTGCTTCGTGCCAAGATAGACATGGCCAACCCTAACATGCACTTCCGCGACCCTATCATCTACCGCGTGGTAGATACTCCTCACCATCGTACTGGCACAAAGTGGCACGCCTACCCGATGTATGACTTCGCACACGGTCAGAGCGACTACTTTGAGGGTGTCACCCACTCGCTCTGCACGCTGGAGTTTGTGGTACACCGCCCACTCTACGACCTGTTTGTCGACTGGCTCAAAGAGATTCGTGGCGAAGGCGACAACATGGACGACAACCGTCCGCGTCAGACAGAGTTTAACAAGCTGAACCTCAACTACACCCTGATGAGCAAGCGTAACCTGCTTATTTTGGTGAAAGAAGGCATCGTCAACGGCTGGGACGACCCACGAATGCCTACGATTTGCGGCTTCCGTCGTCGTGGCTACACCCCTGAGTCAATTCATAAGTTTATCGATAAGATTGGCTATACCACTTACGATGCTTTGAACGACTTTGCGTTGCTCGAGAGCTCGATTCGTGAAGACTTGAACGCCCGCGCGACACGCGTGGCAGCCGTAATCAACCCGGTGAAACTCGTGATTACCAACTATCCAGAAGGACAGACCGAGGAACTCGAGGCTGTCAACAACCCTGAGGACGAGAGCGCGGGCAGCCATAAAATTGAATTTAGCCGTGAGCTGTGGATCGAGAAAGAAGACTTCATGGAATGTCCTCCAAACAAGTATTTCCGCCTCACTCCAGGCAAGGAAGTGCGTCTCAAAAACGCCTATATTGTGAAATGCACAGGCTGCAAGAAAGACGCAAACGGCGAGGTGGTAGAGGTTTATGCCGAATACGACCCGATGACACGCAGCGGCATGCCTGAGGCTAACCGTAAGGTGAAAGGCACCATCCACTGGGTCAGCCAGGCACACTGCATCAAGGCGGAACTTTACGACCGCTTGTGGAACGTTGAGAACCCTCGCGATGAGCTGGCACGCCTGCAGGACGAAGGCAACACCCCAATTGAGGCGATGAAGAAGATGATGAATCCTGACTCGTTGGAAATCAGGACGGAATGCTATGTCGAGAAGTATCTCGCCGATGCGAAACCGCTCGACCACTTCCAGTTCCAGAGAATAGGATACTTCACAGTAGATAAAGACAGCACCCCAGAGCACCTGGTGTTCAACAGGACTGTCGGACTGAAAGACACTTGGTCAAAAACAAATTGATTATGAACGTAGACGGAAAATTTATAGAAGGTCTCTATGAGGCTTTGCCAGAAGAGACGAAGCATTACCTCGACATTGCCATTGAGAAGGTTGTCGAGGCAAAGAAAAAAGGTGGCAAAATCGTGGTCGTGACAGGCTCTGGCCCTAACATCCATGAAGGTGTCACCACCTTGATTGCCGAGTTTATCAACAAAGGCTTGATTGACGGAGTTACCACGAGTTCTGCTGTCGTCTCACACGAGATGGGCGGTGTGCTCGACAAGGTGAAACGCATCAATATCCACGATGTCGGCGAGGAGTTCCTCGACTTCGACAAGATGCCCCGTGGTGATATCTTCGAGCTCACCGAACTCACTGACGCTCAATGGGCTGACCTCAAGAAAGAGATGATCATCGACGACGCTCTGGTGCAGCGTTGCAACGAGAAAGAAGGCACCGTCATCATCAAGGCGGCTGCCAATATGGCTTACCCGATGGGCTTGCGCAACGAGACTTTTGCAGCAAGCATCATGGAGATCGCGCACACCAAACACGTGCCTTTCGAAGAGGTCGTGGGCTGGGGCTGCGATGAGCGTACTATGCTCGGTGCAGGTGCCAGAAAGGGCGTACCCGTCTTAGTGAGTGTGCCGCAGCTTATCGGTGGTGGCCAGGTCGGCATCAGCATAGCCGACAGTATCCCGGTGAGCGACAGAACCTTCCGCATTTCAAAGATGTTAGGTTCAGCCGATGTAATTATCGAGTCGGCAGTGGCTCTGACACAAGAGATACACGACGGTCCGTTCGAGACATACACGGGTCACGGCATCTGGGCGAGTTGGAACGGCTATCCTACCTACAGCCTTAAGGACAAAACATTGATTCGTTTCGACCTCGACGAAAACCTCAAGAAAGCCTGGGATCTCGACAAGAAATCAGGCGAGGTGCAGGCCGCTATTGACAAAGGTTTGCCGAAGACCAAGATGTCGAAAATCCCGTTCCGTATGGAGATGTCGGCATTCTCACGTCTTGAAAGGTCGATTCCGGTCATCGGCGACATCGGCGTGCTATGGTCGGTGATGGGCTACAAGGTGGCGAAGGCGCTCAACGTCGAGCTCGACTATATCAGCTATCCGCAGCAGACCGAGCCAGGCAAAGCTATGCGCGAATGGATTGTCGATAACATCGATTACATGAAAATGGACAAAATTAAGCAGTGGCTTAATAGATAAAAGAGAATAGATAACAGATAAAAGAGAAATTATGGAAAATACATCAACAATAAAGCTTTATAACCTTGATTTTGATCAAGTTAAGACGTATCTTTTCGCGACATTGTTTGTTGCTGGCAACATCGTTTTGCCACAGCTCTGCCACCTGATTCCAAACGGCGGCCACATCTTCCTGCCGATATATTTCTTCACACTCGTGGCGGCATACAAATACGGCATGAAGGTTGGTTTGATGACGGCTGTTTTGTCACCAATCATCAACTGTCTGCTCTTCGGAATGCCTCCGGCGGCGGTGGTTCCGAGCATCCTCATCAAGTCGGTGTTCCTCGCTGTCTCAGCCGCATGGGTCGCAGAAAAGACAAACAAAGTGTCGCTTTGGACAATCCTCTTGGTTGTGTTGGCATACCAGTTGTTCGGCTGCCTCGTGGAATGGCTCGTTGAAGGCTCGTTTGCAGCAGGATTCAACGATTTCCGCATTGGAATCCCTGGAATGCTCATCCAATGGATTGGTGGATATCTGTTTGTAAAATATATTAAATGACGCCCTTAGAACAGGCTAAGTCATTGTTAATCACCACAAATTCAACTAGTGCGGTGGTTTCAAACGGAGAGGTTTTCACTTCGCAGGAACGTGGTGTGAAACCGCTTCTTCATCTCTTGACAGAGAAGAAAGGCTTTTTGAAAGGTGCCTCCGTTGCAGACAAAGTCATCGGCAAAGCCGCAGCCCTCTTGATGGTTTTAGGCGAAATCAAAGAAGTCCACACTCTGATTATATCAGAACTGGCAATAAAAGTCTTCGAAAAATACAATATTCCTTGTTTTTACGATAAAAAAGTCACCCGCATCGTAAATCGAGCGGGTGACGGATTATGTCCAATGGAAACGCTCTGTCTGGATGTCGATGACCCCCAAAAGGCGTTTGAAAAAATCGTGAGTTTTATTCAGCTTTAGCCTCTTCAACTCTTGCCTCTTCAACAGGTATTGCAACTTTCTTCCAACCGAGGAGAACGAGCACAAATTCGACGATGAAGCAGATGCCTCCTAAAATTGTGCCGAGAGCTGGGATAATAGCCAAAACACCACCAACGATACCGATAATCATGGCAATGAACAATAACTTCATACCATCTTTACCAGGGAATGTTTCTGATTTCTTCAATGCGTTATAACCCAAGAGTAGGAACACGCAGCTTACTATAAATCCAATAGGACCGAGTACCCAACCTATCATCGTGATCTTCTTCAACATCAAGGCAAGAATGTAGATCAAGATACCATTTTTAACCTTATTCATCCCATCGATATCGTTCTCTCCAACAAGAGCTGTCAAATCTTTGATGCGAATGAAGAATGCAATGAAACCGGCAACAACCAAGATGTTGCAGATGTCGGCCAACCATCCCATCAGCGGGATCATTCCAAATAATGAAGCCGCCATACCGGCAATAGAGTAAAGCAAAACATTTTTGTAAATCGCTTCAGTCGTGCGATTCCAGTTCTGAATTTTGTTTGTTTCCATGATTTTTTATTTAAATTAATATTAAGTTTTGGTGCAACAAAGATATAACTATTTTATTACAATTCAAAATTTTTTTAAAAAATAAAAAAAGAGACGGCCAATCGACCGCCTCTAATTGCTAAATACTAATAGTCATTTGCTATTTCTTCGCTCTCTTTTTCGAAGCGTTGTTCGGATCGTTGACAATGTCAATACAATCCTGGTAAGTCAGGTTGTTGGCGTCGTAGGTGCGAGGAATCTTGTAGTTGGCTTTTTTGTATGACACATAGATTCCGAAACGGCCTCTCAACACTTTCATATCCTTGTCTTCAGGGAATGTCGCCACCACGTTGTCGGCATCCGATTTGCGTTTGCTCTCGATGATTTCGACAGCCCTCTGGAATGTCACCAGCGACGGGTCGTCGAGTTTAGAGAGGCTGTAGAAAGCGTTTTTGTGCTTGATATACGGACCGAAGCGACCGATTGCAACCTGAATCTCGGCGTCTTCGTATTCGCCAAGAGAACGTGGGAATGCGAACAGATCCAACACCTCGTCGAGGGTGATGGTCTCGATGCTCTGGTCTTTGTGGAGGCCTGCAAACTTAGGCTTTTCATCCGACTCGGTGTCGCCGATCTGTGCCACCGGACCAAAACGACCGATCTTCACATACACGTTCTTGCCTGAGACAGGGTCAACGCCAAGGAGTTTCTCGCCGCTGAATTTGCCTGAGTTGTCTGATGTTTCAGTGATGGTCTTGTGGAATCCTTTGTAGAAATCCTTAATCATCGTGTTCCACTCGCAACGGCCTTCAGCAATCTTATCGAATTCTTTCTCCACATTGGCGGTGAAGTTGTAATCGACGATGGTTTCAAAGTAGCTGATCAAGAACTTGTTGACAAGCACTCCGATGTCGGTCGGGACGAGTTTGGCTTTCTCATAACCGATATTCTCTTTGCCAGTCTTTTCAGTGATTTTGTTCTTTTTCAGAGTGTAGATCTTGTAGGTACGTGTCTCGCCTGGGATGTCTTTCTTCTCAACGTAATCTCTCTTTTGGATGGTTGAGATAGTAGGGGCGTATGTTGAAGGACGGCCGATGCCGAGTTCTTCCATCTTCTTGACCAAACTTGCCTCAGTATATCTGAAAGGCTTGCGTGCGAAACGCTGCTGTGCCTCCATCTTGTCCAAGTCGAGTGCCTGTCCGACCTTCATAGGTGGCAGCATGCTGTTGAGATTTTCGCCGTTCTCGTCGTCAACGCTCTCGATATAAACCTTGAGGAATCCGTCGAACAACACCACCTCTCCCGATGCCACGAAGTCCTTGTCGGAATTCGACACGTCGATGTTAACGAGGGTCTTTTCTATCTGGGCGTCGGCCATCTGCGATGCAATGGTACGTTTCCAGATGAGCTCGTAAAGTTTGCGTTCGTCGGCGGTACCTTTGATAGTCTGTTGGTCGAGATATGTTGGACGGATAGCCTCGTGAGCTTCCTGAGCGCCCTTGGTCTTGGTGGTGAACTGGCGTGTCTTCACATATTGTGCGCCATAGAGGTTCTCAATCTCTTTCTTGGCCTGACCGAGTGCGAATGTTGAGAGGTTCACGCTGTCGGTACGCATGTAGGTGATCTTTCCTGATTCGTAGAGCTGCTGTGCGATGCGCATGGTGTTGCTCACCGAGAAACCGAGCTTACGACCGGCTTCCTGCTGCAATGTTGATGTCGTGAACGGAGGTGCCGGACATTTCGAAAGAGGTTTCTTCTCCACCGATTTGATGGTATATCCTGCGCTCTTGCATTCTTCCAAGAATTTGCAGGCCTCTTCTTCTGTCTCGAATCGAGTAGGAAGCTCAGCAAACAGCTGGTATTCGTGATTGTCGATGGTGAATGAGAAGTTGGCTGTCACGCGGTAGGCGCTGCTGTTGACGAAGTTCTTGATCTCGTCTTCGCGCTCCACTATGAGGCGTACTGCTACGCTCTGCACGCGGCCTGCCGAGAGTGCTGGCTTAACCTTCTTCCAGAGGAGCGGTGACAGCTCGTAACCCACCAGACGGTCGAGGACACGGCGTGCCTGCTGTGCTGCCACGAGGTCCATGTCGATCTTACGTGGGTTGTCGATGGCGTGTAAGATAGCCGGCTTCGTGATCTCGTGGAACACGATACGGCGGTATTTGTCTTCACTCAAGCCCAATGTCTCAAAAAGATGCCATGAAATAGACTCTCCCTCGCGGTCCTCATCGGATGCCAGCCACACCATCTCGGCGCCTGCCGACAGCTTTTTCAGTTCCGCAACAAGATGTTTCTTATCGTCTGGGACCTCATATTCCGGCATGAAGCCGTGGTCCATATCCAAACTCAAATTCGATTTACTCAAATCTCTAACATGTCCGTAACTCGATTTTACCGTAAACTCCTTACCCAAAAAGCCTTCAATTGTCTTTGCCTTCGCCGGAGACTCAACTATCACAAGATTTTTTACCATATCAAAATAATTTAAATTTTTGTCAAAATGACGTTCCATTTTCGCGCTGCAAAATTACTACATAATTATTTTAAAAATGAAATAAAAAATTAAAAAAAATTCATCATCCTTGATTATCAACAGCTTACGCTTCAAACTTTCAACTTTCAACAAAAACACTACTCTAAACCCTAAACTTTAAACTTTAAACTAAATTTTGTATCTTTGTCGCATGATAATTTTAGACAACGTCATAGTGACCGACGAGTTCCTCAACGCCCGTTTCTGCTGCCAACTGGCACGCTGCAAGGGTGAATGCTGTGTGGCTGGCGACGCCGGTGCGCCACTTGAACCGGATGAGGTTGGCATTATAGAGGAAAACATTGAGAAAATCAAGCCGTATATGAGGCCTGAAGGCATAAAAGCCATTGAGGAAAACGATGTTTACGACTATGACGACTTCGGCGGCCTGACGACGCAGCTTGTCAATGGGGAAGAGTGTGCCTTCGTGTATTTTCATGAAAATGGAACGGCATTATGCGCTATTGAAAAAGCCTATAACGAAGGCAAAATCGACTTCTGGAAGCCCATCAGCTGCCATCTCTATCCTATCAGATTACTCGAAAAAGACGGCTTCACGTATATAACGTATCACGAGTGGAGCGTGTGCGTGCCCGCGAAACGCTTCGGCGAAAAAGAGGGTATTCCGTTGTATAAATTTTTGAAAGAACCTTTGATTCGTAAGTTTGGAAATACATGGTATGAGCGACTTTTAAAGCAAATTCATTAATTTTTTAACTTTTTTTTGCTTTATTCCAAAAAATTTGCTTAATTTTGTAAGTTAATTTTCGACTTAAAATGAAGGTATTATTTATCCACCAAGAAATCACGCCGTATCTCAAAGAGACTCCGATGTCTTTGATTGGAAGATACTTACCGCAGGGGATTCAGGAAAAAGGTAAAGAGATCCGCATCTTCATGCCTCGTTTCGGCAATATCAATGAGCGCCGTAACCAGCTGCATGAGGTGATCCGTCTTTCGGGAATGAACATGATTATCAACGACACCGACCACCCGTTGATCATCAAAGTGGCTTCAATCCAGAAGGCAAGAATCCAGATTTACTTTATCGATAACGACGATTTGTTTACGAAGAGGAAATTCACCATTGCGGAAAAAAACGAGGATTTCTATGAGGATAACGACGACCGTACAGTGTTCTTCTCACGCGGTGTCATCGAGACAGTGAGAAAGCTCAACTGGCCGCCTGACATCATCCATTGCCACGGCTGGATGTCGTCGCTGGTGCCTTTGTTTATCAAACGCGTATTTAAAGATAACCCGCTCTTCAGCGACTCGAAAGTTATCTATTCGCTTTACGACGACGATTTTGCAGGCTCGTTCAATGCCAATTTCGATAAGAAACTCAAGATGCCGGGCATAGTGGCAAAAGAGATAAAATGGCTCAAAAACCCGACATACGCCAATATCCAGAAGTCGGCACTCGATTTCGCCGACGGCATTGTCATAGCAAGCCCGAAAATCAACAAAGATGTAGAAAAATACGCCAGATCATTAAATAAACCAATTCTTGAATACCAAGGAGAAGAAAATTACGTTGATGCTTACAACGAATTTTATGATAAGATAATGGAATTATGACAAAAGCGCGTGTTTTAACACTGATATTTCTTATAAGTCTGATTGGTTTCTCTTCCTGCCGTAAAAACCCGAAGAGAATAGGCAATGACTTGCAGCCTTCCAACAGCCTTATTACCGTGTCGTCAGACTCCACCTTGAACATCGTGACAAGCAACTTCACCGTGCCTTCGCTGAGCACGAAGATGCTTGGTTATACCTTACTCGGTAACAACAACGACCCTGTCTTCGGCATCTCTAACTTTGACTTCTTCACCCAGTTTTCGCTATCGACCGAGAGCCAGACATGGGGCGAGGACGCCGTGGCCGACTCGGTGGTGCTGAACCTCACTTTTAACGGCTATTATGGCGGCGACACGCTGGAATATATGACAGCAAGAGCGTACGAGATTCTCGAAGACATGTATGTCGACTCCACATACCGCTCGAATATGGTGCTTGAATGCGATGAGACGGAACTCGCCAACCATGTGTTCAGTCCGCGTCCGCATACCGCGCCCGACACCATTCTCGACAGAGGCGTGCTGCGTATCCCGATAAACCCTGCTCTGGGCCAGAAATTCATTGATAACGAGTCGGAACTGGCGTCAAACACCAAGTTCAAAGAGTTTTTCAAGGGTCTTCGTGTGAAATGTGACGTCACAAATGCCGAGGCTACGATATGCTTCTTCAACATGACTCACAGTTACACCTATCTGCGTGTTTATTACCATAACAACACCGATACCCTGCATTACGACTTCAGAGTCACCTCGTCGGATGTGAGATATAACCATTATTATCACGATTTCTCGAATTCTGAAATCACTTTCAACGACACCACAAATAACCCGAAACTGTATGTGCAAGGTACTGCAGGTACTAGGGTTTTCGTCAACTTCCCTAACCTTCAGGAATGGGCCAGTTCGCTGGAAGACCATGTGGTTATCAACGATGCTCGACTGTTTTTGTCGCAAGCCATTGATGACACCGCCACTTACGCTCCTCCAACACGACTCATAGTGGCAGGAGCTAAGTTCGACACCGACACCACCTACGCTCTGTTGCCAGATCAGTTTGTGGGCACAGAATATTATGGCGGAATATACGATAAAACCACGGGAAAAGTGTGGTTCAGAATTACTGAATATATCCAGAATGTAATTCAAAACGGCAACTATGCCACCGAGTGTGACGGTCTGCTGATATACGTCGACCAGGGTTCTTATACCCCTCGCCGCTGGGCTTTCCATGGTCCGGAGAGCGACAGCATCAGCAAGCGCATTAAGCTGGAAGTCGTTTATTCATTGGTACAAGATTAAAATTTGACAGAAAAATATGAAAAAATTATTATTAATACTTTGCGTTTTTTTAGGTATGGCAGCACAAGCACAAGACAAAGAGACTAAGGTCCTTATCAAGACAAACTACGGCGACATCACAGTGATGCTTTACAACGACACACCGCAACATCGCGACAACTTCATCAAACTCGTCAACGACGGATGGTTTACAGGTTCTCCGTTCCACCGTGTCATCAAGAACTTCATGATTCAGGGAGGACAGAATGCCGACGGTCGTGTTGACCCGGGCTATCGTATCCCAGCTGAGATTAAGTCTAACCATTTTCATAAGAAAGGCGCCTTGGCAGCAGCACGTCAAGCCGACCAGGTGAACCCACAGAAGATGTCGAGTGGCTCACAGTTCTATATCGTGCAAGGACAGGTCTGGAACGAGACTCAGCTCAATATGTTCGAAAGCCGTTACGGTAAGGTGTTCAGCGCAAAGCAGCGTCAGGCATACCAGTCGGTAGGCGGCACACCACATCTCGACGGCGACTACACCGTGTTTGGCGAGGTGACCGACGGTCTTGACATTGTCGATAAGATCGCTGCAGTGAAGACAGGCTACATGGACGTTCCGGTTGAGCCAGTTACAATAATTTCAATGGAAATTGTGAAATGAAAGAGAAAATAGAACAAATACTTAAGGAAGTAAAGTCATTCCACGCTGAAAACAAAGAGGCGCTGGAGCAGTTCCGTATTCAATATCTTAGCAAAAAAGGCACCATAGCCGAGCTTTTCACGGAGTTTAAGCAAGTGGCTCCAGAGATGCGCAAGGAGATGGGAATGCGCCTCAATGAGCTTAAAAACACCATTCAGGACATCATCGACGAGCAACAGAAACAGTTTGAGACGACGAGCGAGACAAAGACCGACCTCGACCTCACGCTGCCTGTCGATGCCATGAACGGCTCGCGTCACCCGCTTTCTATAGTGAGAGGCGAGATCGAAGACATCTTCAAACGCCTCGGTTTCGTGGTGGCTGAAGGTCCTGAGGTGGAGGACGACTTCCATGTGTTCTCGGCCTTGAACTTCCCGCCCGACCACCCGGCGCGCGACATGCAGGACACCTTCTTTGTGACGAAATCACCTGATGTGGTGCTTCGTACCCATACGTCGAGCGTTCAGGTGCGCGTGATGGAACAAGGCAAGCTCCCGATCCGTATCATAGCCCCAGGAAGAGTGTTCCGCAACGAGGCCATCTCAGCCCGCGCACACTGTATCTTCCATCAGATTGAGGGACTTTACATCGATAAAAACGTGTCGTTTGCCGACTTGAAACAGACGCTTTACCATTTTGTTCAGGAATACTTCGGCGAAGGCACAAAAGTGCGTTTCCGCCCGTCATATTTCCCGTTTACCGAGACATCGGCCGAGATGGACATCTCATGCAACATCTGCGGTGGCGAAGGATGTAACATCTGTAAACACACTGGCTGGGTTGAGATTTTGGGCTGCGGCATCTGCGACCCTAACATCCTCAAGGCATGTAACATCGATCCTGAAGAATACACAGGTTTCGCATTCGGCATGGGTATCGAACGTATTGCCATGCTGAAATACCAGATCAACGACCTCAGAATGTTCTTCGAGAACGACTTGAGATTCTTGAAACAGTTTGAAAACGCCTAATTTAGTTAAAGACTTTTAACTAATTCGATTTCATGCATTTCGATGTCCTCCAAAAGGGCATCGATTTTGCTATTCATACTAACATCAACGAGATAGGCGAACTGTACGCCTTCGATATGACGGATCAGGTCGAGCGTTTTCGCAAGATTTTCATCATTGATGAAGTTACGAATAATGATTAGATAGTCGGTGGGAGGGTTGAAATTCACCCAGCGGCCGTCGGCATTGGCAATCTCCACGAGGTTGAAGGTGTTGCAATTCTCACCTCCGTCGTAGAGGTAAAAAGAAAACTCCATTTCGTCTTCGTTGACAATGTCAGGATATTTTACAAGATTGATATTCAATAACTTATTGATGTGCCATGCTAACTTGTAGTCCTCCAGATGCGAGCTAATGCCTATGATTTTTATGTCATCGAAGGGCTCGACGACGATTTTGTTTTTTTTCTTTGCCATAATCTATTGTTTTTCAGTGTCTTGTGACTCTTCTTCCATCATGTGCCAGGTCTTCTCTGCCGCCAGTTGCTCGGCGCCTTTTATGGAGAAGTCTGCTGCCTGGCCGTATTCTTTGTCATCAACGATAATCTGAATGACGTAGAGCCTGTCGTTGCCTTCGCCTTTCATACCGACATGCTTGAACTCGACGTTATGCTTTTCTTTCTGCGACCATTCGAGGAGGCGGCTCTTGTAGTTTACCTCGTTGTTTTGGATATCTTCAATGTCGAGATGCATCAAGATGACGTTATCGACGATGATTTTACGGGTGAAGTTATAGCCTCTGTCGAGGAAAAGGGCTCCTGTAAAAGCCTCGAAGGCATTGCCTCCGATGGAGCGGAAGCCGCTATGTTTGTCGTGTGATTTCGCATACATCACCATCTTGTCGAAGCCTAGCTTCATCGAGAGTTTGTTGAGCGAGGTACGGCTCACTATTTTTGAACGCATCTCGGTGAGAAATCCCTCCTGTTTGGTTGGGAATTTCTTGAAAAGATACTCTCCCACTATGGTGCTGAGGACGGTGTCGCCGAGGTATTCCAGTCGTTCGTTGTTGATGGTTATGCCGTTTAACTTCTTTGTTCCCAGTGACTTATGGGTAAATGCAAGTTGAAACAACGAGATGTTGTGCGGATAAAATCCGAACACATTATTTATATAGCGAGCCAAATCTTTTTCGGCCTTGTTATGATAACGAAAAAGACTAAACATCGTTAGAATTTCTTGAAGATGATACTTGCGTTGTGTCCGCCGAAGCCGAAGGCGTTGCTGATAGCGTAGTTAACGGTTCTTTTCTTGGCTTTCCAGAATGTGAAATCGATTTTAGGGTCGATATTCGGGTCGTCGGTGAAGTGGTTTATTGTAGGAGGCACGAGGTCGTTCTTGCAGGCGAGAACCGTTGAGATGGCCTCTATGGCGCCTGCTCCTCCGAGGAGGTGGCCTGTCATCGACTTGCCAGAGTTTATCGACATGTCGTAGATATGCTCTCCGAACACTGTCTTGATACCGAGGATCTCCGGGATATCGCCTGCTGGCGTTGATGTCCCGTGAGTGTTGATATGGTCGATGACGTCTGGAGAGATGCCTGCTTCTTTCAGTGCGCGTGTCATACTTAACGCGGCGCCTTGTCCTTCAGTATGTGGTGCCGTGATATGATGAGCGTCGGCTGACTCTCCGCAGCCCACGATCTCACCGTAGATCTTGGCGCCGCGTTTTAGGGCGTGGTTGAGTTCCTCGAGCACGAGAGCACCTCCACCCTCACCCATCACAAACCCATCGCGGTCGGCGTCGAACGGACGTGATGCCGTGGCTGGGTCGTCATTACGTGTTGAGAGGGCTTTCATGGCCTCGAATCCTGCTACGCTGATGGCACAGATAGGAGCCTCGGCGCCGCCCGCTATCATCACCTCGTTACGTCCGTAGTGGATGTAACGGAAGGCATCGACGATGGCGTTGGCCGATGAGGCACATGCCGACACGGTGCAGTAGTTCGGACCTTGGAAACCGTATTTTATCGAGATATTACCTGCTGAGAGGTCGGGAAGGAGTTTTGGAATTGTGAAAGGACTCACACGTGGTGTCCCGTCACCGCGAGCGAAGTCGATTGTCTCAAGAGAGAGACTCTCGATGCCGCCTATTCCAGACGCAAAGATAACACCGACTTCAGTGAAATCAGTGTTATCTCTATTGATGCCTGAATCTAGGATAGCCTCGTCCGCCGAAATCATGGCGAACTGCTCTACGTAGTCAAGTTTGCGTGCTTCTTTTCTATCAAAGTACTGCAATGGGTCGAAATACCTCGCAAGCGATGCGACATTTGAATTTCGATGCGTCGAAACGCGTTATCATGCCTGCTCCGCCAACGCCTTTAATAAGGCTGTCCCAGTAATCTGCGACGTTTTTGCCTATTGGCGTTATAGCGCCTAAGCCGGTGATGACTACACGCTTCGGCTCCATAGTTATGCAATGTGTTCTTCGATATATTTGATAGCGTCGCCGACTGTCTGAATATTCTCTGTCTGATCGTCAGGAATTGATACGCCAAATTCTTTTTCGAAATCGAGGATCAACTCAACTGTGTCGAGAGAATCGGCACCTAAATCCTGGGTAAAGTTTGCTGTTTCAACAACTTCTGATGGATCAACACCTAATTTATCAACGATGATTGATACAACTTTTTCTTTAATTTCTGACATTTTCAATAATTTTTAATTAATAAATCTTTTTCTGCTCTAAAGAAAACTTCTGCAAAAGTAAGATATTTTTTCAAACTGACAACAAAAAAAATGCTTAATTTGAATTGTTAAAACGTAAAATATTGAAATTCAACATATTATAAAAGCGCTTTTTTTGATAAAAAATTAACATTTTTTAAAAAATTGATAAAAATTAGGTTTTTTGAAATAATATTGCCAAAAATTTTGTAATTTTACACATTATTAAAATTGCGAATTATGATCACCAAAGATACTGAAAAAATATTCCTTTTGGATGCGTACGCGTTGATTTACAGGGCGTTTTTTGCGCTGAACAAAAATCCGCGAATGACATCGAAAGGACTGAACACCTCTGCTATTATCGGTTTTCTGAACACACTCTATGAGGTGATAAGAAACGAGAAACCGTCGCATCTTGGAATAGCCTTCGACCTGGGCGCCCCTACCCTGCGTACCGACAGCTTCTGCGACTACAAGGCGAACCGTGAGGAAATGCCGCCAGACCTGAGAGCGTCAATACCTTATATCATTGATATAATAAAAGGTTTTAACATCCCGATTTACGCCTGCGAGGGCTTCGAGGCGGATGATGTGATTGGTACCTTGGCGAAAAAGGCCGAAAAAGCTGGATATCTCACCTATATGATGACGCCCGACAAGGACTTCGGACAGCTGGTGACAGACAATATCCTGATCTACAAACCTGCCAAGTTCGGCGACCCCGCCATGGTGATGGGACCGAAAGAAGTTTGCGAGAAATACGGCATCAATACCCCGACGCAACTCATTGACATTCTCGGACTTTGGGGCGATGCGGCAGACAATATCCCAGGCATTCCAGGCGTCGGCGAGAAGACAGCTGCGAAATTCATACAGCAATACGGCTCGATGGAAGGCTTGTTTGAACACGTCGATGAGTTGAAAGGCAAGATGAAGGAAAACGTAGTCAACTTCGAGGAACAAGGCCGTATGTCGAAGATGCTCGCGACGATAAATACCGACGTTCCTGTTGAGTTTGACCCCGAGGAACTGAAAGTAAAAACGCCGAATATCAAGGATTTGCTGGCGATTTTCGAGGAACTGGAATTCAGGACTTTTGCGAAGAAGTTTGTCGCTGATTACAAGGCTTTTGCCGAGGCAAATGATAGGACGTATGTGGCACATGAGACCAATACGTCCTATAAAAAAGAGCCGGAACAAAAAGTTGAAGCCTCAAAAATCGCCAGTAAAGAACCTGATTTGTTCTCGGTGCTTTCGAATGATGCCGGAGACTCCGAATACTCGCTGTTCTCTTCAAAAGCTACCGTTTCTTCAACATCTCACGATTATAAGGTTGTGAAGACCGATAAGGAAATCGCCAATCTTGTGAAAGTGCTTGAAAAAGCAGATGTTTTAGCTGTCGATGTGGAGACGTGGGGTAACGATGTCTATTCGAGCGAGATAACAGGAATTTCGTTTACGGTTAAGGCACACGAGGTTTATTGCGCCCCATTTTCTGATTTTGAAAAAATATTTTCAGACCCGAA
Source organism: uncultured Bacteroidales bacterium (assembly GCA_905236635.1). Classification (GTDB taxonomy): domain Bacteria; phylum Bacteroidota; class Bacteroidia; order Bacteroidales; family F082; genus Limimorpha. Next base: position 16,025 of record CAJOCJ010000012.1, read on the forward strand.
AAAAACTATCGTAGGTCATAACCTGAAATACACAATTTCGATATTGAAACGTCGCGGTATCGAGATAAAAAACAGGCTCTTCGACACGATGATAGCGCATTATCTCATCGAGCCAGAGCAACGTCACGCCATGGATTACCTTGCCGACGTGTATCTGAATTACAACACCTCGAACAGTTCTGCCGAAAATGTTGATATTGCCTATCAACTTTATGAGAAATTCAAACCTATTCTCATTGAAAATCAACTGATTAAGCTTTTTGATGAGATAGAGATGCCGCTTGTGTCAGTGCTTGCCACCATGGAGGCTAATGGCGTGAAAATCGACAGCGACAACCTCAAGCAGATTAGCGAGCAGATGGCAAAAGAGATTCAAGAAATTGAAAATCAGATATTTGAATATGCCGGCGAGAAGTTTAACATAGCTTCTCCGCGACAGCTTGGCGATGTTTTGTTTGAAAAAATGAAGATAAAAGCGCCAGCGAAGAAGACGAAAACCGGACAATATCCTACAGGCGAAGAGGTGCTGATGAAAGTCATCGACAAGCATCCGATAATCCAGAAGATCCTTGATTACCGCGGACTTACAAAGCTTAAATCGACATACGTCGATGCCTTGCCAAACCTTATCAACAAAGAAGATGGACTCGTGCATACCTCTTATAATCAAGCGGTTACGGCAACGGGAAGGTTGAGCTCCACAAACCCTAATCTGCAGAACATACCTGTGCGTTCCGAGCGCGGCAAGGAGATCCGCAAGGCTTTCGTGCCTCGTGACAAGAACCATATACTATTGGCGGCCGACTATTCGCAGATCGAGCTCCGCATCATCACGCATCTCAGCGGCGACCCAGCCATGACAGAGGCTTTCCGTGAAGGACTGGACATCCACGCCGCCACCGCTGCCCGAGTGTATAAGGTGCCGCTTCAGAAGGTCACCAAAGACATGCGCCGTCACGCAAAGGCGGTGAACTTCGGCATAATATACGGTATGTCGGCATTCGGTCTCGCCGAGAGAATTGGCGTCTCCCGTACCGAGGCGGCGTCGATAATCGACAGCTATTTCAAAGAATACGTCGGCATCCAACAATACATCAAAAACAACATAGAGTTTGCTCGTCAGCATGGCTACGTTGAAACCATGCTGGGTCGCCGCCGCTATCTGCGCGACATCAACGCCTCAAACAGCGTGGTGCGCAACTTCGCTGAACGCAACGCCGTGAACGCCCCAATCCAGGGTAGCTCCGCCGACATGATAAAGATAGCAATGGCAAACATTCATAACGAATTGATAAACAGAGGCATGAAATCGAAGATGATACTTCAGGTGCACGACGAGCTTGTCTTCGACGCTTGTCTCGATGAACTTGAAATTTTAAAAGAAATAGTTAACGATAAAATGACAAACGCGCTGCCGCTGAATATCCCGGTGATAGTAGAATTGAACACCGGTGAGAATTGGCTGGAGGCACATTAATTGACGTCGTAGAGACGTGCCATGGCGCGTCTCTACAAGAATAAATCAAAAACTAAAATTTATGGCAGAACACAATAATTTAGGAAAATTAGGCGAACAACTCGCCAAGGATTTTCTGGTGACGAAAGGCTATCAGATTTTGGAACAGAACTGGGTTTGCGGTCACAAGGAGATCGACATCATAGCGAAAGACGGCGACGAACTGGTGATTGTGGAGGTTCGCGCACGACGCGTGCAATGTCTCGTTGACCCTGAAGAGACCGTTGACAAATACAAGCAACATTTTTTGATATGGGCTGCGGAGGCTTATATTGAGCGCAATAATCTCGACATTGACGTGCGTTTCGACATCGTGGCTATCGTGATTGATAAAAGCAACGAACATCGGATAGAGCATATTGAAAATGCATTCTACCCGATGTTAAGTCGTTGATTGTTAATCAATTAACCAACAGAGCAGCCTGGGGCTACCACCTCGCTCGGGGACACCACGACCAGACGGCCGTCTTTGTCCTCGGCTGAGAGTATCATGCCCTGGCTCTCGACGCCTTTGAGCTTGCGTGGCTCAAAGTTGGCGATGAAGCACACCTGCTTGCCCACGAGCACCTGCGGGTCGGGGTAATATTTTGCGATGCCGCTCACTATGGTGCGTTTCTCCATGCCGTCATCAATGAGGAACTGCAACAGCTTGTCGGCCTTCGGCACCTTGGTGCATTCGAGCACTGTACCCACGCGGATATCGACCTTTCCGAAGTCGTCGAAACTCACGGTAGGCTTGACGTCGTTAGGTTTCCAAGCGTTCAGCTCGTTCTGTTTTTTGGTGTCTTCCAACTTCTTGATCTGTGCTTCGACAACGCTGTCTTCAATCTTTTCGAACAACAACTCGGGGTGTCCGATAACGTGACCTGCGTTGAGCAAGATAGTCTCGTTTGCCTGGTTCCAGCTCTTGACATCAAGGCCAATCATCTTCTGGAGTTTCTTGGCGCTGAACGGCAGGAACGGTTCACTCAAAATGGCAAGTTTTGCTACTATTTGCAGCGACAATGCCATCACTGTCTTGGTGCGCTCTGGGTCGGTCTTGAACAGCTTCCAAGGCTCCATCTCGGTGAGGTAACGGTTACCCAGACGAGCGAGGTTCATCAGCTCGTTGACGCCTTCACGGAACTTGTAGTTCTCGATGAGATGTCCAATCTTTGCCGGGTATTCGTTCATCTCGGCGATGACTTCCTTGTCGCGGTCGTTGAGGTTTTCCAAAGCCGGGACGACGCCTTCGTAATATTTGTGTGTCAACACCAAGATACGGTTGACGAAGTTGCCAAATATCGCGAGAAGCTCGTTATTGTTACGATCTTGGAAGTCTTTCCAAGTGAAGTTGTTATCCTTTGTCTCAGGTGCGTTGGCTGTCAGGACATATCTCAAAATATCTTGTTTTCCTGGGAATTCCTGGAGATATTCGTGGAGCCACACAGCCCAGTTACGCGATGTCGAGATCTTATCGTTCTCGAGGTTGAGAAACTCGTTAGCAGGCACGTTTTCAGGCACTATGAAGCCGTCGCCGTATGCCTTGAGCATGCAAGGGAATATGATGCAGTGGAACACGATGTTGTCTTTACCGATGAAATGCACCATTTTTGTATCCTCTGACTTCCACCATTTCTCCCAGTCGTCACCGCGTTTTGCGCATATCTCCTTGGTGTTTGAGATATATCCTATAGGAGCGTCGAACCAAACGTAGAGCACTTTGCCTTCGGCGTCTTTGAGAGGCACTGGCACGCCCCAGTCGAGGTCGCGGGTAACGGCACGAGGCTGCAGTCCGCCGTCGAGCCAGCTCTTCACCTGACCATAGACGTTGGTCTTCCATTCCTTATGGCCTTCAAGGATCCACTCACGCAGCCACTGCTCGTATTGTTCGAGAGGCAGGTACCAGTGTTTCGTCATCTTCTTGACAAGCTTGGCACCGCTGATGGCTGAATGCGGGTCGATGAGTTCCTCAGGGCTGAGCGTGCTGCCGCATTTTTCGCACTGGTCGCCGTAAGCGCGGTCGTTGCCGCATTTCGGGCATGTGCCGATGATGTAGCGGTCGCTCAAGAACTTGTTGCGCTCAGGGTCAAAGAATTGCTCTGTCTCGCGTTCTATGAACTTGCCTTCCTTATATAATTTCTCAAAAAACTCGGCTGCTGTGGCATGATGAATCTTCGAGGTGGTGCGTGAGTAGATGTCGTAGCTCATGCCGAAGTCCTCGAACGATTTCTTTATCATCTCATGGTAGCGGTCAACTATGTCCTGCGGTGTGACACCTTCTTTTTCAGCTTTGATGGTGACAGGCACTCCGTGTTCGTCGGAGCCGCCTATAAACAGCACGTCTTCGCCTTTCATGCGGAGGTAACGCACGTAGGTGTCGGCCGGCACATACACGCCTGCCAGGTGTCCGATATGCACTGGTCCGTTGGCGTAAGGCAGCGCCGTAGTTATCAGATAACGTTTGAAATTCTTTTCCATTTTCAAAATATTTCAAACTGCAAAAATACAAAAATTTTTAAAAAATCAGGCGTGTAAAGCTATTTCACAAGGAATTTTACTGTTTCAAGACGATTTTCACCCTTGATTTGTATAAAATACAGCCCTGTTTCCAATGTTGCGACGTCGATAGTACCGGAAGTGGCTCCGGCTAAAACCTGCTGACCTGTTACATTGAAAATTGAATAATTCACATTTTCGTTAAGAAGATTTTTAATATAAAGAATATCGGAAACAGGGTTAGGATAAACCTCCAGATGTTGGTTGGAAATCTCATGAACGGCCGAAGGGTCATTAGGAATGATATTTAAGATGATACCCTCCACTTTGGTCATTCCGTAATAGAAATTCGGGTCTGGGATGTCGTACCAGTTGTCAAGCGAGCCGCCGTAGCCGAAGTTGATGTGGAACTTGCCATCCGACTCACGATAGCCGTCGACCACCACGTTATGTCCGACTGTTCCAGCAGGGTTTTCGACTGCAAGATGGGCAGGATAACCGTTTTGCAGGTTGGAGATCAGGATTTCAAACATTTCGTCTGTCGGGTCACGGAATAGCACGCAGTCATCGAAGCCGAATCTCTTGTATGCTGCATAGGCCTGATCCACGAAAAAGGTGCCCGAGCCTTCCGAGGTGTAAACCTGTGTGCAAGCTGTGCCGCAAGCGAAGACGACGGCGGCTTTCAGCAGGTCGGTTAGTTCTTCGCCGCGTTGCCAGACGGCGTCAACGGAATCGAGGTATTCGTTAAGTTGCGGGAATGATGGAAATTTCAATTCATCCCAGTCGTCGTCGATGGTGTAATTACGTCCCATGTAGTTATGGACGTAGTCGTCTTCATCGGTGAAGCGTGTGTTTTGTGTGGTACGTAAATAGTTGATAATCTGTCCCATAGCGATAGCTGGGCATCCGGCTACGCTGTAAGCATCGCCATTCACTGGGTCTCTTGGGCAGAGATCATTGTATGGTCGATTCTGTGTCCAATGAGAGTGAAGAAGGAAGGTCTGTGCCTGGCTTGATGCCGATGCAATAATGATAAATGCCGCAACCAGCAAAATTTGTATTTTTTTCATTGCTATTTTAGTTTTAAATGGACTGCAAAAATACAAAATTATGATTTGTCCATTTAAAAATCTCAGAATGTTTTAAAAATTTTTTCTTTGTCTATTTCCATTTTTGAGAATGCGAAAAGTTTCTTTCCTAGATCTTTGAGCGAAGCTCCGATGTGATAAACATCATCGTCGATTACTAGAAACCTGTCATGAGATTTGTTAAAAACTTCAATTTTTATAGGCGTCAAAAATCTGACCGTCACAGAATACGCCTTGCACCGGCGGCAAAGAAGACTTTACAAAAAAGTCAACTTTATTTGCCAACTCATTGATTTGATTTTCATGTTTCATTAAACGTTGATCAATTTTTTCTTCAAGATGCATAATCCTCGTATTTATGGCATATCCTTTTAGCAGATAATCTTTCAAAACAGCATTTGCCCATTTTCGGAATTGTGTACCACGTTTGCTTTTTACTCGATATCCGACGGATATAATCACATCGAGATTATAAAATCTTGCATGTCTTTTTTTCTCTTTTCCACCCTCGTTTTGAACTAGTAAGAAATCCTTACTAGTTGAATTCTCATACAACTCCTCTTCATCGTATATATTGCCAATGTGCATTGTGACATTTTGCGGTGTCGTATCAAATAGTTTTGCCATTTGAGGTCGAGTGAGCCGGCGACCATATCATGGTGTCGTGGAAACCCAACCGCCGCTGCACTTTCCGTTATCTTGGCAATCAGAAATTCGTCGTTGAAAAAGCCGAAAACTCCAAGTTGAAAGTCGGAAACACCTTCAGTTGCGGCATCTTCATCATAGGAGAGCCGTTGTATCTCAACGACTTGATACAAGGTGACAATGCTCCAGTTGCCTTTGTCGTAGGAAACAAAGATGGTTTAATTGAATTAAAGAAAATTTAAGACCATGCAAAAAAGCAGGCCTTGCGGTGATTTCGTCAGAAATTATCCAGACTGATTTTTGTATGGTCTTAATATTACATAGCTAACAATACAAGCAGCTGCGCTGTAAATATTCTTAAAAACATCGTCAGAGGATAGACGGTTGCATAGCCTAAATTGGGCAGTTTGCAGCCTTCTGGAGCGATGTTGTTGGCAAAAGCCAGTGTCGGAGGATCGGTGTGCGAGCCCCCGATGAATCCCATGAGAGTGTAATAATTCATCTTCAGCACCAAGCGGCCGAAAGTTGCAACAATCATTGGCGGAACAACGGTAATGATGACACCGTAAAGCACCCAGATGTAATGAGTTTTCACTGTCTCGACGAACACGCCACCAGCGCCCAATCCCACGCCTGCAAGAAACAGCGCTATGCCCACCTCACGAAGCATGTGGACGCCTTTCCCGTCGGTGAAGTCGGTGTCAAACCAGCCGTGTTTCACGCCTAAGAAGCCTCCGATGATGGCAGCGACCAGCGGACCGCCTGCCAGTCCGAGTTTCAGCGGCGCGTCCATGCCCACCGGAATAGGGATGGAACCAAGGACGATACCGGCAGCGATGATGATGAAAATCGGAATCAATGGGTTTTTCAACGGCATGGCGCGCCGCATCATTACGGCGTCCGAATCATTTGCCGTTTCCATCGTAGTGGGCTCGTTTTTCACATCGATCCTGCACAATGGACGTAAAATGATACATGTCATAATCATCCCCACGACGGCTAGAGGATACGCCACCGCATAGCCTGCTGCCAGACGGTCGGCGGCGCCTTCGATGCCTAGGTCGGTGACGGCCTGCTGTGCCGCCGAGAGACCTGGGGTGTTGGTGATGGCACCGGTATAAACGCCTGTCATGTCGGCAAGGTTCTCGCCCGACATCTTGGCTATGATATAGGTTATCAGGACGCCGAGTCCCACGTTAACCAACGCCATGAGGTTCATCGCCAAGCCGCCTTTTTTAAAAGATTTGAAGAAGCCTGGTCCCACCTGCAAGCCTACAGCGGTGACGAACAAAATCAGTCCGAATTCCTTGACGATGTGGAGCATGTTGTTGTTGAGCGTCACGCCGAGCGCACTCAGCACTATACCTACAAACAAAACCCAGGTGATGCCAAGAGATACCTTGGCGATCTTAATCTTACCCAAGAGTAATCCTAAAAATATAGACACCGCGAGGTAAAACACTGTCGGTCCGACGCCTGAGCCTGTGAAAAGATTATACATTTCTCAAATTGATAATTGACAGTTGATAATTGAAAATTGCCCCACAAAAGCGGGGCAATTTCCGACATATTTATTTTATAAATTAGTCACCAAGTGTTGCCACCATAACGGCTTTGATGGTGTGCATACGGTTCTCGGCTTCATCGAACACGATTGAGTTCTTGCCTTCGAACACTTCTTCTGTCACTTCGATGCCGTCAAGACCGAATTGTTTGTTGACGTCGCGGCCGACCTGTGTCTCGAGGTTGTGGTAAGCCGGGAGGCAGTGCATGAACTTGCAGTTTGGGTTGCCGGTCATGTCCATCATCTTCTGGTTGACCTGATATGGACGGAGGAGGTCGATACGCTGTTTCCAGACCTCAGCCGGTTCGCCCATTGATACCCACACGTCGGTGTAGAGGAAGTCACAACCTTTGACGCCTTTCTTCACGTCGTCGGTCACAGTGACCTTTGCGCCTGTTTCTTTAGCAATCTTCTTGCATGTGTCGATGAGTTTTTTGTCTGGCTGGAGCTCTTTAGGAGCTATGATGCGGACGTCCATACCCATCTTTGCGCCACCGACCATCAAGCTGTTACCCATATTGAAGCGGGCATCGCCGATGTAAGCGTAAGTAACCTGGTTGAGAGGTTTGTCGACATGTTCCTGCATCGTGAGGAAGTCGGCGAGGATCTGTGTCGGGTGGAATTCGTTGGTGAGGCCGTTCCATACCGGTACGCCGGCGTATTCAGCGAGTTCTTCCACTGTCTTTTGGGCGAAGCCGCGGTATTCGATGCCGTCGTACATACGTCCGAGAACGCGTGCTGTATCTTTCATCGATTCCTTAACACCGATCTGTGAGCCTGTCGGGCCGAGGTAAGTGACGTGAGCACCCTGGTCGTAGGCTGCTGTCTCGAAAGCACAGCGTGTACGTGTCGAGGTCTTCTCGAATATGAGGGCGATGTTCTTGCCTTTCAGGCGTGGCTGCTCAGTGCCTGTATATTTGGCGTGCTTGAGGTCAGCTGCGAGTTTAAGGAAAAATTTGATTTCTTCCGGTGTGAAGTCCAAAAGCTTCAGGAAGTTTCTGTTTCTTAGGTTAAATGCCATGATATTTTAATTTAAAATTGTTGTTTTCAAATTTTTTGCAAAATTACTAAAAAGTTTCGCTAGAAATGACGAATGCGAAAAATTTTTAACATTTTTGTTGCAGGTATTAAAATATGTAGTATTTTTGCAGCCTGAAAATTGATGCATCCTTAGCTCAGTTGGTAGAGCAATTGACTCTTAATCAATGGGTCCAGGGTTCGAATCCCTGAGGATGTACGAAAAAGAGACGGCTTAACCGTCTCTTTTTTTGTTATCTTTTGTCCTTATTTGTGAACTTTTCTTACAAACTCCTCTACTTCGGGGACTCCGCCTTGATAGACGAGGTATCCGTTGTAAGGCTCGCGTGGTGTTATCTCGCTGTTGACAGGTGTCAACATGATTTTTCTCACCTCTTCACGGTCGTGAGTCTGTCCTAAGGCCCATCCCAGCTTGATGTAGGCTGTCTCAGCAAGCATGTTGCCTGCCGGGATGATGCCACGGTTCATCAGGTCGCGGCCAGTGTCATAAACGAACATATGTGCATAACCCCAGATGGTCTGCACCGTCATATACTGATGCACGCCTTTCTCTGTGGCTCTCTGGATGGAGTCGAACATTCCTTTGTTGACGTGTCCCAGTCCTGTTCCGTCCCAGATAATGCCTTTATATCCGTTGTCAACCAACGCGTCGAGCACATCGGGTTTCATGCCAGGATAGTAATAAAGGATTGCCACACGGTCGTCGAAGGTCGGGATAATCTTCACGTCACGGTCTTTGCGACGGTGGTTGTATTCTTCCTTGATAGGCACCACGCCACGTTTTCTGTCGACAGTGGCAACAGGGGTGTCACCTATTGTGCGGAAGGTGCTGCGGTAGCTCGAGTGCATCTTACGTACACGTGTGCCACGATGTAGGAATCCGTATTCATCGGAGGTAGGGCCGAACATACACACCATCACCTCTGCCACGTCGCCGTGGCCTGCTGCTGTCATAGCATGCATGAGGTTCAAGGCAGCGTCAGATGACGGACGGTCGGAGGAGCGCTGTGAACCCACCAACACTATCGGCACCGGCAGGTTCTGGCACATGAACGTCAGAGCGGCGGCGGTGTGCGCCAAGGTGTCGGTACCATGGCCTATCACGATGCCGTCGATGCCGTTTTTGATCTCCTCGCCTATCTTCTTGGCAAGGGCGATGTATTCTTTTGGCGACATGTTCTCTGAGAACACGGCGAACACCTTCTCGGTGTCGAGGTTACAGATGTCGGCCAGCTCCGGCACAGCGCCATAGAGCTCACCTGGAGAGAATGCCGGGATCACAGCGCCGGTACGGTAGTCAAGGCGCGAGGCGATGGTACCGCCGGTGCCGAGGAGCTTCACATGCGGGAGACCCTCGGTGTAAGGGAACTCCTTCTCCGGGATGTGGTAGTTGGCTTTCTTGTAGTCGGTCTCCTTCATGCTTGTGATAGTGCTGATATCGACGCCGATGTTATAGCCTGTATTGACCTTCATGACGATATGCTTGTCGTCCTGGAAGGCGGCACGCGGCAAAATGGTGCCTTTGAAAAGGCCTCCTGTGGTATGGCACTCGGCCTGGCTCCACACGCGGCAGTTATATTTTTTGAGAACCTCAAGCGAGGCACCCCAATATCCTTGGAAAAAATCTTCAGCCATGTTCTTCGTTATTTGATGTTTTTAGCCAATACTTTCAATTCTATGTTACCCAATGCCTCATGCATCTGTCCCATGATCCAGTTACGCTTGTTTGTGGTAACCTTGGTCTTTTTGTTGGGTTTGTACGATGCCATCAGCTTTTTGAGCTTCTTGTTGATGGTGTCTTCCGATGCACGGCGGAATCCTATCTTACGAAGCACTTCCTTCATGTCAAGAGAGGCCTCTTCCACCAATGTCGGCGCCATGTTCCAAGCGAGACGGTAGTTGAGTTTCTCTTTCTTCAGGAAGGCGAAGAGCTTGTAGAGCGTGTCGTAGCCGAACTGTGACTCGTGGTTCTTGCCCAAGAGGTTCTTGAGTCTCATTCCTACGAAACAGCCGAGCAGACGGCCATCGACGCCCAGTTTTTCCACGATATCGTTCATCGTCGGGAACCAGTTCTTCGTGAAGATATAAGTGAAGCAATCCTCAGGCACGTTCCACTTTTTGAGTTTGTAGTAACGGTCGATAATCTCTGTTGGAAGCTCTTTCTTCAATTTCTCTATCTCTTTCGGGTCGAGCGGGATAGGTGCTGAGTCGGTGTCAGGATACATACGGTCGGCGCCAGGCAAAACGCGTTCGAAGATGGTGATGCCATTGCTGACTGCCTTACGTGTCTCTTTCGGAACACCGTCGAATGCCATGAGGCAACGTTCCTCTATGGTCTCGATGGCTGTTGGCATGTCTTCTTCAGGGCCCCACACGAGGACGAGGGCGTCATCGGCGGTGGCGTGGACTTTCTTGCCCAGCTTATGCCATTGTGAGGCTATCAAAACCGGCTCCAGCATCTCATCGTGGAACATATTAGGACGCTCGAGGCAGGCGATGACCTTCAGACGATCGGCGATTTCATCGGCAAAAATTTTGCCAGGCTGTGTGAATGTTGAAAGAACACCGCGGAATCCTGGCAGTTTGACGATTTTTATCTTGCCGTTTGTCGGGATGCACGGACGTGTGTCTTTATCAAAGAATGTAGGTCTCACGTCCGCCACTAGGACTTTCCAGCCGTCCTTTTTCAATTTTTTGTTGAGACGTTTCTGTAATTGTACCAAGGACCACTGGCGGAAGCACTCGTTGTGCGAGAGTTCCGGGATCCACTTGGCGTGTTGAACGCCTTTCAGCTCGATACGTGTGCCGCCTTTGCAGCTCACATTAACATCCTGACGGCCTGCACCCATGCCTGTGCGGACAAGTCCTGTCGAGCGGCCCAAAAAACGGATATATTCGCATGTCTCTTTAAGTTCTTCAGGGTTTTTGCAGTCGGGATATGTCACGGTCTCAATCAACGGAACGCCGAGACGGTCGGTCTGATACACGCGGCGGTGTCCAATGTCGCTGATTTCGCGGCAGGCGTCTTCCTCAATGCTGAGTTGTATGAGACGGATGTCTTTCTTTGGAAGTTTGAGCAAGCCTTCAACACCAACGATGGCGGTACGCTGGAAACCTGTCGGGATGGAACCGTCGAGGTATTGCTTACGTGTGATGTGAACCTCGCCAACTATATTTAAGTTGGAACGCAAGGCGATGACGATAGCGTTATGCAGAGCCTCTTTGTTGATTGGGAACGGTGGCGTGTCGTCGATGTCGTAGGTACATGCCGTGCCGTTCTTTATGCGATAGACGATCTCTTTCTTGGTCTTGAACTCCATCAAAGCTGTGCCGTCGTATTCGCCAAGCTCAGAGAGCGTAGGACGCATATGGCGGATGAGCTCGGCGTCGTAGTCGTCAAATTTGTTGAATTGTCCGGCTGGGCAGTGGCAGAACAGCTTCTCCTTGGTCTTGATCTGCTGGTGAACCTCCAGTCCCGACATGAAGCCTATGCGGTCGTAGTCGGCCTGTTTGGCTTTTTTGCGCTCCACGTAGCCAGCCTGTTTTCGTGTCTGCTCGTAGTTGGCGCGGGGGTCGAAATTTGTGCTCATATTTCTTATGTTTATTATTTCAAAATAATCCGCTAAATTACAAAAATATCAAATTGAAAAAGAAAAATTCAAAATTTTTTTGTTAATTTTGCAACGATAAAATTGAAGTTGAAATAATGAAAAAAATAAGACATCTAATACTGAATATTTTTCTGTTTTTCTTTGTTCTGGGCGGTAATGCGAATATTTTGACAATACAGGGTTACACCGAACCAGATGTCTACAACCGTTTGGAACAGGAAATTGCAAAGCACCGTGAGGCCTCACGTCAAGCTACAATTAGAACCTCTGTACTTGGCTATGTGGGAATACTGTTGCTTCTTTTTGCCATTTATGCTGTAAGCAAATGGCGTAGCACACAGCGTAACAACAGAATCTTGGCGCAGCAGATTACTGAGGCAGTAAAATATAAAAAAAAGTACCAGGATTTAAGACCTACTCCTGTCGTGGTACCATCCTCAAACAGCCCTGCCGAGTTATCTGATTCTGAACTTTTTGCTTATCTGCGTGACCTTATTGAGAGCGAAAGATTATATCTTGACCCAGAGTTTGATCGTCAGACTCTTATCCAACGCACTGGTCTGTCGAAGGAACGTATCGGAGCAGCCTTCTCTCAGGGTAGCGACCAAGAGAGAATCACAACCCTCGTACGCGAGTTGCGTCTTGAATATGCCGTCCGTCTGATGAACGAACAACCAGAGTTGAATGTCGAGCAGGTATGTATAGCCAGTGGCTTCACAAATGCGGATACATTTACACGCAATTTCAAGTCAAAGTATGGTATGACGCCGAGCGTTTATATGAAATCAAAGGCCTAAAAACCCCTAATTTTTGATTTCCGACATTTTGTCTAAAAAATCCGATTAATTGTCTTTTTATCCGACATTTTGTCTAAAAATATCCGATAATTTGTCTTTTTGGGTGTTTTTGTGCAAAAATTTTATTGTTTTAAAACTGCTGATTTTACCTCCACGCCGTCGAGATTTCCGAGCTGTCCTGTAAGCGATCCAATCTCATCTGTTGAGCCTTCTACGACCAAGGAAATGATGCTCATTTCTTCATGACGAGGCAAGCCCAAACGTCCGATTACAATGTCAGAATGTTTCGAAATTATAGCGTTAACTTGCGGCGCTTTGTCTCTGTCGCCGATCGCAATTATGACTGTTCCAACCCTTTTTTCCATGTCTATTTTCATTAAAAACTGTTACAAAAATAAGAAAAATTTTGCTTCACATTACAAAATTTTTATCTAATTTTGCATTACCTCAAAGACTAAAAACTAAAATTATTTTATATGAAAATTTTACAAAGTTTAATCAATTTATTGTATCCGAGAGTCTGTAGTGCTTGTGGAAATTTGCTGTTAGAGGGCGAAGAGACGGTGTGTACGACTTGTCGTTTTCTTTTGCCCAAAACAGGCTATGAGAATAATCCTAATAACCCTTTGGCACAGAATTTCTTCGGCCAGATACCGTTTAATGCAGTGTCGGCTGAGTATTTCTTCAGCAAAAGCGGCAAAGTGCAGCATCTTATCCATGGTTTGAAATATAATCATTGTCGCGAAAATGGAATATTTTTAGGTCAGGAAATTGGTAAGAGTTTACTAAAAGCCGCTGACTATCAAGGAATTGACTATCTTATTCCAATACCATTACATCCAAAAAAGGAGAAGATAAGAGGATACAACCAAAGCCATGTTATTGCTGAAGGAATAAGTGAAATCATGAATATTCCTATTGCTGAACACTGCCTGGTGAGAACCGTTTTCACCGATACACAGACCAAGAAATCTAGAGAGGAACGATGGGACAATGTGAAGGAGATTTTTGAAGTCATTAATCCTTCGGAAATAACAGGAAAACATGTGCTTCTCATCGATGACGTACTGACCACAGGCGCCACACTGATGTCAGCCGGAAGAGCTCTTTTACAGGTGGAAAAAATAAAAATAAGTGTAGTGACGGCCGCTTGTGCCAGCAATTGATATTTTTACTATCTTTGCGACGTGAAAATCATGCTGCTTGTAATAGGAAAGACCGACGAGGCGTATCTTGAGACTGGTATCTCCAAGTATATCAGTCGGTTAGAGCATTACGCACAGTTTGAAATGAAGGTCATTCCCGACATTAAAAACCGTAAGACTTTGTCGGAGGCACAACAGAAAAAACTAGAGGGAGAGTTACTCTTAGCACAGTTACAACCAGGCGACGACATAATACTTTTGGATGAAAACGGCAAGACTTTCTCGTCACGAGGATTCTCGCAATGGCTTGAGCATCAATTGAATACGGGCTGCAAACGTATGGTCTTCATCATTGGCGGTCCATACGGCTTCTCGCAAGAAGTCTATGACCGTGCCAACGCAAAGATAAGCCTCTCCGAGATGACATTCTCGCATCAGATGGTACGACTCGTCTTCACAGAGCAGCTGTATCGCGCATTTACAATATTAAAAGGAGAACAATATCATCACGATTAGTTTAGAGTGTAGAGTGTAAAGTTTAGAGTAGTTTTTAAGTTGAAAGTTTAAAATTTAAAGAAATATTAAATGAAGAAGACATTATTTGCAATTATTACAATCCTCTTTCTCGGCACAATCGCTCGTGCTGACGAAGGTATGTGGATCCCTGCGCTGCTTCAGAGAAACGAAGCCGAAATGCAGGCTATGGGCATGAAAATCACTGCCGACGACATCTATTCCATCAACCACAGCTCGATGAAAGACGCCGTGGTGCTCTTTGGAGGCGGCTGCACTGGCGAAATAGTCAGCGAACAAGGACTGCTGCTTACCAACCACCACTGCGGATACGGCTGGATTCAGCGTCACTCAACGATGGAACACGATTACCTCACTGACGGCTTTTGGGCTATGACACCGGAAGAAGAGCTGGCATGCCCGGGTCTCACTGTCACTATGCTTAAAAACATGGTTGACGTGACAGATAAGATCCTTACTAATGTCACTCCTGAGACTACCGACGAAGAACGTGCAGAAATCGTCAGCAAGAACATTAAAAGACTGGTAGAAGAAATGCAGAAACGCTCCGAGTATGAAGTGTCTGTAGAGTCGTTTTACCAAGGAAATCAGTACTTTCTGATGTATAACGAGGTGTTTAGAGACATCCGCATGGTGGGTGCTCCTCCGTCAAACATCGGCAAATTCGGTGGCGACACCGACAATTGGGTGTGGCCTCGTCATACTGG
Source organism: uncultured Bacteroidales bacterium (assembly GCA_905236635.1). Classification (GTDB taxonomy): domain Bacteria; phylum Bacteroidota; class Bacteroidia; order Bacteroidales; family F082; genus Limimorpha. Next base: position 31,148 of record CAJOCJ010000012.1, read on the forward strand.
CGATTTCTCAATCTTCAGAATCTATGTCGGTCCTGACGGAAAGCCAGCAGAATATAGCAAAGACAACAAAACGTACAAGCCTGATTATCACTTCACAATCTCTTTGAAAGGTGTTGAAGAAGGCGACTTCACATTCGTGTTCGGCTATCCTGCCCGCACTAACGAATACCTTCCGGCAGTGGCAGTAAATCAAGAAGCTAACGTGATTTACCCTGTCGTTGTTGATCTTCGCACAAAGATTCTCGATATCTATAACAAATATCAGGAAAAAGACGCAAAAGTCCGTATCCAGTATGCCAACAAACACGCTGGTCTCGGCAACGGCTGGAAGAAATGGATGGGCGTCATCGAAGGCATCCGTAACTTCAAGGGAATCGAGAAAAAACAGGCGTTTGAAGAGGCTTATCTCGACTGGTGCATGAAGACACGTTCACGCATACCTTACATGCATGCTCTCAAGGATTTCACCCCAGTTTACGAGGAATATGAAAAATATCGCATGGCAACTACATATTTCACTGAGGCCGGGCTTTCAATAGAATTGATTGAATTTGCTGCCAATTTTGCACAAATTACAGAGGTTACAAAAGATACTCCGCAAGAAGAAATAGATGAGCTTGTCAACGCATTAAAGTCAGCTGCGGCAGTATTTTACAAAGATTATTATCAGCCGATCGACGAAGAGGTGGCAATTGCTATGCTCAAGGCTTATCGTGAGGCTCAACCTGAGGATTTCCGTCCTGAGATTCTTAATGAAATCGACAGGAAATTCAAGGGAAACGTACAATCCTACGTCGATTATCTGTTTGGCAAAACTATCTTCACATCTGAAGAGAAAGTCAATAAATTCCTTGACGAATTCAATCCTTCAAAAGTCAAAAAACTTGAAAAAGACCCGGCTATTGTTGCTGCTAACAGCATGATGGACTTCTATGTTGAAAATGTTATGGCAAAATCAAGAGAATGCAACACAAAAATCAATAATTTACGCCGCGTTTACATGGAAGGTCAGATGAAGATGATTCCGGAGGTCTATCCTGAGCGCAACCTCTACCCTGACGCCAACTTCACGCTCCGTGTGACTTACGGCAAAGTGGGCGGTTTCAAGCCGAAAGACGCAGTGACATACCGTCACTACACCACCCTCGACGGCATCATGCAGAAGGAGAATCCGAATATCTACGACTATGTCGTAACCGACAGATTACGTGAGCTTTACGAGGCTAAAGACTATGGTCGCTATGCCGATAAAGACGGCTCGATGCATGTGGCTTTCATTGCGGGAAACCACACCACCGGCGGCAACAGCGGCAGTCCTATCCTCAACGCCAACGGAGAGTTGCTCGGACTCAACTTCGACCGTACATGGGAAGGCACGATGAGCGACTTAATCTATGACCCGTCGATTTGCAAGAACATCAGCGTCGATATCCGTTATGTGCTGTTCCTCATCGACAAATATGCTGGCTGCCAACGTCTCATCGACGAGATGACAATAGCAGAATAAAATGTCTGACAATCAACGATTTAAAGAGCGGATGCTTTCTTGTGTCCGCTCTGCCACTCCAAGCGCATTGAAGACCATCTGGTGGCTCGCCAAGATTATGGTCGGGGTGTCGTTTGGCATCATGTTACTCCAGTATTTCGGCGTAATAGCTTGGATTTCCGAGCAGTTAACTCCCCTATTTTCCAGTTTCGGACTCCCCGGTGAAGCCGCCCTCGCCTACGTCTCGGGCTATTTTGTCAACTGCTACACCGCCATGGCCGTGATGACGTCATTGCAACTGGATATGCGTGCAGCGACGATTTTAGCCGTTATGGTGCTATGTTCGCATAATATGATAGTGGAGACTACCGTACAGGCAAAAACGGGTTCTAGTGCCCTTAGAATCGTTGTAATAAGGACATTGTCGGCGTTCATCCTGGCGTTTGTGTTGAACAAGATAATGCCGGGAGAGTTTGAAAACACCGTTTCTGATGCTGTAGCCACTGAAAATCTCACATTTGTGGAGATGCTTAAAGACTGGGCTTGGCGCACCGTGAAAACCGTTGCCTTGATGGCTGTTTTGGTTTATGCCTTGACGCTATTACAGCGAATCCTCAATGAATTCGGCATAATTGAGCATATTGCAAACTTCCTGAAGCCAGTGATGGTATTCTTCGGATTGCCGCCGCGTACGGCTTTTCTGTGGCTTGTGGCAAACACCCTCGGACTAGCATACGGTGCCGCTGTTATGATTGATGAAACAGAGACAGGAACGACAACAAAAGAGGAGAACGATCTTCTGAACCACCATATCGGTGTTTCGCACAGCAACCTTGAGGATTTACTGCTGTTTACAGCCATCGGAGGCAGTTTTCTGTGGATGCTGCTTTCCCGCTGGGCGATGTCGCTGCTTCTTGTCTGGGAACGCAGGATAGAAAACCGCCTGCGTCACCGCAAGAAGTAAAATATTTTTCTTAATTTTCTTTTGCAATAAAAAAAAGTTGTATTTTTGCAGTCCGAAATTTTCGGGTTCGGGATGTAGCGCAGCCCGGTAGCGCGCTTCGTTCGGGACGAAGAGGCCGCAAGTTCGAATCTTGTCATCCCGACAATAAAAAAGTCAGCGATCGCTGACTTTTTTAGTTAATAGTTGATAATTGAAAATTGATAATTATTTTGATTTGTTAATTCTCAACTGTCAATTTTCAATTGTCAATTACCTCCAGCGTGAGCAATCGCAGTCTTTTGATTTCTTGTTGTAATTCGACGGCTCGTAGGCACGTGAACAAGATATTGTAACCAATGCTAATGCAATGATTATCAATAACAATTTATATATCTTTTTCATCTTCATATTCTTCTATAAACTCTAAACTTTAAACTCTAAACTATTTTAGCCATGATTCTGGATTTGTATTGTTCTTATCGTTCCATACCTCGAAATGCAGTGAAGTGACATTATCGTTAGCGCCAGTATGGATAACACCAATCTTTTGTCCGGTCTTGACCTTGTCGCCCGACTTCACGAAAACCTTGTCCAGATTAGCATATAGCGTGAAATACGTGCCATGACGCACCATTACAACGTTGGTGGAGCCTGTGTTGAAGATTGTCGAAACCTGCCCGTCAAACACGCACAAAGCGTTGGCGCCTTGATCTGTCGAGATGTCGATGCCGTTGTTGAAAACCGTCACTTTTGGTTGTGTCGGATGCGGATTGTTGCCGTATTTCTTGGTGACTATGCCGCTTGCCACAGGCCATGGCAGCTTGCCTTTGTTGCTCTGGAAATTCTCGGCAAGTTTAGTGTCGATAGTAGCGTCAGCACGGCGTTTTGCCAGTTCCTCCTCTATGATTCTCTTGATTCTCGCCTGCAGTTCCTTGGTCTCTTTCTCTTTTTTCGCTATATCATTCTTGATTTTTTTCTCGTCTTTTTTCAGTTTGGCGACCTTGTCGTTGAGCGATTTCTTGTCCTTGTTAAGCTCTTCAACCTCCTTCTTTTGCTGGGCATAGAGCTGTTCTATGCGTTTCTTGTCGGCCTCCGAAACATCAATTTTTGTCTTGATTTCCGTCTTGTTGTTGTCGATATCGACCATCTTCTGTTTAAGAAGCTCGTTAAATTGCTTGATATACCTCAGCCTGCGTATCGCCTGGTTGAAATCTTGCGAAGAGAAGATGAAAAGTAAGTTATTGAGATTGTTGCGGTTACGATAGCTGATAAGCAGTAAGTCGGCGTATTCTTTTCGGTTTTTCTCAAGATCTCCCTGAAGGTTTGTGATGTCTTTCTTAAACGACTTGATTTCCTTATTCAGTGCGTCGAGTTGGCTTTTATATGTATTGATGAGGTCTTGGCGTTTCTTTATCTGTGCCTGTAAAAGCTCGATTTCCTGCAAGGTTGCCTCTTTGTTTTTCGACGTCTGTTTAAGAAGATTTTGTGAGGTCTTAATCTCCGACTGCAGTTGTGCCACCTTCTTCTCCAAATCATTTGCCGACTGGCCAAAAACCGTCATCCTGATGCCTAAAAACATCAGTAGAAACATCAGCAAATATGTGATTTTCCTAATCATTTGAAGATTCGGTCGTATTTCTTTGGTACATTATAGATAAACTCGATGTTATCGTCCGTAGTTATGTTCGAATAGCTGATATTAGCCTTCAGATACATGTTGCCATGTACATTGATGTTGATGTTTGTAGGGATATATTTGCCGTTAACCTCAACAAAATCAGAGTATTGCAGTTCGATTTTACGCTTGCTGTCGTTATATTCCCGGATGTGATATTTTGTAATTTTAAAGAGTTGCGGGTCTATCCAGAGGTCTTTCAAAATCACCTTCCACTCCTCGTCATTGTGTTTTATCTCTTTCTTTAACTTTTTGGAAATCAATAAATTATACTGTCCATCATCAATCTCTACTTTATAGTTGTCGCTTTCACGAAGATTAAGGTCGTTGCCGATTAGTACCGACTGCATAAACATAATGGTGGTCATCAAAGGCGAGATATCGTTCAAAACACTAATATTTTCGCTAAGGTACGTCTTATCGTTACGGTTCATCACGAAGAGCGAGTCGGGTGTAACCATAGCCCTCAAAACCTCCATTCCCAAAGGTAAAGAGATGCTGGTCCAGATGATACTGTCCTTCTGCATCCTCAGTTGTCCTTTTGCCGTGAAGTTCTTGTCGTTTGTCTCGATTTTCAAGTTTATTTTGGCCTGCATCTTGTCGAAGTCAAACTCGTTTTTCTCCACTTCGCGGATCAGGCTGGCGGCTGTAAACTCGCGCAGACTCGTCTTGGTCATCTTTTTCTTTGACGAGCAACCAGTGTTGATGATTGCAACACTTAACAGACTGAAAATCAGCAATATATGAAATTTTCTATTCATAGAGTTTTTCGTCTTTTATCTTTTTCTCCAAAAATTCTGACACCTCGCTGCCTGCTTTTTGGGCTTTTTTCCAATTCTTCACGGCATTCTTGGTATCGCCAAGTTTATACAGAATGTCTCCAAGATGTTCGTAATTGGCGCCGTTAGGATTTTTGTCGTATTTGAACACCTTGTCCATATACTTTTTAGCCTCCTGATAACGGCTTAATTTATATAAAACCCATGCGTATGTATCGAGATACGTAGCATTCTTAGGCTCGGCTTTTATAGTCTTTGCTGACATTTCCAACGCGCGCTCAAGGTCTTGATTATCAAGCGACAAATAATAAGCGTAGTTGTTTAAAACATAAATGTTATCCGGATTTGAGCGCAGAACTCTTTCGTAAGACTCATACGCTTTCTGCTTGTTTTTCAACAGATGGTATGTGTCGCCGATATAAGTGTCGAAATTCTCTGTAAGTTCCTTATTTGCCGAGAGTCTTCTGCCCTTTTCAAGGATTTTTACCGTGGCTTCGTAATCGTTAAGATTAAACTGCGCAATACCATTGAAGAGATAGAACAATGGCTGTTCAGGATACAGAGAAATGGCCTTTTCGGTAGTCTCTACGGCATCTTGGTATTCGTGTAGTTCCAGATTACACAGTGTAAGCTGATAAAGCGTTATGAAGTTGTTTTTCTCACATTCCAGGGCTTTTTGGTAGTATTCTTTGGCCTTCGCAAAGTTGTTTCGGTTATACTGAACCATTCCTAAAATATAATAACCTATCGACTTGTCGGGATGCGTTTCAATAAAAGCGTTTCCCGCTATTTCTGCGTCTGCTGCGGAGTTTTTGTCCTTTTGTTTCTCAAACCAAAAGTCATAAATCTGTGCTTTCGTCTCGAAGTCGAGGTTCTTGTTTTTTATAGCGGCCACAAACTCATCGAAAGCCTTATCAACCTCACCTATGCTCTGATAATAGTCGAGAAGCGAGACGTTGATATACTTGTCGGTGGGGTCTAACTCCTTGATTTTCAGATATTGTTTGTAGGCGTCTTTATCGCGTCTAACCTTGCGGTAAGCCTCTGCTAGAAGTGCGCGATAGTGGGTGTTTTCAGGCAAAAACTCAACAAGTTTCTCCATTTCGGCAATAGCCTCATCTTTCTTGCCTTGCTCGTCATAAATCTGAATTCTTTGCAGGAAAATATACTCGTTTTTACCAAGCTGAGCCTCTATAACATCAAGTTTTTCAAGCACTTTGTCGTAATCGCCCAAACGAAGAAGCACGTCGATATATGTCTCGAGATAATCCAGGTTTTCAGGATCATCTTCGATAAGTTTGTTGTAAATGTTTATAAACGATTGATAATCACCATTTTGGAGATGTATTTGAGCCAGTCGGATCTGGTACCATTTGTTGTCAGGTTTCAGTTCGGCGGCCCTTTGAATCATCGACAAAGCCTCTGTGCCGCGGCCGTTCATCTGATATAGGGCGGCAAGCTCGTACATAGAAGCGTCATCATCGTTGAAAAACCTCAGCGCCTGCTCGAAATTGTAAATAGCAACGGGGTAATTCTCGTTGTATTTCTCCGAAATGCCCATTGAAAAATACTCCGCGTTCTTCGGCAGATTACGAATCACGATGGTGTCGTTCTGAGCGAAAACAAAGCCCGAAAAGGCTAAAAATAATACTAATAGTCTATGCTTCATTGTTTAATTCTTTCCCGTATGTCCAAAGCCGCCAGCGCCTCTTTCCGTCTCGCTAAGTGTCTGAACCTCAACTACTTCAGGTTGTTCATGTTTGGCAATGACGAGCTGTGCGATGCGGTCGCCGCTCTTTATAACGAAGTCACTATCCGATAGGTTAATCAAAATCACCTTCACCTCTCCCCTATAGTCGGCGTCTATTGTGCCTGGCGAGTTCAACACTGTAATACCGCTCTTGATGGCCAAACCGCTGCGTGGACGGACCTGTCCCTCATAGCCTACAGGGATTTCCATAAACAAACCCGTTGGCACCAAAGCACGCTGCATTGGCTTTATAACTAATTCACCATCAGGGAGATACGCTCTCAAATCCATTCCAGCCGAATTGACGGTCTCGTAACATGGCATGGCGTTGTCCGACTTATTAACAATATTCAATTTCATATTTTCAAAGGATTTTTACGTTCAAAAACTACTACTGTTCCAAGATAAGTTAATATCAATAAAGTGTTGATAATCAATCTGATAGTGAGGCTGTACTCACTGAAGACAGTGCTCAACAGGAATAATCCAATCGCCAACACCATGTATAGCACGATACGCCCAACTTGGTAAGGTATCGGGAACACTTTCTGGCCCCAGAAATACGACACCAGCATCATCATGGTGTAGCATCCCAAGTGTGCGATGGCGGCTCCAAGATAGCCGATCTGCGGCACCAAAACAAACAGGCAAAGTAGGGTGATACATGCTCCCACAATGGAGATAATCGTGCCGGAGAATGTCCTGTCAGTGAGTTTAAACCATATTGAGAGGTTGAATACAATGCCATAGAACATATTGGCTATCAATACTATAGGTACGATGACAAGACCTTCGTGGTAGTCGCTACCGCCACGGCCAACGAAATACTTCAATATGTCGATATAAAGCATCACGCCTAGGAAAATCAGCAGGCAGAATATCACGAAATATGTCATCACCTTGGCGTAAAGCTCGGGAGCGTTACGGTCTTTCGCTTTGCCAAAGAAGAAAGGCTCTGAAGCGTAACGGAACATCTGGATGAATATCGTCATCAGCACCGCTAGCTTGAAGTTAGCGCCGTAGATGCCGAGCTGCTGCAGGGCGTACTCCTCCCCTGTCATGCCAAGCGCGGCAAGGCTAGCAGCATCTGGGATTGGCGTGAGATACTTGATCAAAATCTTGTCTGCCACCTCGTTGACCATACCTACCAGGTTAATAAGTAAAATCGGCAAGGCGTAGGCTAGCATCGGACGTATCAGGCTCTTCTGAAGCTCAAAGCGGAAGCCTTTAAACTGCGGCATAAGCAGCAAAAGACTCAGTAAACTCGAGCAAACATTGGAGATGAGCACCCAGACAAGCAGTCCTGCCTGCGGACCGAACACCTTATCTGATATTGCCAATGCCGTCTCGGGGATGACGAGCAGGAAAAACAGGTTCAGTCCGATATTTAGTGTTACGTTTGCTATCTTGATGAGTGTGAATAACTTAGCCTTATTGAGTCGTCTCAACTTCGCAAACGGTACTGCTGTCAGCGCGTCAAGGGCGACGATGATTCCCAAAAACAGGACATATTGCGTATTGTGCTCATACTGAATGAGATGCGCGAAATTTTTGTATAAAATACAATATAAAACCAGGAAGATTCCCGTCGTCAGGATGATGCATGATACGATATTGTTGAACACTTTATCCGGGTTTTCCTTCTGTGTATAGCGAAAAAACGTGGTCTCCATGCCGTATGTCAGCAAGGCAAGCAAAAAGGCTATCCAGGCGTACAAATCGGTGATTTGGCCATACACTCCAGCGGCGAAAACGCGCACATAGAGCGGCACTAAAAGATAATTCAGCAGTCGCGGCACGATGGTTCCCATGCCGTATATGACTGTCTGGCCCGCGAGGGCTTTGATCGGGTTATTACTCATATTATAAGTGTCTCGTCATTTCGAGCGTTGTCGAGAAATCCTCTACCAACGTAAGCTATAACGAATTAAACTGCAAATATATTACATTTCTTTTAAAATAGGTATGTCAATCGTAAAAACTGTGCCTTTTCCGACTTCACTAGTGAACGAGATATTGCCTCCCATAGCCTGGATTATGTTTTGCGACACCGATAATCCTACCCCCATGCCACTCGATTTCGTGGTGAAGTTAGGGAAGAAAATTTTAGACCTGTCTTCGTCTTTTATACCGCATCCATTATCCGAAATAGTGACTTTATACCTCTCCCCCAACCTATTAAGTGTCAGTTCAATATGACCTTCTATTGAACCTATTGCTTGAATAGCGTTTTTGATGATGTTTCCAAACACCCGACCGAGATTGTTCTTGTCGGCAAAGAGTAGCCAACTCTCTTTTTCATCGTACACAAATGAGATGGAAATGTTTTTCTCAACATCGTAAAGTTTTATTGTGCTTTTCAAAAGTTCACTAAGGTCAAATGTAGTTGGTGAGTTTTCCGGAAGTTTAGCGTAATCGCTGAATGCTGTCGCTATCCTTGAGAGCGTCTCTATCTGTTCGAGCAATGAATTGAGGGTCTCCTTAAAATTCTCCTCGAATTTAGGGTCTTTCCTGTCCCAAAGCATCTGTAAATACTCAATATTCAGTCGCATCGGGGTGAGCGGGTTCTTGATTTCGTGCGCCACCTGACGGGCCATTGCACGCCATGCTGTCTCACGTTCGTTACGTGCGAGTCTGTTGGCAGAAATCTCAAGCTCTTTGCACATGTTGTTGTATTGTTCTACAAGTGCTCCAATCTCGTCGCGTCCTCTGAAATTTATTGGTTCATTATGTCCGTCGAGACGAACTTTACCCATTTGTTTCTCAATGATTTTCAGAGGTTTAAGAGTTTTTCTTGTTACTAAAAGAACAGTTATAGACGCTATACAAAGAAGAACAATTATAATATTGATATAATTGAGAATGAAGTTGGAAATCCTGTCGTCGTAATCCGATTTTGACTCAAAATACGGGATGTTCAGGATGGCGGCAATCTCATTTTTATCAAGGATAGGGAAGTAGTACGAATCACATTTCTCATTGCCATAAAACTCGTTTTGCATGAAGTATCCAGCACCTTCACCAACGATGTTTAAATACGCCTCATCATCAATATTTTCTGAATAATCCTTAATTGTTGTGTTAATAAGATTTCCGTCAAGATCATAAATATTGATATCGCAGATATAAATGTCTTTAAGCGAGTTTAGATAGTCTTTATTGTTAAGGCTGTTTTCCTTTAAGATATTGGATTCCAGTCGGTTACGTATGATATTCGCCTGTTTGTACTGAGATATTTCAGTCTTCTTTTTGATATTGTTGTTCAAAAATATAAATGATGCGAATCCGACTACGAAAAACGAGCAGGCGAGGGTGAGCAAAATCGTTATTTGCATTTTGCCGTGGAAGCTCTGTCTGAAAACCGAATGTCCTTTGACGAAATAGATATAGAGAAGATAGGCGAGGAGCAGGGCAAAGAAGATAAGCGAAAACGGTGCCACAAATCGCAGCCAGCGCTCGTATTCTATAGTCACCACTATAGTCTTATTGTTTTCTAAGTCGTTGTATATCAAGTGTTTAAATTTCTTTCCCTTATGAATGCCGTTGTCTTGTGAGATGAAATTGTTAAGGTTGTTAGGGTAGAGGTAGTTACCGAATTTATAGTCAAGGATATGGTCTTTATAGATGCTGAACGAATAGTTTTTCAGGTTTTCAGTGACATAGCGGTCGATGTCTTTTTCTTTATAAAACTCGAGAAATATGGAGCGGTTTCCTGAAAAATCGATAGCTGCCAGATAATATGTATCGGTAGTAGGATCGTCGACGTAAATGAGGTTGTCGCTGATGGCGTCATGCTGGTTGGTGTTGAGGATATTCACAAACCAGTCGTTGCAAAGGATCTCTGTGTCGTCGAGGTCGAGGTAGGTGTCGTTGTCGCAGAGTGTAAAGGTGACGTCGTAATGTTTTAGCAGTTCGATTGTGTCGAAATATTCTTTTTTGAGATAAGAATAGATGCTGTCGTCGGACGGAAGATTTTCGTTAAACCAGCCGTTCAGGGTCTCATCTGTTTTTATCTTGCCGATAAACTCGACTGCCGACTGTTCGAAATCCTGATCCGATTCATCGGCGATGATTTTGGCGAGGCGTTCCATCTCGACGTTTTCGTTGCTCTCATTTTTTTGATGCACGAAAACCGTGAGGGCGATCAACGCGATTGCGATTAGTATGATAAGAATTTTTTTCATGACATAAATTATATCAAAAATCGTTCCAAAATTGCTCCTTTTTAAGACATTATCTAAAATTTTTTGATACGCAGGTCGTCCGAAACGCAAATCGTCTTAAAACGCCTCAAAATGGCCTTAAATCAAATTTTATCAAAAATGTATATCAAACTCGAAAAATCTCCACTTTTACGTGCCTTGCGGTTCGATTTAAGACCGGTACGTATGCCTCGGAGGAATGAGTTTTTATGACCGAGGAATTTTTCGCTCATCATCGAGATGTAAAATGCGTCCCATTTCATCGGATATATTTCTTTGAGTTGGAATTTGCCAGCGAAGATGTTTTGAAGTGACTCCTTATGAAAATGGTTGAGATGTCGTGGTACGTCGTATGCCGCCCATTTGTCTTTGTAGTATTGTGCGTCGTACGACATATAATTCGGAACCGCTATAACCAGTCGGCCGTTATTCTTCAATAAACGATGTAACTGATTGACCTGAAACTTAAGATTATCAATGTGTTCCAAGACGTGCCACATAGTGATGACGTCGAAAGTGGAGTGGGGGAGGGCGAAGATTTCTTCGGGCGTAACCACTGGCTTTCCGAGTTTTTCGGAAGCTATCCTACGTGCGTCCTCGCTCATGTCGCAGCCCATGACTTCGCAGCCTTTTTGTTGGGCGTAATGCAGGAAATCCCCGACGCCACAGCCGAAATCGAGAAGTTCTGTAAAGTTCTGTATGCCTGATTTTGGGTGATGCAGAACTTTACAAACCATTTTATATTTGTTTTTTATATTTATTTTTTTAACGTGGTTGTAGATCCATGGCACGAGACCTTTTTTATGCTCGTTGTGCGAGAGATAGTCTTCCGATTTGTAGTATCTCCCTATGGCTGTGGCGTCGGGGCGTGGCGTCGTAAACAGCAGTTTGCAATCGTCACACTCATATATCTCGAAGTCTTCCTGCGTTAGGAAATAGTCTTTTAAATGGAGGAATGACCTCGTGTTTTTTGATTCACAAAACGGGCATTTAACGCTCATGATTTATTTATTTTATTGTTGTTTTCAAAAATAGTTCCACGTGGAACAATTGAGATTACCTTCCTAGGAATACCGCCAGCACTGAAATATCCGCTGGCGACACTCCGCTGATGCGCGAGGCTTGTCCGAGAGTCTGCGGCTTATGTTTAGTAAGCTTCTGACGTGCCTCGATAGTCAAAGAATGCAGTGCGTTGTAGTCGAAATCTGGACTCAGTTTTACGTCTTCGAGACGTTTAAGTTTGTCAGCGACTTCACGTTCTTTCTCAATATATCCTTCGTATTTCACTAGAATCTCCGCCTCCTCGACGACGCTACGCGTCAACTCGTCTGTCAGATCGTATTGCAATTTCAGCCAATCCACGTGGTTTATCATTTCTACAAGACTAACCTGTGGACGCGTGAGAACATGTGACAGACGAGTCTTGCCAGCGAGTTCAGGAGTGTCCTTCGCCACCAACAAAGAATTGATTTCCTCTGGAGCTATATTATTGTCATTCAAGAAGTTAACCAACTCCTGAACTCGCTGTTGCTTGTCGAGGAGGCGGTCATAACGTTCCTGTGTTGAAAGGCCAATCTTATATCCCAGAGGTGTCAATCGTGCGTCGGCGTTATCCTGACGTAATAAAATACGGTATTCTGCGCGGCTAGTAAACATTCTATACGGTTCATCCACGCTTTTTGTGATGAGATCATCGATGAGAACACCTATATATCCTTCATCACGGCGTAAAACTATAGGCTCTTCGTCGTGTAACAGCCTATGAGCGTTGATACCTGCCATAAGTCCTTGTGCTGCAGCCTCTTCGTATCCTGTGGTGCCGTTGATTTGTCCGGCAAAGAACAGGCCGTGTATCTTGCGTGTCTCCAAGCTATGATACAACTGCTCCGGTGGGAAGAAATCGTATTCTATGGCATATCCTGGACGGAAAATCTTGGCGTTTTCGAAGCCTTCGATGCTTCTAAGCGCCTCATATTGAATGTCTTCGGGCAATGACGAACTGAATCCGTTAAGATAATACTCGCATGTGGTTGCTCCTTCGGGTTCTACAAAGAGCTGGTGGAAATCCTTGCCTGCGAAGCGCTCGATCTTATCTTCAATGCTTGGACAATAACGCGGTCCGATGCCCTGTATCCTGCCAGTAAACATTGGTGATTTGTCGAAGCCTTTACGCAATATCTCGTGTACTTTCAACGATGTGTATGCTATATAGCAAGAGCGTTGTTTCAGCGGTTTTTCCACGTTCATAAACGAGAATCCAGTTATCTCCTCGTCACCTTTTTGCTCTGTCAGTTTGCTGAAATCTATGGTTCTTCCGTCTATTCTGACAGGAGTTCCGGTCTTCATCCTATCGGCTTCAAATCCAAGTTCCACCAGTTGTTCTGTTATCCCATGGCTTGCCGATTCGCCTATTCTGCCGCCTGAGAACGACTTCTCTCCGATGAAAATCTTGCCGTTAAGGAACGTGCCGTTGGTGAGGATTACGGTCTTGGAATACACGTCACCACCCATCATGGTATGCACGCCTTTTACTTGGTCACCTTCCACTATGAGGCCATCGACATGGTCTTGCCAGAACTCAAGGTTTTTTGTATGTTCGAGGGTATTTCTCCACTCTGCTGAGAACGCCGCCTTGTCGCTTTGCACTCGCGGACTCCATACAGCAGGACCTTTAGACTTGTTAAGCATCCTAAACTGTATCATCGTCTTGTCGGCGATGATGCCCATCTGTCCACCTAATGCATCTATCTCGCGCACTATCTGGCCTTTGGCGATGCCTCCGACGGCTGGATTACACGACATCGCCGCCATGAAGCTCATGTTCATGGTGATGAGCAAAGTCTTGTTGCCGAGGTTAGCCGCCGCTGCCGCCGCCTCACATCCTGCGTGGCCCGCTCCGACCACTATAACATCGTATTTTTCGAATATCATATCTTCAGTGTTCCACGTGGAACATTTTTTGTTATTGCCTTATTTTAAAAGTCTTTACGACGCATTGCAAGACATTTTTCCTCCTGCTCGCGCATGGTGGCGGCAGCGGCGTCGGTCTTGTCCTCAAACCCAATCAAATGCAGCACCCCATGCGCCAAGACGCGGTGAAACTCGTCTTTAAACGGTTTGCCAAGTTGCTTTGCGTTGTCACGAATCCTGTCGATGCTGATGTAAAACTCGCCCGAGAGATACTCGCTGCAGTCGTTCAAAGGAAACGTCACGATATCGGTGTAGAAATCGTGGTTCATGCGCTTCTGGTTGAATTCCAGCAGGTATTCATCGCTGCAGAACAGGTAATACAGCTCACCGATTTTCTTGCCGTACGACGCCACAAACTCCTCAATCCATCGCTTGGCAAGGCGTTGGTCGAGAGCTGGGGTTTCGATGTCTATGCTTTGAAAACTAATCATGACGATCTTTATTTAAAAAATATTTATTTATCTTTTCTTTGTAAAATGGTTGATACTCAATGGGTTGAGTTCTTAAGAAGTCTTGCTGCCTCTTGATGCTCTCCTCGTAACGCAGCTCGTCGATATTATGTGTCTTATCTGTTCCTTTGTACTCATCCGACTTGCGTTTCTCCTCTTTCTCACGTTCCTGCTGTGCGTTTTCGGCCTTAAGCATACGTGACAAGATATCTTTGTTTCTTCTGATAGTCTGATTCGTAATGCGTTTGTTTACAATATCTTCCTCTAGTTTCTCCATGTCTTTGATGATCTGGTTGATGCCGTCATCGCCGAGTTGGCCGTTCTTTTTCATCTCCTCAAGAATCTGCTGCATGCCTTCGCGTATCAGTTCCTGCTGTGCCGCCATGCGCGCCAAATCCTCGCTCATCTCAGGCATAGGCATACCGTCCTGCTGTTGTTTCTGCATCTGCTGTTGCATCTTCTTCAGCTGTTCGCCAAGCTGGTTTTGCAGGTCTTGCATGTCTTTCATGTTCTTCGGCTGGCTCTTGCCTTTCGATTTGCCTGGATTTGGACATGATTTGCCGCCCATTCCCGACATCTGCATCTCCATCTGATTGAGCGACTCGTCGAGCATTAGCGCGAGGTTGTTCATCGACATCATTGCCTTCTGCTGTTTTTGTGTGGCCATGCCGAATTTGAGTTCCAGGATGTCTTTCATCGCCGACTCCGACTGCTGGTCGATGACTTGTAACTCATTGAATACGAAGTTTTTAATGCTTGACTGGCGGTTTGCCATCTTACGCAGGGAGTCGTCTACCATGGCGAAGTTTTCCGATATTTCTTTCTGACGTGAAATCTTTTGTGACACAGTAGGGTCGTCTTTCTTCATAGTGCTGACTTCCTGCATAAGCTCTTCTTCGGCGTGTGACGAGCGTACCACGTTTTCGAGAAGAATCCTTACCAGGTATGCGTCTTCGGCCATCTGATCCATGCCGCCGCCCATCATCATCGACATCATATTCTCTGACATCTCCTTCATTTTTTTGCCGGCATTCTGTTTCTGTTGCTTGGCATTTTCTTGTCCTTCTGGACTGTCGCCTGAGTTTTCTGATTCTGAGGCATCTTCAAGGTCTTGTTGTATCTCATCGAAGGATTCCTCGTCTTTGTTGATATCGAACGGGTCGCTCAAGCTCTGGTTTTTATCAATGATGGAATCAAGT
Source organism: uncultured Bacteroidales bacterium (assembly GCA_905236635.1). GTDB lineage: Bacteria > Bacteroidota > Bacteroidia > Bacteroidales > F082 > Limimorpha. The sequence goes on from CAJOCJ010000012.1 coordinate 46,601, forward strand.
CGCTGTTCCATCTTATTGAATTGATTCTCAGCGTCTTGCGCAGATATGGAGTCGGTGTTGTTCATCAGCTCGTCGGCGAGTTTCTGCATCTCATCCATGAGCTGGTTCATGTCTTTTTCGACCTTCAGCTGTTCCAAAAGCGAGAGGTTGCGGTCCATCATCTGTTGCAGAGCCTCGTTGTTTTTCTTGAGGTCTTTCATTATCTCCTGCATCTTCTCGCGCGGCATATCGTTGAGCAGATCTTCGATCTCCTCCATCAGTTTCTTCATCTCGTCGGGGATGACCTCGTCGAAAAGTTTGTTAATCTCCTCCTGTTTTCTTATCAGTTCCTCTGACGAAAGCTCGTTTTCCTTAATGAAATCTGACAGTTCCTTCTGTTCTTCCTGAATCTTCTGCCATTCTTCCTGTACTTCTTTCTGCTTCTCGAGAAGATCTTTCATCTTCTCCTTGTCGCTCCAGTCGAGGTCTTTCTTCGACATCAGGTCGCGGAGCATGTCTTCGATATCTTTGCGCAAATCCTGAAGTTCGTCGGAACGCTGGTTGAGGTTTTTAAGTATCTCGCTTTCAGTGTTATCGGCGATAGAGTCAAGCTGCTCGGTGGTTGGCAGGGCGAGATAAAACACCTCCGAACGTCTCGACTTAGGTCCGTTGATGCCGTCGTTGTCGAATATCTCGAAATAAGCCTTTATCTCATCGCCGCGATAAAGTGTAAGTGTATCAATATCAATGCTATAGTAGAACGAAGTGCGGATGTTGCTTTTGTCAATCGGGATGTTTCTGACAAACGACTGATTCGGCTTGCCATCCACTTCGAAGTGATACAATAATTTGGAAAAACCATAGTCATCGGCAATCAAACCCGAATAAAATGTCTGTTTTGCGAAATCTTCATGGAAATTCTGCACCTGGATATCAGGGTAGGCATCGGGAATGACATCAACGGTGAAAGGAATAGGGTCGGTTTCATTCCATTTATTTAACAATGATACCGCGAATTTCGTGGATTTTAATGCCTTGAATTTATAAGTTGAATTATCGATTGAAATTGAGTCATTTATAAAAATGGAATCGACATCACGGGTGTGGAATGTAAATTCCACTTCGGTACCCTGTGGCACGATGATGTGTGTCTTGCCGGTGAGGGTCTCGGTTTTGCGATGGATATATTGCGGAAAAGCCAGTCTTGCCTCGTAATACAGCATGGTAGGGTTGGGGCGTACAATGAGGTTTATCTTTGTACTCTTATAGTCGCCGCCCTCGATGGAGAACGTCTCGTTTTGGTTCACGTTTTTGAAAACAAAATGGAAGTTGTTGGTGTTAAGGCGGTTCATCATCCTAGTGCCTGTGTTGCTGCGGATATAGAAGGCGTCTGGAATGCGCTCGCCTGTGACGTGGATGCTGAACTCGGCGTCTTTGCCTTGCGACACTTGTAGTTCGGTCGCGGAGAGCTGTACCTCAAACGGCAGAGGTTTCTTATATTCCTGGGAGTAGTTGATGATGCGTTGCGCGGGCTCCTTTGAAAAATCAGGTAGAAATATTAAAGCAACACTTAAAATGACAAAAGCTATTCCGAAATATTTCAGATATTTGTAGTTGTCTTTAAGATTGACTGCATCTGAGAAATTGACAGGTTTCAGATTCTCGGTACGCTGTTCTATTGTTGCGATAAGCAGCTGATTGTCTGAATCTTGCGATAGCGTGTTTGAAAGCTGCAGGGTGTTAAGCAGTTTGTCGCTTATTTCAGGGAAAAACTTTCCGATGATGACAGCCGCTTTCTCGTCCGACATCTTTTTGCGGAAGCGGATCAGGTTGATTATCGGGATGATGAAATAGAAAATCGTGACGAAGCTTGCACCTAAGATAAAGAGCAGAAGCAGTATCAGTCGTCCTTTTTGCGGAAGCCATGAGAAATATTCTATACCATTGATAATCAAAAATAAAGCAATCATCAAGACAGCACCAATCAGCACACCTTGGATGAGGCGGTTGAGGTAGAACTTCCTGATGAAGCGTTCGATTTTTGCTATAAGGACACTATTTCCCATGATACATATAAACTTGCAAAGATACGAAGTTTTTGTGAAATGGACAAAAAAAAGACCTCCGATTTCTCAGAGGCCTTTTTATCATGCTCGTTTTCGTTTATGTTTTATTCTTTTGTGAATCGGATGCTGTTCTCTCCGAAGCGGGCGATATATAAGCCAGATGCGAGATCGCTGATGTTGATTGACTCGTTGGTGTTGACAACCTTCACCAAGGCACCAACAGCATTGTAGATGCTGACTTCGGTGGCGTTCTCGAGGCCGTTGATATGAAGCACATCGTTAGCTGGGTTAGGATACACGCCGATTCTATTGGCTGAGATGTCGTTGATTCCATCGTATGATAAATCGATAGTAAATGTCACGAAATATCCAGCATCAATATAACTGTATGGTGAATCACAAAGAGAAGCGTCGCCATTGAAATACACTGTTGCGTTAGGATTGAAATAATAATCAGGATTATGTGATAATATTACATTCATATTGTAGTAGCTAGTATTTTGAACAATATGATCGGTTGGGACATAGGCGCCACCGTTGCCACCCCACCACCAATCTGTTGCATAAATATCATAAAGATCACTGTCACGCGCTGTCACATCGAAGTCAAGGAGCTGACCACATACAGGTTCACTAAAGCCATCAATATAAATTTCGTCGATGGGTAGAGGTGCATAGATTATGATATCATCGAGGGCGGTGCAGTAGCCATAGCCGTCGTAGCTTATAAATGCGATGTAGTAATCACCTTCAAAATCGTCAAGATCAATTAAGGCTGATGTCCAGCCATCATACGATTGTTGATTAAACTCACTGAAAACGGTCCACGGTCCTGTTGGGCTTGTGCCGTATGCGACAGACAATTCATTCTGGTCACCGCTCCATACCGGAGTGGCATAAGCAAAGGATATAAAACCTGCGCCATGGAATGATATCTGTGGAGAAACAAAATAATCATTATCAGCTTTTCCAGTACCATCTATGAAGATTGATGCTGTGCCACGATATGCTTCAATCTGCCCATGGCTGTCTCCTGTGGATTCGTACCAGCTGTCATTAACTCCATAAGATGTCCAATTAGCAGCAGGATCCTCATCGAAGTTAGCTACTACCGTTCTATTTCCGCTCATGCCTTCCATGAAAATTCCCATATCAGCACGTTTTTCTCCCACTGATACAGAGGTGGGATAAGTACTAGGGTCTATAGGATCAAATTGTGAACTTGACCACCAACCAATTCGCGTATTCGGCATATCTGTATAAAAGAATTCGCGATTAGACAAGTCATCCACCTCGGAGTAAACACCCACCAACAAGTCCCAATAGCCATCATAGACAAAAGGATCATCCAATGGGATATTAACCCATCCAGTATAATTGGCAGGAATAGTCCAGTTGCCGGAATAAACTTGATTTGTTGCTTTCATTGGGTAATAGTCATTAGAGCCAGTGAAAGATCCTTGATGGATGTTTTCCATGTAAACTTCGATGTAATTGGTTTGTGGGGTATCATAAGATTCAGCCAAAAAGAAACCAATCTCAGTAATAAGACCAGGCATAATGGTTAATCCTGTTGCCGCATTGAGTTCCTGATACGTGTAAATCAACTGCTGGTAGGAATAATTCCAAGTCGTGTTAATTGGACTGATGTGGCTTGTCTCTGTGCCATCGCCAACATAGATTGATGTTTGTGCGTTTGCAATAAACGTCATGGCGAAAAGCATTGTGAAGAATAGTAAAAATCTTTTCATAATGATAAAAAATTAGTTAAACATAAAATTGATGACAAAATGACAATCACAAAGTTAGCAAAAAAAATATTTTAAAATACCACTTTCCAATAAAATTTTATAAAACATTGAAAATCAATACAATATAACAAAAGTATCATTTGTTGAATAAAAACAAAGAATTGTAGAACCAGCAAAAATTACGCCACTTTTAACTTTTAACCTTTAGCTTTTAACTAATTTTGTATTTTTGCAAAAATTTTTGAAAAATGAAAGAAGTACGTGTACGTTTTGCTCCAAGTCCGACGGGACCGCTGCATATCGGCGGCGTGAGAACCGCTTTGTATAATTACCTTTTCGCCAAGAAAAACGGCGGAAAAATGCTGCTCCGCATTGAGGATACCGACCAGACCCGCTTCGTGCCGGGCGCCGAGGATTACATCATAAAATCCCTCGACTGGTGCGGCATCAAGTTTGACGAGAGCGACATAGTTGGCGGCCCTTACGGTCCGTACAAACAGAGCAACCGCAAGCACCTTTACAAACAATACAGCGACGAGCTCATCGAGAAAGGTCATGCCTATTATGCCTTCGACACCGCTGAGGAACTCGACAACCTGAGAAAAGAAGCCGAGGCACAGAAGAAGACCTTCATCTACAACGCTGAGACACGTCAGGAGCTGCGTAACTCATTGACAATAACCAAAGAAGATGTCGACAAGCTGCTTGCTGACGGCACTCCTTATACAGTGCGTTTCATGATGCCGGAGAACCATGTGGTCGAGATGCACGACATAATTAGAGGCGACATCAAGGTGAACACCAACACATTGGATGATAAAGTGCTGTTCAAGTCGGATGGCATGCCTACATACCACCTCGCCAACATCGTCGACGACCACTTGATGAAGATCACTCACGTCATCCGCGGTGAGGAATGGTTGCCTTCAATGCCACTGCATGTGCTTCTGTATCAGGCATTTGGATGGGAAGCACCAGAGTTTGCACACCTTCCATTGCTGCTCAAGCCAGACGGCAATGGCAAACTCAGCAAACGTGACGGCGACCGCCTCGGATTCCCAGTATTCCCGATGCAATGGGAGAATCCTGAGACACACGAGATCTCGTCGGGATACAAGCAGTCGGGATATTATCCTGAGGCTTTCATCAACATGCTGGCGTTGCTTGGTTGGAATCCAGGTACAGAGCAGGAGATCTTCTCGATGGACGAGCTCATCCAGGCGTTCTCATTCGACCACTGCAGCAAGTCGGGAGCACGTTTCAACGTGGAGAAGGCAAAATGGTTCAACCATGAATATCTGATGCGCCGCTCGCCAGAGGAAGTGGGCAAGGAGTATCAGGAATGGCTCAAGACAGAGAAGAACATCGATGCAGACCTTGATTACGTCACCAAGGTGGCGGCGTTGGTGAAAGACCGTGTCAACTTCGTGAAAGAGATGTGGGACCAGAGTTTCTTTTTCTTTGAGGAACCTACCACCTACGACGAGGTGACGGTGAAGAAACGCTGGAAAGAAAACTCGGCCGACCTCATGCGCCAGGCTTCGGAAGTGATAAGAAACATTGACGATTTCAGCGCTGAGAACATCGACAAGGTTTTGAACGAATGGATTACAAAGAACGAGCTAGGCATGGGTCCTGTGATGAACGGCCTCCGTCTGATGCTCGTCGGCGCCGGCAAAGGCCCGCATATCCATGAGATTCTGGCGCTTATCGGTAAGGATGAGGCGTTGAAACGTATCGAAAAAGGAATCAAAATATTAGGATAATGGCTCTGATTTCAATAGAAAAGATGGAGTTCTACGCCTATCACGGCTGCTTCGAGGAGGAGCGCAAGATAGGGACGTGGTTCAACGTGGATTTGAGCATGGAGGTCGACACCTCGAAGGCTGAAGATAGCGACAACCTTGAAGACACCGTCAATTATCAGGAGGTTTACGCCGTTGTCAAGCGCGAGATGATGATTTCCTCAAAACTGCTTGAAAATGTCGCCAGACGCATCCTAAAGGCCATTCAGAAGGAATTTCCGGCCGTCTCCTATGCCTGGGTGAAGGTGAAGAAGATGAACCCGCCGTTGGGAGGTAAGATGGAGTCGGTTTCAGTAGAAATGGAAATATGAGTTTTAAAAAAGTTTGCACACGCAAACTTTTTTTTGTATTTTTGCCTCGATATTTGGTGCCGATGAGGCTCAATAGGGAATCAGGTGAGAATCCTGGACAGTTCCCGCTGCTGTAAGCTCTTAATGCTTGCCACTATGCCACTGATAATCAACAAGTTTCGGGAAGGCGGTAAGAATCAGGGAGTGAGTCAGAAGACCTGCCATTTATCGTAAACAAAGCTTTCGGGATAAAAGCTGGCGTTCCCTTTTTACAAAGGTACCAACATTTTTCCACGAGGTTTTGAGGTAATTAAAATTATTATTAAACCTTAAAAATCTTAAATTATGGTTAAAAAATTTACTCTTTTCATCCTTTTAGGAATCTTCGGTCTCTTCACGACCAACCTCTTTGCACAAGAGGATGCTACAATCGACCCGGCCGACATCCGCTATTGGATCGGCGAAGGTCAGAATGAAGCGATTTTCATCATGAACTGGAACAATCCTGACACAGCATTGGCATGGGGCTATCGTTTTGACACAGAAAATGTTACAATGAAAACCATCATGGACGACATAGCAGCGGTGGATTATCGTTTCAGCTATGACAGCCCTAACGGCAGCTGGCTCAACGACCTTTTCTTCAACGACGGTGTCCTTGACTTAAGCCTGACAGAAGAAGGATGGGTTTCATATCTTATCGATGGCAATCCGACATGGGATACTTTTAATGAGGCTGTGGTTGCCGATGGCCAATATGTGAAAATCGGCGACACCTATTGCGGCACTATGGTTGACCCTGACAACTGGGTTTATGTTTGGGAAAAAGAAGTCGCTGCAGTGTATCCTCTGGCCGACGAGGCTACTATTGACGTGGCCGACATCGTCTATTGGATTGGCGAAGGCGAGAATTACGCAATTTACTGTGTCAACTGGAACGAGCCTAACATCGCATTGGCATGGGGCTATCGTTTCACAGAGTCGACTATCACGGTGAAAGACGTTATGGATGCTATCGTTGCCGAAGACCATCGTCTGACATATGCTGCTGATGGCGGCTTCGTATATGCCATTTCTTATAACGACTATGTGAATCAATATGCTCTTGTAGGTCCGTATTTCATGTACAACATCAACGGAATGGGTGCATGGTATGGCTTTGACGAGCAGACCGTCGTATCAGGCGATTTCATCAAATTCGGTGATATTTCATGTGCAACCGAAATTGCGCAATGGACTTACGTTTGGGAGCAGCCGGTGCAGCCTGTCGACGTTTACAATTCAGTGAACGAGGTTGAGGCTTCAACTATGACGGTGTATCCAAATCCTGCTACAGACTTCATCATGATCAATACACAAGATGCTGTATCTGTAGAGATCTTTGACATGACAGGCCGTCTCGTTTTGACATCGACAGAAACGAAGATTGACATCAGAGATATGGAAGCTGGCGTTTATTTCGTCCGCGCAAATGGCAAGACAACCAAACTGGTTGTGAAATGAGAAAACTGTTAGTGATATTGATGGTGATGGTGCCAGTGGCGTTGTGGGCGCAGTTTCCGCCTGCACAGGACAAGCCTGGCACCACTGCCATGCATGCCGACTCAACTGCTTTCGTGGCATGGGCTACAGGCTGTGTGGCTGAACCGGGTCCGATGAACATCACCAACCCGAGCGCTGGATTGGCCGGTACAGGTTGGCCTGCCGAGAATGTCATAGGATTCCCTGAGGGAACGATGAGCGTGACATGCCTTGGTGACGGCGGACGTGCCACGGTGACATTTGCATCACCTATCTGCAACCGTCCTGGTCCTGACTTTGCTGTGTTTGAGAACGGATTCGCCAACGCACAGAATACAGACATGTGGTTCCTTGAATTGGGTTTTGTGGAGGTGAGCTCCGACGGAGAGAATTTCTTCCGTTTCCCAGCGATAAGCATGGTTCAGACGGAGACGCAGATTGGCGGAATGGGATGTATCGACCCTGCGCAGATCCACAATTTTGCCAGCAAATACGGCGCCATGTACGGCACACCATTTGACTTGGACGAAGTTCCGGACGACCCTCTTCTCGACAAGGAAAATATCACACATGTGAGAATTATTGACGTTATCGGCAATATCAATCCGGAATACTGCACCTACGACTCGGAAGGTCATATTGTCAACGACCCGTGGCCGACACCATTCGCATCATGCGGAATGGACCTTGACGCCGTCGGTGTGATTCACGATAGGGCACATTTTTCAGTTGATGAAAACAAGGTTGATGATGTCACAATCTATCCGAATCCTGCACATGATTTCATCCGTATAGATGCTGAAAACATCGAATCCGTGCAGATTTTCAATGCTGTCGGACAGATGGTGTTGGAGACATCAGAAGTTGAAATCGACGTGAACGGTTTATCGGAAGGCGTTTATTTGGTGCGTATCGGTTTTGATAGAAATTACACAACCGAACGATTGATAATCAGATAATTATGAAAAAGATTTGCCCTCGCTGCGGAAAAGAATTCGAATGTGTGCATTCAATAAATTGTTGGTGCGTGACAGTTCACCTCACCGACAAGGCGAAGGCGTTTCTGAAAGAGAATTATCAAGATTGTCTGTGTAAGGATTGCCTTACGGAAATCAACGTTTAAAAGGACAATTCGTAATATTGCAATTATTGCATTTGTTTGTAGAGACGATGTGTTCATCGTCTCTACATTTTTTACAACAACCGTTCCCTTTTCTTAAAGATACGACAGCCAACACCACAAGGGCGAGGACAATCAGAAGGGTTATGACGGTTGCGAAATTCATATTATCATACCTGCGATTAGATACACAACAAACGCTGCAATCCATGCCATGACGCATTGGAACAATATCACCAGCAGCATCCATTTAGTGCCGAGTTCTCGGCGAATGGCAGCCATAGCAGCCACACAAGGGGTGTAGAGCAGGCAGAACACCAGCATAGAGATGGAGGTGAGGGTAGAGAACAAAGGCATGGCGTTGAGCACCTCGAGGGTCGCCACGACACTTTCCTTTGCCATGAATCCGCTGACCAAGGCGGTGACAATCTGCCATTCGCCGAGACCGATAGGCCTGAAGATAGGTGCTATCCATCCTGCGATGACGGCAAGCATGCTGCCTTCGCCATTTTCAACCATGTTGAATTGGAAATCAAAGGTTTGCAACAGCCATATCACCAACGATGCCAGGAAGATGACGGTGAAGGCACGCTGGAGGAAGTCTTTGGTCTTATCCCACAGCAGATGCGCCACGTTTTTAGCACTTGGCATACGGTAGTTCGGCAGCTCCATCACGAAAGGAGCAATGTTGCCCTTGTCGCCTAACCATTTGGTAACCAATGCGGTAATAATTCCGACGATGATGCCTAAAAGATATAATCCGATTAAGATAAGGCCTCCGTTATGAGGGAAGAAATAGTCGGTGATGAAGGCATAGATTGGTATCTTCGCCGAGCAGCTCATGAATGGCGTGAGAAGTATCGTACGCCAGCGGTCGTGAGTTGAGTGTAATGTGCGTGTCGACATCACCGCTGGCACCGTGCATCCGAAGCCTATGAGCAGCGGCACGATGCTATGTCCGGTGAGACCGAGCTTTCGCAGGAAACTGTCGCTGACGAATGCCACACGCGCCATATAGCCGCTGTCTTCGAGTAAGCTCAGGAAGAAAAATAGCAGTATGATGATTGGCACGAAGCTCAGGACCGAGCCGACGCCTCCGAAGATACCATCCACCACCAGCGACTGCACCGCAGGGGTGACGTTCCAGCGCGCCAGTGCCGCTCCGCAGACGCCTGCGAGCCAACTGATGCCGTTGTCCAAGAGGTCTTGTAACGGTGCTCCGAGCAGGTCTATGGATACATATATAATACCCACCATCACAAGGATGAAGATCGGGATGGCGGTCCACTTACCTGTCAAGATTTTGTCAATAGCGCGGCTGCGTTGGTATTCCTTGCTTTCGCGAGGTTTCACCACCGTTTTGGAGCACAGTCGCTTGATGAAGGTGAATCGCATCTCGGCCATCGCAGCCGCGCGGTCGAGGCCACGTTCTTCTTCCATCTGAACTATGAGATGTTCAAGCGTCTCTTTCTCGTTTTGAGAGAGTTCCAGTGCCTTCAGCACTATGTCGTCGCCTTCCACTAGCTTTGATGCGGCAAAACGCACAGGGATGCCCGCCCGCTGAGCGTGGTCTTCGATGAGATGCATGATGCTGTGCAGACAGCGATGTACCGCTCCGCCATGGTCGTCCTTATCGCAGAAGTCCTGACGGATAGGCGCCTCCTGATATTTTGCCACGTGGATGGCGTGATCTACCAGCTCGTTGATACCTTCGTTGTTGGCCGCCGAGATTGGCACCACAGGCAAACCTAAGATAGCCTCCATCTCGTTGACGAGGATAGTGCCTCCGTTGTTTCTCACCTCATCCATCATATTGAGGGCCAGCACCATAGGAGTGCCGAGTTCCATCAACTGCATTGTGAGATAGAGGTTACGCTCGATATTGTTGGCATCTACGATGTTGATGATAGCCTTGGGCTTTTCGTTGATGATAAATTCGCGCGACACAATCTCCTCGTTGGTATAAGGCGACAACGAGTAGATGCCCGGCAGGTCGGTTACCAGCGTCTCAGGGTGGTTTTTTATCACGCCGTCTTTGCGGTCGACGGTGACGCCAGGGAAGTTGCCGACATGCTGATTGGCGCCTGTCAGCTGGTTGAAGAGCGTGGTCTTGCCGCAATTCTGCTGTCCTGCGAGCGCGAAAGTTATGGTAGTGCCTTTCGGCAATGGATTCTCATGTGTCTTGTCGTGATAGATACCTTCCTCGCCGAGTCCCGGGTGGGCGTTGTGGTCATGTAACGAACTGATATACAATCTGTTAACGTCAAAGTCATCGTTCTTTTCTGTCTCCTCTGAAGATGCCAATTGTTCCACTTCGATGAGTTTGGCGTCGGCCTTGCGCAAAGTAAGGGAGTAGCCGTGAATCATCACTTCCATCGGGTCGCCGAGAGGAGCGTATTTCACGAGCTTTACGACAGCGTCGGGGATAACGCCCATATCGAGGAAATGCTGGCGTTTTGAGCCTTTTCCCTTGACGGTTTTTATCACCGCTGACTGTCCTATTTCGAGTTTATCGAGTGTTGTCATCAAATCTTATTTTTCATGATGCAAAAATAAGGCATTATTTGTTATTCCAATATCATTATTAATGATGTTTTTTAAAATAAGGAGTCATTATTAATGGGGATAAAAAAGGTAGAGACGATGTTAACATCGTCTCTACCCATGTTTATCAATATGTTTTATTGATTATTTGTTTTTTCTGCGAAGAGCGTATCCTGCTCCGAGAGCTGTCATGATAAGCAATCCGCTACCCATAGGGGCGTCAAAGTCTGAAGACGAGCCATGCACATTAGGCAAAGCGATGCCATTCTCTAAGTTCCTGTACACATCCTCATTGTCGGCGTTGCTTCCGAAGAAGCCGTCTTTCTGAGCGTTGGCACCCAAACTCATGGTAATAATCAATGCTATTGCGAATAATAACTTTTTCATCTTTCTTAATTCAAATTTTGAGGCTGCAAAAATACAAAATATTTTAATGTTAGAATCAACGATTTCATTAATTTTTATATTACCACAATTTTCTGTGTTTTTAGGTCATTTCCGACCAATCTGAAAATGTAGACGCCATGTGCCGGTGCGCATTTTTGTTTTTACAAATTATGAACGCATATGCGTGTGGATAAACAAAAAAGCTAACCGGTTAAATTACAAACGATTAGCTTTTATTTTTGAGGTACCAGACGGAATCGAACCGCCGTAAAAGGTTTTGCAGACCTTCGCCTAGCCACTCGGCCATGATACCCTGTATTTGGGATTGCAAAAATACAACTTTTTTCAATATCCCAACGTTTTTTCGAAAATTATTTTTAAATCACGATTATTCTGCAAGCACCGTTATCTTGTTTTCCAGCACCTCGCACACGCCGCCCTTAATGTCGAAATACTGAAGCTGCCCGGCAGCGTCCTGCACCTTGGCGCGACCTGGCCCCAACGCCGCGATCATAGGGGCGTGGTTGTTCAAAATCTCGAAAAGCCCGTCGCTGCCGGGCAGTTGCACCAACTCAACGTCGCCGGAGAAAATCTGCTTGTCGGGAGATGTGATCTCAAGTCTCATGGCTTACTCCTTACTTTCCTCCAGCATCTTCTTGCCTTTCTCGATGGCTTCTTCGATGGTTCCCACGAGGTTGAAAGCCGCCTCAGGATACTGGTCCACCTCGCCGTCCATAATCATGTTGAAGCCCTTGATGGTGTCTTCAATCTTCACGGTGGCGCCTTTCAAGCCTGTAAACTGCTCCGCCACAGTGAACGGCTGCGAGAGGAAACGCTGCACACGACGAGCCCTGTGCACTATGAGTTTGTCTTCTTCCGACAACTCGTCCATGCCGAGGATGGCGATGATGTCTTGCAGTTCCTTATATCTCTGGAGGATGTTCTTCACGCGCTGGGCGGTGTTGTAATGCTCCTCGCCGACGACCTCAGGAGTCAATATTCTTGAGGTGGAATCGAGCGGGTCGACGGCAGGGTAGATGCCTAACTCGGCAATCTTACGACTCAACACCGTCGTCGCATCCAAGTGCGCAAAAGTGGTGGCAGGAGCGGGGTCTGTCAAGTCGTCGGCAGGCACATAAACGGCCTGCACCGAGGTGATGGAACCGCTCTTTGTCGAGGTGATACGTTCCTGCATCAAACCCATCTCCGATGCCAGTGTAGGTTGATAACCCACGGCAGAAGGCATACGTCCGAGAAGTGCCGACACCTCGGAGCCTGCCTGCGTGAAACGGAAGATGTTGTCGATGAAGAACATGATGTCGCGTCCCGCTGTCTCGCCGTCGCCGTCACGGAAATATTCTGCCATGCTCAAGCCTGAGAGTGCCACTCTGGCACGTGCTCCCGGCGGCTCGTTCATCTGTCCGAACACCAGCGTAGCCTGCGACTTACCGAGTTCTTCGTAGTCGACCTTGTCGAGAGGCCAGTTGCCTTTTGCCATCTCTTCCTGGAACTCTTTTCCGTATTTGATGACGCCCGCCTCTATCATGTCGCGGAGCAGGTCGTTGCCTTCACGGGTACGCTCGCCGACACCGGCGAACACTGTCATACCAGAATACAGTTTCGCGATATTGTTGATAAGCTCCATGATAAGCACTGTCTTACCGACACCGGCGCCGCCAAACAGACCGATTTTACCGCCTTTGGCGTACGGCTCGATGAGGTCGATGACCTTGATGCCGGTAAACAATATCTCTTGTTTTGTGGAGAGGTTCTCGAATTTCGGAGGGTCACGGTGGATGCTGTTGCGTTTCTTCGACTCAACAGTTTTCAAACCGTCGATGCTGTCACCGATGACGTTAAACAGACGTCCTTTTACCTGGTCGCCTGTGGGCATGGTGATAGGATGACCGAGGCTGCGCACCTCCATGCCGCGACGTAAACCGTCAGTGGAGTCCATGGCGATGGTACGCATGGTGTTCTCTCCGATGTCCTGCTGCACCTCGGTGATGAGCTTGTCGCCGTTGTCACGAGTGATTTCAAGGGCATCCAAGAGGTTCGGAAGATGTTTCTCATCTTCAAAAGCGACGTCGATGACAGGTCCGATGATCTGTACAATGTGACCTTTAATCTCTTTCTCCATCTTGTTTTTCAACTAATATTATTTCAAAATTTCTGATAAAACTCCATTGGAAAATTATCAGGTAGAATATCCCGATCGTTATGGCGCTGTCGGCAACGTTGAACACCGGGCTGAAAAATATCTCTCCGCCGAGCCATGGCACCCATTCCGGGAAGGTGAACAGCGGGAAATACAGCATATCGACAACTCTGCCTTGCATGAAGCCCGCATAGTCGAAGATGAGGCCGTAGAACATGCCGTCGATTATGTTGCCCAACGCCCCCGCTATGATGAGCGAGATGCCGAACAACGGGCCGAACTTCACCTTTTTCTTCACCAGTTTAAAGAGCAGCCAGATGAGGAATATCACCGCCGCGATGCGGAATAGGCTGAGGAAAATCTTACCCCACTGCGCCCCCGAGATCTCCCATCCGAACGCCATGCCGTTGTTCTCGATAAACAGTATGTAAAACCATTTCCCGAAAACAGGTATGGCTTCTCCGATTGCCATCGTGGTCTTGACCATTATTTTTGAGAACTGGTCAAGCAAAAGCACCAAAAAAATGACAATCAGAGGCTTTTTCATTTTCTCTTGTTCTGTTGCATCTTGGCTTCGACGCTAAGAGTGGCGTGCGGCACAGCGCGCAGACGCTCCTTAGGGATGAGCTTGCCTGTCACACGGCAGATGCCGTAAGTCTTGTTCTCGATGCGTATCAAGGCGTTCTCGAGGTTCTTGATGTACTTCGCCTGACGCACTGCAAGAGCACTGTTTTCTTCCTTCGACAAGACTGCTGCGCCTTCTTCCAAAATCTTGAAGGTAGGGGCGGTGTCGTCGGAGTTGTCGCCAGTGGCGATGTTTTCCTGCAACAAGGCGAGGTCTTTGCGAGCCTGTTCCAATCTATCCAGAATCAATGCCTTGAATTCTGCCAGTTCTTCGTCAGAATATCTGGTTTTTTCTGATGTGTTGACTGTTTCTTCCATATCTGAATCTCCAATATTTGTTATGCTTTCTTTATTGTTAATTTTGCTGAAATCTTATCCACAAGTTCCTGAGCCTCAACGCCTTCGAGTTTATCGACCATCTGCAGTGTGGCAAGGGTCTCGTTGCAGATATACTCTCCGAAACGCTCCACCGGCTTCATGATGTCGGCGTTCTTCTCTATCGTAAGGATGATCTTGTCGGTGACTTCGAGGCCGCTGTCTTTTCTCATGTTCTGGACACGGTTGATGATCTCTCTTGCAAGGCCTTCCTCAAAGAGCTCCTGCGAGATGGTGATGTCGAGGGCAACGGTCATGTTGTCCTGTGTTGTCACTGTCCAGCCCGGGATATCCTCCGTGGTGATGAGAGCGTCTTCCAAAATGAGGTTAACCTCTTGACCCTCAACGGCTATCGTTGCTCCGCCATTTTTCTCGAAGTTGCGGATGTCGTCCTGGCTCATAGTGTTGAAATACTTCGTGAGTTGGCCCATCAGCTTGGCGTAACGTGTCTTCAAAGAGGCGAAGTTAGGTCTTACCTTCTTCACCAAAATGTTGAGCTCGCCTGTGAGATATTCGGCTTTCTTCACGTTGACTTCCGAAAGGATGAGGCCTTCGACCTTCTGCAGCTGCTGCATCATCTCGTCGCTCAACACTGGAATCATGATTCTCGACAATGGCTGACGCACGCGGATGTTGGCTTTCTTTCTCAACGAGAGCACCATAGAGGCGACGAGCTGTGCCATCTCCATACGCTCCTCGAGTTTCTTGTCGATGAACTTCTCATTTGCCTTCGGGAATCTTGTCAGATGCACCGACTCTGCGCTGTCGCGATGTGTCACGGCGTTGAGGTCACGGTAGAGTTGTTCACTGAAGAACGGCGCGATAGGAGAGATGAGACGTGCCAAGGTGTCAAGACATGTGTACAACGTCTGATATGCCGAGGTCTTGTCGTCAGAGCCGTTGCTCTTCCAGAAACGACGCCGTGAGAGGCGCACGTACCAGTTGCTCAAGTGGGCGTCGACGAAGTTGCCAATGGCACGGCCTGCCTTGGTAGGCTCATAAGCCTCGTAGTCTTTCTCAACCTCCAAAATCAAGGAGTTGAGCTCCGAGAGTATCCATCTGTCAATCTCTGGACGTTTCTCAAACGGGATGTCGGCTTCTTTGTACTCGAATCCGTCGATGTTGGCGTAGAGCGCGAAGAAGGCGTAGGTGTTGTATAATGTGCCGAAGAACTTACGGCGGACATCGTCGACGCCGTCTTCGTCGAATTTCAGGTTGTCCCAAGGCTGCGAGTTGGTCATCATATACCATCTCACGGCATCGGCACCATATTTGGTGATGGCACCAAACGGGTCAACGGCGTTGCCCAAGCGTTTCGACATCTTGTTGCCGTTCTTGTCGAGCACCAAGCCGTTGGAAATCACGTTCTTATATGCCACCGAGTCGAAGCACATCGTGGCGATGGCGTGCAAGGTGAAGAACCAACCACGTGTCTGGTCGACGCCTTCGGCGATGAAGTCGGCCGGGAATGTCTTGTCGTTGAGCTGGCCTGGCTTGCCCATGTAATGAATCTGTGCGTAAGGCATCGCGCCTGAGTCAAACCACACGTCGATGAGGTCTGGTTCGCGGAACATCTTCTTGCCTGACTTTGAAACCAAGACGACACCATCAATATACGGTCTGTGCAGGTCAAACTTGGTGTAATCCTCTGATTTATAAGGATTTTCCTTCATGAATCCCGCCTTGACAGATTTCTCAATCTCTTCGCGGAGTTGTGCCACGCTGCCGATGCATATCTCTTCGTTGCCGTCTTCTGTGCGCCAGATTGGCAGTGGAGTGCCCCAGTAACGTGAACGTGAGAGGTTCCAGTCGACGAGGTTCTCGAGCCAGTTGCCGAAACGTCCGCTACCTGTCGCCTCAGGTTTCCAGTTGATGGTCTTGTTGAGCTCTATCATCCTGTCTTTCAACGCTGTGGTCTTGATAAACCAGCTGTCGAGAGGGTAGTAGAGGACCGGTTTGTCGGTACGCCAGCAGTGCGGGTAGTTGTGGGTGTGTTTCTCACTCTTGAAGAGCTTGCCCTGTTCCTTCAGCATTATGACAATCTCGACATCCAATGAGATATCTTTGTCGGTCTTTGTCGGGTCGTAGGCGTTTTTCACGAATTTGCCTGCGTATTTTGCATATTCCTCAGCGTCGACATGTGTCTTAACCCATTCAGGGTCGAGGTCTTCGAGGAGAAAGAACTTACCTGTCTTATCTACCATCGGCTGAGCCTTGCCGTCTTTGTCGAAGAGGTGCAGCGGCGGTATGTTTGTCTGTTTTGCCACTCTGTTATCGTCGGCACCGAAGGTAGGAGCGATGTGGACAATGCCGGTACCGTCTTCTGTGGTGACGTAGTCGCCTGGGATGACGCGGAATCCGTCGCCGTCAGGTTTCACCCAAGGGATGAGCGGCTCGTAGTCGAGTCCGACGAGGTCTTTGCCCTTGCAGGTGCCGAGCACTTCGTAAGGCAGTTTCTTGTCGCCGACTTTCCAGTCTTCGAACTTCGGTTTCTCTTCTTCCGATGGGAAGAAAGCTGACATCAGAGGCTTTCCTATGATGATGTATATCTGTTCGCCGCTGTTCGGGTTCACTGTCTTCACGAGGTTGTACTCGATGCCTGGACCGACCGCCAATGCTGTGTTCGACGGCAAGGTCCAAGGTGTTGTGGTCCACGCCACAATCTGCACGTCATGGAAGTTCACGTCGACACCAAATGGCAGTTTCTCGAACTTACGCTGTTTGTCTTTCAGGCGGAACATCGCCACGCAGGTGAGGTCTTTCACGTCGCGGTAGCAGCCAGGCATGTTGAGCTCGTGTGAGCTGAGACCTGTTCCGGCAGCCGGAGAATAAGGCTGGATGGTGTATCCTTTATACAGTAACCCTTTGTTATACAAGTCTTTAAGCAAGAACCAAAGGGTCTCGATGTATTCGTTTGTGAAGGTGATATACGGATTGTTGAGGTCAACCCAGTAGCCCATCTGGCGTGTGAGGTCGTCCCAGCGGTCTTTGTATTTCATCACCTCTTCGCGGCAGGCGCGGTTGTAGTCATCCACGCTTATCTTCTTGCCGATGTCTTCCTTGGTGATGCCGAGTTTCTTCTCAACGCCGAGTTCAACCGGCAGTCCGTGGGTGTCCCATCCTGCCTTGCGGCTTACATATTTTCCCTTTAAGGTCTGGAAACGGCAGAAGGTGTCCTTGATGGTACGTGCCATCACGTGATGGATGCCTGGCATGCCGTTGGCTGAAGGCGGTCCCTCATAAAATACAAAGGCGGTGCCGTTCTTCGTGTTTTCCAAACTCTTGTTGAAGATGTCGTTATCTTCCCAAAACTTACGGATCTCATCTGCTATGTTGGTGAGATTCAAAAACTTATATTCGCGATATGCGTTTTTCATAAAACGTATTTATATTTTCAAATAATCTGCAAAGATAAAAAAAAGAATTGATTTTAATTGATATTATTTAAAGTTTTTTTAATTTTGCGGAGAAATTCATCATTTTGAAATAAAATTTGACAAATATGAAATTAAATTATTCTATCGGAATCGATATCGGAGGCACCAACACCGACATCGGAATCGTCCGTGCTGACGGCAAGATCATCGACAAGGAAAACCTGCATACCAACGAGTATTTCGACGCTGCTCTTTACGTGAAAGACGTGGCAGATAAGATCAAGATTTTGCTTAAGAGAAATAATATTTCTGAGATCGACGGCATCGGCATCGGCGCCCCCAACGGCAACACCTATACCGGCAGCATCGACAAGGCACCGAATCTCAACTTCAAAGGCCAGGTGAAGCTCGCCGAGATGATGAAGCAACATATTGATACTAAGGTAGTTGTGTCGAACGACGCCAACGCCGCAGCTTACGGCGAGATGATCTATGGCGGTGCCAAAGATCTCGACCATTTCATTACTTTCACGCTTGGGACAGGTGTCGGAAGCGGCATCATCATCGACAGGAAGCTGGTGCTTGGTTCGACGAGTACCGCTGGTGAGTTGGGACACTCAATTATCATTATTAACGGAAGGCAATGCGGCTGCGGTCGTAAAGGCTGCCTGGAGACTTACACCTCGGCTGGCGGCATCCGTCGCACAGCTCTCGAACTGATGGAGCAGAATCCCAATTATAACGGCACTTTGAGACAAGTCGCCCCAGAAAATCTCACATCGAAAATGGTCGGTGACGCTGCCAATGCAGGTGATCCGATAGGATTACAGGTGTTTGAAAATGTTGGTTATCTGCTCGGCATAGCGATGGCCAATGCGGTGACGTTCTCCGCCCCGCAGGCTATCTTCCTCATGGGAGGTCCGGTGCACGCTGGCGAGGTTCTGATGAAGCCTCTCCGCAAGTCATTTGACGAGCATCTGCTGAATATCTTCCAAGGTACGGTGGAGATAAGGGTGTCGGAACTTGCCGACAACGAGGTCGCCATTTTAGGCGCCGCGGCATTGTGCCAACTATAATTGTTGTTTCAATTTTTGTACAGGAGAAAAAATCAAACAGCCAACGAGTGCATAAATCGAGACCGCAAGGAGCGACAACATGAATATCGGCTTGTTATGGTGGTAAAATTTTCTGATAATCACCGCCATCACCGGAATTGACGTGATAGGCAATATAAGCACGAAAAGCCATACGGGATATTTCCTTTGGAAAAGTATGATTTTTCGTGCTCTTCTTATCTGTTTCGCTGTCGGATGCTTTTTTCTGCTCTTATAAAACTGGTCAAAAATAATGTCGAAAAAGAAGTAGAAGAAAACAAATCCCGCGATTGCTCCCGCTATGGTGGCAGCCAGGGTGACGCTAAACGACAACCCTTCCGCCATGCCCGCCGCCGGCGCGAATAACGTCTTCACAGAAGCCGTCAGAAACACAGAAAAAATCTTCCAAAACATACTTGTCATTTCGAGCGTAACAAAGTGGAGTCGAGAAATCCTCCACAGTCGACACCCTTTTTTATACCGTTATTTTAAATTTTTTGTTCCACCTAACAAAAAAAACACTATTTTTGCAACTCGAAATTACGCCACTTTAGCTCAGTTGGTAGAGCAACGCATTCGTAATGCGTAGGTCGTTGGTTCGAGTCCGACACGTGGCTCTTTTTTTATTTGTCAAGTATCTGATTCGACTTGAACTCCGGCACGATGACCTTCATCTGCTTCACTATGTCGAAATCGTTGCACGACGGTAAAATCTCCAACAGTTTTCCTATCTCTATATTCACTTCTTCCTCAGTATATTCACGCACTTTGGCACGCATAATCTTCGGATGTTCGGTCGGGATGGTGTTTTCCTTCGTCGCAAGCAACTCCTCATACAACTTCTCACCTGGTCTCAAACCTGTTATCTCAATCTGAACCTCAGGCATGTGCGACAGCTTTATCATCTTGCTCGCCAAGTCGTAAATCTTGACAGGCTTGCCCATGTCGAACACGAAGATATCATCGTCTTCGCCTATGGCACCCGCCTCAAGCACCAGGCTGCAGGCCTCAGGGATAGTCATGAAGTAACGGATGATGTTTCTGTCGGTGACAGTCAGAGGTCCGCCGTGTGCCAACTGCTTCTTGAACAGCGGGATGACCGAACCGTTGGAGCCTAAGACATTTCCGAAACGTGTGGTCACGAACTTGGTGTTGCTGTTACGGCTCTGGGTGTAAATCTCGGCAATACGTTTCGTCGCACCCATCACGTTGGTCGGGTTGACAGCCTTGTCGGTCGAAATCATTACAAACTTCTCAACGCCATATTTTATTGCCAGATCGGCTACAATCTTGGTTCCTCCGACGTTGACGAACACCGCTTCGTAAGGGAAGCTCTCCATCAGAGGCACATGCTTGTATGCCGCCGCATGATAGATAATCTGAGGCTGGTATTTCTCAAACACCTCCGTCATCTTGTTGATATCCTTCACGTTACCGACGACATACTCCTTCGGCACGGCTAGGTGTTTGTAGGGCTCTTCGTTGTTTAACTCAAACTGCAGGTCGTACATCGGCGACTCGGCCTGGTCGAACATCACTAGGCACTTCGGGTTGTGCTGCAGCACCTGACGGCATATCTCGCTACCGATGGACCCTGCGGCACCTGTCACCATCACCACCTTGCCTTCAAGCTCGTGTTTCACGTTTTCTTTACCTAATACTATAGGCTCTCTCTCCAGCAAATCTTCAATCTTGATATCTTGAATCTGATTGAAACTCAATTGGTTACCATTGATCCATGAGTCAACATGCGGCACCGATTTCACCGAGACGCCGAGGTCGATAAGTTTGTTGACAATTTCATTACGTTTGTCGATACCCAAACTCGGCATAGCCAAAATAATCATCTCGACGCCGTATCTTTTGATGAAATCTTTATTAAGGACATCTCCTGGCTTGCGAATTCGCACTCCATTTATCGACTTGCCAATTTTCGAATACGAATCGTCAATAAAAGAAACGATATTATATTGCGTCGAAGTGTCTTGATACAAGGCGTTTTGCGTGATAGGTCCTGCATCACCCGCACCGTAAATCACCACGTTGATCTTATTAGGCTGGGGACGCAGATATTCATTGTATATACGACGGATGATAAGTCGTCCGAACACCATGAAAATCAAAGCGACGATGCATATCAGGAACCATGTGAAATAATTAGGGAAGAACCGGTCTAGGGGTTTCAGGATAGTTGTATTATTTATCAAATATTTACAGAGACATAATGAGACAAAAATCCACATTGTAGTTTTTGAAACGCGCTCAATATCTTTAAAACCGGTATATCTGACAAGTCCTTTGTATGACCCTGTTATTAAAAATCCTAAGATGAAAAAGATAACAGCTGAAATCATCCCTATGAAAAACCAACCCCAATCCACTCTAGCGTAGTTTGGATAGTAGCCAACCAATGGCACGAACAATATTGCCAGTATTACGAGAAAAATATCAAAAACAAGCACATAACCTCTTGCTAATGATCCAGAATTGCGTTTTCCGAAAAACAGTTTTGCAATATTTGTCAAAAACTTTTTCATATTGTTAAAATTTTATTTTTGCCATTCTTTAATAAGTTGTTCGTCTTGCATCTTACAGATGAGCAGACAGTCGTTGTCGTCCACAACTATATAATTATCAAGACCTTGCACTATCACTTTCTTTCTTCCGAACGAGCGAACTATGCAGTCTTTGCTGTCGACCATCATGATGTTTTTGCCGATAACGGCATTTTTCTTATTGTCGTAAGGGATATGTGTGTAGAGACTGCCCCATGTACCGATGTCGCTCCAGCCGAAACTGGCAGGATATACTAACACATCCTTCGATTTCTCCATCACCGCATAGTCGATGCTGATGTTGGGACACGTAGGGAAGAGCTCGTCGACGACGTTTTGTTCGTCGTTTTTGTAGAAATGTGGCTCTATCTTGTCGAAAACTGCTGCCAAGTCAGGCACTAGCTGGGCGATGGTCTTGACCACCATTTTCACGTTCCAGATGAAGATACCAGCATTCCAGTAATAACCGCCGTCTGCCAAGTATTTCTTGGCGGTCTCGAGGTTAGGCTTCTCCTTGAAGGCCTCCACTTTTTGTATCTTTTCCTTTGAACTGGCATCCACAGCCTTGATATAACCGTAGCCTGTTTCTGGTCTCGTCGGCATCATGCCCAAAGTCACAATGACATCATTATTCTTGGTATAATCAAGCGATTCCTTTATTACCTCTTGAAAATGTGGTACGTCTAGAACCAGGTGGTCGGCAGGGGAGAACACCAAGTTAGCATCAGGATATTTGGCGTAAATCTTACGGCTCACATATTCGATGCAAGGTGCCGTATTGCGCATGATTGGTTCCATAAGTATCTGAGTCTCAGGAACTTGTGGAAGCTGCTCCATCACTATGTCCTTATATTTTTTCGATGTGACAATCCACACATGGTCGGGTTCTATGATGCCTTTGAAACGCTCCACTGTGAGCTGTATCATGGTCTTCCCGATACCCATCACGTCGATAAACTGCTTGGGTTTTTCAGGTATCGACATCGGCCAGAAACGCGAGCCGACGCCGCCTGCCATGATTATAAGATGGTTGTTATTCATTATCAATTGTTTTCATCAATTTTAAAACAAGTTTTCCCTTCCCGATAGGCCTTCTCCCACTCCCAGGCGCTACGTGTCATGTCGTCGAGGGTGCGCTCAGCCTTCCAGCCTAACTCCTTATTGGTATATGTCGGGTCGGCCCAGATCTTCACTATGTCACCCGCTCTTCTCCCCACTATCTCGTATTTGAGTTTCACGCCATTGCTTCTCTCGAAGGATTTTATGATGTCCAACACCGAATATCCGGTGCCTGTGCCCACGTTGAACACCTCATAACGAGCCTTCATCTTGCCTTGAAGCATACGCTCCACGGCTTTCACATGAGCCTTGGCGAGGTCCATGATATGGATGTAGTCACGTATAGGCGTGCCGTCTGGGGTGTCGTAGTCGTCGCCGAAAACCCTTAAAAACGGACGTATCCCGTACGCTGTCTGCGTGACGTATGGCATCAGGTTGGCCGGCACGCCGAACGGCAGCTCACCGAGCTTGGCGCTCTCGTGTGCACCGACAGGGTTGAAATAACGTAACGCTATGGCGTTTAACCCTTTATATGCCATAATGCTGTCTTGCAGAATCTCTTCGGCAATTTGCTTGGTGTTACCATACGGACACTCAGCCTTCTTGATAGGTGCCTTCTCCGAGATGGGCAGATTCTCTGGGTCGGGCTCGCCATAAACGGTGCACGATGACGAGAAGACAAGGTTCTCAACGCCGTATTTGTTCATCGACTCAAGGATGTTCATCAACGAGTCGAGGTTGTTGCGATAGTATTTCAACGGCTGCTCCACCGACTCGCCGACCGCCTTATGTGCCGCAAAGTGTATCACGCCCTTGATGTCGCCGTGACGACGGAAGAAGTCGTCGACCTTTTGGCGGTCGGCGAGGTCGAACTGCTCGAACTCTGGCTTCTTGCCTGTAATGGATGCTATCGCGTCAAGCGCCTCAACCCTCGAGTTAAACAAGGCGTCCACGATGATGACATCGTAGCCTTGTTGCTGCAACTCGACGGTCGTGTGTGAACCGATATATCCCGTTCCTCCGGTGACTAATATCTTCATTTTCAATTATTTATCTCCAACCGAAAGGATGATTCGACAATGGCAGCTTCGCCAACGGATGGTAGTCGCCTACCAAGCCGACTGGCTTAGCATTTCTAATATCATAAACTATCTCGATGCAGTTGCGAGCCTCAGAAATCCTGAAGCCTTCGCCTGCTAGAATCTTCTCATAACTCTTTGTGTGCAGCTCGGTGAACCCAGCACTGAACTCAAACTCCGTTCCGTCAATCATAATGGTGCGGTAGGTTTTTTTCTCGCCTTGTACCGCATTCTCTGGAAGAGTATCAGCGTTGATACTCAAGAAGTAACGCACTCTTGCCTTAGGCATCTCAAGGTATCCTGCCACACGGTCGTGAGTTGAGATGTGTACCACGTTTTTTGTCACTGGACCGAATATCCACGACAGCATGTCGTAGAAATGTATTCCGATGTTAGTGGCGATGCCTCCGCTCTTGTTCTCGTTGCCCTTCCACGAGGTGTAATACCAGTTGCCACGTGCTGTGATATATGTCAAGTCGACGTCATAGACCTTGTCTTTTGGGCCTTCGTCAATCTTCTTTTTCAATGCTACTATGGAGTCGTGCAGACGTAACTGCAATATTGTGTAGGCTTTATGACCTGTTGACTGTTCCACCTTCTCCAAGGCGTCGATGTTCCAAGGGTTCAAAACGACGGGTTTCTCGCAAATCACATCCGCTCCAAGCCTTAAACCGTATCTTGTATGTGCGTCGTGCAGATAGTTCGGCGTACAGACACTCACAAAATCGATGTTTGTACCGCGTTCAATCAAGCGGGTGTTGTGACGGTCGAACAGCTCTTGCTCGGTGAAAAACGCCGCATTGGGGAAGTAGCTGTCCATGATTCCCACCGAGTCGCTCTTGTCGTATGCCGACACCATGTTGTTTCCCGTGTCTTTTATCGCCTTAAGATGTCTTGGCGCAATGTATCCTCCAACTCCTATAATTGCAAAATTCTTCATTCTTTTATCTTTAATCTATTATCTTTTATCTCGTATTCTCTCCCACATTCGCATTTCAAGTTGTCATGTAATCTCTTTCCGCACTCGCAAACCCAGCCTATCTGTTTTGCCGGCACTCCCGCCATCAAGGCGTAATCCGGTACATCCTTGGTGACGACGGCGCCTGCCGCTATCATGGCGCATTTTCCGACTGTGTGTCCGCATACTACGGTGCAGTTGGCACCCAGCGACGCACCTTCTTTTATTAATGTCTTCGCATAAACGCCGTGAACCGGAAAATGCGCCCTTGGGATCACGACATTTGTAAATACGCAGCTCGGACCGCAGAACACGTTGTCTTCAATCTCCACGCCCTCATACACCGACACGTTGTTTTGAATTCTGACGCCGTTTCCAATCTTTACGTTGTTTCCAATGTTGACATTCTGTCCCAGCGAGCAGTCTTTGCCTATCACCGCGCCTTTCTGGATATGGCAGAAATGCCAGATTTTGGTGCCGTCGCCCACGACGGCACCATCGTCTATGTAACTCGATTCGTGTTTAAAAAACATTATAAGTTGGCTTTTTCAATGTCTTTGAAATATTTCACAGTGCCGACCTTCAGCTCGTCTGTGGCAGCGTCGTCGCACACGATGATGCCTTTCGGATGCATCTGTAATGCACTGACGGTGCAGAGATGGCAGACGCCACCCTCTATGGCCTGAGCTATGGCACGTGCCTTGTTGTGACCGTTGGCGAGAATCATCACCTCATCGCTGTCCATGACAGTGCCAACACCCACTGTCAAAGCGGTCTTCGGTACCTTGTTGATGTCGTTCTCAAAGAAACGTGAGTTGGCGATGATGGTGTCTGTTGTCAACGACTTCACTCTTGTGCGTGATGCCAGCGATGAGCCTGGCTCGTTGAATGCGATGTGGCCGTCAGGACCGATGCCGCCCATAAACAGATGGATGCCGCCATATTTCTTGATTCTGGCCTCGTAGTCGGCACATTCTTTCTCGAGATCTTTGGCATTGCCGTTGAGGATGTTCACATTCTCCTT
This sequence comes from uncultured Bacteroidales bacterium, assembly GCA_905236635.1. Taxonomy (GTDB): domain Bacteria; phylum Bacteroidota; class Bacteroidia; order Bacteroidales; family F082; genus Limimorpha. The sequence goes on from CAJOCJ010000012.1 coordinate 72,367, forward strand.
CTTGATGTCGATATGTTTGAAGAAGTTGTTCCACATGAATGAATGGTAACTCTCCGGATGGTTCTCAGGGATGTTTACGTATTCGTCCATGTTGAATGTCACCACGTTTTTAAACGACACCTTACCGGCTTTGTACGCCTTGATGAGGGCTTTGTATGTCCCAATAGGTGTTGAGCCTGTAGGCAGTCCAAGGATGAAAGGCTTCTTTGCCGTCGGCTTGAACTCGTTTATTCTTTTTACGATGTGGTTCGCTGCCCACTGTGACATCTTGTCGTAATTCGGTTCAATAATTACTCTCATTTTTTTAAAATTTTATAGTTACTTAATCCTGTTTACTTTATCAATTTTCTTGCTTCGGCGATATACTGCAACGCCTGGTCTGTCTCTTTTTTAATCTGTTTGACGAAGCTGTTGTCTTCGAGTTTTCCGTTCACCGCGTCACGCTCCGCCGCATTGCGGAATGTGGAGTTGCGGATGACGTTTTCATAGTCTTTCTTCCTCGATACATAGACCTGGTCGCAGACGTACTGAATGACTTTCTCGCCTTTGTTGAGCGCGTCGGCAAAGATTTCTTTTGTCAAAGAAGGACACTTGTCGTAGATGAATCTCAATGCCTGATAGCTATGTAACAGTTTGTCTTTCTGGTACTTAACCCATAAATCGTTGTAGCGTTTGTGGATGTCGTCCCAGCTGTCGAGCTTGCCGTTGCAGATGTCGTCGATGAGTTTCTCAATGTCGTCTTCCGTCACTAGCTGGCCGCCGAGGTTAACCCACTCGCGCTGACGCACGTTGGTCAGATGTTTGCACATCTGCTCAAACGACTCTTTCGGGTTGATGGCCAGATAAGCGACAAGGTTTTTCACGGCGTAATAGATAATCATGTCTTCATAGGCGTGATAGGCCTCATAAGGCTTGAGTATCACTACCTTACGATGTGACTTCTCCATATCTTCACCTAAGACTTCGAGTCCTTTCACCACGTTTTTGTCGCCGTTGAGAATCTTGTGTCCGAGCTCGCGTAAGTCGTAATATTCTCTTTCTGTCGACTCGCCTTTCGAACGCAGATAAGCCTTGGCTGTCCACACCTCGAGGAGCTTGCGTCCTGCTATGACTTCTTCCATGGTGTCTGGCGCAAATGTCTCAAACTCAATGTTTTGGATCTTGCGCAGACGCTTGTCGCGTTTCTGGTACTTGGAGGTGTTACGCGCTATGGCGTACATGTTGTACATCCACCAATAGGCAGGCATCACCTCGAGCTGGTCTTTCGATACGTTGTTGTTAACAAGTGCGAACGGCAGACGGATGTTCATCTCGTTAGGATAGTCGGCCTTTGAGAGCAGTGTGAATGATGCGAACTTCGAAGAGTGCTTGACACTGGAGCAAAGTCCAGGCCAGAATCCGCGTTTTGCCACTATCTCACCATCTGTGGCACGGCTGTTGTGATTCGAGCCTAATGTCGCACCTGCCGCCATATTACTCTGTCCCATCACGCAGGCAGCGATGAGAAACGAGTTGTTATGGTGTTGCTCATGAGCAGGGAATATCAGGTTGTTCAATACCTCGCAGCATGATATGGTGGAGTTGTCGCCCAAGATGGAATAGATTATACGCGCTCCGTATTTCAGGTTGCAGTTGTCGCCAATCACAAAACGTGCCGCCACCACCGAATAGAATATGCGGCAGCCGTAGCCCACGATACCGTTTACCAGAATCACGCCTTCGCCAATCTGCGACGGCTCTTCCTCCGACGAGTTGATGGTGATGTTTTTCAGTTTGTTGGCGCCTTTGATATAGCAACACGTACCGATCTTCGCGTCTTTGATAATCCACGAGTTCTTGATGACACAGCCTTCGCCAATGGTGCCATAATAACCTCTGTGGCTGTCAAACGACTTCTGAGTGATCTCGAACAGTCTGTCCTGCAACTTGGTGATATCCGTATATTTCGCCCATAGGTAAGCGTCAGCGGTGATCATGCCATCGAAAGGCAATATCCTACGTCCGCCGGCTTCGTTCATCACCTCGAGCCACACGCGCACGTCTTCCGGCTCGCCTTCTTTCAGGATACCGTTGCCGAACTTAGAGTGGTCGGTGCATGACACTTCGTGCACGTTGAAGAGAATGCAACGGTCGCCGATGATATAGTTGGCAATGTAATGTACGTCGTGAAGTGCCACGTAATCTCCGATATCGCATGAGATGATGGTGCTGTCGGTGATACCGCACGACATCTTAAGGTCGTGATATTGAAGCACCACGTTTTTGATGGCTCCGATGCGCACCATGCCGTAGAATCGGTTGTTTTTCACCAAGTTGGTGTCGAAGTCATCGGTCACCAAGATAGTATCCCAGCTGGTGGCGGTGTTGCTGTTCTTCACCAGGCGCTCAATCTCGTCAGAACGCAGATGACGCCAGCCGTTTTCAGGTTTCTTTGCTTGTTGGTTTCTGAAATAGTATTCATCGAGGCCCTTCTTGAGATATTTCTTATCTACAAAATTCTCGTAAATACTTTCATATGGTAATATTGTTACTTTTTCCATTTTTCTAAAATTTTAATTTAACCCATTGATTTACAATACACAATCATTTAATCACGGGAATGGGTTAACTACCGATGCATACCTGTATTTTGACAAACATCTTCTCAACGAGTCTTTCCAATATGGAATCGAAATGTTGAATGTTTTCTTGATCTTTGTTTTGTCTAACACGGAATAGGCCGGACGTCTCACTTTACTCGGGAATTCGTCGCTGTGGCATGGCTGTATGTCGCATTTGTTGCCTCCCAACTCACATATTTCCTTTGCGAAATCGTACCAGCTTATGACGCCTTCGTTGCTGAAGTGATACACTCCAAATAATTGATAATTGATAGTTGATAATTGATAATTATCTTCTTTCTTTTGTAAATTGTGGATAATTTTTAATATGGTTTCTGCCAGATCCAATGCGTAGGTCGGAGTGCCAATCTGGTCGAAAACGACGTTGAGATTGTCTTTCTCTGCCGTCAGTTTCAGCATCGTTTTCACGAAATTATGACCAAATTCCGAATAAAGCCAGGCGGTTCGGATGATTATATGTTTGCATCCGGTCTTCTGGATGGCTTGTTCGCCATGCAGTTTGCTTCTTCCGTATGCTCCCGTCGGGTTTGCAGGCTCGTCTTCCTTTCGTGGGGTGTTACCCTCATTTCCTCCAAACACATAGTCGGTGGAGATGTGGATGAGCGTGGCGTCATTGGCTTTGCATGCCTCCGCCAGGTATCCGACGGCCGTGGCATTTAGTTTCTCAGCCATCTCAGGTTCGTCCTCGGCCTTGTCGACGTTGGTGTAGGCGGCACAGTTGACGACAACCTGTATCTGCTCGTTTTTCACGATATCCATCACGGCGTTCTTATCCAAAATGTCAAGCTCTTCCACATCCGTGAAGATGTAGCGGTCGGGGCTTCCTTTTGAAACTATCCGCATCTCGTTGCCGAGCTGTCCGTTGGCGCCTGTGACTAATATATTCATCGTCTTATTTTTCAAATTTAAATGGTGACTCGAAGTCTTTAAACAATGTATGATGCTTGTCTTTCTCCGACAAAATCACATCTTTTTCCTGTACTAACCAGTTGATATTCAAGTCTTTATCGTTCCATTGTAGTGCTCCCTCGCTTTGCGGAGCGTAGTAGTTGTCGCATTTGTACTGGAAGACGGCTGTTTCGCTCAATACCGAGAAACCGTGGGCAAATCCGCGTGGGATGAAGAACATGCGATGGTTGTCTTCGCTCAGCTCGCATGCCACGTGTTTGCCGTATGTTGGCGAACCTTTTCGGATATCTACCGCCACGTCCAAGACCTTTCCTCTCACGCAGCGCACCAACTTGGCCTGTGCAAACGGAGGCATCTGAAAGTGTAGTCCTCTCACCACGCCATAGCACGACTTCGACTCGTTATCCTGCACAAATACCGTGTTGATCTCCAGCCTCTCGAACTCCCGTTGTGAAAACGACTCATAAAAATACCCTCTCGCATCACCAAACACCTTCGGTTCGATGATTACCACGCCTTCAATCGCTGTTTTTACCACTTCCATTTCTAAAAAATGCACATTTAACCTGCAAAAATACATCTTTAAATTTTAATATCAAAGAAAAAAGTGAAATTATCGTCATTTTGACCGAATTACGGCGTAATGGAAAAATCCTCCACCAAGCTTGCTCGATAAGACAGATAGTGTCTTTTGGTCGAATATTTTACATATTTCGTCACAAATAGGGAAATTTCGTCACAAAATAGTATCTAAAAGTCGAATTTTTCCAATAAGGATGAAAAATCTTTTAACTTTTTAACTTTTAACTTTTAACTATTTTGTATTTTTGCCAAAAATTACGAAATAATGATACTCTGTCTTGAAACGGCGACGCCATCATGTTCGGTGGCATTGGTGCATAAGGGCGAGGTGCTGGCTTGTGAGGAAGATCCTAAAGGCCAGAACCATAGCGAAAAGATTACACTTTTCATCGATAAGGTGATGAAAACTGCGGGTATTTCTTACAACGACCTCGACGCTGTGGCAGTCAGCATGGGACCTGGCTCCTACACAGGTCTCCGTATCGGCGTGAGCACCGCCAAAGGCCTCTGCTACGCTGTCTCAAAACCTCTCATAGCTGTCGAAACATTGCACGCTATGGCGTTTGGAGGTCTGTCCGTCATTTCGACCGAGCACAGCGAGCGGAGAAATCTCCTGCTGATTCCCTCCATTGACGCCCGCCGCATGGAGGTTTATGCCGCCATCTTCGACGAGAATATCAATAAAATAAAGGATACTGAGGCTATCATCATCGACGAGAACTCATTTGCCGACTTGAAGAAAGACCATCAGATTTATCTCTTCGGCGACGGTGCCGACAAATGCGCAGAACTCTTTGAAAACGATGATAAAATCACGGTTATCAAAGAGTTCCACTGCTCTGCGAAATATATGAATGTAATAGCTCAACGCAAACTTGACGCTAAAGACTTCGTCGATGTGGCGTATTTTGAGCCGTTCTACCTCAAGGACTTCATCCCTGGCACCCCTACCGTCAAGGGTTTAAAATAATTGAAAGTTGATAATTGAAAATTGAGAATTATCAGTTGACAATTATTCTGCTTCCATTGGAATAGGCGCCGAACTCTGGTGCATACTGACATTGTATCTGCGAATATCCTGCGCTGAAATTGCCTTCTTTCGTCACATAAACAGTATGCGAGAGCTCGTGTTTTCCTTTCGAGAGCCACTCAATGAAGAACTCCATCGACACATCGGTGGTGCTTTGATAATACCACATGCCGTTGCTCCAATGATACCTTGAGAGCTGTTCTGTCGGCTCGAAACAGGCACCGCGTAAATCCTTGAGATACACGAACTCCATATCCTGGCTGTTTTCAAAGCTGATAACGATTTTGACCTTGTCACCCACCTTGATGTTTTCTTCGGCTATCGGGATGTATTTCACCTGGTCGTCAACATAACGCTCGACAAACAGCTCGCGCTTCACCTTCATGGCGTCGTTATGCTTTTGTACCTTGTCGATCGGCACGAAATACTGACGGAACACTCCGCCCCAGACTACATGGTTGGATGGGTTTTCAACGGTTACCTTAACACTGTCGTCTCCAATAGCCATTGACGCTTTGGCGTTTTCTTCTGTCCAGTCGTTGCCACGGTTCATGATGGCGAAGATAGCCTCCACGGTAGCACGGTCGTTCTCCCACATATTGGTGCGTTTCTGCGTCAGGATCCAAAAGCGCATATTGTCAATCTCCTCATCTTTCGGGTCGATCTCAAGGAACGCCTCAAGTATTCTGGCTTCGGTCTCCACGTCGATATAGCGCCAGTACATTCCAAGCTCGTTCTTAAGGGCACGCTCGCGTAATGACTTGATAATCAACTTAGAAACCTCTTTGTTGTTGTTTCTGTTGAGAATCAAGGCGATGTGTGCCTGCTCCTCGATGTTGAAACGTCTCCACTCGCTATATAACTTCTTGATATAAAAGTCTTTAGTCTCTTTAAACTTGCTACTTGTCTTATAATTGAAATAGCTCATCGCAAGCAGGTCTTGCATTGTCATGAAACTGCAGATGGCGTCTTTCTTTTTCTTAGGAGTGTCAAGGAGGTCATAACGCTCAACCACCTGATTTTCAAGATAATGGAATGCGTCTTCTGTCATGTTGTTCTTGATGTCGAGGCGACCCATACCGTACAAAATGTATTGTGTGATATATTCACTCTCAGGCATGCCGTCAATCCACGACCAGCCGCCGTTGACAGTCTGTTTCTTTTCCAAGATATCCATAGCAGAAGCGATGTTGGCGTTTATAGCCTCGGTGTCAAAGAGCTTGGTCACGTTGGCGCGCTGCCTTGCCTCGCTCTGGGCTTCGAGCACCCATGGTGTCTCCTTTAGCAATATGGCTTTCACGTCTTCGTTTTTCTGAAGCTCTGACAGGGTGTCGCCTTCGTGCTCATCTAGTATTTCCTTAATGTTCGGATTGCTCTGCACTATCCTCTGAGCCAAGGTGTTGACAAAGTATCTGTGGAATGCCGTGGTGGCATATCTTTCCTCTCCTTCGGCGAGGTAAGGCAGCGCGCGTATTACGTAGTAAACAGGGTTGGCGTTGAACTCTAGCTTGACATTGTAATTCCGCTCGCCCTCGTTGCTGATGTCAAACACGTATTCATCATTGGTGTGTGCTTTGGTGGTCAGGGCGTAGGTCTGAGTCATAAAGATATCGGTGCTCAACACCGGAAGCATATGCTGCTCAGCGTCGCTGAACTTGTTATACGAGGCTGAAAATCTGAAAATCAACGGGTTGACATCTTTCTTCATTGCCACCTTCCATCTCACGCTTTGGCTGCGGCCTGGCTCGATTCTCTTCAGATTGATTGTCTTGTTTGAAATAATCAAATCGACTGGGTTGTTGTTCTCGTCGAAGATCTCAAGTTTCGCTGATGGTGACGACATCTCGTCAGACAAGTTTATGACATTTGCCGCTATCCAGAGGGTGTCTTCGTCATAGACAAAACGAGGCATGTCGGCCATAATCATCAACGGCTGCTGGGTGACGATGGTCTTGTCGAAAGTGCCTGTCTTCAGGTCTTTGCTATATGCCAAGAGTTTGAAGTTCCAGCGTGTCAAGGCATCGGGCATGGTGAAAGTGAATGTCACGTCGCCATTGTTGTCGGTGCGCAGGTTAGGATAGAAGAAAGCTGTCTCGTTGAAGTCTTTACGAATCTTCGCCGCAGTGGTCTTTTTCGGCTCTTCCGTGCTACCGATAGCACCATTCTCTTCTACTTGGGCCGCCTCTCCCATCGCATACTCTTCCACATCGTAAACAACCTCTCTTTCAACCATAGCAGCGTCTTCCAATATTATTGATTTTCCTGAAAGATATCTATATCTATGCCATTGACGTGGAAGCAATGTGACTGAAGAATAAGTAGGATTGTCTTCAATGTAGAAATGGGCGATATAATAATATTGCGACTTGATATGTGTGTTGAAGCTCCTGTCGGACATTATCGTGCTAGCGGCGTTGATTGTCGGCAAGGTGTTAATATACCAGTCGAGGGAGACGAAATTATCAAGGGCAGCGTCATACATCACTGCCATCGCTGGCACTGCCACAGGGTTGCCTTGATAATCTTTCACCGTCACGCTCCATGTCTCCGTCGAACCCGGCAAGGTCTTGTCACGCTCCGTGTTCAACACTATGTCGAGTTTCATATTGTTGAAAGGCACCTCAACAAAGTCGATATGCCTCATCTCGGTGTTGTATTTCACCAGCGCCACCTGGAAATCCAGACGTCCGCGGTCTTCCTCGCGCACCTTATAGCTGAACTTGTAAATATTGTTGTTCAAGGTGACACGCTCTTGTTTGAGAATCTTGCGACCCGATTTGACCATCACAAGCGCTGAGATGTTTTTCTCCGATGACCCGACGTAATAGTTTATTGTCTCGCCAGGCTGTGCCGAGCTCTTGTCAATATTGGTCCAATACATCGATTTATAAGGCATTTTCTTTGCTTTAATATCGCAAACGACGTATTCGCTTGAGAAAGCCGAGAGTGTGTCATCGACAGAACGCAGCTCAATGACATATCTTGCCGATGTAATGTTTTTGCTGTCCTTCAACAACTTGGCTTTTCCGTTTACATCTATAACTCCTTCATACACAATGTCTTTTGTGATGCTATTGTCGGCATAAAAATCGAAATTTGGGAAATACGCTTTAAGCAGTGCGTCGCTGATAAGCTGTCGGTCGAAGTCGCCCAAGTCTCTTGGATATCTGTCTATGTCGTTGATTCTGTATATCTTATATTCAACTTTGGTATTGGCAGGTTTGCCGTTGATAGTCTTGGCAGAAATATCCAAAGTTTTAAATTCGTTGATGTTCAACACTGATTTTGTCGCATCAACGGAGAGGGCATATTTATTATAGGTAGCTGAAATGGAGAATGATCCGCTCTGTGTCTCGCCTTGTTTGCTGGTGGCTTCCACCACTATCTCATATGTGTAAAATGGTATGTGGTTTATCTTCACATCTCTTGATGGAGATAATTTAAAATCAATGCTGAACGATCCGTCATCTGAGGTGGTGTTTTCGCCCAGTGAGATGGTCTCGTCTTCCACGTAATATGGCACCCAATACCAGAAACGGTACGGGAAAGCGGTCTTTCTGACGACATGATATTTGTATTGTACGTTGTCGAGTCCGAATCCAGATAACGCCGCCACTTTGCCCGTCACGGTGACGCTGTCGCCTATTTTGTATTCTTTGTCTGGCGTCTCGAACGTCACCTCGAAGGTCGGACGTTTGTATTCTTCAACCCTGATTGACGTTGAGCTGTTTTTATCGATAATGCTGTAATAACCGTTCAATCTGTCGGCTGGTATGGTGAAACTGCCACTTGCGGAACCAAATTCGTTGGTAGTAAGATGCAGAGTGTCAACAAGTTGCATATTTGCATCGAAGAATTTAATCTCGGTTTTGTAGTTAGGAAGCACCTCGTTGCTTTTTGAGTTTCCACGGTAAACGATGCAGTTGAAATGCACCGTCTGTCCAGGACGGTAGATGGCACGGTCGGTGAAAATCCTGCTTTTCACAGTTGGATCGAGGTTGTTGTTATATTTGTAAAAGTCAAACAACATCGTAGACATCAAGGTGTCGCCGTTATGGTATAAGTCGATAAAATACCTGTTGGCGTTGGCTGGGGCGGTCATGAAGCCGTTTTTGTCGCTGACAGCCTTGCCAATGTTTTTGCGGTCGTACGTTTTTGTCTTGTAGTTATAATAACGCTCAGTGAAATATGCCGTGACGCCACCCATTGGCTCGCCTGTCTCACGATCCAGCACATAGAGATTGAGGTTGTCATCGGTGTCGAGGTTGAAAAATGAGAGGTTGCTGACCTGGAAAGGCGTGAAAATAAGGTCTTCAACATCCTTGAAACTGGAATTATTTGAAAACACGAGATAATATATTCCGCATTGCAAAGCAGGAAGAGCTATCAGCGACGAATGCTCGCAATAGTCAGTTTCGCGTGTTGTTTTGACGGTGTTGTTTGCTATGGCTTTTTTAGCAAAAAGAGCAGAAAAAAGCTTTTCGGTATCGAGCTGGGAATACTGCATGAACTCTTCTGATGATACCTTAAATATTTTATATGACGGGTCGGTGGTGTTACGATATGTCAGTCCGACAGGTATAGTCTGGTTCGGGACATACACGTTATGCATGTTTACTGAAATGGTTTTCTTTGTCAGACTGCTGTTGAACTCCTGGCATTGCTTGTAGATAGGATGTTTTTTGTCGAGCAGTTTCATCGTCTCGTCACAAAACAGTTTTGCTTCAGGATATTTCTTTTTATAAACGAGATAATTGATTTGTTTGACTCTTATTTTCGCAACAAATTCATAATCAGTGCATTCCGCTGCAAGTTTTGAATAATTATCATAATCATCATCATTGTAAAGGCCACCAAGTCGTTGCAGGCGGTTGTTGTAATAAGCCTTGGTATAATTGTTCTCGAGGTCGAAGGTCAGAAGCTTTTCATAGAGTTCGTCTTCAATACTATACAGATGATAAGTGTTTAACAGACAATGCATTACGTAGTCATAGAGCGTCGGTTCGAGTTCCAAGTTATACACTGTGTGAGAGTCGTCAGACTGGAACAGGTCGGCGTATGTCTCCATCTTGACCGTCTTGATGAAATCGTTGTCTTTGTATGGCTTGATATCGTCGTAGTTGCTTTTGAAACGTGCGATTTCGGTTTTCAGAATGACCTGTGATGCTTCCGACAAGTTGGGAAGATACGACTTACAATACCCGATGATGGTGTCGTCGGGCGCTTCTTCTTTCATGTTGAAAATCTCACATCTTTTGATGACTGTCTTAAGCAGCTGGACGTCGTTTTTGTCTTTTTTGGCCTGTTTTTCTATTTTGTTCAGCACTTTTTCGGCTGATTCCGGAAGGAGGTTCGAGATGTCCTCGTTATACTCGTTCCACATCTTTTGATAGTCTTGAGCGTTGATACTCAATGATATAGCCAATGCTATTATGAAAACAAAAAACCTCTTCATAACATTAAATTTTATTATCTTTTAAACAAAAATCGTGCCAATTATTCCTGTGTGTGTGATTTCTCTTGCATCGCCTTAATGTAGCATTCGCGGCAGAGAGGTTCATAGCTCTCGGTCTCACCCAAGACGACGAGTTTGTTGCCGGCAATTTTACGGTAGGAGTATTGCGCCAAGCTGCCGCAGCGCATGCAGATGGCATGCACTTTTGTGACGTCTTCGGCTATCGCCATGAGCTGAGGCATAGGGCCGAACGGCTTGCCTAGGAAGTCCATGTCGAGACCGGCCACTACTACTCTAATCCCTTGATTGGCAAGCTGTTGGCAGACGTCGATAAGCTCGTTTCCGAAAAACTGTGCCTCGTCAATGCCTATGACGTCGCATTCGTTGGAGTAGAACAGGATCTGTTGCGCATTCTCAACCGGAATGGAGTGCAGAGCGTTGGAGTTATGCGACACCACGTCCTCTTCCGAGTATCTCGTATCGATTCCCGGCTTGAAGATTTCGACTCTTAATTTGGCGATTCTGGCGCGATTCAACCGACGTATCAACTCTTCGGTTTTGCCAGAAAACATTGAGCCGCACACCACTTCAATCCATCCTTGTGATTTATTATGAGAATCTTTTTCGAGAAACATCTTCTACGTATTTAATTTTTTTATAATTTTGTTGCTACAAAAATAAGGATTTTTATCATGGAAACACAAAAAAATGATGAAAAAAATATCGTGCTTGAGCTGAAACGTCAGCTGGGCCGCATGATGGTGCAGGTCGACTATATGTATCGCAACGACCGTGAAATGAGCCGCCTCGACCTCGACATTTTGATGGAACGCACACGCGATCTGTATGATTTATTGTGTGACTACCAATCGGGTAAAGTTGAAATAGAGCCAGAGAAACCTGAAGTTGTAGAGACAGAAATCAACGAGGGAGGAGAGTTTGTGAATCTTGAACCAGACATCAACGGAGAAAACGACGGTGAAGACAAAGGCTTGGATTTCAAAGATGAAGAACCTGAAGAAGAACCCGAGGAAGAACCAGCGGCAGAAGAGCCTGTTGAGGTGGTGAAAAAACATATCTTACCTATTGATGAATCGGATTTTTGCGACGATGAGAATGAGGTGTTCAACGCCAACAAAATTGAAGAAGCCGACGATGAAGACTGGGAAGATGACGATGACGAGATGTTCAGGGTGGAGCAGCCTGTGGAAAACACACCGGTAGAAGAAGAGAAGCCAGTTGAAGAGGAAAAGCCAGTTGAGGAAGACAACAGCCTTGCCGCCAAGTTGCAGCGCACTCCTATTTCAGACATCAGGATGGCATTGGGAATTAACGATAAAGTGATGATTATCAATGAGTTGTTTATGGGTTCGGTGGAGCGTTACAACAAGGCCATCGATGCTTTGAACGACTTCCCGACGCTGTCGGGTGCAAGGGTATATATGAGCGAGTTGCAGATTGAGCTCCAGTGGGATACCGACACTCAGGCTTACAAGATGTTGAACGACCTTGTAGAAAGAAGGTTTATATGAAGTTGTATCTAGTCCCGACGCCTATCGGCAACCTTGAAGACATCACTTTGAGGGCGTTGCGTGTGCTTCGCGATGAGGTCGATGTGATACTTGCGGAAGACACGCGCACCAGCGGTAACTTATTGAAACACTATGAGATAAGCAAGCCGATGCAGGCGTTTCATCTTAACAACGAACATATAGTTGTGGAGCGTATAGCGGAGCGCATCGCCAACGGCGAACGCATGGCTTTGGTTACCGACGCCGGCACTCCGGCCATCTCCGACCCAGGGTTCATGCTCGTGCGAGAGTGCATCAGGCGCGGCGTCGAGGTGGAGTGCCTCCCAGGCGCCACGGCCTTCGTGCCGGCTCTGGTAAACTCTGGTCTGGCAGCCGATCATTTTATCTTCGAGGGCTTCCTGCCGCATAAAAAAGGACGCCAGACGAAGATCAAGCAAATCGTTGAGAATGAATACACTACGATATTGTACGAGTCGCCGTTCAGGCTGGTGAAGACACTCGAACAACTTGCCGAAGCTGCCGGTCCTGAACGTAAAGTGTCGGTGGCGAGGGAACTTACTAAGATTCACGAGGAGAACGTCCGCGGCACCCTTGCCGAGGTGATTAAATATTTCAAAGAAAAAGAAGTAAAAGGGGAGATAGTGATTGTTGTTGAAGGAATGATAAATAACTAATGGGATTTCTCATTTAAACATAAATGTGACATGAAAAAGTTAGTACTTACGTTATTGGTTGTGCTGTTGGCATTTGGCGCATCAGCGCAGAAGAAAGAGAAGACGTACAACGAAAACGGCGAAATCATCAAGAAAGGCTGGAACTTCGGACCATTGCCAGTGGTGGGATACAACAGCGATTTGGGATTCCAGTATGGTGCTTGCGTCGACATTTTCAACTACGGTGATGGCTCAAAATATCCCGGATATGATTTCAAGATAAACGTTGAGGTCTCGGCATATACCAAAGGCTCGAGCATCTTCCGTACTTATTCCTATTGGAACAATATAATCCCAAGAGGCAGACTTTTCGTTGACATAGGCTATTTTGTTGATAAAAAATTCGAGTTTTACGGTTTCAACGGATATGCTGCACCATTTTACAAAGACATGGCGGTGAGGATAAGTAGTGAGCCTTTCCTTGACTATCCATCGGGTATCGTTTACGAGCCGGGACTGAAAGAAAGTGGTTTTTATGCCATGGACAGAAGACAATTCCGTGCTATTGTCAGCATGCAGCAGCAGATTGGGAATGTGGAACATTTGTATTACGGGTTGGGTCTGGCATATTACAATTACACTCTTGACAGACTGCATCTCAGCAAATATGATGACCAATACACACTTTATGATTTATACCAAAAGAGCGGTCTTATACGTGAAGATGAGAGATTTGGAAATGTGACAGAGTTCAAGGCAGGTATCATTTACGATTCAAAAGACTTTGAAAACGACCCGACGAGAGGTGTTTATTTTGAAGCCACCTTGACGGCAGCCCCTGATTTTGTTGACCGTCACGGATATGACCACCTGACGTTTACGGGTGTTTTCCATCATTATATTCCAGTTGTCAGCGACAAGTTAACATTCTGTTATCGTGTCGGCGCCCAAAACGTGCTGGCGGGTGACATCCCATTTTATGCCATGATGAACACTAACCTGATGTTTTATAAGAAGATATACACTGAGGCATATGGCGGATCGACGACAGGTAGAGGCATCAGGAGAAACAGCGTTATCGGACAAGGCGTGGCATGGATGAATGTGGAGCTGCGCTGGAGAGTGGCGAAGTTCAAGTTTATCAACCAAAATTGGTGCGTGGCGTTGAACCCGATGTTTGACGCGGGCATGGTGACACAGACGTTCCGTTTGGAAGAACAGAAAGCGGCAATGGAGTTGATGAAAGACCATATCACTTACGAAACTGACGAGGAATACGACCTGTTCTATAGCGGTAAGGACGAGAGCTTGCATACCTCGGCAGGATGTGGCTTGAAACTCATCATGAACAAGAATTTCGTGGTGTCGGCTGAGTTCGCCAAGGCACTCAACAAGGCCGATGGCGAAGGTCTGGGAGCGTATATAGGATTTAACTACATTTTCTAATATGAAGACAGTAAAATTTTTGAATTATGTTTTTGTCGTTGCCCTCGGCTTTTTTGCCGTGATGTATGGCATCGACCGTTTTGGTAACAACCATCCTCAGCCACAGTTTGAAGAGACACTTTACACAGAGGAATTTTGCAAGGATATCGTTGGTTTCAACGACATTATCCCGTTGGAAATCAACATGATAGATGGGAGAATCGCAAGCATTGAAATCCTCGATAATGCAGAGACTCCTCGTTTTCTTGAAAAGGTCACAGATGACAACCTTGTTGAGAAGTTTTATGGCTTGACGCCTAAAGAGGCTGTCGACCTTGAAATCGACGCGGTGAACGGTGCCACCTTCAGCTCCAACGCCATCATCAAATCGGTGAAGACACGTATGGAGATTTACGATGCCGAGATGAATCCGAGTCCTTGGACATGGCAGCTCATCGGCATCATCTGCTGCGCTGTGATATTGTGTGTGTTGAGTTTTTTCAAAAAGAAATAAGATGGGAAAGATTCAGGACGACGACAGACTATACACTTTTGCTAGAAATTTCGTCGATCATCATACACGCCGCGCTTTTTCGAGGATAAAAATCGTCGGGAAAGAGAACATCCCTGCTAATGGTGCAATTGTATTCGGGTCGAACCACTGCAACACCCTGATGGATGCCATGGTGCTTCTCGCCACGTCGAGGCAGAAGAAGGTGTTCATCGCAAGAGGCGACATCTTTCAAAACCCGAAGACGGCAAAGATATTGAAATGGCTGCGTATCCTGCCGATTTACAGGATTCGTGACGGCATAGGTGCGGTGCGTGACAAGAACGGCGACACCATCGACCAGGCTGTTGACGTGATGCATGATGAGGTGCCGTTGTATCTGTTCCCTGAAGCCACGCACCGCACAAAACACTCGCTGCGTCCGCTGAGCAAGGGAATATTCCACATCGCTATCGAGGCTAACCGCCAGTTTGGCAACGAAAAACCAGTGTATATCGTGCCTGTGGGACTAGAATACGGCGACTATTATAGGTTCCGCACCACTGTGATGGTGAGCTATGGAGAGGCTATCAATGTCACTGAATACATGAAAGCCCACGAAGGCGAGAATGAAGCGGTGATTATCAATGAGTTAAAGGCGGTTTTGAGAGAGAGAATGTCGAAACTCATCTCGTTTGTGCCTGATGAAGATACCGACTACGAAGCCATCTGGGAGATGACGAAAATCAAGGCAGGGAAACGTCCGTGTTCGTTGCAGAAACGACTTGCTGATAACCAAAAAAATATTTCGGAAATCCTTGATTTTAAAGGCAAAGAGCCAGAGAAGGCAACGGGTCTTTTCGAGAAGGTCAAGGAGTTTGCGAGACAAAGGACAAAGAAAAAGATCTCGGTGGTGACGGCTGCCAGAAAACCCTCTTTCGGAAGGGTGTTGCTGAAGACCTTGCTGGTGCTTCTCGGACTGCCTTTCTACCTCGCCGCCGCAGTTGTGACCTGTCCGATATGGCTCGTCGCATTGCCTATACTTAAAGGATTGAAAGATAGGGCGTTCCGCAACACCGCCAACTACGGCGTCGAGTTTGTTATGCACCCGTTGGTGTCGGCGGTAGGAATTACGCTTTTGTTCTGTCTGGCACCTTGGGAGTGGGCTGTTGCAGGCACTATCTTCCTGTATTTCAGCTACGTCTATTTCGTCGATTATGGCGAATATGTAAGAATCTGGGCGTCGGATTGGCGTTGGATTTTCAATAAAAGCCTGAGAAAAAATTTCGTAGAAATTTTTTAACCTTACTTTATATTTATTTAAAGAAAAAGTCTTATTTTTGTAGATTATTGAAAATAAGGCTTTTTTTATTGGCTCGCCGATGTGGGTCAAGAAGCGAAGCTGTGTAAAGACGTTATGTAACTATCTAGTAATCAATAAAATAGATATATGGGCAAAATTTTCGAAGGACTGAGGCCATTTCAAAAAGCCGAGATGCTGATAATGATGCTGTTGGCTTTCGCGATACCGTTTCATTGGCTCGCGGCGCAATATTGCGAGGTGGCGTTATTCGTTTGTGCGGTCTTGAAGCTCATTTTCGACCAGAAATTCAAGATGAATGAGGCTCAGCTTAAGTTTAAATGGGCTTATATCGTCTTCGCCTTGACTTGGCTGATTTATCTCGTCGGGATGATCCACACGGAGAACGTCTCGGTGGGTTGGGCGCAGGTGAGCAAAAAACTCGGATTCCTGATTTTCCCAGTGATATTTATCGTTTCCGACATGTCGTATCTAACCAAGGAGAGGTTTAAAGCCATCGGTTACGCCCTCATTTTGGGATGCATACTGTTTTTCTTCATGCATTTCTTCTATGCGCTTTATGACGTGCTGTTCAATGGTGCTCCGACATCCCGTTTCTTTGATGAAAACCTGATGAAGCTGTATTATGTGCACCACAGCTACCTCTCGATGTACGCCAGTCTGGGTCTGATGTTTTGTTTTGTCGGAATCTTTGAAGATAACAATCGTAAAATTAAGATAATCAATGCGATAGCATATATTATTCTCGTCATTTTCATAATTTTGATAAGATCGCGTGCCGGTTTGATATGGTTGGTTTTGACATTCTTCCTGCAATGGATATGGCTGCTCTTCATCATGAAAAAGAAGAAGTTGGGTCTGGCATTAGGCGGGTTGTTTGTATTCGTGATTGTTGGTGTTTGTGTGGCAGTGCCGCAGAGTGTCTCGAGGATTACCGACACCGTTGCGAATATTGTGTCGGAGCACTCGTCGGACCACAGGTTGGTGCAGTTTAAGGGTTATCGGAAGGTCTTGAAGGAGAACTGGCTCTTTGGTGTGGGAACAGGCGACCGTACGGATGCAGTTCAGGCAGCTTATCGGGATTATAAAGCCGATATTGTCAAGATAATAACGCCGGAAATGGCTGAAGTTATTGATGGAGTCATTGATGATAAATGGTATGAGCCGGATGAAAACATGCGTAACGACATGATGAAGGAGGCCGAGAAACGTGGTGTCGATCCGCAAATCATTTCGACATATCTTGTTGAATATCAATTTATTAGATTTGCGATTGATTTTGAGATAAACGCTCATAACATGTTTTTCGACACTATTATCAGCGTTGGTATTATCGGACTGCTGCTGTTGCTGGCCTATTTCGTGATTCCGTTGGTGCTATGGATCAAGACGAAGCGTTTCGACATGTTGTATTGCTCGTTTTTGCTGATGATAGGCTTCAATGCGTTGTTTGAGTCGGTGTTCGAGGTGCAGATGGGTATCATTTTCTTCTGTTTCTTCAATGCCTTGTTGTTTAGAAATAATTTTATTGACAAATCAATATCAAAATGAAAAAATATTTACTGATTATCGTCATTGCGACGCTATCTTTATTCGCTAATGCGCAGGAGCTGCAGATTCCACTCAACGATGACTATGAGATGGAGGTGCAGGCCGCCGCGTACAGTTCCGACTATCTGTTTCACACTTCAATGAAAGGTTGGACGGAATGGCAGTTTAGAAACGTCCTCAACATTGACAGTGTCAATAACTCATATCGTATTTCGATTAACAAAAAAAGTCGGTTTTGGAATTATGTCTTAAATGGCATTTTGAATGACGATTTTATAAGGGTGAAGAATGACAATTACTATGTCGCAATTAATCCTTATGTTGATTTTCAGGCTGGTTCCGACGGACATCGCACTACTTGGGTTAACACTCGCGGAGCGGAGATAAAGGGAACTATCGACAAAAACTTCGCTTTTTACATGAATATCAGGGAAAATCAGGCGGTTTTCCCACAATATATCGATACTCTTTGTTCGATAACCAGGGTCATTCCAGGACAGGGTAATGCAAAACGCTATGGCAAATATGGCAGAGATTATACCAACGCCTCGGCATACTTGTCATATCGTCCTACCAGCTGGCTTAATGCGACTTTGGGCTATGGCAAGAATTTTATCGGTGACGGCTATCGTTCGATGATGCTTTCCGACAACGCCTATGCCTATCCTTATCTGAAATTCACCGCTGATTTCTGGAGGATTCAATATACTTGCATGTATGCCCAGATGAGCGACAAAAACACTCTTATGGCTGACAAGACTTATGCTCGTAAATGGGCGGTCATCCATTATCTTGATTTTGCGGTCACCAAACGCTTCAACATAGGTTTCTTCGACGCTCTGATGGCGTCGGCACAGACACACCAGCAGGTGATGGTCAACGATTCTACGTATGCTACTATCGACATGAAGCGAGGCTTTGACTTTCAATATGTCAATCCGATAATTTTCCTTCGTTCGGCAGAGTATTATTCGGGCAATTCAGCTGACAACGCTCTCTTGGGTATCAACATGAGCTATATCATTGGCAAACACACGACTATCTACGGACAGTTTGTGCTCGACGAGATGACAGTGAAGAGGTATTTGGCTCGTAAAGGATATACAGGCAATAAGCAGGCTTATCAACTCGGTGTGAAGAGCTACGACTGTTTTGGAGTGAAAAACCTGTTCTTGCAGTTGGAAGGCAATATTGTCAGACCTTACATGTATTCCCATACAAACCAGGGTACGGAAAGAAGTGTGGGCGAAGACAATTACGCACATTACAATGAGCCGTTGGCACATCCTTGGGGCGGCAATCTTTGGGAAATGGTATTTCGTGCCCAATATAACTGGAAACGCTATTATTTCCAGTATAAGCTGAACTACGGACAATACGGCGACGACTGGGACGTGGAAAACGACGTATGGGCGAACTATGGTCATAATGTGTACAATGATTATCGTTATCCGGCTGATATTGATGGTTACGACAACAACGATGGTCATTTTCTCCTTACTGGAAGAAAAACCACAGTTATGATGAATGATGTTACGGTGTCGTATCTGGTGAATCCTGCGTATAACATGAATGTTTTCGCCGAGGTGACACATCGCAGCTTTGAGGCGCAAGGACTTAAGAACCAGAGCGATTTCATCTTCAGTTTTGGTTTGAGATGCAGTCTGGACAGAAAATATTACGACTTTTGATAAATGAGTGCTTCGCTGAGAGATAAGACGTTATCGGGCTCGTTTTGGAGTCTGGCCGACAACCTGGCAGGGTCGGGTATCACCTTCCTTGTCGGGCTGGTATTGGCGCGTCTGCTCTCGCCTGAAGAATATGGCGTTATCGGCATCATCATGATTTTCATAGCGGTGTTTAACAGCATCGTCGACAGCGGATTTTCCAATGCCTTGATAAGAAAGAACGACGCCAGCGACACCGACTATAACACCGTGTTCTTCTTCAACTTGCTGATAAGTGTGGTGCTGTTTTTCGTGCTGTACTTCTCGGCAAACGCGATAAGCGCTTACTTCGAGATACCTATTCTCGTGCCTGTCACGAAGGTGATGGCTTCGATAGTGATTATCAACGCCTTTGCCATCATCCAGCGGACTATCTTGGTGAAAAACATCGACTTCAAGACGCAGACCAAGGTGTCGCTGGCGGCGTCGCTGGTGAGTGGCGTGGTGGGCATCGGGATGGCGTTGATGGGCTATGGCGTGTGGAGCTTGGTGGGTCAGCAGATCTCGCGTCAACTGATGAACAGCCTGTTGCTGTGGGTCTTCAACAGATGGAGACCGGGCTTGACGGTCTCGGGCAAGAGCTTCAGAGAGTTGTTCGGTTTTGGCTGGAAGCTGCTCGTCTCAGGTTTGATAGACACCATCTGGAAGCAAATTTATCAGGTGGTCATAGGCAAATGCTACAGTGCAGAGACGCTCGGCCATTATACTCGTGCGGAGCAGTTCAACATGATATTCTCAAGCAACCTTACTGCGGTGGTGCATCGTGTGAGCTATCCTGCTTTGAGTAAGATTCAGGACGAGAAAGAACGCTTGAAACAGGCGTATCGCAAGGTCATCAAGATCACCATGCTGGTGACTTTCCCTTGTATGCTGGGGCTTGCAGCGGTGGCGGAACCCATGGTGAGGGTGCTTATCGGCGACCAGTGGCTGCCGTGTGTGCCTTATCTGCAGATAATCTGTTTCTCGGGCATGCTTTATCCGCTTCACGCATTGAACCTCAACATGTTACAGGTGAAGGGCCGTTCCGACGTGTATCTCATCTTGGAGATTGTGAAGAAGACGATAGCCGTCGGGCCGATTTTGCTCGGCATCTTCATCAACATCTATTGGATGCTGATAGGCAGCGTGTTTACAGGCTTCATCGCATATTATCTCAACGGACATTTCTCGGGAAGAGAGATCGATTACCCTTGTCGGGAGCAGGTCAGGGACATCATGCCTTCGTTTCTGATATCGTTGACGATGGCGTTGGCGGTGTTCGCCCTGTCGTTCATACAGATCTCGCCTTTCGTGGTGTTTCCGCTACAGCTCATCTTAGGATTCGGGATGATGATTGGAATGTGCGAGATGTTGAAATTATCTGAGTATCAAGAACTTAAGAAGATTGTAATTGGCTTTATCAAAAAAAGCGAAAAATGAATAAAAAGATAACTGTCACATTGCCCTTGCTCCCTGATTTACAGGAGTTTATCCCATATCTTGAAGATATCTGGGACAGAAAATGGGTTACTAACAACGGTTTTTACCACAAGGAACTGGAGAAGAAACTCGCGGAGTACCTTGGCGTGGAGTATATCAGTCTGTTTACCAATGGCACGCTGCCTCTCATTACGGCTCTGCAGGCCTTGGAGATCAAGGGTGAGGTAATAACTACGCCATACAGCTTTGTGGCGACTACGCATTCGCTTTTGTGGAATGGGATAAAGCCTGTGTTTGTCGATATCGACCCGAAGACATGCAACCTCGACCCTGAGAAGATTGAGGCTGCTATCACGCCTGCCACTACGGCCATCATGCCTGTACATTGCTATGGCATCCCTTGTGATGTTGAGAAGATACAGGCTATTGCGGAGAAACATAATCTGAAAGTGATATATGATGCGGCGCATACTTTCGGCGTAAAGATAGGCGGAAAGTCGATTCTGGAATACGGCGATATGGCTACGCTGAGTTTCCATGCCACTAAGGTTTACAACACCTTGGAAGGCGGAGCGTTGGTGGTGAGAAGCGCCGAGATGAAACAGAAAATCGACTTTTTGAAGAACTTCGGTTTTGCTGGCGAGACGACGGTTTTGGCACCGGGCATCAACAGTAAGATGGACGAGGTGCGTGCTGCTTACGGACTGCTGAACCTCAAGCAGGTGGACAAAGCCATCGAGGCGCGTAAGGTGGTGTCCGATTTGTACCGTGAAGGTCTGAAAGATGTCAAAGGCATTAGGATACTTGCTGAGCCTCAAGGAGTTAGAAACAATTATTCGTATTTCCCGATATTCATCGACGAGAAGGAATTCGGCATGTCGAGAGACGCTTTGTATTTCAAACTGCAGGAAGACAACATCTTCGGCCGCAGGTATTTCTACCCGTTGATTTCGACATTCTCGATGTATAAAGACCTGGAGTCGGCACGGCCTGAAAACATCCCAGTAGCGACACGAATCGCAGAAGAAGTGCTTTGTCTGCCAATTTACTATGGTCTTGAAAATCAAGAAGTTGAGAGGATTATTGATTTAATTAAGAAGAGATGAAAGTTTTGGTTTTAGCTGGCGGTAGCGACCAGATTGATTTGATCAACGAGATAAAAAGCAGAGGACATCAAGTCGTCTTGGTCGATTATTACCCTAATCCGCCGGCGAAACGATATGCCGACAAACACATACAGGAAAGCACTCTCGACGTCGAAAAGGTGAAAGAGATCGCCATCTCTGAAAAAGTGGATATGGTGTGTACCGCCTGTACCGACCAGGCTTTGCTGACGGTCGCGAAGGTGTCGGAAGACTTGACGCTGCCGACTTACATCTCGTACAAGACGGCTTTGAATGTCACGAACAAGTCGTACATGAAGAAAGTGATGATGGAGAACGGTATCCCGACGGCACGTTATACCATTGTCGATAAAGTTAATCTGGATGCGGCAAAAGACTTTCAGTATCCGCTGGTGGTGAAGCCTGTCGACTGCAACTCGTCGAAAGGAGTGAAAAAGATTACTGAGACTGACAATTTTGCGGAGGCGTTGGCAGAAGCGATAGAATGCAGCAGGACGAAAACGGCAGTTGTTGAAGAGTTTAAGTCGGGAGAAGAGGTGTCGGCTGATTTTTATGTACAAGGCGATGAGGTGATGTTTCTCTGTGCGACACAGTCGAAAAAGATAAAAAACACCAACTCTTTCACTATAACGCAGAGTTATTATCCTGTCGTCAATGAAAATCAGGAGAAAAAACTTACGGAGATAGCAGCAAATATTGCTAAAGCCTTCAATCTGAAAGACACACCGCTTTTGGTGCAGCTCATACTTCATGAAGGCGAGTTTTATGTGCTGGAGTTCAGTGCCAGGATGGGGGGCGGCTCGAAGCATAAAGTGATTGAAACCATCAGTGGCGTTGACATTATGAAGGTTTATGTCGATAGGATTTTCGGCGAGAGACCGACGGTGCAGCCCAAGAAGATGGTCAAATATGCCACGATGAACTATGTCTATTGTTACAACGGCATGTTTGTGAAGATTGAAGGGCGAGATGATATTAGGTATAAAGGATTGATAGTCAAAGATTTTCAATATAAATTGGAAAACAATCTTATCACAAAACACGAGACGAGTGGCGACAGGGTGATGGGATATTTGGTTGTCGCTGACAGCCTGAAAGAGATGGACGAGAAGATTTCTGAGGTCGATAAAACTCTGAAAATCCTTGATGACAAAGGCAATGACATTATGATACATAACATTAACGGATAATGAAGATAGCAGTTATTGGAGCGGGCAACGGAGGTCAGGCATACGCCGCATATCTCGCGTCGAAAGGCCACGAGGTGAGTCTCTGCGACAGAAATGTGGAGGTTGTCGAAGCATTAAAACGCCTCAGCGAGATACACCTTGAGGGCAAGCTACATTGCAGCGGCAAACCGGCGTTGGTGACCGACGATATGGCGCAGGCCATCAAGGGCGTGGAGCTTGTCATGGTGACCACCACCGCCAACGCACACAAGGACCTTGCAAGGCAGATGGCGCCATATCTTGCTGACAATCAAGTGGTTGTGTTGAATCCTGGCAGGACTGGAGGAGCGCTGGAGTTTAAGCAGGTGCTGAGAGAAAATGGCGTTAAGAAGCGGGTGTATCTCGCTGAGGCCCAGACACTTGTGTTTGCTTGTCGCATTGTTGAGACAGGTGTGGTAAACATCATAGGCGTTAAAGACAGGGTTCTTCTGTCGGCTTATCCCTCATCCGATACGCAATATGTTCTCGGCAAGCTGGCGTGTGTTTTCGACTGTTTCAAAGAAGCCGCCAATGTTCTGGAGACGAGTTTCGAGAACTACGGCGCCATCTTCCATCCGAGCGTGGTGCTTTTCAACGAGGCGGCTATCGAGCGCGGCAACGAGTTCTATTTCTACAGAGACATGACGCCGGGGTTGGCAAACCTCATTGAGAGTATTGATAATGAAAGACTTGCTGTCGCCAACGCCTACGGAATACATCCTGTCTCGGCCAGCGACTGGGTGGCTTACGCTTACGATAACATCGAAGGAACGACGTTATGCGAGAGGATGCGTAACAACCCTGCATATTATGAGATTCTGGCGCCCACAAAGATTGACTGCCGTCAGATAACCGAGGACATCCCGACGGGTCTGGTGCCAATCTCGGAGTTCGGCAAAGCCGCGAAAGTGCCTACTCCGATTATGGATGCTATCATTACCCTATGTTCCGAGCTGTTGCAACGTGATTTTCGTAAAGAAGGAAGAAACTTGAAAAATTTGGGCTTCGAAGGTTTTACACCCGAAGAGATAATTAGAAAGATAAATGATGAAACTGCTTGATAATGAAGTGTTTGGCTTTCTGAAGACAGACGTTGACGTCCACACCATGGGCATGTCAACGATGTCGAATCTGCTGCGTGACTGCGGTTATACCACCGTCATCGCGCCGGCGGAGGTGATGTGTGCCGCCTCGGATGTCAAGAAAGTCAATAACTTAGGACTTCTTATCAAATGGATCAACGATAACAATATCTCGAGGCTGAGTTTCAGCTATCGTCTCGACCCTGCGGAAGGCAGGGATTATTTCTGTAACATCTTTTATCAGCTGAAGAGCAGCAAGATGTTTTTCGAAGACGGCGGCATCATCAAGAGCATGTCGTTTGCGGGTCTGCCTGACACCTGCGTCTTGGTGAAGAAAGTGCTTGGCAGTCAGGTGATTTACTTCCCGGGCGATGAGACCGCTGAGGAGGCGCTGATGCGTTATGGCGTACCGAAAGACAAGATTTCGAGCGTGCTGACACAGACCAACCAATATGACAAGGCGCGTTGGGACTTTGCCAAGAAGCTCATCGAGGAGGAGAGATGCAAAAGCATTGGCATCCCTGACCATTACGGTTATAAGGAGGCTGGCGAGGACAACGATTCATACGTGAAACGACTCGCCTATTGCAAGGAAAAACACAGCCTGCCGATAATACGTGTGCATGCGGGTCCGTACAACCCAAACAGATTGGAGGCTATCAAAGAATACAAGTCATGGGTGAAAGAGCTCGCCGCCACCAGGCTTTTGGATGTGCTCTCGATAGGCAGCTCACAGCTCACGCAGTCGAACTTCGGCGAAGACTGGCAAGGGAAACACAATGGTGGCGGCGTGCCCATCAACTCGGAGGTCGAATACAAAGAGATTGCCGAGATTGCCAAGCCGATGCTGGTGCGAACATATTCGGGCACCAAAGACGTGCCGTGGATGGCGCAGATGCACGAGCGCACCCTGAACATCTCTTGGCATGCACTGTCGTTCTGGTGGTTCTGCGAACTCGACGGCCGCGGCAATAACGACTTACTTGAGAACCTCCGCGAACATCTCGAGGCGATACGGTATATAGCTACGACGGGCAAGCCGTTGGAACCTAACGTGCCGCATCATTTTGCGTTCCGTGGTGGTGACGACGTGACGTATGTCATCTCAGCATATCTCGCGGCAAAGACAGCTAAGAAATTGGGTATCAAGCATTTGATACTTCAAAATATGCTCAATACGCCGAAGCAGACATGGGGCGTGCAGGACCTGGCGAAGGGCAGGACGATGCTCCGTCTGGTGCGCGAATTGGAAGACAGTGACTTCAAAGTCAGTCTGCAACTCAGGGCGGGTCTCGACTACTTTGCCCCCGACCTTGAGAAGGCTAAGATACAGCTGGCGGCGGTGACAGCCCTGATGGATGACATCGAGCCGGAGAATGACGACAGTCCGCAGATAATACATGTGGTGAGTTACTCGGAGGCAGTGCGGCTGGCAACGCCGCCAGTGATTGAGGAGAGTATCAAGATTACGCTATCGGCATTACGCGAGTATCGTAAGATGAGGAAACTAGGCCTCGTTGAGAACATGAAATACAACGACGACGTGAAGTTCCGTGAAGAGAACCTGTATGCTGAGTGTAAAGGCGCCATTGAGCTTCTGGAGAAACATATACCGAATCTCTACACCGCCGAGGGTTTATACAAGGTCTTCAAAGAGGGATTCTTCCCGGTGCCTTATCTGCTCGATCAACAGAACAAGTATCCGAAGGCGAAGAATTGTTACACCGCGGTGAAGAACGGAGGCGTGAAAGTGGTGGACGAGAAAGGCGAGGTTATCGACACTTTAAAAAGATTTAGGAATATTATCGACAAAATCGATGCAAACATTTGAGAGTGAATTAGTTAGGCGATTTTCTTCCATACATGAATTTTTAGGGGAAGAAAAGGAGGTGAACAAGACACAGCCTCTTGTCAGTGTGTGCGTTGCGACGTACAACCAGCAGGATTTCATCGGGCAGTGTCTTGACGGCATTTTGATGCAGAAAACCGACTTTCCGTATGAGATTATCGTGGGTGAAGACGAGTCGTCGGACGACACCAGAGAGATTTGCAAGCGATATGCCGTTGAACATCAGGATAAGATAAGGCTGTTTTTGAGAGACAGAAAAGAGTCGCATTTCACCAACCCTGACGGAACAACGAGCAGGTTCAACGGGCTGTGGAACAGGATGTCGTGTCGCGGCAAATACATAGCTTTCTGTGAAGGCGACGACTATTGGACCGACCCGATGAAGCTGCAGATGCAGGTCGATATCATGGAAAACAACCCGGAAGTGGGCTTCGTACATACCGATTTTGAGACGTCGGATGGCAAGGTGGGGCATTCGAAATGGCCGACGGAGCCTATCGTGGCAACGGAGATACTTCTCAAGGCGCAGTGTCATATCGGGAGTCTGACGATGATGTATCGGAGAGACCTCTTGGAGAAAATCCCGAAGATGTATTACACCCAGCGTTTCAAGATGGGCGACCTGCCAATGCAGATAGAGATGTCGAGAGAGTGTAAGTTTCAGTATATCAATAAGATAACTGCTGTTTATAGAGTTTTACAGAACTCGGCTTCGCATAACTCCGATATACAAAAAGAGATAGATTTTTACCGATCTGCCCGTGAATGCAGGATGTTTTACGCCAAGCAATACGGCATTGAGCTAAACGAGGACGACAAGCAGCTGTACCTGTATATCATGAAGTCGGTGTATGGCAGAAAAGACAAGGCCCTGGCGAAGAAATATCGCAGGGAAGCCAAGGAAAACAAGGCGTTTACACTAGCCACGAGACTGTTTTATTGGGGTACTGTAAGCCGATTAGGAAATTTATTGTTGAAAATAGCATATAAGTTTGCGTGATGCCAAAGATTATTCAGATAAACACCGCATTGAACTGTGGCTCGCACGGTAGAATCGTGGAGCAGATCTCGCACGTGGCTGCCGAGAGAGGCTTCGAGACCACCATAGTGCATGGCGCAAGGTATCTGAATAAGTCGCAATTCTCTGATATTCAGACGACTACGAAGTTGCAAGAGAAGCTTAACGGGGTGAGAAGTCTGCTGTTTGACGCTCATGGTCTTGGTTTGAAAAATGCCACTAAGTCGTTGATTGCCAAGTTGGAAGAGATAAAGCCAGACATCGTTCATCTGCATAACATCCACGGATATTATCTGAACTATCAGGTTTTGTTTGACTATCTCGCGAAGAGCGGCGTGCCTGTCGTCTGGACGCTGCACGACTGCTGGAGCATTACGGGACATTGTGCGCAGTTTGAAAACTACAATTGTGACAAATGGAAGACGCAATGCCATGATTGTCAATATCTTATGGACTGGTATCCGAAATCGATAATTGACAGGTCGAAGCGTAATTATGAGTTGAAGAAGCAATGTTTCACTTCGGTGAAAAACATGACGATAGTGCCGGTGTCGCATTGGCTTGAGGATGTCGTAAAACAGTCGTTTTTGTCGAAATATCCGATAAAAGTCATAAATAACGGCGTTGATTTAACGGCATTCCGACCGATAGAGGCGAGTGGAGAAATCTCAAACAAGTTTACCATCCTTGGTGTTGCCTCCAACTGGGACGACGACAAAGGTGTGAAAGAGTTTGTGAAACTATCTAAAAATGCTGATTATCAGGTGATTATGGTCGGCGTGAAAGATGATTTGAAGCAGAAATTGCCTAAGAATATCACTGCGATATCGCGCACCAACAGTCAGGATGAGCTCGCGGAGTATTATTCACGCGCAGATGTCTTCGTGAATCCGACTTACAAAGACACCTTCCCGACGGTGAATCTCGAGGCTTTGGCTTGTGGAACGCCAGTGGTGACGTACAAGACAGGAGGTAGTCCTGAATCGGTGACAGAAGAGACGGGTATAGTGGTGGAAAAAGGCTCTTATGATCAGCTTGTGGAGGCCGTTGAGACAATTCATAAAAACGGGAAACATTGTTATTCAGCGGCTTGCAGAGAAAGAGCCGAGAAGTTTTATAATAAAGACGATCGTTATAAAGATTATATTGATTTGTATGAAAATATCCTTGATAACCGCGACATATAACAGTGCCGAGACCTTGCGCGACACCATGCAAAGCGTTCTTAATCAGACGTTTAAGGACGTGGATTACATCATTGTGGACGGTAATTCGAAGGACGGCACCATGGACATAGTGAAGGAGTTCGAGCCTGAGTTTGAAGGCCGTCTGCGTTGGGTATCGGAGTCCGACAAAGGCATCTACGATGCTATGAACAAAGGCGTGAAGATGGCACAAGGCGAGGTGGTGGGAATACTAAACAGCGACGACTTCTTCGCTGCCGACGATATCTTGGAGAAAGTCAACAAGACGTTCACGGAAAATCCAACGGTGGAAGGTGTTTACGCTGATGTGAGGTATGTCAAATGGGATGAAACTGACAAGACGGTGAGGGTGTTTTCTGGCAAGGATTTCAAGCGCGAGAAGCTCAACTGGGGCAAGATGCCGCCGCATCCGTCGTTCTATGTGAAACGCGAATGTTACGACAGGTTCGGCCTCTACAGCCTCGATTACCCCATCTGCGCCGACTACGATATGTTTGTGAAGATGATATGGGAAGGAAACATCAACACATTGTATATCAACGATATATTTGTGAATATGCGGAGCGGCGGCACCTCGTCAAGCGGCATGAAAGTGCATAAAAAAATCATGAGAGAGAGGATGCGCTGCGTGCGCGAACACAAGATGCCGAGTAACTTCTTCAAGCAGAGTTGGCGTTATTTCCAAAGAGTATTCAGTCTGATAAAAAAATAATCACAATAATGAAAGAGAAATCCAAATATTTCTACCTGTTGACCTGCAATATCCTGATTACGATCATTGCGGTGATACCTTACGTCTATGTGTGGCATAACTACTTCAACCAATTGCTGTTCAAGGAGTTCCTCTTCAAAGGAAACTATGCCATGTACTTCGTTTATGCCATCTTTGTGGTGTTTTTTGTGAACATCTTCGGTGGATATAAGCTCGACGTAAGCAAAAAGTCGAATGTGCTGCTGTCACAATGTGTCGGACTGCTGTGCGTCAACTTCTTCGAGATTCTGATCACTGACCTGATGGTGGGATATTTCTGGATGATTCCCAAGCTCTCGCTGTATTTCCTGTTTATCTACCTCGCACAGGTGGTGGCACTCTTCATCTTCACTGTGATTCTGATGGTGGTTTACCGCAAGCTTTTCCCACCTTACACCGTGCTTCTCGTGGTGGGAGAGCATCAGAACAGGATGAAGGAGAAGATGCTCGAGCGTTACGACAGTTACCAGGTCGCGAAAGAGGTCAGCTATACCGAGATGCTTGAAAACATTGAGGAAACGATAAAACCTTACGACATCATTTTACTCAACGATTTGCCGAATGAGGTGCGAAACAACATCTTGAAGACCTGTTTTTTGAAGAATAAAAAGGTCTATCTCACCTCGAAAATCTCGGATATCATCATACGGGGCGCGGAAAACTTGGCAGTCTTCGACACACCGCTGCTTTACACCAACAACCAGGTGCTGACGATACCTCAGAGGGTGATAAAACGACTTGCCGACATCTTCATTTCATTAATCGGCCTGATAATTCTCTCCCCTTTGATGATCCTGGTGTCGCTGGCGATTTTCCTCTACGACAGAGGTCCGGTCTTTTACCGCCAGACGCGCTATACGGTAGGAGGTAGGCAGTTTAAGATTTTGAAGTTCCGCAGCATGATTCCCGATGCCGAGAAAGACGGAGTGGCGCGTCTGGCGGCAGAAAACGACGACAGGATAACGCCTGTCGGGAAGTTCATCAGAGCCTGCCGAATCGACGAGTTGCCGCAGTTTATCAACGTGCTGAAAGGCGACATGAGCATCGTCGGTCCGCGTCCGGAAAGGCCGGAGATTGCTGACGAATACACAAAAGAGGTGCCGGAGTTTGCGTTCCGCCTCAGGGTGAAGGCCGGACTGACAGGCTTCGCACAGATTTATGGCAAATACAACACCACCTCATACGACAAACTCAAGCTCGACATGATGTATGTGGAGAATTGTTCTCTGCTTATGGATTTGAAACTCATGCTGTTGACGCTGAAAGTCATCTTCATGAAAGAGAGCACCGAGGGTTTGGAAGAAGGAAAAACAACAGCAACGAATAAGCAATGACACCATTGGTTTCAATAATAATGCCTTGTTACAACGCTGAGCGTTACATCGCGCAAAGCATAGAGTCGGTTTTGGCTCAGACGTATCAGAACTGGGAGCTGCTCATCACCGACGACGGCTCAACAGATAAAAGCGTTGAGATTGTCAGCAAATACTGCGAGAAAGACGTAAGGATAAATCTGCTTGTCAACGAGCATAAAGGCATTGCGGAGACGAGAAATGCCTCGATTGCGAGAGCAAAGGGAAGATTCGTGGCCTTTTTGGACAGCGACGACCTCTGGAAGAACGACAAACTTGAGAAACAAGTAACTTTTATGCTTGAAAAGGACGTGGCTTTCACGTATTCAAGCTACGAAGTGATTGATTCTCAGGGAAATATAAAGAAACTTGTAAAAGATGACGGCGTGATGCATTACAACAAATATCTGAAAAACACTATCATTTGTTGTGGCACGGTCGTTCTTGACATAGAGAAAATCGGACAGGTCAACAACCCGATTATCACTACCAGCGAAGACATGGCATCGTGGCTGAGTATCATGAAACAAGGCTATGACGCATATCCGGTGCCGGGTCCGCTACATCAATACCGAATCACGCCAGGCTCAGCTTCAAGCAATAAAATCAAGGCGGCAAGCGACGTTTGGAGAGTGTACAGAAAGATTGAAAAGCTGTCGTGGTTGAAAGCGGCTATAAACTTCATTTGTTATTCATTTAATGCAGTTGTAAAACATGTTTTCTGAATCGGATTTTGAAATATATCGTCACGCGTGGAGATATAATCTGGCTCCAGACAAAGAGAAACAGCTCTCTGATTCTCAATGTAAAACATTGTTGAGACAAGGTGGTTGGATGGTTCGTAACACCTTCGATTTCGACTGTAAGGAAGAGACGGATTTCTGGTATCTGATAAAGGATTCTTTCGGCGGCATGGAGGAACATTCGCAGAATGAGCGTAAAAAACTACGTCATGCCTTGAGAAGTTTTGATTTTCAACTCGTTGATAAAGAACTGGTTAGACAAAAAGGCTATCCGATTATCAAGGCCACTTATGTGGATTATAACATCTCTGATCGGGATATGAATGAGAAGATTTTCAACGAATATCTCGACAAATGTAAAGGAAATCACGATTTTTGGGGTGCTTTTGACGTGGAAACGCAGGAAATGGTGGGCTTTTGCGAGGTTCGTGTCTGGGATGGCGCCTGCGAATACGGCTTGATTGGTTTTGACCCGAAATATAAGCACAATGCGACGTATCCGTACTATGGATTTTTCTATAAGATGAATGAGTATTATCTTGATAATCAGAAGTTTAGATATGTTGCAGATGGTGCCAGAAGTATCACTGAGCACTCGAATATTCAACCTTTTTTGGAGAAGAATTTCAATTTCAGAAAGGCATATTGTAAGTTAAAAATTAAATATAAATGGTGGTTTGGGGCAATAGTGAGGGTGTTGTTGCCGTTTAGAAGATTGATTTGGAGTAGAAATGTCAAGGCTATTTTGAATATGCATAAGATGCAGTATGATAATTAAATATATATTTGACCGACTTTTTTCCCTGATTCTGCTGGTGATTTTGTCGCCAGTGCTGTTGGTGATTTTTATTTTGCATAAAATAAAGATGCCGAAGGGGAAGTTTTTGTATCATCAGGTGAGGATTGGGAAAGACGCTAAGCCGTTCACTATCTATAAGATACGCACGATGGCTGAGGGTGCTGAGGATAAAAACACTGTCTCAGTTGCCAATGACGAGCGCACATTGCCGTTTGGGCACTGGCTTCGTGAGAGCAAGGCTGACACATTTTTTGAACTCATTAATATATTAATAGGTGACATGAGTTTTGTGGGTCCTCGTCCCGATGTGCCGGGTTATGCCGACAAGCTCGAGGGCGACGACAGGGTGATTCTCAAGCTCCGTCCTGGTTTGACGGGTCCGGCATCTATCAAATACAGGCATGAGGACAGAATCTTGGCCGAACAAGACGACCCGCAGCGCTATAATGACGAAGTCATCTGGCCGGATAAGGTAAAAATCAACAAAGACTACTACGAAAACTGGTCGGTTTGGCTTGACGTTTCTATACTTTGGAAGACTGTTTTTGGAAGATAAAATATTGATAATCAGATATTTAAAAAATTTTATCAAAATATCTTCAAAATTTTGTTGCACGTATTGAAAAACATCGTACTTTTGCAACCGCAAACGGAGAAAACCGTTTTTCGCCTCCTTAGCTCAGTTGGTTAGAGCATCTGACTGTTAATCAGGGGGTCTCAGGTTCAAGTCCTGAAGGGGGCGCGAGAGATTACAAAGTGTAATTTTTTATGTTTCATGTTATTAATTGAGAGAATGGATTCCATACGGCGTTCATTCTTTTTTTATTCAAAAACAAAAAGAACATGTCAGTATTAGGTATAGGAAACGCTCTCGTTGACATTTTGACGAGAATAGACAACGACAACATTCTCAATGAGTTAGGACTGCCTAAAGGCTCGATGCAACTCGTTGGCGAAGAGTTTTCGATAAAGGCTGAAAACATTCTCAAGAAGTTTGACCACTCGATGGCTCCTGGAGGCTCGGCGGCAAATACGATTCACGGCTTGGCAAAGTGCGGAGTGAAGACTGGATATATAGGTTTTACAGGCAATGACGAGGTGGGATGGTTTTTTGAGGAAGCCATGAAATCTGCAGGTGTGAAGCCGATCATGTTTCACGACAACGTGCATTCCGGCATAGCTCACGCCATCATCTCGCCTGACGGCGAGCGTACGTTCGCAACCGACCTCGGAGCGGCTGTCTTGCTCAACGAAAGCCATCTCACTCTGGATCTTTTCAAAGGCTGGGACTACTGCTATGTTGAGGGATATCTCATCGCCAACCGTCCACTTTTCGAAAAGGCGATTAAGCTTGCGAAACAGGCGGGTTGCAAGGTGGTTCTGGACCTCGCATCATACAATGTGGTGGAAGACAACCGCGACTTTCTGATGGCACTCTTGCCGCAGATCGACATCGTTTTTGCCAACGAGGAAGAGGCTAAGGTGTTGACACACAGCACACCAGAGGATGCTCTCGAGTTCATCGCGAAGAACTGCGAGATAGCAGTGGTGAAGGTCGGAAGCAAGGGCTCGTTCATCAAACGTGGCAACGAAAAAGTGCAGGTGGGAGTCAACAAGGTTAACGTCGTCGACACCACTGGTGCTGGTGACATGTACGCCGCGGGATTCATGGCAGGACTGATTTTCGGCTACGACCTGAAAAAATGCGGTGAGTTGGGCAACTGCCTTGCTGGAAACGTCATTCAAAACATTGGCGCGAAGCTCACTGAGGAGCAGTGGAAGGCTATTGGCTTTTAGCCATTAGCTGTTGGTTCTCAACTTTTTTTAAATTAATTCGTGGAGGGTGTGGTTTTTTTTTGTAATTTTGCGCCCTAATTGAAAATAATAATAAAATAAAAATAAAATGAAGGTATTTCAGACAGACGACATCCGTAACATCGCTCTCATTGGAGCTGCGAAATCCGGAAAGACCACGCTTGCAGAAAACATGATTTTCGAAGGCAAGCTCATCAACAGAAAAGGCGACACTACCAGCAAGAACACAGTGTCAGACTACCGCCC